>NZ_NRQU01000052.1 GCF_004119495.1 Flavobacterium sp. YO12
TTTATCCTGTTAAAATAAAAATACAAAACCATCGTTTTCAGTATTAATTTTCAAACCTAACTTCAAAAAAATCAAACCTTAAATGAATCATTTTCTTCGACTAACGTGTGTCTTATTTGTTCTTTTTCTTTCTTCCTGTCATTCTTTTGCACAACAAAAAGATAATTATTCCGCCAAAATTGACAGCTTAATTAAAGTCACAAGTCCTAGATCATTTAATGGGGTAGTTTATGTACAGCAAAACGGAAAAATGAAGTATGCAAAAGCTTTTGGATACACTAATTTTAATACAAAAGAACCACTTAAAATCACTGATAGATTCTCGACAATGTCTATTGCCAAACAAGTTACAGCAGTACTCGTTTTAACTGAAGTCGAAAAAGGAACAATCGATTTAAAAGCTACCGTTCGAAAATATTTACCTGATTTTAAATACAGCTGGGCAGACTCTGTTACTGTACACCAATTACTTAATAATACATCGGGAATTAGCAGCGAAAGCTATGATAAACCTTTGAAATTTTCTCCGGGAAGTAACTTTAGTTACTCTAATCCCGGCTATTCTCTTTTGGGTGAAATTCTTGAAAAGCAAAGCAAAAAAAGCTATAATCAATTAGTAACAGCATTGTTTAAAAAATGCGATATGAATAATAGTTCTTACCCTTCTGAAAGTGCCCAAAAAACTTTAACAAAAGGACATACTGTAAAAACTGATGGAACAATTATAGTAAATGAAAAAATCAATTTTGAGCCGTCTCAATATTTTGGTTCCAATTTAATTGTAACAGCACCAGATTTAGCAAAATGGAATGAAAAATTACATAATGGTAAACTGCTAAAAAATGAGACTTATAAATTAATGACAACTTACTCTATTACAAACACACATATTCTTTTTAGCGACAAACCAATTGGTTATGGATATGGATTACGAATTAATGATCAAGCGGCTATAAAAGAAATTGGACATACTGGTTTTCATCCTAGTGAGGGTTTTACTGCAGTTAATTTGTATTATCCTGCAAGTAACACCAGCGTAATTGTAATGGAAAATCAAGCAAATGAAAACTTTGATATTGCGTACTATTTTGAACAGCAGATACGAAGAATTGTTTTAAAATCTAATCTTTTAAAATGAAGAAGCTGCTATTTATAGTAAGTTTGGTTCTCTTCTCGATACCATTTTTTGCTCAGACTATTTACTCTAAAGCATACGGAAACAGTAAAAATCCTGTTATTATTTTTATTCATGGCGGACCAAGCGGCAACTCTAACCTTTTTGAAGGAACAACTGCCGAAACTCTAGCTAATAAAGGTTTTTATGTTATTGTTTATGATCGACGCGGAGAAGGAAGATCAAAAGACGAAAATGCTGTAATGACTTTTGATGAAAGTTTTAATGATTTAAATCAAATTTACAAGATTTACAAGATAAGCAAAGCTAATATCCTTGCTCATAGTTTTGGAGGAATCGCTGCCACTTTGTATACGGCTAAATTTCCTGAAAAAGTAAGTTCACTAATTCTTGCAGGAGCTTTGTTCTCGCAGCAGGAAACGTATGATCACATTCTAAAAAAAGCTGCTGAATATTTTAAAAATGATACTTCTAAACTTTCTCAGATCAAGAAGATTGAAAACCTGAACAAAAGCACTGCAGAATACCGAAAGGGATGTTATGATATAGCAAGTGAAATGAATTATTTTGTAATGCCAAAACCAACAAAAGAAAGTACAGCATTAAGAAATCAATATGAAAAAAGCATTTTTTATAAAACTGCTGTCAAAAATGCGGAATCGCCTATCAAGTTTTACAAAAATGAATCAAAAAATAACATCGACACCAAATCGATACTTCGAGAAATAAAAGCTGAAAAGATTCCCGTTTATGCCATTTATGGTAAAAATGACGGTATATTTTCAGAGAAGCAATTAAAAGATATACAGCAAATTACTGGTAAAAACAATTTCAAAATACTGGATAACTGTTCTCATTATTTATTTTTAGATCAACAAAATGATTTTATAAATTTTGTATCAAACAAATTGAAGAGCAAAAGCTGATCGTTTGGCTATAATTTAAATTCCTTTTAATCGAGAAACTAATCTTAAAAATAAAAAATCGCAGCGTTTACAAAAGTATACGCTGCGATTTTTTTTTTATATCTAATTTTCTTCTGCTAAAAATGAGACTTAATCTCTGTCTTATAAGTACTTTTTATTACTCATAGGGCTTTTTTTGTTATGAAGTAAATCATCAGCAATTTGAATCATTCCGCTGTTGTTTGAACCTCCCCAAAGCTGCCTTCCAAATATATAGCTTTTGGTATACTCTTCCCAAGTTACGCAATAACCCTTTAGGCTTTTGTATGATTTTTGAAGATATTCTTTCAACTCTGCTTCAGAAAGATAACCAGCGTCATAACAACAACGTGCTAAAAAAGCTCCTCTTCCATAATTCCAAGCAGTATCTTTTGTTCTTTTTATTTGCGCGAAATCTTTAATTACATTTTGCTCAATTAACTCAGGAACAACATTATTTAGATTTCTGTATATCTCTAAATATCTTTTAAAAATTTCTTCTTCACGAGGTAAATTCGATTTTAAAATAGAAACATAATCTTCTTTATTCTCAAAAGCATCATATACAATATCTATATATTCGTCGTGATTTCTTTCCTGCAAATTTAAAAGTATTTCTAGAGCCCCCTCCTTATCAAAGATACTCCAGTAATCCTCCAAAATTGTTTTTAAAACACTTTTGCTGAGTCCTGTTTCGTAAGAGTTAAGGAAGGCTGATTGCTGCTCAGCGTACATTGAACTAATTAATAAATAATCCAATTGTTGACCAACGACTACATTTTTATCGTTTAATCGTATACTTTTAAATGCATTAAAAATCTTTGAAAGAAAAACCATTTCTATTTAATTTTATCTCAGATTAGGAAACTTACTTTGTAATACTTTTACAAAATTCTCTCCTACTACCTGATATTTTGCTCTTGTTAAGAACTGTTTATTTACATTTAAAATATCTGCCGGGTCTGGTGTGTAATGCAATCTGTCGTGAATTTCAAGTGCCAAAGGATTACCGTCTATATTGAATGTAATGATGTGTGTTTTTGGTAAATATTCTTCAGCCGATTTTGCGTATACTCCTAACTGTGATTTTAAGATTCCGCCATCTTTCAGTTTTGCTTCTTCAATTCGGAAATTATCAAAAACAATGTGCTCGTCTAATTCTCCAACTGTATCTGTACTAAAAAAGTGTAGATCATTACCGCTCAATACCCAAAAACATTCTGTTTCTATTCTTTGCAGTTTAACTCCTACTGTCGAAAGCGCAACATTTTTTAGACCATCGCTTACCATTTCCTGAACTTTCTCAGCTTTAGTTTGCGGCACAGATGCAGAAGTATAGGCATCTATAGTTTTGCCTTTCATCCATTCTTTTAGTTGTGGAAAATCTTGTTTTAGAACCTCTTCTTTATAAAGATCATATTTTGTTCTTTCAACATCTAAGTCAATTTCTTTTTTTACCGAAGCATGTTTTTTATTCATGTATACCATAAAAATGATACCGGCAATTACTAAAACAACGGGAATTAAAAATAGTGGATTCATAATTTAATTAAATTTATTTAAAGGTTAAGTGGTTTGACATCTTTCTTTTTCTCTTTTCCGAACAAGCCGTAAAAAATCAAGCATAGCAGAAGAAATAGAATTATTTTTCCGCCATACTGTGTATAAAACCCAAGTTTTAATAACTGATTTTTATCTAATTTATTTGTACTGATTATTTTTTCAAGCTGTTCATTAGACAACTCATAATAGCGGTCAGAATCAGGTTTTACTAACACGAGCTTTGGTTCTTGAGTGATCCAAACGGGTATCCATGCTATACTATATTCCTGGTGAAGCCTGCCAAGATCTAAGTGTACATTTGATTCTTCTTTTGAAAGATATTCATCGGTGTTTGGCAAGTCTGAGACAATCTCGATTTTATCAATTTTTCCAATTGGTATTTTTAATTTGGCTGAAGCCGTAGTGAAAGAAAATAGACTAATAATTACTAATAAGAAAATCTTTTTTATATCATTCATAATTTTCAATCGTCTCAATTTAATCAGGATTATTTTAAATTAGTCTATATTTTAATACAATACAAAAAATAAAATAGGCGAGTATTGTTAAAAAAAACCTCTTGGAAAGTTCTATTCAAATATATATCATTTTTCTTACACCAAACAATAATAAAATTAAACTTTTAACTTTTTTACTAGAATAACCTTATTTTAAAGAGCTGATTGTTATTTTATTTTAAATTTTATTTTAACATTTTACAAAATTTTTAGAATGTCTGTCTCGCTTAATTATCTTTGAATTTAACCAATACAATATTTGGTTTTGGAGCCGATTCCATAGCTGCTCCCATATAAAAACTAGTATGCGGCGGCTGATTATAACCAACATTCTGCCAAGCGATGCTTAATCGATATTGCGGATCATGCATTAAAGTATATTGTCTGACATTAGTTGGAATTGTTGTGGAATAAATTCTAAGTTCTTTATTATCTTCAGATCTCAAAATCAATTCTTCGCGCCAGTCGCCTAAAATATCTGCAGAAAGTGCAGGGGTCGATTTTGTGCCGTTGTTTGAAACAGCTCCTTCGGCAGTAAACAATCTCCCGTAATTATATTTATCGATATAATTTGAATTTAAAAGTTCCCTCGAAGTATCACCGTCCCAATAAATTAAAAAGTTAGTTGAACTTGGCGCTTTACCAATATTATTTCCTTTCATATCATGCAGATACGGAGAACCTGACCACCAGCATTGCGCACCTTTTCGAGTTGGGTCAATATTGTCTGCAACACCTCGGCCTACATCTTCATTAAGAGAACCAGTAAACAATACTTTTCCATCTTTAGCCGAAAATAAAGTGACGCCCGGACCTGTCGTTCCGTTTTCAATTTCATGAATTCCAAAAACCTCTAAACCCGGAATATCCAAATCAAGATCAGAAACATGAATCGCATCTCCGTGTCTAAAACCCGTTGTATACAAACCTTGCTCATTATCATCAACACACATTGATCCGTAGATTATTTCATCTTTTCCGTCATTATCGACATCAGCAACTGTAAGATTATGATTTCCCATTCCCGAATATGGATTTTCAGCATCTTTACTGTCAAAAGTCCATCTTGACGTTAATTTTTATTTTTAAAATCCCAAGCAGCCAAAACCGTTCTGCCATAGTAACCACGACACATTACAACACTTGGGTGAATTCCGTCGAGATAAGCAATACAGGCAATAAAACGATCCATTCTATTTCCTTTTGTATCATTGCCGCCGCTTCCTCCTCTTCCACCCCAGCCAGCCAAATCGCCTCGTTGTGGTATATAATCTACGGTTGTAACTAACTTTCCTGTTCTGCCGTCAAAAACCGAAAGATATTCTGGTCCTTTTAAAATCTTGCCATACGTTTTAGAATCAGGATCACGGTCAACCCAGTCTTTTGAAGCATCTCCAACCACATTTCCTGCGCTGTCAGTTGTGCCATCTGCAGTTTTGCAGACCACTTCTGCTATACCGTCACCATCTAAATCATATACCATAAACTGTGTATAATGTGCGCCTTCGCGAATGTTTTTTCCGAGATTAATCTCCCACAAAAATGTTCCATCTAAAGTATAAGCCTGAAATATTGGCGGATCTGTAATTCCTGTTTGAGAATTATCATGTCCTTTTCCCGTCATATGAACAATCAAATCGTATTTTCCGTCTCCATTTAAATCACCAACCGAAACATCATTTGCTGTATAGCCCTCAATTTCTCTTAATTTAATCGATAAATATTGTTTATCAGAAACATTCGCTGGAATTGTAAAACTCCCCGAAGCTTCAGATTCCTTTCCATTTAAAACCGTTTTAACAAACCAAGTATTCTCTTCTTTAGCATTAGCTTTAATATCAACAAAATTGGTCGCGCCTGTAATTGGCTTTTCATTCAATAAAACAGCTTTTTTAGCACCGCTTTTTCGATACAAATTAAAAGCCAGATCATCAGAATCTGTTCCTAAAACACGCCAGCTCACAAAAAAATGACCTTTATCTTTTATCGCGATAATACCACGATCTAGATTTTCCATTTGTCTTTGACTCAAAACTGTCAAACTCACAAAAAACAATAAAAAGAGAATATATTTTTTCATAAATTTTATATTGAATTGTGGTTAGTTATTTCACGCAGATTTAGCAGATTTATTTTAATCTCGCAAAGTCGCAAAGCCGCAAAATTTTTATTCTAAGATTTTCTTGGCGTCTTGGCGACTTTGCGAGAACTGCATATAAAACTTAGCTCCTTAGAACCTTAGAACCTCAAAAAATCAAAACATCTTCTTAAATCCCTCGCTCTTAACCTTCCAAGTTCCATCTTTTGGGAAACCTGGATTTTCTCCTTCAGATCCGTCCCAGCCTGCACACATCATGGCAACAGCAGTTAGAATTCCGCCATTACCCGGAAGATAAAGCGTTAATCGTTCCGCCTGATAATTATGTCCGTTTTTTAAATACGTATTCGTTGTTACTTTCATAAAAAGAGCATCAACCGCTTTATCAGGCATATTTAAACGGGCTGCTGACATCGCCGTCATCGGGAAATCCCAACCCCAGGTTTTATCCCACGACCAAGTTTTCCAAACCAGATCAAAGGTGTTTTTCATGATTTTCTTATCTAAAAGAGAAGTTTCAGGAAGCATTCCAAATGTTCCTAAAACAGACGGATGATCTGTTTTGAATTCGGGATTGGTATAGGAATCTGTTGCGCTTTCTGTTGCTAGATACACATTATCTGCAACTGGAAGTTTTGACAATTTAGCCAAAACCGTTTCCCACTTTTCAGGTACTTTTTGATTTAGCTTTTTCTTCCATTCAATTGCTGTTTTCAAAGCCCAGTTCCAATATGCCAATTCATACGTTGGATTAAAAGTTTCCATTGCTTTAAAACGTTCTTGAGCCGGAATCACGCCCGGACCTAAAACATAACGATCCGTTTTTGGATCGTAATTAGCAAACGAAGCCATAAAATCGGCCGTTGCAAAAACACGTTCGCTGTATAAATTTAAAGTTGAAGTTGTTGGTTTTGCTCTGTAAATCAATTCCGCATAAGTAATAAAATGCGGCTGCTGCCAAATTAAAAATGACCCTACAGACGACGGACTTTCGTTGCCGTCTGCATCAACCATTTTCTGCCATCTTGCTCCTTCAAAACCTTGTCTTTTGGCAATGTTTTTTGCTTTATCAAAAACCTTTTGATACCAAGGAAGACTCTTTTCTAACAATTCTGGTCTATTCCAAAGTGCAAAATGAACACCGTGCCACCAATGCATTTCTAAATGCGGTTTTCCATACCAGCTGTTATATGTTAAACCCGTTTCCTGAGGCGGTACTTTTCCAGTACATTGCAGTTTCGTAAGATATTGTGACAGAATAATTCTGCGCTCCAGTTCATTGGCGCGAGAATCTGTACTGCCTGAAAAATCAACTGCAGCGCCGCTGTTCCAGAATTTCTCCCAGCCTTTTATACTGCTGTTTTGAATGTCTGTGAAAGAGGAATTTTTAATTGCTTTTTTTTCTGCTAAAGCAAAAAGACAGCTCAATTCTAATGTATTAGTATTCGAAGCTTCAACAACAAAATAATGACCTGAAGTTTGTTTTATCTGAGCATTTCCTTTCCAATTTAAATTTACATTGTACGAAATACTGTCCATTACATGAGTAACAACGGCTTCTGTTTTTGACTTTGCTGTAAGTGTGCTTTTATAATCTTGTTTTCCGTCCCATTTTGTACCCATATCTGCCCAATCTCCTGTTGGAAATGGAATTCGTAAACTTATCTTTAAACGTTTTTGCTGTAATAAATCTGATTTTACTTTTACGCCAATTTCATCTTTTTCCTGATGTGAAGCTGTTAAAACTGTTACTGGAGTTCCTTCAATTTCAAAATAACTTTCGATTTCTCCCGTCCACACATTTAGTTTTTGCGAAATGGCTTTTACATCAGATGGCTTTACCAGACTTCCATCTTTCTTCGTAATTTCAAAACCTAAATTCCCAAGCTGCAATAAATGCGGATTCTGTCTGAACCAGTTTACTGCTTCAACTTTTCGTTTTGGTTCTTTAATCTGAACCGTGTATGAAATGTCTCTTCCATATTGCTTATAATCTCTTAAAGTCTCCGAAAACTTATAATTATTGGTGTTTTTATAACTATCCCAACCCCACTCCGATTGTGTTCCAAGCGGAATTCCGTTTTGATATTCTTTCGGAAAAGTCTGCAGCCCAGTAGCATCAACTGTAAAAGCAAAAGCACCGTTACCAACCGTTAAAGATGCGAGAGTATCAATAGCCGAAATTTTGACATTATGCCTTGTTACTAATGCCTTTCGATCGATTTTCTGTGCAAAAAGCGAAACCGAAAATAAGAATACGGTTATGAATTTATAGTTTTTCATGTGGTTATTTTGTTTTGATAGTTTTTTTGAAGTTTAGGGTTTCAGATTGGCTTCGACTTCGCTCAGCCTGACAGCCAATCTTTTATCAGGCTGAGCGAAGTCGAAGCTCATTTCTACAATTATCTCATTATGTAATTGACTAATTATCTAATTAATGTTAAACTCATCAAACCAATCACAACATCATTTGCAATGGTTTTTAAGGTGAGGCTTTTTAAAGTTTTATTTTTATCCAAGGGTAATTCTAAAATCGTTCCTGCTCCCCCGTCAACTCCGTAGCTGCTAAATCCTTTTATGGTTTTAAAATCTTTAAAATCTCTAGAAATTTCGCCTGTTTTAAAATAAACTCTTGGCGGTCTTGCAGCATCGGTTGTAAAGGCAAGTCCGTCTATAAAATAATCTTGTTCTATTGGCCACCAGTTTTCAGGATTTTTTAATGGTAAAACTTCCGAAGTTCCGTCAGTATACTCTATTTTAATTTCTCCGTTTACGATTCGGCTCTGCATTGGGTTTGTAGTTCCTGCAAGCATAAAATAAGCGTGTGAAGCTTTTCCGTTTAACGGAATATTGATACTTTCTGGGAAGTTATCCCACATCGATGTAAAGATTATATTTTTCTGATTTTCATCAGAAGGTGTTTGAAAAGGAACTCCGTTTGAAGTTGTAATTTTTCCTGTCTGCTTTGCTTTTTCACGTAACCCTTTATCATCAATTTGAACAGAAACGTTTGGATAACACCAATTTCCAATTCCTTGTTTGGGCAATTGTAAGGTTACCGTTTTAGGTCTTGGCGACAAATATTCATAATTGAATATATCAGTGACCTTTGCATTAAAAAAAGAAGATAATGATACCGTTTCTGTTCGCTGTGATTTGTCCAGCGGAATATCCCAATTAAAATCCTTCTGATTTGATTCTTTAGGTTTTATGTTTAACTCAACAGGATACCACCACGATAATTCACCCTGTTTCATCTGAATAAAGAATGTTTTATTTCCCTCGCCATTTACAATTGATTGAAGTGTTCTTTCTTTTTTATCAATTTGACTTAAAACGCCTTGCGGATCATAAATTGAAACCATTTCTCCTTTCGTAATACTAATATTTAAAGCATCACCTGAATTGTATGAAGGCTTAGTATAGATTTTTCTAAAAGTTCCGCTTTTCCAATTGATGACTACATCATAAACTTTATTGTAAGGAACTTCAACACTGATTTTTGGCGTTCCGATGCTCTCTGGTATACCTTTCCAAGAGACATTTTTTCCATTCACACTAATACTTTCAACTCCGTCAAAAGGAGCTTTTAATAGTAATTTCAAGTCCATTTTTGCAACAAAATGGTTTTCGATATGATAGCTGTCTTTCTTATCTTTTCGACTAAAATCAATTGAAATATCAGGAATTTCTAAAGATGCGTTTTCCCATTTTTCAGGAAAACCTGGCTTTATGGTTAAAACTTCATTTACAGCATCCGGCTGAATCCCGAAAAGTCCTTCGACTAACGTTCGAGAAGCCATTCCAATTGGATCAGCAAAATCGCGGTATAATTCGCCTCGCATAGCATCTTGATACATAAGTTGTTCAAAACCACCCGGAGAAGCGCCTAAATACATACTTTCAATCAAAGCGCTTTCCCACATTGTATACGCTTGTTCAGATTGCCCGCCTTGCCAGAATGCCAGCGAAGTATGCAATTGTTCTGCCAAAGCAACATTATTAGTTGACCAAGTATAGGGCTGCCAGTTTGTAGTGCTTATAACATATAAATCTTTTTTATCCAATCCGTCTGCTGCAATTGGAATATGCGGAATTTGATTATTGATATAATCCAACATTTGATAACTCTCAAAAGGATTTGATAATTCTGAATCTATGGTGTGGTAAATGCTCCAAACTCCCGGTGAATCGTGCAATATTCTATTCCCTAAAGCATCTTTATATTCCGCAAAAATTCCTTTTTTCGGAATCCAAAGCTGATTGTTTGTCGCTTTTAAAATTTTATCGGCTTCTTTTTCAAAAGGAACGGCATCTATATTTAGTTTTTTAGCCAGTTCTGCCGCCATTTTATTCGCATAATAATTATAAGCCGAAGAATGAATTACGCCGCCGCCGCTGTATTGCAAAGCATCGCTTGCCCAAATTGAAGCATAAGCATCGTAAAGTCCGTCATTATCTGGATCAAAATTTCGTTTTTCCCATTTTAAATGTCGTTCAATTGTCGGCCACATTTCTTTTAAGAAAGTCAAATCTCCTGTCCATTTAAAATGACGAAACATCTGATCGAAAAAAACCAAATTCATATCGTAATGATGCGCCACATTATTCTTATTCGGACTTCGGCTGATGTAACCGCTGCTAAACATTGAAGTTCCTATTTCTTCTTTCTGACGCGCTAGGTTTTTTTCTTCATCAAACACAACTGGACCGCTTTCAGGCGATGTTACCTGCGAATTACTGTAACTTGTAAAATGCGTTTTTGCTCTGTCGTGCCATCCTAAAGGATCTGCTGTGTAAGCTCCGCGCCAAGCATTTAAATACATTCTCCAGGCAATTGCACCATGAAGATAAGCTGGACTTTCCCAAATTCCGTCAGAAGCAATAGCAAGCGCTGAACCTAATGTATTAATATAATTATCAGGTGTTTTTACTTTAATTCGATTGGCTAAAAGATGTGTTGCTGTAACCGATTTTTCGAAAAGTTCGGCGATGGTTTTCTGTGTATAATTTACTTTTGAAACTTCAGGAACAAAAAGCCAATAGCTTCCTTTATCGGAAATAGAGCTTACTTTCCCGCTTATTAACGGCAGTGCTTCAGATTTAGAATTAAAAAGCTCTAAAGGTTTATTCTGAACATTAGCATCTGCTAAACGAACATCAGAATTTGGAAAAAATCCAGTAACACTTTTATTATTTCCTGTTTTCTGTTTGTTGCTTTCAGAACCATAATCTAAAAGGAAAGATTCCTTTTTCAGCGTATATTTATTATTGAGGCAATAATTGGGCTGTAAATAAAAAACCGATTCAGGATCTGCGCCAATATCACCGTCACGACTGAACTTTTTTCCCGTTGCTCCTCCATAAGCCCAAATTAAACTAGTCTTTTTTGACCATTTTTCGCTGTATAATTTTACAATAAAACCTTCACTTTCTTTTAATGCGACAACGTCAATAAATAATTTCCCTCCTTCCAAAATTGGATCTTCGATTGTGTATTGCATTGTTCCCAAAACATAACGTGTATCAATTTTCGCTGCCTCGGTAATCCATTTGCTTTCTTTTCCGTTTGTTAAACCTAATTTAAAATTACCGCCCATTCCAGGCATATACATAGCAAATTCTGGCAAATCTCCCGTTTCAACTCTAAATCCGGTGTTGGAACCATAAAGTGCACGATTAAATTTTCGGGTACCATTTTTTAAAACAAAACTATTTCCTTCGGGTGCGTAATGTAGTTTACGAATGGGCGCTTTTTCCTGACCAAAAACAATCATAGTTGAAGTCAGAAATAAGCCCGCTAAAGTGCAAATAGTACGTTTTTTAATTCCCATAAAATTCAAATAATTGATAATTCTTAAAATTTGAATAATAAAATTTATGCTCATTTATTTTATTAATTCAATAATTGAGATGCAATTTCTTTGTTTTTTAGCGGGATACTATCCTGCACCTACCTGATTTTATAAATTTAAAAAATATATTAATTTTTAGAATTATCCAATATTTTTTAACATCATAGTACAGGATACAATATAAAAAAGGAACAAGTAGATTTGAAAGTACAATCGCTGATTCTTGATTAAGTGAAAAGAAATAGAAATTGTAAAATGACATTTTAAACGGATTAAACTATACTTAATTTTAAAGTTCAACAAAATAATATGTTTTCAAACCCTACTTTCAAAATTCTATTTTTTATCTCGCTTCACCTTTTTATTATTCAAACCTCACAAGCACAAAAAACAGATTTAATTTACCTTTCGGGGAAAGATTTTGAGCATCCTGTGCAATGGGATTTTTATTGTACTGATGGAAACAACAGCAAAGTCTGGTCTAAAATAAATGTACCTTCTCAATGGGAACTGGAAGGTTTTGGCGAATATACGTATGGACGCTGGTATAAGGAATTGAACCAAAAAGAACCAAGCAAGGAAGAAGGTTTTTATAAATATGAATTTGAAGTACCGTTTGATTATAGAAATAAAAATGTTCTAATCGCTTTTGGCGGTGCCATGACGGATACTGAAGTAAAAATCAACGGGAAAATTGCGGGTGCAATACATCAGGGTGGTTTTTATGAATTTAAATATGATATTTCTTCTTTACTAAAGTTTGGTTCTAAAAATATATTGGAAGTTCATGTTTGGAAACATTCTGCTAATAAATCTGTAAATAACGCTGAACGTAGAGCGGATTGGTGGCTTTTTGGCGGTATTTATCGTCCAGTCTGGCTGGAAGTTTCTCCTAAAACCCATATTCAGAATATTGCTGTAAATCCGAAAATGGACGGTTCGATTACTGTTGATTTAAACCTGCAGCAGATTCCAAAAAACACGCTTTTACAAGTTTCACTTTCTGGTAAAAATGGAGAAAATTTCCCTGCTTTTACTTTTCCGCTTAAAGCGAAAACCACAAAAGAAACTATCACGGCAAAATGGGAAAATATTAAGCCATGGAATCCTGAAACTCCCAATTTATACAATCTAAAACTGGTTGTAAAACAGAACGGAACTGTACTTCATGAATACGAGAAAAAGATTGGTTTTAGAACTTTAGAATTTAAAAAGAAAGACGGCATTTATGTAAACGGCACCAAAATTATCATGAAAGGTATTAATCGCCATTCTTTTTGGCCGGAAGGCGGACGAAGTACAAGTAAACGTATCAGCGAACTGGATGTTAAATTAATTAAAGATATGAATATGAATGCGGTTCGCGGTCATTATCCGCCTGATGATCATTTTCTTCAAGTATGCGATTCGCTTGGTCTTTTTGTTCTAAATGAATTGGCAGGCTGGCAAAATTCGTATGATACTGAAACGGGAACTAAATTGGTTAAAGAAATGGTGACACGCGACGTAAATCATCCATCGGTTATTATTTGGGATAACGGAAATGAGGGCGGCTGGAATTATGATGTTGATAAAGTGTTTGCCGAAAATGATCCGCAAAAAAGAATCGTCATTCATCCGTGGGCTGATTTTAATGGTTGGGACACACACCATTACCCAACTTATCTAACGGGAATGCATCGCTTTAATTCTGGTGAAAATGTATTTTTTCCAACTGAATTTATGCACGGAACTTACGATAACGGACATGGCGCGGCATTAGAAGATTTTTGGAATCGATACAAAGAAAGTTCACTTTTTGCAGGAGGTTTTATGTGGGCAATGCTTGATGAAGCGGTAAAACGTTCGGACTGGAAAGGGGAACAAAAGTTTGATTCAAAAGGCTCTTTGGCAGCTGATGGAATTCTAGGACCTCATCGTGAAAAGGAAGGAAGTTATTTTTCGGTTAAAGAAATTTGGGCGCCGATTCAATTTCAATCCAAACAAATCACGGATGCTTTTGATGGTACTTTTCTAATTTCGAATGATTATCTGTTCAGTAATTTGAATTCCTGTAAAATGGAATTTAAAGTTTTAAAGTCCGAAAATGATGTTTTGTATACGAATAAAACAGCTCAGGAAATAAGTTCGGGGAAAATTGAAATTCCGAGTATTGAACCAGGAGAAACACGAAAGATTAAATTTGATGTACCCCAAAATTTCTTTGAGGGCGATATTTTATCGATTACGGCTTTTGACCAATTTGAAAAGGAAATTTATACTTGGACGTGGACAATTCACAAAGCTGCATTTTATGCCTCTAAATTTCTAGCGGTTCAAAATACAAAAGCAAAAGCTTCAGTTACCAAAAGTAATTCTGAAATTACTTTAAAAGGAAATGATGTTACGGTAGTTATAAATGCGGCAACTGGAGAACTTCAAAAAATCAGTACTAAAACTGCCGTAATTCCGCTTACGAATGGTCCGCGCCCAATTGGAATGAAAGCAAAATTAAAAGATATTCAGATTTCGCAAGAAGGTGAAAAAGCAGTCTGCATTGTAAATTATTCGGGCGGATTATCTTCTATAAAGTGGATCATGGAAGCTGATGGAAGATTAAAAATGGAATTAGTGGCTTTAAAAAATGCTTCTGGCGGAGAAGGTTTTGACGGCGCTTTTTTTGAAGATAAAATTAATGCTTTTGGTATCACATTTAGTTTTCCTGAGAAAGAAGTTACTGGAATTAAATGGTTTGGAAAAGGTCCGTATAGAGTTTGGAAAAACAGAATTAAAGGCACAACATACGGTTTTTGGGAGAAGCAGTACAACAATACGATTACTGGAGAAAGCTTTGAAAACCTGATTTATCCTGAATTTAAAGGTTATCATGCTAATGTATTGGGCACCAATTTAAAAGCAGGAACCTCATCGTTTAAAGTTTTCAGCGAATCTGAAAATTTGTTTCTGAGATTATTTACTCCTGATCTGCCTAAAAATGGTTTTCCGAGAAGTTACCCACAGCCTGATTTTCCCGAAGGTGATATTTCGTTTATGTATGAAATTCCTGCAATGAGAGATTTTAAACCTTTGGAACAACAAGGCCCGCAAAGCCAGCCGACAAATATTCGAATTAAAAAAGGCGACGATGGGATAAGGATGGATTTGTGGTTTGATTTTAGATTTTAGATTTTAGATTTTAGATTTTAGATTTTAGATTTTAGATTTTAGATTTTAGATTTTAGATTTTAGATTTTAGATTTTAGATTTTCCTATAAAGGCTTCGACTTCGCTCAGCCTGACAAATAAAAACAGCTGTCACCCTGAGCGAAGTCGAAGGCTGGTTTACTACTTACAACTTATAATTGATAATTAAAAAAAACATGAAATCACTTAAGATATTTTTTATTTTCTCTTTGGCTCTATTATTCATCAATTTTACGCCAAAACAAGACCATAAACCCACTCTTTTTACGGTGGGAGATTCTACTGTAAAAAACGGAAAAGGCAATGGTGCAGGCGGACTTTGGGGCTGGGGAGATTTTATTGGACAGTTTTTGGATACTACAAAAATTAAGGTCGAAAATCATGCTCTAGGCGGTACAAGCAGTCGTACTTTTCAAGATAAAGGTTTGTGGAATGTGGTTTTAAATAAACTTAAAAAAGGCGACTATGTACTAATTCAGTTTGGACATAATGATGACGGACCTTTAAATGACAGTCTGCGTGCTCGAGGTACAATAAAAGGTATTGGAAGTGAAACTCAGGAAATTGATAATATCCTCACTAAAAAGCACGAAACGGTACACAGCTACGGCTGGTATATTCAGAAAGTAATTCGTGAGGCTAAATCAAAAGGCGCTATTCCGATTGTATGTTCACCAATTCCGAGGAATGACTGGAAAAATGGGAAAGTACCTCGAAACGATACTTCATATGGTTTATGGGCAAAACAAATTGCCGAAAAAGAAAAAGTCACATTCATTAATTTGAATGAGAAAATGGCCGTTGAAATAGAAAAACTTGGAGAGCAAAAAGTTACTGGAACTTATTTTTATAAAAGAGATCATACGCATACTTCTGCAAAAGGAGCTGTTTTATCGGCTTCGGTAATTATTGATGAAATAAAACACAGTAAAAACTCCTTAAAAAATTATGCTCTTGAAAACCCGAAAATTGTTCTGCCTGTAAAAAACAAAGTCTTTTTAATAGGCGATTCTACTATGGCTGATAATGGAAATCCAGATGCTGTTGGCTGGGGCGTTGCTTTTCCAAAATATTGCGATACTACCCGCATTGCCGTTATCAATAAAGCAAAAGGCGGCAGAAGCAGCAGAACTTTTGTTTCTGAAGGTCTTTGGGATGATGTAAAAAATCAATTAGAACCGGGTAATTATATTTTAATTCAGTTTGGTCATAATGACGCTGGCGCGGTTGATAAGGAAAAATTCAGAGGTTCGTTAAAAGGAATCGGCGATGAAACTCAGGAAGTAATTCGTCCTGACGGATCAAAAGAGCTTGTACATACTTTTGGCTGGTATATGACAAAGTTTATTCGAGAAGCTAAAGAAAAAGGCGCGATTCCGATTGTTTTAAGCTTAACGCCAAGAAATGAATGGCCAAACGATAAAGTAGAACGCAGAACGGATACATATATAAAATGGTCGAAAGAAATTGCGGAGAAAGAAAATGTTCTTTATATAGATTTGAGCGAAGCGGTTGCTAAAAAATATGAAGCTCTAGGGAAAGAAAAAGTTAAAAGCTTTTTCCCAAAAGATCATACACATACAGGTGCAGAAGGCGCTGATTTAAATGCACTGACTGCTGCAGAATGTATTAAGAAAAGTTATGAGTTATGAGTTATAAGTTGTGAACAAACCTTCGACTTCGCTCAGGGTGACAGCTGTTTTCATTTGTCAAGCTGAGCGGAGTTGAAGCCAACTTGAAACTTAAAACAAAAAAAACCTCATCAGGTTGACGAGGTTTTAATTGTATTATTTTTTTGATTCTTCGATAGAAACTTTTCTGAACTCTTTCAAAAGTTTTTCGATTTCTAAAGTAGCTTTACGTGCTCTTGGTCCTGCAGCTTTGATACCTTTTTCAGTTAAAGATTCAGCTTCTGCTTTGAATGCGTCAATTTCGGCGTTGATTTTTACTAATAGATCTTTCATGCTTGTACTTATTAAATTAAGGCGCAAAAATAGAGGTTTGATTGATAGTTACAATAAATTTGCTGTTAAAATTATCATTGTTTTTTGTGCTTTAAATTAGCGTTAAAATCACATTTTATTTTCATCAAAACTCCTTCATTACAACAAACTATTAATCAACTATTTACTAACAAATAAAAAAGAGAATGCTCTTACAAGTACTCCAAGATGCTAGTTTAAAAAAACATACAAACTTAAAAAAAAAGCTAATTTTTGTTCTGTTTTAGTTAAAAAAAAGCAACTGCTTATTGAGGATATGCGTAAAAATTACTCTATTAACTGCTTATTTACATAGACATTCTTAAAACTCACCCCTTTTATTAGGCTTTTATCAATACTTGTTTTGGTCGCTTGAATGTTCAAATTCTCGAATGTAAAATTGGATAAACGTACGTTTGGATCATTTTCTACACCATAAAAAGTTTCGCATTTTAAATCAATATTTTTCAAGGTTACATTGTCTCCATAAGACAATGGAACGTCTGGACGGCCTTTTAAATCAAAAAATTGTTTCCAAGCAAATATCGCCAGTCCAGTTTTAGCTTCGCCTTTTATATCTTCTACTCTTATATATTCATATCGCTGTGGTGTATCTGGTCTCATTTTAAGCCATAACATTCGTGAAGCTCCATCTATTTTACAATTTCTCATAATGACATTTCGATTATGAATCGATTCGCTTCCGTTTGTTAATGCGGAATGACAAAATCCGAAATTGGTGTTTTCAATTATTATATTAGAATTTGGACCGTTGTTTTTATCTTGATCTGCATAAGGCCCTTTTCCGCCCTTTAAAGCTATTGCATCATCGTTTACTGACATATAACAGCCTCGTATTAATACATTGCTGCAAATATCAATATCAATAGCGTCTGTACTTGGTGCTTTAATTTCGATATGAGGTGAAAAAATATACAAATCAAGCAGTTTTACATTATTGCATTTATAAAAATGATTGGTCCAAAAACCTGAGTTAATCAGTTTTACATCCTGAAGTTGTACATTGTTTGAGTTCCATACAAAAACAAGTCTTGGTCTCGAAACTTCTAGATTGGTGCACTTTGGATTAATTTTTCGTCTTTCCCAAAAGGCTTCCCAATATTTTTTACCATTTCCGTTGATGGTTCCTTTTCCTGAAATCGAGAAATTGTCAACACCGTAAGCGTTTACCAAAGCAGGAAAATAATCCAGGTTCTGCCCTTCCATTCTTGATGGCATTATTGGATAATCAGCAATATTATCTGAGCCTTTTAAAACTCCTCCTTCTGAAATGTATAATGCTGTTTTTGGTTTAAAAAATAAGGCACCGCTTAAATAAACTCCTTTCGGAATCACAACTACTCCTCCTCCATTTGCAGCCGCTTTATCAATAACTTTTTGTATTGCAGCGGTCTGAATTTTAGTGCTGTCTTTCCCAACATTAAAATCTGTAATAATGTATTGTTTGCCTAAACTCTTTAATTGAATTTTAGAATAATCTTTAAACCAATTTGAAATTGGACTTCCGTCTGGGAAGGTTTCATTAGTATAATTCTGCGAGAATGTGACTTGAGAAAAGCCAATAACGCAAAAAAGGATTCTTAAAATAGTTTTCATTTGGTTAGTTGTTAGTTTTGTAGTTATGTATGACTGTTATTTTACCTCAACTTTAATTTTAGCCGATAACTGCTTTGCCAAAGTTGTCACGTAAGAGGTGAAATATGCTGAATCTTTAAAGTTTTTGTCGGCGCTGAGTTCCCAGCCGGCGATTGGGTAGTAACTTACTTCTTGATTATTTTTTACAGAAACTTTTATTAGATATGAATCTGTTAACTGTCCTGTTTTTGGTGCTTCTATATATCCCTTGTAAACATTTTTAGGAACTATTACTGCGGTTCCTAAAATCCATTGACGTTCGTAAGTCAATTTATCATGCTGAATAAAACAAACAAAATCTCCTGCTTCAATTACTTGCAATGGGTTTTGATTGTTTAAATTAGAAAGCGTAATTAGTAATGTGTCGTTTCCTTTTAAACCATTTACCGAAACTGTATTTTTATAACCATACATTCCCGGCCAGATTGAAGCTGTTTCTTCTGCTTGATATTTATTTCCTGATGCTTCCCAGTTTTGATATTTATAGTTTAGAACTGAATTTACAGGGCCTTCGCTTACGATTTTAAATGTTGTCTTTTCGATATTATTTAAAGTATCATTGGCTAAAATTCCAAGTCTGTTTATTTTATTATCATTGGTCAACAGAGCAAAACCTCCTAAACCTGCTGAGCTTCCAACAGGAAAAATATCTCTCCCCCAATCGTGCATTACGTGGTAATTGTCTTCAACTGCACCTTTGCTGTTTATTCCAACATCTTCTGGGGTAATTCCCGGCGTTTTTTTTCCAAAAACATCTTTGCAATTTCTTCCATCTAAATAATGTCTAAAACCTACTTTATCATTTTCCCAAGTCGGGCCATCAGTTTGGTATTTTTGATAACCGAGTTTTTTATGCACTTGATTCGCTAGTAAAACTTCTTGTGTATCTGGATGAACGGGCAGGTTTTTACCTTCTCTTTTTCCAAATCTGGCACTTGTTCTAACCGTGAACTTTGGATCTTTATTTGACCAGCTTAAAACGGCTTTCTTTTCTTGGTTTGCTGCAAAATCAGTTACCAGAAACAATTCGTCCCATTTTCCGTCACCATCTAAATCATTTACCTGAGCCGGAATTGTATCTTTTTTGTAAATTAAAATAGGGTACGTTCCAGATTCTTTATCTAGGGAAAGTTGGTTTCTTTTGATGGAAATAGCTTTTTGAGTCAGCTCTAAATTGGAAGTGTTTTTTAAAACAATTGTATTTCCAGCTGTTTTTTTCTGTGCATTACTGCTTGCAAAAACGAAGATCGATAATGCAATTGGTGCATAAAATTTTATTGTATTTTTCATTCTTATTATAACTTTTTAATTTAAAACAATTTACTCATTTAATCTAAATGGAAAACCTCTTTTAGTGTGTTTGTTTTTGGTGAATTGTCTGGATTTGTTTCCATAATATCAGCCATATAATTCCACCATTTTTTCATAAGAGGATGGCTGGAAAGCTGTGAACGATCAAAATTTAAACTTAATTTTTGAACGCCAAAAAGTATTCCGCTTTCTTCATCTAAAAAAATAGAATAATCCTGAATACCGTTTTCAGACAATAAGGCTGTCAATTCTGTCCAAATAGCATCGTGTCTTATTTTGTATTCGGTTTCAAAACCTTTTTTCAGTTGCATTGTAAAGGCATTTCTAACAATTTGATTTTCCATTTTTTCTCTGTTAAACTGTTTGATTTAAAATTTCATCTAAACGATTTTAAAAATAAATGCTGATGAAGTTTCATATTTTCCTCCTTGCGACGCCGTAAATAAATAAGTTGCTTTTCCGTTTTGAAATAATAATTGAGGGCGTTCTGCGCGTCCGTATCGATTTAAATGTTTCGGAGCTTCTGGTTCTTTTACATATTTGTTTAATGGCTGATATGAAATTTGCGGATCGCTCCAATGAATCCCATCTTTGGAGTCCATATAAAGTCCGTAATCCATTCCAAAAACACCCATATCTCTCGCCAGCATTTTGAACTTTTTATTTTCATACCATACAAAAGCGTCTTCACATTGTTTGTTATCTCCTAATTTTGAAAAATCAATCAATGGATTGTTTTTGTATTTTATATAAGGACCTGTCAAAGATTTAGAAATTGCCAATCCGTATTTTCTGTTTCCTTTGATTGGGAATTTTGGATTAACATAATTCTCTGTATCTAATGATTTATAATAAAGCCAATATTCGCCGTTTGGATGTTTTAAAAAAGATGGATTTGTAGTTAGTAAATCATCCCAATCACCTTGTTCTCCAGGCTGCAACAATGGTTTATCTGGTCGTTGCCAAGGACCGTAAAGTGAATCTGAAATTGCCAAACCAATTCGCTTTGTATCCATTTTTCCATTCGAATTTCCCATGAAAAAAAGTGCATATTTTCCGTCTACAAAATGAATGCTTGGATTATGGCAAGTTGTAGCATCCCAGAAACCCTCACCTCTTGGTGCTAAAATAGTGCTGACATATTCATAAGGCCCTTCTGGTTTATTGGCAACTGCATGTACAATTTCAGAACCGTTTATCCAGCCGCTCATGCTTTTTGATTTTTTCCAACGAGAAAAGAATACATGAATCTTACCATCTGGTCCTTCAATTGGGCTGTTACACCAAACATAATAATCTTCAAATTCTAAGGCACGCCCGACTGGTCGAAGTCTTTTCTCAAAATCTGAGAGTTTTGGATCGTCGAAAAAAGCACTGGCTTCTGCCGAAAACGGAAGACACAACGCAATGGCTGCTAGAGAATTTCCAATTAAAAATTGTCTTCGATTCATTTGACTTTTATTCCGATTTATATTTATGTCTTAAATATTCTCACGCAGATTGAGCAGTTTTTTTTACAAACTAATTAATCATTTGATCTCTGGCTTTACTCTTAAACACATAGAAACATAGATTTTTTAATTCTGCAAAAGAGTCTTTAAAAAACTAGTTTTTACACATAGCTATGTGTGTTTATGCAAGTGAAACGCCTTTATTAAATTCAATAAGCTATGTTTCTATGTGTTCAAAAAAAACGTTTTTACTTCTTTTCAACTAAAACCCATTCATCTGTTCTAAAAGGAGAAGCGGGTAAGTTTTCATTGTTGAATAAATTAGGTTCTGGAACAGCTTTCCAAGCAAATCGAACTGCAACAGGTTCTTTTACTTTAGGCGAAGTGACTACTATTGTTTTTCCTTCAATTTTTGCTTCGGCAGGATAAAAAACTTGGTCATTTCCTGCTATTTCAAATTCTTTTAAAGTATCTCCTGTTTTCTTTAATCCAGAATCAGCATAATCAAAAAACAATTGTACTTTTTGTTTCTTGATTTTCATATGATTAAAAATAGGACCTGAATACACAAGTTTATTTTCTCCATACGTTTTAGCTCGTGCGATAAGGGCTAATCTATAACCAACAGTCTGTTTGTCTATCGGGTGAATATTTTGTGCATCTCCGACATCTGTTGTAACAACCATTCCGCTGTTTGGTATTGTTTTTAAAGACATTAATTGGGTTTCTCTTATTTCTGCATTTTGCCCTTTATGTGGTGTTATCTGCACATAATAAAATGGGAATTCTCCTTGTTTCCATTCTTCTCTCCAGCTTTTTACCATAGTTGGAAATAAACTTCGATACAAATAGGCTTTTCCTGAATTGCTTTCGCCTTGATACCAAATTGTTCCTTTTATAGTATAGTTTACTAAAGGATGAAGCATAGCGTTGTACAAAACATAAGAAGTTTTATTGGGTTCTTTTTTAGGCTTTTTTAATTGTGATTTTGGAGCATTTGCTGCGCTTGCAATTCGTTCGTTTGTAAGTGCTAAATAATATGCTTCCAGCTTTTCTTGATATACTTTTTCGTTTTTTGCATCTTCTTGCAAAATGGGCAGGAAAGCAACATCTTCTTCTAAAACACTTTGCGCGGTCCAAGCTTCGGCTTTGGTCCCGCCCCAAGAAGTAGATAGTAAACCGATTGGCACATTTAGTTTTTGATACAAATCTCTTCCAAAGAAAAAAGCTACTGCCGAGAATGTTTTAATACTTTCAGGGGAACAGATTTTCCAGCTTCCTGTAACATCTTCGAGTGGTTTTGCCGATGCATTGAGTGCAACTGTAAAAAGTCGGATATTAGGAAAAACAGCGTTTTTTACTTCTTCTTCATAGTTTTTGACACCTGTTTTCCAAGTTCCCTCTTCTCTTCCAACAGGGAAAAACATATTTGACTGACCGGAACAAAGCCAAACTTCACCAATAAGAATGTTTTTCAGCGTAATTTTGTTAGAAGCTTCAATTATTATATCGTAAGCCGTTTCTCCTCCTTTTGGCGTTTCGACTGTCGTTTTCCAATTTCCTTCGGCATCAGCAGTAACATTTACTGGAAGATTTGACCATCCTAATTGAATGTTTATTTTTTCGTTTGGAGAAGCCCATCCCCATAAATTAACTTTTGTATTTTGCTGTAAAACCATATTATCGCTTACTAGAGCTGGAAGTTTTACCTGCGCTGAAAGTGAGAGTTTTGCACTCAAAACCAATAAAAGTAAAAGAATTTTATTTGGATTTTTCATTGTTAGTTTTTTTTATCTAAGTAACACTTTAAATTTAAATTAGCTGTTCTTTTTTTGCATCCTGTGCTTACCTGTTTTTTTTTACACATAAAACCTAAAAAAGCTGTCTGAAAAAGACAGCTTTTTAAAAACAAAAAATATATAAAAAAAATACTAATTACTAATCGTAACCTAAATTTTGATCATAAAGCCCTGGAACTGCAAGAAGTTCTTGTAACGGAATTGGATATAATAATGAGTTGTTATCGATTGTTCTGATTTTATTCTCAGTATCTTCAGCAATTCTCCAAGCGTTCATCGTAGCCACTGCTTTTCCTGATCTAATTAAATCAAACCATCTTGTTCCTTCGGCAAAAAACTCTTTTCTTCTTTCTTCAAATAATTGATCTAAAGTAATATTTACTGCATTTGCAGGCACACCAGCTCTAGTTCTTACTCTATTAACAATTGCATCAACATCTGCTTGAGTACCGCCGCCGCCATGAAGTGTACATTCTGCCATAAGCATTAGCACATCAGTATAACGAGTAATCATAAAATCAACTCCCCAATCTTCGCGTCCGTTTCCGTATCTCGCAGGATCGATGTATTTTTTGAAAACCGGCAGGGTGTAACTTCCTTTGTAAGTTCCAGAAGCTACAGTATAACTTGTAGCAATACCATAAAGTTGTCTTTTATCAGCGGCTGTAAACAATTTCATGAAACCAGTCGAAATTGGTCTTGCTTCTAAAGCTCCTTGTGCTGATAAATTTACAGAGGCAAAATAAGGTTCGTACCCTAACTCTACCATAAAGTTTCCTCCTACAGGAGTCGAAATATTTTGTGTGTAAGAAATAGTCAATACGTTTTCTTTATTGGCATTTCCTTCGGTTTTAAAAATTGGTTCGTAATCTGTACCAAAGGCATATAAACCACTCAACTTAATATCATTTAGTTGTTGATACGCTTTGTCCCACTCATTTAAACCTAACATTGCACCGTCAATTCCGTAAGTTGGGCTTGAACGAGTCATATAAACAAGTCCTAAAAGTGCTTTTGCTCCATATTTTGTAACACGTCCGTAATTTGCATTATCATAAGAAGGAAGTAAATCTGGAATTGCCAATTCTAAATCTGAAATAATTAGTTTGTAAACATCTGCAACTGCAGTTCTTTTTATTTTCGAAGCTTCTCCTGCAGTCATTGTTCTGTCAATTAATGGCACACGTCCGAACCATCTTAACAAATCAAAATAACAGAATGCTCTAAGAAAACGTGCTTCGGCAGCCATTGCAGTTTTATCGGCTGGATTTGTAAAAATCACATCTCCTTTTTCTGCAATTTTTTCTAATAACTGATTTGCTTTATAGATTGCATTATAATTGGTAAGATATGCTTCTTTCACATAAGTATTTGAACTGATAGAAGTGTAAAAACTATTAATTCCTTCCCAGTCTCTAGATGCTGTTGTTGTAGCCATCAAGTTATCAGATCTGGTTTCACTTAAATTCATTACTCGGTTTGCATAACCATATACAGTTGCTCCGTGAAAAGCAACAGAATAAGTTGCATTTCTTGCCTGTACAAAATCGCCCGGCGTTGCATAAAAATTTTCGATCGTGCCTTGCGATAAAGGCAGCTGAGTCAGCTCATCTGTACAAGATGATTGTGCGAACAACATTAACGCACCTGCTGCTATGAAGATATATTTTTTCATTTTCGTTTAATTAAAATTAATATTTAGTCCGATAACTAATGATTTTGCCAAAGGCGCTCCACCGTAATCTACCGGCACAGAGAAATCACTGTTTGAACTTGCTGAAGTATTTACTGCTTCTGGATTGAAACCAACTTTATATTTGTTCCAGTAGAACCAGTTTTCTCCTGTTACATATAATCTTGCATTATCAATTCTTGTAATTCCTTTTAAGGCTTGTCTTAGATTATATCCGATAGAAATACTTCTAATACTTACATAATCTGATTTGTACAACCAGTCAGAATTGGCTTGATACCCAAAAGAAGTTCTCCAGTTTCCTCTAACTGCAGGATCTACATTTAATGAATTTTCTACAGATCCCATTCCAGTACGGTCAATGGCACGACCTGTTAAACCATAAACTGTACCTCCGTTTTGACCTTGAACCAAAACATTTAAATCTAAATCTTTGTATTTAAAACTATTTGTAATTCCCCAAGTGTATTTTGGTGTTGGGTTTCCTAAATCAACGCGATCTTCTGAATTGATTTTTTTATCTCCGTTTTGATCTATATATCTAGGATCTCCTAATACTAATTTATTTCCTCCAATTGTAGTGCCTCCAGTATCAATATCTGCTTGCGTAACTACTCCATTTTGTTTTAATCCAAAAATCGTATACATTGGTTTTCCAACTTCTAGTTTAATGAATGGCACACCTCCGTCAAATGAGTTACTAATTTCAATTTTAGATTGATCTGGTCCTAATGCTAGTACTTTATTTTCGTTATGACTTATGTTTGCAGATGTTCTCCATTCAAAACTTGGTGTCTTAATGTTTAATGAATTTAGCTCAAATTCCCAACCTTGATTTTGAACTTCTCCAATGTTTGTAAGGTAAGTAGGGAAACCTGAATCTCCAGGAACAGGAACTCTTAAAAGTAATTCGCTGTTGTTTTTTCTGTAAACTTCAAATGTTCCAGAAAGTCTGTTTTTGATAAATCCAAAATCTACTCCAAGATCTATACTTTTTGATTCTTCCCAATGTAAAGTAGGATTTGGAATTGAAGCTGCTCCTTGACCAATTGCTACTGCACCGCCTATTGAATAATTGAATGTTCCAAGCGTTGCATAAGATCCGTAGCTGCCAATATTATTACTTCCGTTTGTACCAGCACTTGCTCTAAGTTTCAAATCGCTAAGCCAGTTCACTTCTTTTAAGAATGATTCTTGCTTAATTCTCCATCCTAATGAAAAGGAGTAAAAATCTCCCCATTTTCTGTCAGAACCAAATTTAGATGAGCCGTCACGTCTTATACTTCCTGATAAAATATAACGCTCTTTAAAGTTGTATTGTAAACGTGCAAAATAAGACAGTAATGTGCTTTTTTCTGCACTTGTAGAACCGATTGATCCTGCTGGAAGTGTTTCAATACTTGAACTATTATAAAGTGCTCCAGAAGAAAGTGTCGATTTTGTTATTTCGTATGAGTTGAACGACTGTCCTAAAAGCACATTAAAACTATGGCTGCCAAAAGTTCTATCATACGTTAACGTATTCTCATTAACGATATTTTGTCTTCTGTAAGTATTATAAGCTCCTCTAATACTTGCTATTACATCATTTGGTGTATAACTTTCAGTAGTATTATCAGAATTATCAAAGTTAATAGTACTTTTTAAAGTAAAACTTTTAGCGAATTGATAACTTGCGTATCCAGAAATTAAATTTCTATACATAGAATTTCTTCCAGTTCTTGCTAAAGCGTTCAACATATTTGTAGTACTGCTTCCCCAAGCATATCTTGTTGTATATTTTTCTCCAGCAGCATTCGAAGCGCTTTCAAAAACGGGTGTAGCAGTAAGTGCTTTAAACAACGTATTATCTTTACCTTCAACACCTGGATCATTCTTAATAGAATAAGAAGGCGCTAAATTAATTCCCATTTTAAAGCTTTCCGATAGTTTCACGTCAACATTTGCTCTTGCTGAGAATAATGAATAATCTGTACCTACAATGTATCCTGTATTTTTTTGATAATTGGCAGACACATAATAATTTACAGCATCTGTAGCTCCAGAAGCAGATAATTGATAGTTATTGAATTCTCCGGTACGGAAAACTTTATCCTGCCAATCGATATAATCTAATCCTGGATGTCCCGGAATATCCCATCTGTCATCATACAGATACGTATAATATCTAGTATTTGCTGTTGTAAGCGGTGCTGTTGGGTTTTTTAAATTGTAAGCCGCAATACGTTCTGCATTTGATTGGCTTGCTGATGCTCCTGCTATTCCTGAACCTACCCATTGTGCATCAATCATTGTTTTGGCTCTGTCGATCCATCCTTGAGATGAAAGCATATCCACGCGGTTAGCTTCTTTATTGACCCCGCCGTACATATTAAAAGTAAATTTTGTTTTACCTTTTTTACCTTTTTTAGTGGTGATAATTACAACTCCGTTTGAAGCTCTCGAACCATAAATTGCAGCCGCTGCGGCATCTTTTAATACTTCGATAGAAGCTACATCATTTGGATTCATGTTGTCCAGCGGACTTCCGTTTGAGAATGATCCATTACTGTTACTTCCTTCCGTATAAATTGGAAATCCATCAACAACGTACAAAGGCTCATTTCCTGCTGTAATAGAACCAGCTCCTCTAATTTCAATACTAAAAGGCTGTCCTGGCAATCCAGTAGTTTGTTTTACACGAACTCCAGCAACCTGACCAATCAAACCTTGGTCAATTCTAGAAATCGGACGTTCTGTAAAATTCTCTGTTTTAATTCCAGAAATCGCACCAGTAGTTAGTTTTTTCTTTTGTGTGCCGTAACCGATAACTACAACTTCGTTTAGGCTTGAGCTTTCTGCATCAAGTGAAACATTGTAACTTGCTGCAGTGCCAATTTTTATTTCCTGCTTGACAAATCCCACAAACGAAAATACTAAAGTCTCTCCCGGAGCAGCATTAATACTGTATTTCCCATCAAAATCAGTACTTGTAGATCTATTCGTTCCCTTGACAATTACATTTACGCCGGGTATCGATAATTTGGCTGGGTCAGTAACGGTTCCTGTAACCGTTTTTCCTTGCGCATAACCTGATGAATACACTAGTACACATAAGGCTATAATCAGCAAAAGATTAAGCTTGTTTTTCATAAAAAGTTAAATTTGGTTAGGTAATTAGTTCAAACCAAATTTATTTAGAAGCGACTTTCACGGCATCCTGTAGTATCCTGTTAACTTTCAATATATTACAAAACAATATTAAGTTTACTTTAACAAAAAACAACTCAACTACTTGATTTACAACCAATAATTGCACACAAAACACACAAATACATTATACTAAATTTTAGTAAATTATTTTTTCACTATTCCTATTTATTTCCATAAATTAATATCAATTAAAAAACTTTATAACTTATTTAATGATAATTTAATTTTTACAATATTCAACAAAAACAGGACGCAACAGGATAGCATTTTGATGGGTTGCTTATACTTTTACTTTTGTACAGTGAATTTTAAATCTGTTTTTACGAATTCTGTTTTTACAAAAAATTAATACATTTTAGTAACAGGTAAATCTTTTAGATCAATAATGAAACGACTTCAAACATTCTGCTTTATTACCTTATTTTTTATTTGTAATTACAATCTTTCTGCGCAGGACAGCAATACTTCACCGTGGCCAAAATCTACAAACATAAATCAGCCATGGACACGCTGGTGGTGGATGGGCAGTGCTGTTGATAAACCAAATTTAAAAAAGACTTTAATCGATTTTAATAAAGCCGGAATTGGCGGTGTAGAGATCACTCCTATCTATGGTGTAAAAGGAGAAGAAAATAATTATATAGATTATCTTTCTCCAAAGTGGATGGAAATGCTGGATTACACTATTCAGACTGCTGACAGCCTGAAAATGCAGGTTGATATGGTTTTAGGTACTGGATGGCCTTATGGCGGATCGCATGTTACTTTGCCTTATGCTGCAACTAAACTTATTGTTGAAAAATATCCGCTTAAAAAAAATGAAACATTTGATCGAAATATAACGCTAGACAGCAGTAAAGAAAAAACTCCTGCTGAACTTTTATATGTTGTGGCTTACGGAAGCGATGGTTCTTATATAAATTTAACGGACAATCTCGAAAAAAACAAAGCTGCCTCAAAAGATAAAGGAATTGAGGGATCTTCAATTAAGCTTCCAAATAAAATGGAACCAAACCGACTAAACTGGAAAGCCAAACAAACCAATTATACCATTTATGCCATATTTAGTGGTAAAACAGGACAGCAGGTAAAAAGAGCCGCTCCTGGAGGAAAAGGCTATACTTTAGATCATTATTCAGCAGAAGCTTTAAATGCTTATGTAGTTCCGTTTAACAATGCTCTTAAGGGTCGAGAAGGAAAAATAAGAGCTGTTTTTAATGACAGTTTTGAAGTTTACGGAACCGATTTTACGCCCAATTTCTTTGAAGAATTTCAAAAATTAAGAGGTTACGATTTAAAAAAACAGCTTTCGATTTTATTGAATGAAACTGACAATGAAATTGGAAATCGAATTAGAAGCGACTATCGTCAAACTATCGCTGATTTATTACTCAATAAGTTTGATAAGTCATGGACAAACTGGGCACATTCAAAAAATTTTAAAACAAAACTGCAGGCACATGGTTCACCGGGTAATTTAATAGATTTGTATGCATCTGCTGATATTCCAGAATGCGAAACTTTTGGTTCTATGCCATTTGATATTCCGGGTTTTCGACGTGAAAAAGAAGATATTCGTGAAGGCGATGCTGATCCAGTAATGCTAAAATTTGCATCGTCAGCAGCACATATTTCAGGGAAAAACTTAGTCTCTTCTGAAACTTTCACGTGGCTGCGAGAACATTTTAAAACCGCACTGTCACAATGCAAACCCGAAGCCGAAGATTTAATGCTAAATGGTGTTAATCATATTTTTCTGCACGGCTCAACTTACTCTCCAACTCGCGCTGCATGGCCGGGATGGGAATTTTATGCCTCTGTTAATTTTAATACTAATAATACCATTTGGGAAGATGCTCCCACTTTGTTTTCTTACATTTCAAATTGCCAATCGATGCTTCAACAAGGAAAATCTGACAATGAAATCCTTCTTTATTGGCCCATATTTGATACTTGGGATAAATTTCAAAATGGAAATTTGTTTTATCAGTTCAAAATACACTCTTTATCAGAATGGCTGTACGGAACTTCTTTCTATGACACTACAAAAAGTCTCATGAAAAAAGGATATAGTGTTGATTTTATCTCGGATAATTTTATCACCGAAGCAACAGTTGCAAATGGGAATATAATAGTGTCTGGAGTACGTTATAAATCATTGGTTATTCCATCTTGCAAAAAAATGCCGTTTGCAACCATGCAAAAACTAATCGAACTAAAAAAAGCGGGAGCAATAATCATCTTTGAAGGTCTGCCAGAATCTGTTCCAGGTTTCAATGATTATAAAAAACAAGAACAAAATCTTCAAAATCTTTTAAGCTCAAATAAAAATACAATTGAGCCAGTTTCTGATGCTTTAAAAGCTTTAGAAAATCTCAAGATTCAGCCTGAAAACCTTGTCAATACAGGACTTAAATTCATCAGACGAGATGTTGACGGTGAAAAAATTTATTATGTAGTAAATCACACTACAAAAACAATAGATGATTTTATTCCGCTGCAAATTGAAAATAAAGAAGTTGTTATTTTTGATCCTTTAACAAAAGCATACGGAAATGCTCAAGTTGACAAAAAGAACGGAATGACCTATGTTAAAATGAAAATAGAACCCGGGCAATCCTATTTTTTAAAAACTGAGAATACCGCTTCTCAAAAAAAATGGAAATATTATGAAACAGTATCTCCACAAATTCCTTTAACAGGAACTTGGAAACTAAATTTTGAAAAAGGCGGGCCGCAATTACCTCAAAGCACCACACTTACTAAATTAGAATCTTGGACAAAATTAAACTCTGAAGCCGAAGCTTTTTCGGGCACAGCTGCTTATATACTGCAGTTTGAGAATCCAAATTCTAAAGTAAGTCATTGGAGTCTTGATCTTGGCGATGTTCGAGAAAGTGCCAAGGTCTGGATAAATAATGAATTTGTAGGTACTGCTTGGTCTGTTCCGTATAAATTGAACATTCAAAAACTAAAACCGGGTAAGAATATTTTGAAAATTGAGGTCACTAATCTTCCTGCAAACAGAATAAGAGATATGGAACTGAAAGGACAGGAATGGAAAATCTTCCATGAAATAAATATGGTTGACAAAGATTACAAAAAATTTGATGCGACAAAATGGAATCCAATGCCATCCGGGCTTCTAGGACCAGTAATACTAACACCTTTAAAAGAACTAAACTAATTATATAACCATCTATTAAAAAATGAAAAAACTATTCTTTCTTTCTCTCCTATTTGTTTTCTCCTCAGGCTGCTTAAATGCTCAAGAGCCTTTTGACAAAAAACAGGTACTGCAGCAAATGATACTTGCAAATGATTATTTTATGCAAAAATGGCCTGATACTGGAAAAACTATAATTACAAACAAAGAACGCCCGAGCAATATTTGGACTCGAGGGGTATATTATGAAGGATTAATGGCTCTGCATGAAATTTATCCTAAAGATTCATTTTATGATTATGCTTATGCATGGGCTGAATTTCATAAATGGGGATTTAATGGCGGTAACGTAACCCGAAACGCTGACAATTACTGCGCTGCACAAACTTATATCGATTTGTATAATTTAGAACCCAATTCTAAAAAGCTAAAAAACACAAAGGCAAACATTAATATGCTTTTAAATACGCCTCAGGTAAATGACTGGTCATGGATTGATGCTATACAAATGGGAATGCCTGTTTTTGCAAAAATGGGAGTTTTAGAAAAAGACAATCGTTATTTTGAAAAAATGTATGAAATGTATATGTTCTCTAGAAACAAACATGGAGACAATGGTTTATTCAACCCAAAAGAAGGTTTATGGTGGCGTGATGCTGATTTTGATCCGCCTTACAAAGAACCAAATGGAAAAAACTGCTACTGGAGCCGCGGAAATGGATGGGTAATTGCAGCTTTGGCAAAGGTTTTAACTATTATTCCAGAAAATGCTCCGCATAGAGATCAATATGTAAAAGATTTGAAGGTCATGGCGGCTGCACTAGTTCCCGTACAAAGAGCAGACGGATTTTGGAATGTGAGTCTGCATGATCCAACAAATTTTGGCGAAAAAGAAGCATCCGGCACCGCATTATTTATTTACGGAATGGCATACGGAATTAACAATGGTCTTTTAAAAAGAGAGATTTATCTGCCTGTAATTCAAAAAGCATGGAAAGCCATAACAACTGAAAGTCTTCACACGAATGGTTTTTTAGGTTATTTACAATCAACAGGAAAAGAACCTAAGGACGGTCAGCCATTATCTTATGACAAAATCCCTGATTTTGAAGATTACGGTTTAGGATGCTTTTTACTAGCTGGATCAGAAATTTATAAGTTAAAATAAAAGAATGGGCATATTAAAATATGCCCATTCTTTTATTTCTTTTTCAAGGTGCAGATTATGACATTTGAAATAAAGCCTTTTGAAAACTATTAAACTGCATCTGGGTAAAACTTGGATTTGAAAATGCAATTTCTGGCAATTTAGGCATTAGATCGGATTTGTTTTTAAAATATGCTTTTAAATCTCTAAATATTTCTGTTCTGCTTTTTGTAATATCAACTAAACATAGGTTTTTTATGTCTTCTAGAAAAAACAAGCCGCTTAGAAGATTTTTATTTGAAAAGCAGATCATAACATTTCTCCCTTTTTTATCTAATTTTAAAAAAATCGATTAATTCTGATTTCTCATAAATAACAAAAATAGAACGGTCAAAATCTTTTGATTCTTCTTCGTTTTTTAATAAAAATGAATCTTCAGAAAATTCAAATTCATCTTTAAATTTTCTTTTAAACATTTTTAAAAAAACTTTTTTATTATCACGCACTAAAACTCTCTCTTTCCTAATCATCTCTCTTAAAATTATCTATTA
>NZ_NRQU01000053.1 GCF_004119495.1 Flavobacterium sp. YO12
TTTTGTTCTTATATTCTCTATTTATTTAGATCATAAAACGCATTTGCATTTTCAAACCAAATCTTATTTTGATCTTCGATAGAAAACTTCAAAATATAATCTTCTAAAGTTTTTACAACCTCTTTATAATCAGAAGCAATATTAAGAACCGGCCAATCTGAGCCGTATAGTATTTTATCTGTTGAGAAATTTTCAAAAATCACATCCAAATACGGCTTTAAATCCTCTGGTGTCCAGTTTTCCCAATCGGCTTCGGTGACCATCCCTGAGATTTTACACCATACATTGTCGCATTTAGCAATTTCTTCGATTCCTTTTTTCCATGAATCAATACTTCCTGATTTGATATCTGGTTTAGCAATATGATCGATTACAAACATTTGATTCGGAAAATCTTTTACCAAACTTATCGCAGCCGGCAATTGACGATGAAAAATCAGAATATCATACGTAAAATCAAACTCTTTTAAAGCTGAAATTCCGTTACGAAAATCTTCTCTAAACATAAAATCATCAACTTCGCCTTGTACAACATGACGGAATCCTTTTATTGTTTTATTCGAAGAAAAATGACGTAAACGTTCTGAAATATTATCTGCACGAAGATCAACCCAGCCTACAATTCCTTTTATAAAATCATTTTTAGATGCCAAATCCACAAGGAAATTGGTTTCATCTTCAGACTGACTTGCTTGCACTGCTACACAACCAGAAAAGTTATTTTCTGCAAGCAATGGCAATAAATCTTCTGGCAGGAAATCTCTTTGAATTTCTGACATACTTTCATCAATCCAGCTGTCTCTAACGGGATCAAATTTCCAAAAATGCTGATGAGAATCAATTCGGTTATTCATTTTGAATTAGTTTACATCGTTGATTAAAGCACGATCTAAATGCACATAACCTCCATCTACAAAAACAAATTGTCCTGTTGTATGCGAAGAACGATCAGAAATAATGAAAAGCGCCGTATCTGCAATTTCTTCTGTTTTAGTCATTCTGCCTTCAAACGGAATGCTTTTATTGATTTTCTTTAAAACAATTTCTCCGTCTTCCAACGTTTTAATCCAATCTTCGTATGCAGGTGTATAACTTTCAGCAATAATAATAGCATTCGAACGGATTCCGAATTGAATTAAATCTACCGCCCATTCTCTTGTAAGTCCTAAAACTCCGCCTTTTGCAGCAGCATAACCTGAAGTTCCGCCTTGTCCCGTTAAAGCTACTTTTGAACCAATATTCAGGATATTTCCTTTTGATTCTTTTAAGTATGGAAGCGCATATTTAACCAGTAAAAAATAACTTACTACATTTAGTTTTAATGAATCCATAAATTCCTCGTAAGAAGCATCTAAACCTGCACCGTCATTTACACCAACATTATTGATGACAGCATCGATTCGTCCGTATTTTGCTACGATTGTTTTCACCGCATTTTCGATTTCCACAGGATCAGTTACATCCGTCTGTACAAATAAAGAATCGATTCCTTTTTTTTGAAGCCTTTCCGCGTAAGCGAAACCTCTTGCATTTCGATCTACTAAAACCGGAATAGCTCCTTCATCTGCAATTCGGTTAATGATTGTTTCTCCAATACTGCCTTCTTTTCCAGCTGAACCAGAAACAACAATTATCTTATTTTTTAAATTTAAATCCATTTTTGTGGGTATTTAAAGTTATATTTTTCCTCATTTTTGTCATTTCGACGAAGGAGAAATCTCCACGAGTAGCTCCACCAAGAAATTCGCCAATCTTTACTGAGTTTCTTACGAAGATTTCTCCTTCGTCGAAATGACAAACAGTACTTTACAATATACTCTTAGTCTATTTCAATTAATGCCTTAATCACATTATTCTTCGGATCAATTAATTGTCCGAAATCAGTAATCATTTCAGCAAAACTCGTTCTGTGTGTAATATATTTTTTTGGATCAATTTTGCCTTCTTTCAAGCATTTCATTACATATTCGAAATCTTCAATAGTGGCATTTCTGCTGCTCATTAAAGTAGATTCTCTCTTATGAAAATCAGGATGGCTGAAACTTAATTCTCCTTTTTGAAGTCCAACTAAAACAAATCTTCCGCCATGCGAGATATAATTGAAAGCACTGTTCATTACTTTCTGATTTCCAGTTGCGTCAATCACAACATTCGCCATATCACCATTTGTTAATTCAGCCAATTTAGCAGCTACATCATCGTTTAACGGATTAATCGTTTCATCTGCATTCAATTCGGTTTTACAGAAATTTAATCGGTAATCATTGATATCCATTACGATCACTTTTGCTCCGGCAATTTTTGCGAACTGAATCAATCCAATTCCAATTGGTCCTGCTCCCATTACCAAAACAGTATCTGTTGATTTCACAGCCGCTCTTCGTACTCCGTGCGCCGCAATTGCCAATGGCTCGACCAAAGCCAATTCATCATAATCTAATCCCTGACCGTGAAGTAAATACTGCTCTGGAATCGTTACATATTCAGCCATTCCACCGTCAATATGAACTCCAAAAACCTTAATATTTACACAGCAGTTTGTTAATCCATTTCGGCACGCAACACATTTTCCACAATTGAAATACGGAATAAAAGTTACTTTATCGCCTGGTTTAAAACCTGCAGCATTTCCTTTTACATATTCTGCTGCCAATTCGTGACCCAAAATTCTAGGATATTCAAAATACGGCTGCGTCCCTCCAAAAGCGTGAATATCAGTTCCGCAGATTCCAATTCTTTTTATTTTCAATAAAACTTCACCTTCTTTTGGTTCTGGAATACTGGTTTCCTTTAATAGAAATTCCTGCGGTTTTTCGCAAACAATATATTTCATTTTTTTGTTTTGTTTTTCTAATTAGACGCGGATGATACAGATTCGCTATCGCGAAGACACGGATGGGACGGATTTTTATTAATTTTCTTAAATATAAAATCCGTTTAAATCCGCGTTTTTACGAAGTAAATCCGTTTTATCCGCGTCACAATAATAGATAGTTATATTACTTTTTGTAAGCTACAGCCTTTTGTTTACTTGTTCCCAAACCTTCAATTCCAAGTTCTACAACATCACCTGCTTTTAAGTAAATTGGATCTGGTTTAATGCCCAAACCAACTCCCGGAGGCGTTCCTGTACTAATGATATCACCAGGAAGCAAAGTCATAAACTGACTTAAATAATGCACTAAATAAGGAATTTTAAAAACCAAATTTAACGTGTTGCTGTCTTGGTATTTTTTACCGTTTACGCTTAGCCACATTGATAAATTATCAACATCTTTTACTTCATCTTTTGTAGCCAAAAATGGTCCAAGAGGCGCAAATGTATCACATCCTTTTCCTTTTGCCCATTGTCCACCGCGCTCAATTTGAAATTCTCTTTCGCTGTAATCATTCAATAAAGCATAACCAGCAACGTAATCTAAAGCTTCCGCTTCTTCAACATAACTTGATTTTTTGCCTACAACAAAAGCTAACTCCACTTCCCAATCCGTTTTTACACTGTTTTTCGGAATAATTACATCATCATCTGGACCGCATAAAGAAGTCGTTGATTTAAAAAAGATAATTGGCTCTGTTGGAATCGGTGCGTTTGTTTCTTTACAGTGATCTACATAATTTAAGCCAATACAGATTATTTTTGAAGGTCTCGCAACAGGAGAGCCTAAACGAATACTCGCATCAACTTCTGGCAAAGAAGGATTGCTGTCTAATGCCTTTTGTAATTTTTCTAAACCATTTTCTTCAAAAAAACTTTCGTTAAAATCTGAAACGATAGAAGAAACATCATATCTTTTTTCATTAATTAAAACTCCTGGTTTTTCTTTTCCGATTTCTCCAAAACGTATTAATTTCATTTTTTTTCTATTTTTTGATTAATTATTTTTTAGGTTCTAAGGTTTTTAAAGGTGCTTAGTTACTAAGATTCTAAGGTTCTAAGTTTTTTCCTTAGCGCCTTAGTACCTCAGAACCTTAGTCCCTTTTCTAGTTATTTAATTTAATAAATCCTCCGTCGATTGGATAATCGCATCCTGTGATAAATCCAGCTTCTTCGCTGCATAAATACAAAGCCAGAGCGGCAATTTCGTCTGGTTTTCCCATACGTCCGATTGGCTGTGATTTAGAAAGTTTATCAAACATTTCTTCTTCTTTTCCAGCATAATTTTTAGAGATAAATCCATCTACAAAAGGTGTGTGAACTCTTGCAGGAGAAATAGAATTACATCTGATATTTTCATTTAAATAATCTCTTGCTACAGATAAAGTCATTGCCATTACAGCTCCTTTTGCTGTTGAATAAGCAAATCTATCCGAAATTCCAACCCACGCCGCAATCGACGCCATGTTTAAAATCACACCGCCATTTGAAAGTCGGAATTGTGGAATCGCCGCAAACAAACAATTGTAAACTCCTTTTACGTTTACGTCCATTACACGATCAAAATCAGCTTCAGAAGTAGTGTCTACTTTCCCAACATTTGCGATTCCGGCATTATTGATTAAAATATTGATATTTCCTATTTTTTCGAAAGTTGCTTTAACATCAGCTTGACTAGAAACATTACAGGCATACGAGAATACACTTCCTCCTGCATTTTTAATTTCGTCTACGGCATCTTGCGCACTTTCAATAGATAAATCAATAATATGAACTTCTGCACCTTGCTTGGCAAACAAAGCAGCAATTGCTCTTCCTATTCCGCTTCCGCCGCCCGTTATGACTGCTTTTTTATTTTGTAATGAAAACATCTCTTTAATTATTTAGTATTATAAAAACCGTATTTTTTGATTAAAATCATTTGCATAAATAATAAATGTAAAAAATACAATTACAAATGTAGCTGATATAAATTAAATTTGAGTTTTATTTTTTACTAATCTAATAAAATGATCTTTCTTTAATAAATTATAACATTTTTTGTGCGCTTTGTAAAAAATTTTACAGAAGTTTAAAGCTTTACACAAAAAAAGAATGTGTTAAAAACTACAATTTCTTGCCTATCTCAATCTTATTCCTAATTTTGTAATTGTATTTTTTACATTTATTATTTTCCATACACATAATTCAATCAAAAATGGCAATATTAAAAGGCATTACGTGGAATCATACAAGAGGTTTATTGCCTATGGTTGCAACGGCACAGCGCTTTACCGAGTTAAATCCTGAAATCGAAATTACTTGGGAGAAAAGAAGTTTACAAGAATTTGCAGATGCTTCTATTGAAGATCTTGCAAAAAGATTTGACTTACTTGTAATCGATCATCCGTGGACAGGTTTTGGTGCGCATACTAATGCTATACTCCCACTTTCTGATTATCTATCTGCGGATTATATAAAAGATCAAGAAATAAATACGGTTGGAAAATCATACGGAAGTTATGTTTTCAGCAATAAATTATGGGCTTTGCCTATTGATGCTGCTACTCCAGTTGCTGCAGCGCGTTTGGATATTTTAGAAAAAGCAGGACTTGAAGTTCCGCAAACATATGACGATTTATTGGCTTTAGCCAAAAAAGGTTTGGTAGCATTTGCTGGAATTCCGGTTGATGTTTTAATGAGTTTTTATATGTTCTGCTGCAGTTTGGGCGAAGCTCCTTTTCAATCTGAAGATAAAGTTATTTCTGCACAAACAGGAAAAATAGCTTTGCAGTTGTTTCGAGAATTGTCACAATTAATTGATCCTGCCAACTTTAATCGAAATCCAATTCAGGTTTACGAAGCGATGGTTAATTCAGATGAAATTGCTTATTGTCCATTTGCATATGGATATTCAAACTATTCGAGAGCGGGATACAGCAAAAACCTCCTTCATTTTTATGATTTAGTAAAGCTGCATAATGCGCCAATGATTAGTTCTTTGGGCGGAACAGGATTAGCCGTTTCTTCTTTCAGCAAGCATATTCCCGAAGCGATTCGTTATGCCGAATTTACAGGATCTTCTCATGTTCAGCAGAATATTTTTGCTGATAATGGCGGTCAGCCAGGACATTTGCAAGCATGGAAAAACGACAGAATCAATTCGATAACAAATAATTATTTCAAAAATACGCTGCCTGCTTTAGAAAGAGCATTTTTAAGACCAAGATATTCTGGACATATGTATTTTCAGGATCATGCGGGCGATGTGGTTCGTGATTATTTATTATATGGCGGTAACGAAGAACTGGTTTTAGATGCATTGAATGTACTTTATACAAAATCCTTAAAACTGCAAAATTCATGAAACCATTAGAAGGATTAATTGTATTAGAGTTCTGCCAGTTTTTGGCGGGTCCTTCTGCCGGATTAAAGTTAGCTGATTTAGGCGCGAGAGTGATCAAAATCGAACGCCCTGTAAAAGGTGAAGCCTGCCGACAATTAAGTATAAAAGATCTTTTTGTGGATGACAGCAGTCTTTTGTTTCACACAATTAACAGAAACAAAGAATCTTTTGCGGCTGATTTAAAAAATCCTGACGATTTAATTTTAATTAAAAAACTAATCGAAAAGGCTGATATTATGACACATAATTTCAGACCGGGTGTGATGGAAAAAATCGGATTAGATTTCAACACAACGCTTAACATTAATCCAAAAATAATATACGGAACTATAACAGGTTACAGCGATAAAGGTCCATGGGCAAAAAAACCGGGACAAGATTTGCTTTTGCAGTCACTTTCGGGTTTAAGCTGGCTGAGCGGCCGAAAAAGTCAGGGACCAGTTCCGTTTGGTTTGGCTGTCGCCGATTTAATGTGCGGCAATCATTTTGTGCAGGGAATTTTAGCAGCTTTATTAAAAAGAGCCAAAACCGGAAAAGGTGTTTTGGTTGAAGTGAGTCTATTGGAATCTATTTTGGATGTTCAGTTTGAAGCGCTTACTTCCTTCTTAAACGATGGCGGACAACAGCCGGAACGAGGTGATATTAAAGGAAGTGCACACGCTTTTTTAAGTGCGCCTTACGGAGTTTACAAAACACAAGACGATTATATTTCGCTGGCAATGGGCGATTTACTTTTTATAGGAAATACAATTGGAGTCGATTTAAATCAATATGCTGCTAAACATCTCTGGTTTGAAAAAAGAGACGAAATCAGAACGATTTTAGCCAATAAATTAGCGGAACAAAAAGCAGATTATTGGTTAGAATTACTTCAAAAACAAGGAATTTGGGCTGGAAAAGTTCTCGATTATGAAACTTTAGACCAACAGCCTTTTGTGAAGGATTTACAATTAAAACAAACCGTAAAAAATTCAGACGGAGAAACTTTGGTTACCACCCGAAGTCCGATTCAGTTAGATGGAAAAATTCTGTTAAGTGAAAAAGCAGCACCAAAAGTAGGTCAAAATAATTTAAGTATACACAAAGAGCTAATTCAATCTTTTGAGTGATTTTTTCTTCATCAGTATTATATTTAAATCTGCATCAATCTGTGTAAATCTGCGTGAAAAAATCTATTTAAAAAGTATTTCACGCAGATTTTGAAAGATTTCAGCAGATCAAATTAGATTTTACTTTTTGAATGAAAACGGTTAAACAAATAAACGATTCAACGATAAAACGATAAAACGATAAAACGGTTAAACAAAAAAATGAAACCATTAGAAGATTATTTAATAGTAGATTTTAGTCAGTTTCTTTCAGGTCCGTCAGCAAGTCTTCGCTTGGCTGATTTGGGCGCACGCGTTATAAAAATTGAAAAACCAGAAACTGGCGATATTTGCAGAACCTTATATACTTCTGACTTAATTATGAACGGTGAATCGTCTGTTTTTCATACTATAAACAGAAATAAAGAATCGTTTGCCATTGATTTTAAACAACCTGAGGAGCTTCAAAAATTAAAAAAATTATTAGCAAAAGCTGATGTTGTTATGCATAATTTCAGACCGGGCGTAATGGAACGCATTGGTTTAAGTTATGATGATGTAAAAGCAATAAATCCAACGGTGGTTTATGCTTCGATTTCGGGTTTTGGAAATCATCCTGAACTTAAAGATTTACCGGGACAGGATTTGTTATTGCAATCTTTAACGGCTTTAACTTGGTTAAGCGGTAATCAGGAAGATGGTCCTGTACCAATGGGATTGTCAATTGTTGATATGCTTGCTGGCGCACATTTAGCGCAGGGAATTTTAGCTGCTTTATATAGAAAGGCAACGCAAAATATAGGCGGAACAGTTCAAGTAAGTATGCTGGAATCAGCTTTTGATTTTCAATTTGAAACTATTACAACTTTCTTTAATGATGGCGGCGAATTGCCAGTTCGAACTAAAACTAATAATGCTCATGCTTATCTAGGCGCGCCATACGGAATTTACGAAACCAAAAACGGTTATCTGGCTTTGGCAATGGGATCGATTCCTGTTTTGGCTTCATTGCTGAAATGTGATGAATTGTTGCAATTCCCAGAGAATAAGTTTACGCTTAGAGATGAAATAAAAAATATTCTGGCTTCTCACCTATTGACACAGGAAATGCAATTTTGGCTGGATATTTTAGAACCGGCTGACATTTGGTGTGCAGGCGTTTTAAACTATGAACAGCTTTTTAAAGAAGATGGTTTTAAAGTTTTAGAGTTTACACAACAGGTTGAAATGCTTGACGGCTATTCGTATAAAACTACAAGATGTCCAATAAAAATTGATGGTGAACATTTTACATCAACTAAAGGTTCTCCAAAATTAGGACAGGATAATGAGCGAATTATAAACGAGTTTATAGCATAAAATATGGCAAAATTTAGAATCGCTGTTAGAAAATTTTCTCCTTTCGAAAGCACGCTGCAAAAGCTGTGGGATGCTTTTTGTTTGAAAAACAATATTCAGATTGACGTTGAAATGATTCCAATGGAACTGCACGATCTATATGAAGAAACCATCACAAAGAAAGGTTTAAAAAAAGGAAAATGGGACATTGCACACATAAATACAGATTGGATTTTTGATGCTGCAAATGAAAAAGCAGTTCTAGATTTAACCTCTTTTATTTCTCAAAATCCTCCGCAGAATTATCCTGACGGCTGGCACAAATCTTTATTGCATTTACAACAGATTAAAAACGGAACGTTCGGTCTTCCGTTTCATGATGGTCCAGAGTGCTTGATTTTCAGAAAGGACTTATTTGAAAATCCAATTGAAAAAGAAAACTTCAAAAAACAATTTGGTTACGAATTGTTCCCTCCTAAAACTTGGGAGCAATTCACCCAAATCGCTACATTTTTCAACCGCCCCGAAAGCAATTTATATGGCTGTGTTTTTGCCAATTATCCTGACGGTCACAATATGGTTTTCGATTTCTGTTTACAGTTATGGACACGCGGCGGCTCACTTTTGGACAATAACAATCAAATTAACATCAATCAGAATCAAGCTGTCGAAGCTTTAGATTATTATAGAACTATAGTTAGTAATGCAGATGCTGTTCATCCGGGATCGAAGAATTTTGGTTCTGTTGAAGCAGGAATGGCTTTCGCCGAAGGACAAGCCGCAATGGCAATTAACTGGTTTGGTTTTGCCTCAATGTGTGAAGTTATCGATGAATCGAAAGTAAAAGGCAAAGTAGATATTACAGAATTGCCTTTTAACGCAAACTGCAAAACGGCTTCATTAAATGTGTATTGGCTTTACACGATTGGAACTGGAAGTAAAAATCAGCAATTGGCTTACGATTTTTTACGATTCGCAACAACGGCTGAAAGTGATAAACTATTGACTACTGAAGGTGGAATAGGATGCCGAAAATCGACTTGGAATGATGCCGAAATCAATAAAACGATTCCGTACTACCATAAACTGGCAATGCTGCATGAAAATGCTTTGACTTTACCGCAAACTCCAATTTGGCCTAAAGTGACAGAATTTATAGATCAGATGGTTTTGAAAGCGATTGAAACAGAAATTCCATCAAAAATATTGTTAGAAATAACACAGCACAATATCGAAAAATTAATTCAAAATGTTTAACCACAATCTTGTCATCATGAGAAATGAGGGATGACAAAAATGAGGATATTGGCTTTGGCGATAAGACCTTCATCAAAATTCCTTGATTAACTAAAAACATAAAAAAATGAATATTCCATATAAACCTTTACTGCCCGAAACCAAACAGCCGATTATCATTATTGGAGCCAGCGGAATTGTGAAAGACGCTCATTTACCTGCCTATAAAATGGCTGGTTTTACGGTTTTTGGCATTACGAATAGAACGATTGCAAAAGCACACGATCTAGCCAAAGAATTTGAGATTCAGCATGTTTTTGAAAATGTTGCCGATGCCGTTAAAAACGCGCCATCAAATGCGGTTTATGACATTACAGTTTTGCCTGATCAATATATTGAAATATTAGAGCAATTGCCAGATGGAGCAGCAGTTTTGATTCAGAAACCAATGGGGAATGATTTGGCTCAGGCAAGAGAGATTGTCGAAGTATGCGAAAGAAAAAACCTCGTTGCAGCAATCAATTTTCAGCTTCGTTTTTCACCATTTGTCAGCGCTGCGAGATATTTAATCAATGAAGGATTGATTGGCGATTTATACGATTTTGAATTTAAAGTTACTGTAAATACACCTTGGGAATTATTTCCGTTAATCAAAGAACATCCAAGATTGGAGATTCTTTTTCACAGTGTGCATTACATTGATTGTATTAGATCTTTTCTAGGAAATCCGAAAAGTGTAATGGCGAAAACAGCCAAACATCCGCTAAAAAAATTATCATCATGCCGCTCTACTATTATTCTAGATTATGGCGAAGATAAACATGTTGTTATCAACACAAATCATGATCATCATTTTGGCCCAAAACACGAAGAAAGCTATATAAAATGGGAAGGAACAAAAGGAGCTATCAAAGCCAAAATGGGTTTATTGATGAATTATCCTGACGGACTTCCAGACCTTTTTGAATATGCGATTGAGAACGAAGAAGGCAAATATGAATGGAAAAAAGTTGATCTTGAAGGCTCATGGTTTCCTGAAGCTTTCATAGGAACGATGTCAAATTTAATGCGCTTTAAAGAAGGTTCAGACTCAAAATTATTAGCAAGCGTTCAAGACGTTTTAGACACCATGAAAGTCGTTGAAGCCTGCTACATCAGCAACACAAACGGAGGGATTTTAATTTAAGTCTTAAAGTCAAAAGTCGAAAGTCTTAAAGACTTGGCTTTATAACACTTTATGACTTTTAACATTACAACTTTAGACTTTCAAACTTTAGACTTTACAACTTTACGACTAAATATTTATGTATTTCAAATCAACATTTTTCGAGGATTACTTACTTGATGATAAGCGAGTAACTTTAGGCAGAACCATTACAGAAACTGATTTTGTGGTTCATGCCGGACATACGGGAGATTTTTTCCCTCATCACATGGATGCGGAATGGTGCAAAACACAGCCATTCGGACAGCGTATTGCGCACGGAACTATGATTTTTGCCATTGGTATCGGACTAACGGCTTCTGAAATAAATCCTGAAGCTTTTTCTAGAGGATATGACAAAATGCGTTTTGTAAAACCAGTTCATATTGGCGATACAATCCATTCTGAAATTACCATTTCTGAAAAAGGCGAAGCCAAAAATCCCGAAATGGGAACCGTAACAGAACATGTTGAAATCATTAACCAAAGAGGTGAAGTGGTTTTGGTATGTGATCACCTTCTTTTGGTCAAAAAGAAATAATTCTTTTTGAGGGACAAAGGTTCAAAGTTGCAAAGAGACAGAGGTTTTGCCTTCATTACCTTTAGATCAAGACGCACTGTTGTGCGTCTCTACAAAAACCTTTGAACCTCTGAATCTCTGCATCTTTGAACCTTTAAAAAAACTAACTAATGCAAGTAACAAACCAAACTGGCGACATACACGAAGTAGCGTCAGAAGGCGGAAAGGGGACAAAATACCTTTTGCCATTTATTTTAATTACCAGCTTATTTTTCCTTTGGGGAATGGCACATAATCTGGATTCTATTTTAATTCCGCATTTAAAAAAAGCATGTGAATTAAACAACCGTCAATCGACATTGATTGATACTTCGGTATTTTTCGCTTATTTTATAATGGCGATTCCAGCCGGAATGCTTATTAAACGATTTGGTTATAAAAACAGTATTATTACTGGACTATTAGTTTTCGCTGCCGGAGCATTTTTGTTTGTGCCTGCCGCAAATACGAGAACTTACGAATTGTTTTTATTTGCATTATTTGTAATTGGCTGCGGATTAACAATTTTAGAGACAAGCGCCAATCCATATGCGGCCATTTTAGGGCCTGCTGAATCCTCTTCTAAAAGATTGAATTTAGCAGCTTCATTCAACGGTTTAGCGGCTATGATTGCTCCAATTGTAGGTTCCTTATTTATCCTTTCTGGAACCAATCATACACCAGAACAAATGGCAGCAATGCCTGAAGCAGAGAAAGCATCGTATTTATTAGGCGAAGCTGCTGCAGTAAAAATGCCTTATATTATTTTAGGAAGTGTATTGGTTTTGGTAGCGATTATATTCTATTTCATGCATTTGCCATCAATGAAACCTCAGCACACTGAAGCTGAAATTAAACCAGGATTTTTCTCTGTTTTAAAATTCCGCCATTTAAGCTGGGCTGTTGCGGCGCAGTTCTTTTATGTTGGTGCGCAAGTTTGTATTACGAGTTTTTTTATTAGAATTGCACAGCAAGGTGCAGGTTTAGATGAAAAAACAGCAGGATACTATCTAGGTATTTATGGTTTCTTGTTTATGGCAGGACGTTTTATTGGAACTTTTTTCTTGAAGTTTGTAAAAGATTATGTTTTACTTTCTATTTATTGCGCTGCCAGTATTGTGCTTTGTTTATTAGCCATTTACGGAACTGGAATTGTGGTTATCTACGCTTTAGGTGGTATCGGTTTTTTTATGTCGATTATGTTTCCAACTATTTTCTCATTAGGATTGGTTGGTTTAAAATCGAATACAGAAACGGGTTCTTCTTGGCTTGTAATGTCGATTGTGGGTGGTGCAATTCTTCCTTATGCAATGGGAACTTTAATCGATATGAAACACGATGACATTCAATCAGGATATATTATTCCGCTTTTGTGCTTTGTGATTATTTTATCGTTTGGTTTGTACGGACATAAAGTGAAAGCTTTAAAACAATAAATCATTTTAAATATTAGATTTAATAAAAAACGCCTCAATTAATTGAGGCGTTTTTCGTCATGTTTAAATTTAATTAATAGGCGATCATCGAAGAAACATGATCATTGTGGAATTTTTATTGCTTTTGCTTCTATTTCCAGCCTCCGCCAAGAGATCTGTATAAATTAACAACGGCTTGCAGTTTTTGCAGGTTATCATTTACACCGCTCAATTGCGCCGCTAAAAGGTTTTGTTCTGAAGTTAATACATCGGTGTAATTTGTTGCCGAGCTGTACTCTAAAAGCTGTTGTGTAAAATCGACTGCTTTTTCTAATGCTTCAATTTGTTTTTCTCTTGAATCTTCTTTTTCTACTGCCATCTCATAAGCATACAAAGCATTTGAAACTTCTTGTCCTGCATTTAAAAGACTTTGTTGAAAATTATTGTAAGCTTGTAATTGTTGTGACTGCGCAGTTGTCAATCTCATTTTGTTAAGCCCTTGATTAAAAATTGGCTGCGTTAAACCGCCAATAATCGAATAGAAAATAGAATTACTAAAGAAATCTTTCAATTCTAAATTCGAAAATCCGCTGCTCGCTGTAAGTGTCAAACTTGGGTAAAAATACGTTTTAGCCAAATTCGTCGACTCAAAAGCAACTCTGAAATTAAATTCCGCTTGACGAACATCTGGGCGATTGTGCAACAATTGTGAAGGCATGCCTACAGCAATATTCTCAGGAATAATCTGCGTACCTAATACTCCTCTTTCAATTGCTCCAGGCGCCTGCCCTAACAAAATATTTATCGCATTCTCAGTTTCGCGAATGCTTTGTTTTAAATCTGGAATCAAAACCTCAGCAGCATGTTGATTGGCTTCACTTTGTACTACAGCCGCACCAGTTACAATAGCACCTTCTTTTAATTCTTTAATCGTTTCAACATTTTTGATTCGACTTGCCAATGTAGCTTCTGTAATTGCTAATTGTTTATCGTAAGCTAACAACAAGAAGTAATTATTTGCAATGTCTGAAATTAATTGTGTCTGAATTGCTTGCTTTGCGGCATCTGTAGCAAGATAAGAAGCTAAAGCTGCCCTTTTTGAACTGCTTAGTTTTCCCCAAACATCAATTTCCCAAGAAGAACTTAGACCTAATTTATGGGTTGTAGTTAATGTATTGATATTAATCCCCGGAGGAAAATTAAGTCCCGCTTGCGATTGTTTATTTCGCGTAATGTTTGCATCTACGTTTAATGTTGGATAATACGCTAATTTGCTTTGACGCAAAGCAGCTCTCGATTGCACAATATTTTCAATTGCATTTTTCAGATTAAGATTTTGATCTAATCCTTTTTGAATTAACGCATTTAATTTTTCATCTTTAAAAACGCTCTGCCAAGGCATATCGGCAATTGTAGTAGAATCGGCAGAAGCCTGATCACGATACAGCTTATCTGTTGAGAGCGTTGTTGGACGTTCGTACTTTTTGGTAATCGAGCACGCACTTAAAAGTGCGGCTGTGATTACCATCAGAATATATTTATTTGAACTATTAGTCATCTCTGTTTTAATTAAATTTTACTCTTTGTGAGTTTCTAGTAACTGAATTTCCTCATCATCGTCTTCATCATCATAACCGTCTTTTGCAGGACCGCTTACTCTTTCTTGTAAGGTTTGGAAAATGATAAACAGAACCGGAATTACAAATACTCCTAAAATGGTTCCAATTAACATACCTCCAACAGCTCCTGTTCCAATCGATCTATTTCCTACAGCTCCTGCTCCAGTAGCAAACATTAAAGGAACAAGTCCTAAAATAAAGGCAAACGAAGTCATTAAAATTGGTCGTAAACGTGCTACAGCTCCTTCAATTGCGGCTTGTACGATTGGCAGACCTTTACGTCTTCTATCGAGGGCAAATTCGACGATCAAAATACCGTTCTTCGCAAGAAGTCCGATAAGCATGATTAAGGAAATCTGCAGGTAAATATTACTGTTTAGCTTGAACACAATCGAGAACAAATACGCTCCCGCTAATCCAAACGGAATGGAGAATAATACTGCAAACGGCAGAATATAACTTTCATACTGTGCACTTAATAAGAAGTAAACGAATACTAAACACAAAATAAAGATGAAAATCGTTTCACTTCCTGATGCTAATTCCTCACGCGTTAATCCTGAAAATTCGTATCCATAACCTGCAGGCAGATTTTCTGCTGCAACTTCTTGAATGGCTTTAATCGCATCTCCAGAACTAAATCCTGGATTTGGAGCTCCAGTAATCGAAATAGAAGAGAAAAGGTTAAATCTTGAAATCGATTCTGGTCCAAAAACTCTGGTCATTTTTACAAACTCTGTAATTGGAGCCATGTTTCCAGCACTGTTACGAATAAAGATTTTATTTAATCCTTCTGTATTAGTTCTAAATTCTGGCGAAGCCTGAATCATCACACGATACTGCTTTCCGAACTTATTGAAATTCGACGCATACAATCCACCATAATATCCCTGCATAGTTGATAAAATTGTGTTTATCGAAACTCCTGCATCTTTGGCTTTTGCCAAATTAATATCCATCATATATTGAGGGAAACCCGGATTAAAAGGCGTTGTTGCGTATTGTATTTCTGGACGTTTAGATAACTTTTCTAAAAACTCAGTATTCACTTTAAAGAACTCAGCAGTTGTGTGCCCGCCTTTATCTTGAAGCTGAAATTCGAATCCACCGCTTTGCCCAAAACCTTGAATAGTCGGCGGTGAAATGAAGAAAATATTAGCTTCACGAATTCCGCTTGTTTTAGCAAAAAGCTGCCCGATAACATCATTTACACTTAAATCACGTTCATCCCACGGCACTAATTTTACAATAACCATACTGTAAGCACTTCCCGCTCCCGCGGTAAAATTTTGCCCAACAATACGAAGTGTATTTTTAACTCCCGGAATTGTCTTTGCAATACTGTCTACTTTTTTAGCCATTATATCTGAACGCTCCATAGAAGCTGATGGCGGTAAGCTTATATTAGCAAAAACAGTTCCTTGATCTTCCGAAGGAACGAAAGCAGACGGCGTGGTTTTCATCATATAAAATAATGCCAGACCCGATATCAAAATTGAAGCTAAAACGATCCATTTTTTTACAGAAAGGAAGCTTACTGAACGTTTGTATCTTTTGGTTACATTATCAAATGCAACGTTAAATGAAGTATAAAAACGCTGTAAATAACTTTTATGCTTATGATCGTCAGCATGTGGTTTAAGTAAAAGCGCACACAACGCTGGACTCAGTGTCAAGGCATTTACTGCCGAAAGTATAATCGCAACAGCCAGTGTAATACCAAACTGCTTATAGAAAACTCCTGTTGATCCTGTAATAAAAGTTACTGGAATAAATACCGCCGCCATTACTAATGTAATCGAAATAATCGCTCCCGAAATTTCGTCCATAGCATGAATAGTTGCTTTTTTAGCCGATTTATAACCGTGATCTAATTTGGCGTGCACCGCCTCGACGACCACAATTGCATCATCGACCACAATACCAATGGCTAGAACCATCGCAAAAAGCGTTAATAAGTTGATCGTAAATCCGAATAAATTCAGGAAGAAGAACGTTCCCACAATTGCAACCGGAACTGCAATCGCTGGAATTAAAGTAGATCTAAAATCTTGAAGGAAAATAAATACTACAATGAAAACTAATATAAAAGCTTCGATCAAAGTATGAATTACTTTCTCGATAGAAGCATCTAAATTTTCATTAACATCCACCATAATGGTGTACTTCATCCCTTTTGGAAAAGTCTTTGCCGCTTCTTCAATTAACTTTTTAGAATTAATGATTACATCACGCGCATTCGACCCTGGAGTCTGGCTGATCGCCATCGCTGCCGATTCGACGCCGTTTGTTTTAATCGTTTGTGCATAACTTAAAGATCCTAACTCAACTTTAGCCACATCTTTAAGTCGGAGCATTTGTCCGTTTCCTACCGATTTAATAACAATATCCTCAAATTCTTGAGCACTTGTTAAACGTCCTTTGTATTTAATTACATATTGAAATGCTTGATTTCCGTTTTCACCAAATTTACCTGGTGCCGCTTCGATATTTTGTTCTGCCAAAGCAGCCGAAATATCACTCGGAATCAATTTATATTGCTGCATAACATCTGGTTTCAGCCAAATACGCATAGAATAATCTTTTGCACCAAAAACGGTTACATCTCCTACTCCAACTACACGCTGAATCTGCGGAACAAGATTGATCTTAGCATAATTTTGAAGAAAGGTTTGATCGTACGCTTTATCATCACTGTATAAAGAGAATATCAATAAGTTACTACTCTGACTTTTGGTTACTGTAACCCCTGCCTGAGTTACCTCTACTGGTAATAAACTTGTTGCTCTTGAAACTCTATTTTGAACGTTTACCGCCGCTAAATCTGGATCTGTACCAACTTTAAAGAAAATTTTAATCGAAGCATTTCCATCATTTGTTGCTGTAGAAGTCATGTAAGTCATGTTCTCTACACCATTAATCTGCTCTTCAAGCGGAATTACAATACTTTTAAGTACTACGTCGGCATTGGCTCCTGTATAACTTGCTGCTACGTTTACAGTAGGAGGCGCAATATCCGGATATTGAGAAATAGGTAACTCAATTAGGCCTAAAACACCTAAAATGACAATAATAACAGATATTACCGTCGAGAGTACGGGTCTTTGTATAAATTTTTTAAACATTTTTATGATTTTAAGTCAGCATAAACCATTTCTGATTTTTGATTTTTAGCTTTAATCTCACTTCCTTCTTTCAAAGAAGCTACTCCTTCTAATACAATTTCATCTCCTGCATTTAAACCGCTTGTAACTACATAATAGTTTTTGGCCGTATTTTCAAGAATCGTAATATTGACATTTTTAGTTTTGCCATCTTTTCCTACGACTACTGCAAAAATTTTATCCTGAAGTTCAAATGTTGCACTTTGAGGAATAATCATAGCATCTTTTACATCACTCGGAATTCTAATAGTTGTGCTGCTTCCGCTTCTAATAATTCCTTTTGGATTTGAGAAACGAGCTCTAATATTTACAGTTCCTGTTTCGGTATTAATTAACCCGTTTACAGTCTCAATTTTTCCCTTTTGATCGTAAGCTGAACCATCTGAAAGCAATAAAGAAACATCCGGCAGACTTTTAATTTTCTGACTTAACGATATTCCGGTATTATCTTTAGTAAAGTTTAAAAGCGCTTTTTCATTCATAGCAAAGTAAGCATACACATTTCCTATGCTCGAAACTGTTGTTAAAGCTTCTGCAGTATTAGAACTTACTAAACTTCCTAAACGGAATGGGATTGAACCTACAACACCGTCTACTGGACTTGTTACGGTGGTATATCCTAAATTGATTTTGGCATTTACTAAAGCTGCATTTGCCTGTGCTAAAGCTGCTAATGCCGATTCGTAAGTATATTGAGCTGACTCTAGGTCGTATTTGCTTATAATACCTTTTTCTACTAATGGTTTTACTTTATTAACTGCAAGTTTTGCAGTACTTACATCTGCTTGTGCACTTTTAATACTTGCAGCCGCTGTTCGTACTTGCTGCTCATATTCTGGCGCACTGATTTTAAACAATGGCTGGCCTGCTTTTACTACTGCACCTTCATCTACAAAAATCTTGTCAATATAACCTTCAACTCTTGGACGAATATCTATATTCTGCTGTCCTTGAATACTAGCAGGATAATCGCTGTTTAGTGTAGCCGATTCTGGCTGTAATGTCAGCGTTTTATACTCTTTAACTTGTGGCGCGCCTCCGGCTTGAGCCGATTTATCATTTTTATTACCACAAGATGCGATAATAATTGATGCTGCGAAAATGCTTAAAAACGATTGCTTATTCATTGCTAAAATGTGTAATTATCTATTTATTAGTAAGCAAAAGAACTAAAATAGACTACGCGAAAAATAGGAAATAGACGAAAAGCAAAAGACAATCGATAGAGATGAGCTGACACACGATGAAATTTTTAAAAATTAAACAACTGTTTAATTTCTAAACTCATCGGTTCTAATAAGGTTTATAAAGTCTCTAAATCTCTTTTTAGCGATTGCTTTTATATCTTATTTAAATAAAATGTAATATTGTCATAAAAAAGAAAACGTATAATGGCTTCAAACATTTTTAGACCTTATTTATTCACCGGACTGCATATCTTGAGCTGGTTATTATTGGGATTTATCATGTTGTTTTACATCCCTTTAACCTGGAATGTAGTGCTTCCAACGGTTTTTTGGATTTGGCAGATAATAGTGCTGTTTTTATTAATAATTGTTTTCTATTCGAATGCCCGAATTATAGTTCCAAAAACCATAATAAAAGATAATACTTCGCCATTTTTGCTGTGGGCTTTGCTGATTGTTTTTGTCATGCAGATTATTGCCTATTTTTATACATCGCAAACAGATCTTCACAGTAAAATACGTCTGGTTTTAGGTTTAAGAAAGTATAAAAGTCCTTATTTTGACAATTATGTTTTAATGCTGACTTTATTGGTTTTAGGAATCAGTACGAGCTGGGCTATGCTGCAACATTGGCAAAAAGCGGCTCAGCATAAACAAAAACTGGAACAGGATAAAACAATGGCAGAACTGGCAATGCTTAAAGCACAGATAAATCCGCACTTTTTCTTTAATTCCCTTAATAGTATTTATTCGCTTACTTACACTGATATTGAAGATTCGAGAAATGCGCTGCATACTTTAAGCCGAATGATGCGTTACTTGCTTTATAGTACTGAAGAAACAACAACTTTACTAAAAGAAGCTGACTTTATGAAGGATTTTATTGCTTTAATGAAACTTCGTGCTAACAGTAAACTTAGTATTACAACTGATATACCGCAAAAAATTCACGATTACCCAATAGTTCCAATGTTATTACTACCTTTAGTAGAAAATGCCTTTAAACATGGTGTTCATGCTACTGATAAAAGTGAAATTAATATTTCGCTGAGACAGAAGGACAGTACTTTAGAATTTGAAGTAGAAAATACGTATTTCGAAAAATCTTCAACTACAAATGAAGGCGGTATTGGGTTAACAAATACAAAACGCAGACTGCATTTAATTTACCCTGACAAGCATACTTTAAAAGCCGGTATTGCCCCAAATGGCAAATACAATGTAAAACTGCACTTAACTTTAGATTAACGATGGTATTAAAATGTATAGCTGTAGACGATGAACCACTCGCATTAAAGCTCGTGGAAACTTTTATTGAGCAAACGCCTTTTTTACAATTGAGCGCAAGCTGCGATAATGCAGTTGAAGCTATGGCTTTGATTCGCGATAAACAGCCAGATCTTGTTTTTTTGGATATAAACATGCCAAATTTAACTGGTATGGAACTCGCCCGACTTTTGCAAGATCAGCCAGGATCACTTCCTAGAATTGTTTTTACAACAGCTTACAACCATTATGCTATAGAAGGTTATAGAGTAAATGCTGTAGATTATCTCTTAAAGCCCTTTAGCTATGAAGAGTTTCTGCGCGCCGCAAACAAAGTACTGCAATTAACAGAAGATAACTCTAACCAATTTCAGTCTATTACTGCCGATGATGAGTTTATTTTCTTAAAAGTAGAATATCAATGGGTTAGAATTTCTTTAAAACATATTTTATACATAGAAAGTTTGAAAGATTATGTAAAAGTACATCTCGACGATTCTCAAAAAACAGTGCTGTCACTTATATCCTTAAAAGCACTGGAAGAAAAACTGCCTTCAACCAAATTTATGAGAGTTCACCGCTCATTTATTGTTTCGCTGGATCAAATTACTGCTATTAGTAAAAATTCACTTTTTATTGGGAAATTTGAAATTACCGTGGGCGAACAATACAAAGAAACGTTTAAAACCATTGTAGATAAATGGTTAAAATAAAATTGAAATAGAATATCATGGAAAAAAGATCAAACAAATATCATTTGACATTAAGTCTAAAACAATATGCAAATGGTGAAACAGAACCCGCAAAAGAACTTGGACTGGAGTTTAGTAATCACGATGAAATCTTTGGAATCATAGAAAAAATAAAAGACAAAAACATATTTGATAATCCGCATGAAGCCACACAGTTTGCAGTAGGTTTAAAATTGTTTAATGAAATACACATCAAACATCGCAAAAATCCTTTGTTTGACGAATTAAACGAAGTGTTTCCTATCTTTATGAAAAAGCTTAAAAGTTTATAATTTTATACCCCAAAACAGCCAAACCTGATAATCAAGTTTGGCTGTTTTTTTTTGAATCTATTCTTACTTCTAATTCAAATCATTAACTAACTTCAAAATAGCACTAAGTTCGCTGCTTTCTTTTTCAGTTAAAGGCAATAACGGTTTTCTTAACTTTCCGCCGTCAATTCCCATACTATTCAAACCTGATTTTATTGCTCTAGGAAGTCCTTTTTCTACAATAAACTTCAACAAATTGATCTGCTTATAAAATACTTTTTGAGCTTCCTTCAAATCATTGTTTTGAATGGCGTTGTATAAGGCAATATTCAATTCAGGAATTAAATTGGGAGCTGCCGTACACCAGCCCGCTGCTCCTGCCGCAAATGCAGAAAGTGCCAGCGGATTAGATCCGTTGTAAAAAGCAACATCTTCACCTAACTCTTTCTTCAAATAATGCATTCTTTGAACATCGCCTGTACTTTCCTTAATCATCGTAACATTCGGAATTTCAAGAAGTCTTTTCAATAAAACAGGCGACATATCAATTCCTGCTGTAGCTGGGTTATTGTAAGCCATTATCGGAATCGAGATTTGTTTTGCTACAGTATCATAATGCTTCACGATTTCGTCATCGCTCAATTTCCAATAACTCATCGGAATAATCATTACAGCATCGGCTCCTGCCTTTTCTGCCGCTTTTGCATGATAAATAGTTTTTTCAGTTGTTAAATTTGAAACTCCTACTAATATCGGAACCCGCCCTTTTGTCTGTTCAACAGTTGCTTCAGTAATAGCCTCTTTTTCTTCATCATTCAAATAAGGCATTACTCCTGTACTGCCCAGCGGAGCAACGGCGTGAGATCCTGATACAATTAACCGCTCTAATAATTGCTTATAAAGCTTAATATCAACTTTTTCATTTTCATCAAATGGCGTAATTGGGTAAGCAATAATACCTTTAAACTGGTTGTTTTTCATTTCTTTTCTTTTTTTATAGATCCCTTCCCTCTTCTTCTCTAAGTGCAACTCCTAAATTTTGCAATTGCGGTGCATTTTCAGTCGCAATGTATTTTGCATTTTCAGTATTGCTTAAATTCTGATGTCTGTGCCATGTCCAAGCGGGAATATAAACTGCATCTCCAGCCTTCCACTCTACTTTTTGATCCTCAATTTCAGTATATCCAGAACCTTCAATTACGTACAACAATGTTTCATAGGTATGTCTATGTCTGTTCGTTAATTGTCCAGGTAATAATCCCCCAATAGTCATGCTTACATTTTTACTTGGCAGATCGACAAAAAACACGGGATGTTTTCTTTCTGTCGAAAATTGATCGTGTACCCCCGCATTTTCAACATTTCTATGAATTAATTTTTCAGGCATTACAAAACTTGGTCTTGCATAAGTTTGATGAAAATCTTTTGATGAGAATTTTTTTTCTTTAGTTTCCATGTTCATTAAATTTTAGTTGATGCATTATTGCGTGACAAAAATATTGTAACTTTGGACTGCACAGATAACACAGTTTTATCACAAATAACTAGTCCAGATGTTACGACCATGGCAATTTGAAATTCAATTAGATAAAAAATCAGATAAAGCACTTTATCTGCAAATTGCCGATGCTATTATCGTCGCCATTAAATCACATAAACTTACCTCAGGAAATGCTTTACCTGGAAGCAGGCAATTAGCTGGTTTACTGAACGTAAACCGAAACACAGTCATCGAAGCATTAGACGTTTTAACCGCCGAAGGCTGGCTCATTACAATCGACAGAAAAGGTACTTTTATTGCCGATTTATCACCTGATATGCTCTGTGATAAAAAGAACGATTCTCAGATTAATACAACTATAGCAGAAGCAAAAACGCATCTTGTTTTTGATGATGGACTACCCGACAGCAGTCTTGCGCCGATGAATGATCTTGCTCGTGCTTACAGGGAAATCTTTAATAGAAAATCCCGAAGACAAATTATGGGATACAGCACTGAACTTGGTGACATTGAATTTAGAAAAGCGATAGTCCAGATGCTGAATTTTAAAAGAGGGATGAACGTTTCGGCAAATGAAATCTGTATTACAAGAGGAAGTCAAATGGCAATGTATTTAGCAGCGCATTGTTTGCTCACTAAAGATGATTTTGTGATGATCGAAAATCCCGGCTACAAACCTGCTTGGGAAGCTTTTGAAAATGCAGGTGCAAAACTGCTTCCAGTAAATGTCGCATCAGATGGTTTAGATTTACATGAAGTTGAAGCTTATCTAAAAAAACACAAAAATATAAAAGCCATTTATGTTACACCTCATCATCAATTTCCGACGACGGTTACAATGAGCTTAAAAAAGAGGTTGAAATTGATCGAATTATCCAATCACTATAATTTTACCATTATTGAGGATGATTATGATAATGAATTTCATTTTGGACAACGACCAATTTTACCCATTTCGAGTTACAGCAAAGCAAAAAACTTTGTTTACATAGGCACATTAAGTAAAATTGTAGCGCCGGCACTGCGAATTGGTTATCTGGCAAGTTCGGTAGAAAACGTAGAAAAGATTGGAAAACACAGAAAAATCATCGACGTTCAAGGGGATAACATCATGGAAGAAGCGGTCTTGAACCTTATAAACGAAGGCAAAATAAAAAGACATCTCAAGCGAACCAGTTTAATTTATAAAGCAAAAAGAGATTATTTTGAAAGCCTTTGCAAGCTGCATCTTAAAGACAAAATTACTTTTATTAAACCAGAAGGCGGTTTGGCTTTTTGGATTGTTCCAAGTCCAGAAACCAATCTTCAAAAAGTCTGTGATGAATTGTTAAGCAAAGGAATCAAAATCATGAATCCTGAGAAATTCAGTTTTGAAAAGCCCGTTTTAGGTTTGCGTTTAGGTTATGCTTCACTCAGCGAAAAGCAGCTAGAAGAAGGCATTATTGCGCTCTCTAAATATCTATAAAGCAAAAAAGACTGAAAACACATGATTTTCAGTCTATATTAAATTAAGAAATATTAGTTAATTGCAATTTTCCATTTCGATAATCGAAAAGCCGTTTTTACGAATTTGGTTTTCAATTTCTAAAGGCGCTTTATCGATATGACAAAATCGGCATTCTTTTGAAGTTAAAGGTTGACCTTCTTGAGAAACACTTTTTAGATACGCTTTTCCATATTCAAAAACCTGTTCTGTATCGCTTGTATTTTCATCAACCAAAATATCAAAATGCATAACCTCTCCGTCTTTTCGAGTTACATAAGTATCCCATACTGCTACTTTCATATTGTTTTATTGTATATAAATTATTCTAAATTTAAAAGCTATAAAACCTCTTTAGATAGTTTCTAAAGAGGTACTTATATCTATCCAATTACATCTGCAATTGAGGCTCCAAAATTAATATGAAGCACATTTCCGTTTGGAGTTACTAAGGCAGGCACTGATTGTACACCTGCTTTTTGAGCTTCTGAAATTCTCGCTCTGTCTTCTCCAATATTTACTACTTCAACATCTTTAACTAAACTTAAAATGTCATGTTCGGCACTTACACAAACTGGACAGCCGGCGTGATAAAAAATTGATTTGCTCATTTGTATTTGTTTTTAATTTGACTTTATTGCCATGACAAAATTAGAAAGGATATACAGTCGTTAAATAATCCAGTTTTCTCATTTATAGAAGAAACTGGACTATTTGAAATACTCAAAACTGGATCTTTTTTACGCTTCACAATACTTTTACCTTTGCAGCTATGAAAGAAGATATAATTTACAATTTAAAGCAAGTTCATCAGCGTATTGAAGATGCCTGCAGACTTTCTAACCGAAATCCATCAGATGTGCAATTATTATTGGCTACTAAAACGGTCCCTGCAGAGAAAATACGAATTGCAATAGAAGCTGGTGAAACTCTTATTGGCGAAAACAAAATGCAGGAACTTCGTGATAAAGATTCGGGTTTGAAAGATTTAAATATAGAGCGTCATTTTATTGGACATCTTCAAACCAACAAAGTCAAAGATGTTTTAAAATATGTTTCCTGCATTCAATCTTTAGACCGATTATCTCTAGCAGAAGAATTAGACAAACAATTACTAAAAGAAAACAGAAGCATCGATGTTTTTATTCAAGTAAATACTTCATTTGAAGAAAGCAAATTTGGACTTACACCAACTGAAGTTGTCTCTTTTATTAGAGAAATAAAAAAGTATAAAACATTAAATATAAAAGGTTTAATGACGATTGGTTTATTAGACGTTGAGAAAGAAAAAATGCGTCCGTCATTAGAATTACTTCGAAAAATAAGAGATGAAATTTATGATGCTCAAATTGAAGGCGTAACCAATTTAAAACTTTCAATGGGAATGTCGCAGGATTTAGAACTGGCTATTGCCGAAGGTTCTAATATCGTAAGAGTGGGAACTTCAATTTTTGGAAATCGTTTTCTAGGAAAAGAAATCTGGAATGAAAATATTGCAGAATAAAGCCTAATTTTGCATCAAATAAAACACACAAATGAATCTGTACGAACTTGTTGTAAACGATACTGAAAAAATTGCGCTTACTGACTTGCTTTTCAGCGAAGAAAACAAAACGGCTTTGCTTAACACAATCAAAGAGCATAAATATATTGACGAATTAAAAAAATTCAACCTCAAAGTCGACAATAAAATACTCCTTCACGGCCATTCCGGCTGTGGTAAAACTACAACTGCAAAAGCCGTAGCAACAGCTTTAAATAAAAGCATTGTTATTATCAACCTCAGCACTTTAATTAATGCTAAAATTGGGGAAACTTCGAAGAATGTAAAGGCTCTTTTTGACAAAGCGATTCGTGAAAAAGCGGTTTTATTTCTAGATGAATTTGATCAAATTGGCAGAAGCCGAGAAAGTGACGATAAAGATGTTGCCGAAATGAGACGTTTGGTAAATACGATAATTCAGTTAATCGATTATTTCCCAACAGATAGTTTGTTGATTTGTGCCACAAACTTTTACAACAGTATTGATTCAGCCTTACTTCGCAGGTTTCAAATTAAACTAAAATTTGAAATGCCGAGTAAAAATGAACTGAATGTGTATTATGATAAAATACTTGATGTTTTTCCTGCCCATTTACAGGATATTTTACGTAAATATGATATTTCATATGCCGAAGCGAAAGATTACGTTCATACAGCGATGAAAAGACAAATTATTGCCGAATTGGAGCTTGAAGAACAAAAGAAACATATTGAAACTATTTCATAAAAAAACGCCTCAAAATTTTGAGGCGTTTTCATTTATAAAACAAATATTATTAAGCTTTAGCTTTTCTTTTCACAGTACAGCCAATTTCTTTAGTTTGTGTTACAGCAGGTTTTTGATTGCTTTTTAAAGCTGCAATTACATCTTCGGCATATTTTACTTTATCTGCTTTTGTGCCTTCTGGATCATTATCGATTGCACCAACATATTCTACTACATTTCCTTTTGCAGTTTTAGAAACTATAAAGATGTGAGGCGTACGTTTTGCACCATACTCATCGGTAATTTTTTGTCCTGGATCTAACAAGTATGGAAAAGGATATTTTTTCTCTTTTGCCAAATCCTGCATTTTATCAAAAGTATCTGCTTTAGAAGCTTCTGGATCATTAGGATTAATTGCAATTACAGGATATCCCTGTGGTTTGAACTTTTTATCTAAATCAATTATTCTTTGTTCGTAACCTACTGCATAAGGACACGTATTACACGTAAAAACTACTATATAACCTTTTGCTTTTGGAAAACTTGCAAAAGAAACCTCTTTATTATCTACATTTTTTAGTTTAAAATCTGGAGCGGTATCACCAGCTTTAAGTGTTGCAGTTTGAGCCTGAGCTAAAAAGGCAGAGAACGCCAGCGTTAATAAAAGAATTATTTTTTCATGGTTTTTGGATTTACAGTTTTTTATATTCAGTTAATAATTGTTCGTAAGTAAATTCACTTTCAACAAACTTTCGCTTGTCATTTTTTATAAAAAGAGTCGCCGGAATACTTCCTGACCAGCTTGGATCGATGCGGTCGATAAATTCCTGCGGACTTCCTTCATTCAATAGAAATACTTCGTTTTTCAGATTTTTCTTTTCACAAACGGAATTACATTCGAATTCAGCTTTGATTTAAAATCCAAACTTACTAGTAATACCGCCAACTTATCTGATTTGTGTTCTGCACTCAATTTTTCAAAATGAGGTAATTCTTTTATACAAGGCACACACCAAGTTGCCCAAAAATTAACCACATAAGTACTGTCTTTTCCCTTTTCAATTCTTTCGTTAAGCTGATCTATTGTTAGCAGTTTTACATTTTGACTATACGACGAAACTGAAAAAACAACAAATAGAAACAGATAAAAAATAGACTTGATTTTCATGAGGCACAATACTTTAGGTTTTTTTTGCCTCACAAATATAAACTAATGAAGTTTTAGTTTTTGTTAATGAAAGTTTAATACTAGAAAAAACGTTTAGTATAATTAGACTACTTAGTAAAAAAAAATGCTCCAGAGAAGCATAATATTTATAGCGATTATATACCCTATGATTTCAAGCTCCAGAGGAGCGAAACATTTTTTTTAATATTACCTTCCAGTTGTTACATTTAAATTGTTAACAAACAAGAGCGTTTCTCCATTATCCAATTTAGTAAGAGATAGAATTCCGTTTTTATTCTCATTTATTCCATTTATTCTAAAACAGAATTCATTACCATCTCTGTCCATGAAAGTTAAAAATTCGATAGTATCATTTGAATTGTTTTGACAGCGGTGAGAAATAGTATAACCATACATTACTTTAAAAACATCCTTATCATAATTATAGATTTTCCTGTCTTGAGTAAAAACCCATTTTGTATTTCGATTCCTGTCGGCATACCAAGTTCCAATAATTTTCTGTGAGGATGGCTCTTCTGTTTGATTACTCCCAAAACTTAATGGAAATTGCAACAGCATGAATAAAATTAAAACCAGTCTTTTCATATCTATTTAAGTTTTCTTTATACTTCAAAAAAAATCTATTTCTCCAAAAACAATTCTAGTTGCTTAAAAACAGGAATCAACGATTTTCCCTTCTCAGATAACGTATATTCAATGTGAAGCGGTTTTAGCTTGATAACCTTTTTATCTAAAAGTTCAAAATCTTCCAGTTCACGAAGTGCAACGGCGATCGATTGTTTATTTGATCCTTTTAAATCTCTTAAAAGTGTATTGAAACGCAGCGGTCCCTCTACTGCTAATAGAAAAATCTCTGGTTTCCACTTCCCTGATAATAACTTCAAAAGTGCTTGTGCCGGACATTCGTTATCTTTTTCTGCTTTACTTTCTGTAGTCATCTTTTTTAGACTAATTGATTTGTTATTAAATATAGGCGAGCTTTGTTATGTAAAAATATAAATTAAAACCTAAAGCAAGAATTATAAACAGTAATTATGAAAATACTTTCGCTGTTATTAATCCTGATTTGCAGTGCGAGCTGTCAATCGCAAACTAATTCTAGAATGAACGATAATAAAACAAATCCGTTACTGTGTGATCCTGAAAGCGGTATGTGCGAAATGCCAATTGGCAAAGCATCAAATGAAACAACGGTTATTAAATCCGAAAATAAACCTGTAAAAATTATTTATTATACAGACCCTATTTGTTCTTCATGCTGGGGAATTGAACCGCAATTAAGAAAACTAAAACTGGAATATTCTGAATATTTTGAAATAGATTACAAAATGGGCGGTTTACTGCCTGACTGGAGTTACAACAGCGGCGGAATCAGTAAACCCTCAGATGTTGCGCATCATTGGGATGAAGCAAGTCAGCATTACCAAATGCCTATCGATGGCGATGTTTGGCTTGAAGATCCTTTGAATTCTTCTTATCCTTCTTGCATTGCTATGAAAGCGGCTCAAATTCAGAATAAAGAAAAAGCAGTCATTTTTATGCGTATCCTTCGTGAGAAATTATATCTCGAAAAAAAGAATATTGCTAAATGGGAAAACATTGCTGAAGCGGCCAAAATTGCAAATCTTGATATTGCAAGACTACAAAGTGATTCTGAGGGAGATGCTAAAAAACTTTTTCAAGAGGATTTAAATTTAGCAAGAACACTTGGAGTAAGAGGTTTTCCTACCTTATTTTTTGCTGATGAGAATAACAATCAACTTACTGTTTATGGTTCTAAACCATATGCTCATTATGAAAATGCTTTGCTGGCATTATATCCTGAAGCAAAAAAGAAGACATTTAAAAATGAAAATCCATTATCTCTTTTTGAGATTTATCCAACATTGGCTCCAAAAGAATATGCCGTGATTTTAGATATTTCATATAATCAGGCGGAAGAAATACTTGATGAATTATTTAAGGATGGAAAATTGGGGAAAATATCTATAAAAAATCATTCACTTTATTTTAGAAGTTAGTTTTTTGGACCGAAGCCATAAAGATCATTTTCTTTATGGCTTTTTTAAGGTTTTTACTTAACTGCAGACTGCAATTTCTTTTGATTTCAGAACTAAACCTAAGTACCTGAAAATTATGCAGCTATAATCTATTTTTCTATAAAAGTATTTTCAATTTTTAAAGTACCTTTGTAAATATGCCAAAAACTAATGAGAATTAAACTCCTCTAAATCAACCACAAAAGAGGTTATTTTCTCTGTTTTCGGAATATATAAAAACTTTGGAAGCTAAGAAATAATGAAAAAACAGAAAAGTTATGAAAAAGCTAAACAACCAAGATTATGGTCTTAGAGACCCTGATTTTATGGATCAGGAAAATTTTGATTATACAGTAAATTTTTCACCTGACGAAGATCCATATCAATATCAAGAAGAGTTTATCGATGACGGACGAAATCAAACTTCTGATTTTAGTAGAAATGAATCGATAAGAATGGAAAACATTCCTAATGAAGAACGAGTTATAAACGAAGATAATTCGATCACTAATGATAGTGAAAAAGCAAATCAAGAGAAGGACAACAGCACTAATGAACTAAACTTTGAAAATGATCTAGAGAAAGAAAGGGATTTAGATGAAGATGAGGATTTAAGTGATTTTGATGCCGAGCATTATCCTGAAAATCATCCTAGAGCCTAAAACGGCTAAATTTTAGAACAAAACACCTTTAGCAAGTAAGAATCTAGGCTTTAGGATACAATTAACGTTTTTATCGTTTACTATTATAAACTTTTGTTAAACGCCGCCTGATGATTGATTTTGGCTAGATTTTCGCCGATCTTTATAATCTTACGATTTCTTTCTGGTTTAACAATCCGTAAAAAAAATCAACAGTTAAAAGTAGAATAAACGTAACAATTTTATTACATTAGACAAAATTAGGTATCATTAAAAAAATTATCATAATTATGGAAAAACTAAATTTTATAGACCCATTATTACACGGAATTAAACCTGAAAAAAAAGATTACAAGGACTATAGGCCATCTGTTAAACATTTAGTATTTGCGGGATTAGGTTCTCTTTTGGCTGGAGCTGTACTTAAAAAAGCCGGACAAAATAAAACGGCTGCAGTAGTAGGAAGTCTTGCAGTACCTTTGCTTGCAGCTGCATGCTATAAAAAGATAACAGAGACATCTAAAGAGAAAAGAGAAAAAACAGACAGCAGCGGTATCGAATATAATTATTAAGAAGCGCTTTAAGTTTCAGTTTAGGAATACTTAAAATATAAAACAAAAAACACCTGACAACTCACAAGTTATAATTAGATAACATCGTGAATTAGCAGGTGTTTTTTTTAGTTTAAAAGTAAAATTAGAATTAAATTTTTAGGCCAGATTGATATTCCCTTCTACCCAGTTTAATGCTTTATTAAAAGATTCTTTTCTAAAACCGTGAAATTCTCCCGGAACTACATAGCTGAATCCGTTTGCAAGCGAAATTATCTCCTCAGAATCTGATACTATCGCTGCTCTATTCCATTTTCCAAGATTCTTTAGACCTAGCAGTGCTTCTTGAAGCCACTCGCCTGCTGTAAATTTTTCTACTTCAGTATCTAAAACCAGTAAAAAATTAATCTCATTAGTCTGCTTTACCAAATGCTCGACGGCAGGAACTACAACAATCAAAAAATCTTCTTTTGTCATTTCTGCCAATGCTCTAAAAGCAACTAAATTATCAGTTGTGTCAATTTGATGTATCATGATATTACACTTTTTGAGTTATTATTTTTGAGCTTGCCAAGTCTTATTCCTTAAAAATATTAATTCTAATTTTACCATTAGAATAGTAAAAGGCAAGTCAAATTTACTATTAGATTTTTATTTTTTATTACACACTTTCATTCCTTTTTTACAACATTATAATTAGGGTATTAATACTGCTCTCCCTTTTATTTGTCCATGTCTTAGTTTATCATAAACTTCAACTGCTTGGTCTAAACTGTATTTTTCGACTTCAATATGAATCTTCTTTTGAAGCGCAAGCCCAATGACTTCCATTAATTCAGTTCTAGAACCCCAATAAGGATTTGTTAAACTTACACCAAATGGCAGACCATTCATATTGTATTCATAATTTCCGCCGCCAAGACCAACGATTGTTAAGTCTCCATCTAAACCAACAACTTTAGTTCCTAAGTCAATTGTAGAAGTTGCTCCAACAAAATCAATTACAACTTTGGCTTTTTTAATTCCTGTAATCTTCTTTATTTGTTCAGCTGCATCTTTATCCATAGAATTAATGGCATAAGCAGCTCCTAATTTTTTAGCAAATTCGAGTCTTTCTGGAGTTATATCGCAGGCTATAATAGTCGAGCCGCACATTTCTGATAAAATTTGAAGAGCCACATGACCTAATCCGCCAACGCCAATTACAACTACGTACTCATCTGGCATTAACTTATGCAATGATCTCTTTATAGCTGAATACGGTGTTAAAGCTGCATCTGTTAAAGGAGCTGCAATCACAGGATCTAAATCATGAATTGGTACCAGCAAACGCGATGAAGGTACCAGCATATAATCAGCCATTCCACCATTTAAACCAAGACCGCCGCCAAAAGCCATTTCAGACTGATGGTCGCAGTAATTTTCATTAGAATGCTGACAAGGTTTACAATGTCCGCATCCCCAAGGACCATAGACTAAAACTGCGTCTCCTTTTTTAAATCCTTTTACATCCTCTCCTATTTCTTCTATCCAGCCTGCGTTTTCATGTCCCAGTGTAAAAGTAACACCAGATACAATACCATCATCTATTATATGCAAGTCTGAATGGCATACTCCAGCACCTCCAATTTTTAATAATACCTCATCGCCCTTTGGAGATGGTTTTTCTAAATCATTTACAATTCTAACATCTTTATGTCCAAAAAAACGCACTGCTTTCATAAGATTTTTTTTATAAGTTAGTTTAGTAAATTTAATCAAATAAAATTCAACTATCACATTTTCAAGGCTATTTATACATTTCTTAACGCTATCTAAACCAAGAATCAAGAGTCTGGTTAAGTGTATAAAACACAAAAACCTATTTCAGTAAAGAAATAGGTTTTGTCAAAAAAATAAAAAATAAACTAACACAACATTTTAATTGTCTTTTAATACTAAATCATAAACTTTATTGGTTTAATTTAAAGTATCAACAACTATTTTATTGTTGTTATTATAGTTTGAATCTTGTATTGTTTATAAATGTTTTATTTAAAAAAATGAGCCGTATTTTCATTCATTAAAAAACGTAAACAATTAAAAAAACT
>NZ_NRQU01000054.1 GCF_004119495.1 Flavobacterium sp. YO12
ATTAGCTGTTAATTAAATTAAACTCTTTCTTTTGTAATAATTTCTACAATTTCAGGATTTAATAAAGTTGAAGTATCTCCAAAATTAGAGAAATCACCCTCAGCTATTTTACGTAAAATTCTACGCATAATTTTTCCAGATCGTGTTTTTGGCAAACCAGAAACGAATTGAATTTTATCTAATTTCGCAATTGGTCCAATGTGATCAGAAATATATTGGTTGATCTCTTTACTCAAGTTTGATCTATCTCTAACTTCTCCTGTTTCTTTAAGAATAACGAAACCATACAAAGCATTTCCTTTAATATCATGAGGGAATCCAACAATTGCAGATTCTGCTACCGCAGGATGCTCATTGATTGCATCTTCGATTGGAGCAGTTCCTAAATTGTGACCAGAAACAATTACAACATCATCTACTCTACCTGTAATTCTATAATATCCAACTTCGTCTCTTAAAGCGCCGTCTCCTGTAAAATATTTCCCAGGGAAAGCAGAAAAATAAGTGTCTTTATAACGTTGGTGATCTCCCCAAATAGTTCTGGCAATTCCCGGCCAAGGAAACTTAATACATAAACTTCCAACTACTTGGTTTCCTTCGATTTCATTGCGTTTTTCATCCATTAAAACTGGCTGAATTCCCGGCAACGGTAAAGTTGCGTATGTTGGTTTTGTTGGCGTTACAAATGCAATTGGCGAAATCATAATTCCTCCAGTTTCTGTCTGCCACCAAGTATCAACAACTGGACATCTTTTATCTCCTACGTGGTCATTAAACCAGTGCCAAGCTTCCTCGTTAATTGGTTCTCCAACAGATCCGATAACTTTAAGTGATTTTAGAGGATATTTTTGAATATAATCTAAACTTTCTTTTGCTAACGAACGTATTGCAGTTGGTGCTGTATAAAATTGTGTGATTTTGTGTTTCTCGATAATATCCCAAAAACGGCTGAAATCAGGATAAGATGGAACTCCTTCAAAAATTACAGTAGTTCCTCCATTTAATAATGGTCCGTACAATATATAAGAGTGACCAGTAATCCAGCCTATATCTGCAGTACACCAGAAAATATCATTTTCCTCATAACTGAAAACATTTTTGAATGTATATGCTGTGTAAACCATATATCCAGCTGTGGTATGAACCATTCCTTTTGGTTTTCCAGTTGATCCAGAAGTATATAAAATAAACAACGGATCTTCTGCATCCATAATTTCGGCTACACTATTATCTAAAGCAGCATCTAATAAAGGCTGTAACCATTCGTCACGACCTTCTTTCATTGAAACTTCAGTTTTAGTTCTTTTTACAACCAAAACTTTAGAAACTGATGGGCAGCTGTCTAATGCCTCATCAACAATACCTTTTAAATCGATAGTTTTATTTCCTCTATAACCACCGTCAGATGTAATAACCATTTTACACTCGCAGTCATTAATTCTTGCAGAAACTGCCGAAGCAGAGAATCCAGCAAAAATTACAGAGTGAATAGCACCAATTCTTGCACAAGCCAAAACTGAAACAGCAAGCTCAGGAATCATTGGTAAATAAATACAAACACGGTCTCCTTTACGAACTCCTTGCTCACGCAAAACATTCGCCATTTTCGAAACTCGCTCGTATAATTCATTATAAGTTATATGTAAAGCACTTTCAGACGGATCATTCGGTTCAAAAATAATTGCCGTTTTTTCTCCTCTTTTACTTAAGTGTCTATCAATACAATTTTTAGTAATATTAACTTTTGCTTCAGTAAACCATTTTACTTCAGCATCAGCCATATTAAAATCAACTACTTTTTCCCATTGTTGGTACCAAGTAAAATTTTCTTCTGCAATTTTCCCCCAAAATTTTCTTGGCTCCCTTATTGACTTATTGTAATGTTTAAAATATTGTTCTAAATTTTCAATTTTATAATAACTCATATGTTTGTGGAATTTTTTTATAAAAGTATTAAATCTCAGTCTATTCTTAAAATTATTTAATTTATAAATTTTATCAAAAAAAAACACATATTAAAAAAAATACTCGTTTTTTTTGAAGTTATTCTAAAAAAATACATTTTTGAAATAAAATGTAAATTGAAAAAAGGTATGACAAACTAAACTATCATACCTTTTTACATTAACAAATTTCAATAACAATTAATTCTGTAATTCTGCATTACAATGCTTTTTCTATTTTGAAAATAGCAGCATCCTTATTAATTAAAAAAGAAATTTCAACAAGTACATTTTCCTAAAAAAACATACCCTTTTTAAGGGATATGCTTCACTTAACTTTCTAAAATCATTGAAGTTAAGTGAATGCATCATGCATCTATATCTATTTTTTTTTTAATAAGTGCTTACTAATTCAAAATATTAATTTAAAACATTGATACAGTGCAAACTCCACAACATTCGTATGTATGGAAATTCCCAAATTTATTATCCAATTTTTTTCATTGCAGTCATAGACTCTCTTAACCACGCTCCTACTTCTTCGATAGGATGCTGACGGATTTCTTTATTTACAGCAATTAAAACTGCATTATCTACTCCGTTTGTAGTCGAGAATGATTTACCAATAATATTAGTTTCTACTTTTTTCATGAATTCAGTCAATAATGGCTTACATGCATGATCAAATAAATAACATCCGTATTCAGCAGTATCAGAAATTACACGGTTCATTTCGAACAATTTCTTTCTTGCGATAGTGTTTGCAATTAATGGCAATTCGTGTAATGACTCATAATAAGCTGATTCTTCGATAATTCCAGCTTCAGTCATTGTTTCGAAAGCTAATTCAACACCAGCTTTAACCATTGCAATCATTAATACTCCATTATCAAAATATTCTTGTTCTGAGATTGGAGCTTCTTGTGGAGCTGTTTTTTCGAAGTTAGTTTCCCCTGTAGCAGCTCTCCATTTCAATAAGTTAACATCATCGTTAGCCCAGTCAGCCATCATTGTACTAGAGAATTCTCCAGAAATGATATCATCCTGATGTTTTTGGAATAACGGACGCATGATATCTTTCAATTCTTCTGCTAATTCGTAAGCTTCAATTTTTGCAGGATTAGAAAGACGATCCATCATATTTGTAATACCACCATGTTTCAAAGCTTCAGTGATAGTTTCCCATCCATACTGAATTAATTTTGAAGCATAAGCTTTATCGATTCCTTTTTCAACCATTTTATCAAAACATAAAATAGATCCAGTTTGCAATAATCCACAAAGAATTGTTTGCTCACCCATTAAATCTGATTTTACTTCAGCTACAAATGATGATTTTAAAACTCCTGCTTTATGTCCTCCAGTTGCTACAGCATAAGCTTTTGCTTGATCTAAACCAAATCCGTTTGGATCATTCTCTGGGTGAACCGCAATAAGCGTTGGTACACCAAAACCTCTTTTATATTCCTCACGCACCTCAGAACCTGGGCATTTAGGAGCACACATAATTACAGTAATATCTTTACGAATCTGCATTCCTTCTTCAACAATATTAAAACCGTGAGAATATGCCAAAGTCGATCCTTGTTTCATTAATGGCATAATAGCCGTTACTACAGCCGTGTGCTGCTTATCTGGTGTAAGATTACAAACTAAATCAGCAGTTGGAATTAATTCTTCATAAGTACCTACCTTAAAACCGTTTTCAGTTGCATTTTTGTATGAAGCTCTCTTTTCTGCAATTGCATCTGCACGCAATGCATAAGAAATGTCTAAACCAGAATCTCTCATGTTTAAACCCTGATTCAAACCTTGTGCACCACAACCTACAATAACAACTTTTTTTCCTGCTAATGCCGAAATTCCGTCTGCAAATTCTGATTGCTCCATAAATTCGCAAACTCCTAATTGTTCTAATTGTAATCTAAGCGGTAATGTATTGAAATAATTTGCCATTTTGTTTTAAAATATTTAATGAAATGAAATTTAATAATTGATTAATCTATAAATGTTTGTGATTGCAAAATCACGATTTAATTGTTATTACTTAAAAGTTTCTAATAAAGATGAAATTTCCATTTTTTCTTTAGAAACCGAAATTCTTCCAGAACGTACAAACTGCATAATTCCGTAAGGTTTGAATTTTGCATACAATTCTTCTATTTCAGAACGTCTTCCAGATTTAGAAATCACAAAGAAATCTCTAGAAACTGTTACAATTGTCGATTGACTGTCTTTAATGATATTCTGAATTTGCTTTTCATCAAACAACAAACTTGATTGTATTTTAAATAAAGCATTCTCTAAATAAATAGTTTCTTCATCTGTATGATAGAAAGCTTTTATAACTTCAATTTGTTTTTCGATTTGCCCAACAATATTCTGAACCCATTTTTCAGTTGTATTTACTACAATGATAAATCTTGAAACATTTTCTATTTCTGATTCTGAAACGTTTAAACTTAATATATTAATGTGTCGCTTTAAGAATATTCCCGATATCCTATTCAACAATCCTACGTTATTCTCTGAATATACCGATATGGTAAATGTTTTATCTTCCATGTTTTTTTTAGTTTATTTTTCCCGATAGCTATCGGGATTGAAACTTTTCTTAACTTAATCTAATTTCTGAAACACAAGCTCCTGTTGGAATCATTGGGAATACATTATTCTCTTTTTCCACCATAACTTCTAAGAAATAAGAATCTTTTGAAGCCATCATTTCTGCTACAGCTGCATCCAAATCTTCTCTCTGTGTTACTTTTTTAGATTTAATATGATACCCTTCAGCAATAGCAACAAAATTTGGATTAATCATTTTTGTTGAAGCATATCTATTGTCAAAAAACAATTCTTGCCATTGACGCACCATTCCTAAAAATTCATTATTTAAAACCACAATTTTTACAGGTACCTGCGTCTGGAAAATAGTTCCTAATTCCTGAATCGTCATTTGGAATCCGCCATCACCAATAATAGCAACAACCTCACGTTCAGGTTTTCCCATTTTAGCACCAATAGCCGCCGGAAGAGCAAATCCCATTGTTCCTAATCCGCCTGAAGTAATATTACTTTTTGATGAATTAAATTTTGCATATCGACACGCAAACATTTGATGCTGACCAACATCTGAAACTATAATAGCATCACCTTTTGAGTGCTTATTAATCATTTCAAGAGTTTCACCCATCGAAATTCCTTTACCATTTGTTGGGTTTAATTCTTCGTTTATAACCGTTTCAACCTCAATTTTATGTAACTCTTTAAATTCGTTGTGCCATAAATCATGTGATTTAGCATCAATTAAAGGAAGTAATGCTGCTAAAGACTCTTTTACATCTCCTAAAACAGCAATTTCTGTTTTCACATTTTTATCAATCTCAGCTGGATCAATTTCAAAGTGAATTACTTTTGCCTGCTTAGCATATGTTTTTAAATCTCCAGTAACACGATCATCAAAACGCATTCCGAATGCAATTAAAACATCACATTCATTTGTCAATAAATTTGGAGCATAATTTCCGTGCATTCCAAGCATTCCAACATTTAGCGGATGATCTGTCGGCAGAGCCGAAAGTCCTAAAATAGTCCAAGCTGCTGGAATTCCTGATTTTTCAACCAATGCTTTAAATTCAGCTTCAGCTTTACCTAAAATAATTCCCTGTCCAAAAACGATAAAAGGTTTTTTTGCACTATTAATCAAAGCCGCTGCTTCAGCTACTTTATCTAATTTTAATTTTGGAACTGGAACATAACTTCTAATTCCTTTGCATTTTTCATAGCTATAATCAAAAAGATCAAATTGAGCATTTTTAGTTATATCAATTAAAACTGGTCCTGGACGACCAGAACGAGCAATGTAAAAAGCCTTTGCAATTATTTCTGGAATCTGTGAAGCTTCAGTTATCTGAAAATTCCATTTTGTAACTGGAGTTGAAATTCCAATAATATCAGTTTCCTGAAAAGCATCAGAACCCAGTAAATGTCTTCCAACTTGTCCTGTAATACAAACCATTGGTGTTGAATCGATTTGTGCATCTGCAATTCCAGTTACTAAATTTGTAGCACCCGGTCCTGAAGTAGCAATTGCAACACCCACTTTTCCAGTAGCTCTAGCATAACCTTGAGCGGCATGCGTTGCACCTTGTTCATGACGAACTAATACGTGATGCAACTGATCTTGAAATTTATATAATTCGTCGTAAACTGGCATAATTGCTCCACCTGGATAACCATAAACCAAGTCTACTCCTTCTTCTAACAAACATCTTATAACGGCTTCTGCCCCTGATATTTTCATAGTATATTGTTTTTCAAGAATCAACTTCAACTTTTCAATGATTCAGCTGATTCTTGATATTATTGTTTTAAAATTAATTATCGGTAACACATCCTGTTGATGCACTCGAAACCGACTTAGCGTATTTAAGTAAAACTCCTCTGTCAACTTTTAAAGCTGGCTGAACCCATGCCGCTTTTCTTGCTGCAAATTCTTCGTCAGATATCTTCAGGTCGATTGTATTTTTCACCGCATCGATGGCAATTATATCACCATCTTTTACTAGTGCAATACCACCACCGTCATATGCTTCTGGTGTAACGTGTCCTACCACGAAACCGTGCGAACCTCCGGAGAATCTACCGTCTGTGATTAGTGCACAGCTGCTGCCTAATCCGGCTCCAATAATTGCAGATGTAGGTTTTAGCATTTCAGGCATTCCCGGACCACCTTTTGGTCCACAACCTCTAATGACGACTACATTTCCTGGTTTAATTTTTCCGGCCTGAAGACCTGGAATTACTTCAAATTCACCTTCAAATACTACAGCTGGACCTTCGAAATATTCTCCTTCTTTCCCGCTGATTTTTGCTACAGCTCCTTCAGAAGCAAGATTTCCGTATAAAACCTGAATATTTCCTGTTGGTTTTAATGCTTTTTGTATTTCATGTATTACTTCTTGTCCGTCTTGTAAATCTGGTGTTGAAGCTAAGTTCTCAGCAACTGTTTTTCCTGTTACAGTTAAACAATCTCCATGAATCAATCCAACTTTCAATAGATATTTCATTACTCCGGGAATACCTCCAACTTCATGAATATCTTCCATCATATATTTTCCACTTGGTTTCATGTCAGCAAGAACTGGTGTTCTGTCATTAATTGCTTGAAAATCATCCAAAGTAATTGTTATTCCAACAGAGTGCGCCATTGCAATTAAGTGCATTACAGCATTTGTAGAACCTCCTAAAACTGCTACAATTGTAATAGCATTTTCAAAAGCTTTACGAGTCATAATATCTCTTGGCTTAATATCTTTTTCTAATAAAATTTTAATAGCTTCTCCTGCCGCAAGACATTCGTCTCTTTTTTCCTGACTTAAAGCAGGATTTGAAGAGCTGTATGGCAAACTCATTCCTAATGCTTCAATTGCCGAAGACATTGTATTTGCAGTATACATTCCGCCGCAAGCACCAGCTCCCGGGCAAGCATTTTGAATAACACCTTTAAAATCTTCAGGAGTAATTTCGCCTTTTACTTTTTTTCCTAAAGCTTCAAAAGCAGAAACAATATTTAAAGATTCACCTTTCCATTTTCCAGAGTGAATTGAACCTCCATAAATCATCATTGACGGACGATTTAATCTTCCCATTGCAATTAAAGCTCCAGGCATATTTTTATCACAGCCAGGAATTGCAATAATACTATCGTACCATTGTGCTCCTGCAACTGTTTCAATAGAATCTGCAATTACATCACGAGATACTAACGAATAACGCATTCCTTCAGTACCATTTGAAATTCCATCACTTACACCAATGGTATTAAAAATAAGTCCGACCAGATTCGCATCCCAAACACCTTTTTTAACATCTTTTGCTAAATCGTTCAAGTGCATATTACAAGTGTTACCATCGTAACCCATACTTACAATACCTACTTGTGCTTTCTTCAAATCTTCTTCAGTTAAACCAATACCGTACAACATTGCTTGAGCCGCAGGTTGTGTTTGATCTTGAGTGATGGTCTTGCTGTACTTATTTAATTCCATTATGTATTATTTTATTTTAATTTTTATTCAAAAAAAAACCTTCCAGTATTTGGAAGGTTTATAATATAGTCTTTCAATTATATTTATAACATTCCCTTTGCAGATGTGATCACCACATTGACAACAATGACAGAAGTTATAATAATTGAGTTTTGCATTCTTTTCTATTTTTAGTGTGACAAAAGTATAAAAACTTTAAGAACTAAAAAAATAAAATCTCAACATTTAAACCACTTCTTGTTATTTATTCTACATTTTTAACAAAAATCACTAAACAATTGTCGATTGTCCGATACTTACATTGTCATTATTGAAATAAAGTAAATCATCTTTGCTGAAAATAAAATTTGAAACAAACTCCCCTACTTCATTTGTACCGAATTTTGAATCTGGTTTTAAATCAACTGTAACTACTTTAAATTCGATTGCTTTTTCAACAGCTTTATAAATTACATTAGCTTCTTTAGTTAATCCAAAATGTTCTAACAAAAGCGCTGCTGCTAATATCGAAGCAATTGGATTGGCAATATTCTTTCCTTTTGCTTGCGGATAAGAACCATGAATTGGTTCAAACAAAGCATTTTTTTCTCCTAAAGACACTGATGGCAATAAACCAATAGATCCTGTAATTACGCTGGCTTCATCAGATAAAATATCTCCAAACAAGTTCTCTGTCAAAATCACATCAAACTGTTTTGGATTCAAAATCAACTGCATTGCCGCATTATCAACAAATAAGAAATCCAATACTACATCTGAATAATTTTCGCTCACTTTCTGAACAACTTTTCTCCATAATCTTGAAGTTTCTAAAACGTTAGCTTTATCTACCAATGTTAGCTTTTTGCGTCTTTTTTGTGCCGATTTAAAAGCTAAATGCGCAATTCTAGTTATTTCTTCTTCGGAATATTCACATAAATCTGAAGCATGTGTCCCTTCTTCATTTAATGTTTTAGCTCCAAAATAAGCACCTCCAGTTAATTCTCTAAAAATGGTAAAATCAGCTCCTTCAATAATTTCTCTTTTTAAAGGAGAAGATTCAATTAAGGCTTTATAAGGTTTAATTGGACGAATATTTGCAAACAATCCTAATTCTTTTCGCAGTTTTAATAATCCTTGCTCTGGTCGAACTTTAGCTTTTGGATTGTTATCATACTTTGGATCACCAATAGCACCAAGCAAAACTGCATCTGTATTTAAACAAAGATTCAGCGTTTGTTCCGGGAGCGGGTTTCCTGTTTTGTCAATTGCTACAGCACCCATAAGTGCTTCTTCAAAAACAAATTCATGATTGTACACCTCGCCAATTGCATATAATGCTTTTTTGGCCTGTAAAATTACTTCTGGTCCAATTCCGTCTCCTGGTAAAACTGCTATTTTCAAATTCATAATGCCTCGTTCTTTATGTATTTAAATCTTTATTTTTTTCTCTTTCTTTTATTCTCTTTTAATTAGCTTCTAATTAAATCACCTTCAATTTTAGAAGCTTCAATAATCTGGTGAATGTCTGCATCCAAAACTTCTTTTTTAATATCAGCAAACTTCAAAAATTCAATGTAAACAATATCCAATTGCACTTTTGTAAGCTCGTAACCAACTTTTTTAGCACGATAAGCTAAAGCAGCTCTTCCGCTTCTAGCTGTTAAAATAATAGACGATTCGTTTACACCAACATCAAGCGGATCCATAATTTCATAAGTCGCTCTGTTTTTAATAACTCCATCTTGATGAATTCCTGAACTGTGTGCAAAAGCATTTGCTCCTACAATCGCTTTATTTGGCTGCACAATCATTCCCATACTTTCAGAAACTAAACGACTCATTTCGTTTAATTCTCTTGTATTGATATTAGTATCTAGATTTAAGTAAGGATGTTGTTTGAAAATCATTACCACTTCTTCAAGTGCAGTATTTCCTGCTCTTTCTCCAATACCATTAATAGTACATTCTATTTGTCTTGCTCCATTTATTGCTCCTGCTATTGAGTTTGCAGTTGCCATTCCTAAATCATTATGACAGTGACATGAAAGGATTACGTTTTCGATTCCTTTTACGTTTTCTTTTAAATATTTAATTTTTGCTCCATATTCTTCAGGTAAACAATATCCTGTTGTATCAGGAATATTCAAAACCGTTGCTCCAGATTTAATTACTTCTTCGCAAACTTTTGCTAAAAATGCATTATCAGTTCTACCAGCATCTTCTGCGTAGAATTCAACATCTTCTACATATGTTTTTGCATGAGCTACAGCATATTTTGCTCTTGCGATAATATCTTCTGGTGTGGTATTTAATTTGTGGAGTATATGAGATTCAGATGTTCCGATTCCTGTGTGGATTCTAGGTCTTTTAGCATGCTTTAAAGCAGCTGCAGCAACATCAATGTCGTTTTTTACGGCTCTTGTAAGTCCGCAGACGGTTGCATTTTCAACAATTTTACAAATCTCAGAGACCGATAAAAAATCGCCCGGACTTGACACAGGAAAACCTGCCTCGATGATATCAACTCCCATTTTGTCTAATCGTTCTGCGATAACTAATTTTTGCTTAGTATCTAACTTACATCCTGGAACTTGTTCACCATCTCGCAAAGTGGTGTCAAAAATTTGAACTTTCTCTCTATTCATATTCATTTATTTAATGTAATTTCACATCTTGATAACAAATATATATTGTACTTCTCCAGTACGAAATTCATTTTAATGAAATTATACTGTATATAACGCAATTTATAACGAGTTAAAACACTAACAATCAATAGGTTATTATATTATTTTTTACAATGGCTAACCATCAAAAAGATTTCTTATTTGTTCTTATAAAATCACTTTCTAAATCTGAAAAAAGACAGTTTAAAATTTTTGCGAGTCGATTAGAAACAAGTTCGAATACTAAATTCATTGAATTATTCAATATTTTGGATAAATCTGAAACCTACGATGAAAAACTTATTTTGAAGAGCGGAAGCATCAAAAAGGTACAGCTGTCTAATTTAAAATCATACTTATATAAACAGATTCTAGTAAGCATTCGTTTGAATATTCCCAGTCAAAACATTCGTTATCAACTTCGTGAACAGATAGATTTTGCCGTTATACTTTATAATAAAGGTTTATACAAACAAAGTTTAAAGATTTTGGACAAGACCAAACAGCAGGCGTTAGAGAATGACGAAAAATACATGGCGTATGAAATTGTTGAATTCGAAAAACTTATTGAATCGCAATACATCACACGAAGTATTCAGGGTCGCGCAGACGAATTGGTTGTACAGGCTAAAGAATTAAACTACCGTAATACAATTTCAAGCAAATTATCAAATCTTTCTCTTCAGTTATACGGAATCATGCTTAAAACGGGTTACGTAAAAAGTGACGAAGAATACAAGTATATTGATGATTACTTTAATAAACATATTGCCAAATTAGATGAAAGCAAATTTGGTTTTCGAGAAAAATACTGGTTCTACAACGCCAATCTTTGGCGAAGTTTTCTAGTTCAGGACTTCTTAGCTAGTTATAAGTTTGCTTATAAATGGGTTAAACTTTTCTACGATAATCCAAATATGATTTACCTGAATCCTGTATTTTTCTTAAAAGGAAATCATTATTTTTTAGAATCGCTTTATATGTTGAAATATACTTCGAATTTTAAAAAATATCTTTCGCTGCTAGAAGAAACCATTGAAGATCCAAAGTTTCCAGTAAACGATAATATTGCATCGCTGGCGTTTTTATATGTATATAACAACAAACTAAATTTACATATTCTGGAAGGTACTTTTGCCGAAAGCGAATATTTAATTCCTGAAATTTTAGAAAAAATAAAACTACACAGTGAGCATCTTGATGAACATCACGAAATGTTATTCTTCTACAAAATCGCTTCTATTTACTTTGGAAATGAAAAATACAACGAGTGCATCAATTACTTAGATAAGATCATAAACAACAAAAATCTATCGATGCGAGAGGATTTAATGTGTTTTGCAAGATTATTGTCCTTAATTGCACATTACGAGCTGGGAAAAGATTATTACTTAGAAAATCATCTTAAAAACACTTATAAGTTCCTAATCAAAATGAATGACTTACATGAAGTTCAAAAGGAAATTATTAAGTTCTTAAGAAACCTGAATAATTTCTATCCAGCGGATATAAAGAAAGAATTCAAAAAAATGCATGCACGTTTTGTTGAACTTGAAAAAAACACTTACGAAAAAAGAGCTTTTTTATATCTAGATATTATTTCATGGCTTGAAAGCAAAATTGAAAATCGCAAGATTGCTGATATTATAAAAGAAAAGGCAAAGTTGAATAGCCGTTAAACTTTTTAAAATTCCAATAAAAAAAGCTCTGAAAAAATATTTTTTAGAGCTTTTTGTCATTTCGACGAAGGAGAAATCTCCACAAGTAACTCCGCTCCCAAATCGCCAAACTTTGTCGAGCTACTTACGGAGATTTCTCCTTCGTCGAAATGACACACTATACCTATAAAACATAAAAAATCCCAAATTCCAATTGTTGAAATTTGGGATTTAAAAAATTGAAAGCTTTTGAATTCTATTCTATAATATTAGAACTCGTTACATAAAAATCTTTATCTACTTCAATAGTTCTATTTTCATTTGTTGTTTTTTCTGATTTCCATTCTGTGGTAGGCTTCAACCAAGTTTCAATACCATTTAATTTCACTCTTACCGGCATATCAAAATTAGCTACACAGTTTGTCCAGTGATATCCGAAAGTTCCATTTTTAAACATATATTCAAAAACTGGAATCTGAGTTGTCGTTAGATATTGCGCAAAAACTCTGTTGAAATTAATTCCTGACTTTTCATTAATATAGTCCTGAATTTGCTTACCTGTAACTGTTTGATGATAAAAAGTTTTATTCATGCCTCTTAAAATCGATTTCCATTTTGCATCGTCATTAATAACCTGACGAATCATATGCAGCATATTTGCACCTTTTGGATACATATCGCCTGAACCTTCATTGTTTACATCATAATGCCCAATAATAGGTTTGTCATTTTGAATATTTCTTCTACATCCAATTACATACTCTGCAGCAGCATCTTTTCCATAATAATATTCAATAAATAAACTTTCAGAATAGTTGGTAAAACTCTCGTGCACCCACATATCAGCAATATCTTTATAAGTAATATTATTTGCAAACCACTCATGTCCTGATTCATGAATAATAATAAAGTCAAACTTTAAGCCCCATCCTGTACCGCTTAAATCTTTTCCTCTATACCCCATTTTATAATCATTACCATAAGTTATACTGCTTTGGTGTTCCATTCCTAAATAAGGAACTTCAACCAATTTGTAGCTGTCTTCATAAAACGGATATGGACCAAACCAGTTTTCAAAGGCTTTCAGCATTCGCGGCGCATCTTTAAAATGCTCTTTAGCAAGAGCCAAATTATCTCTTAAAACATAATAACTACAATCTAAATCTCCTTTTTCTCCTTTAAATTTCTCAGAGAAATTAACATAATCTGCAACATTTATATTTACGCCATAATTATTTATAGGATTTGAAACATACCAGTTAAAAGTTTTAGTTCCATCTTTCTGTTTCTTAACGCTTTGAAGTCTTCCGTTTGAAACGCCGGTTAAATCTCCTGGAACATTCATACTGATCAGCATATTCTCAACTTCATCGTACATATGATCTTTATTTGGCCACCAAACACTTGCGCCCAATCCTTGACAAGATGATGCAATAAAGTCTTTTCCATTTTTATCTTTTTTCCAGCTGATCCCACCATCCCAAGGAGCATTAACTGCTTCTCTAGGTTTTCCACCAAATGAAATCACAATTTCCTTTACTTCACCAATCTTTTGTTTTTCTATTAAATCAATAAAAAAAGCGTTTCCATCGCGTTTAAATTTCAAATCTTTTCCGCCCTGAGTAACTTTATAAATCTGCATTGGTTCCTGCAAATCAATCTGCATCTTATTATACTCTGATAATACGGTATAACGAACAGTATTTGAACCCGTAATTGTTTTTTCCTTTGGATTTATTTTCACATCCAAATGATAGTATTTTAAATCCCACCAAGCTCTCTCTTTTGTAATACTTCCTCGTAAAGTATCCTGATGTGTAAAAACCGTTTCAGACTTCTTCAAAAGTCCTTGCGCATTGGCAGTAAAACCAATTAAAAAGGCGATAAAAACGCCGCTAAAGATTTTTTTCATTATTTATAATTTTATAACAAATTAGGCAGTTAAACCATCTTAATCTTCAACAAATGTAAACATTCAAATCAATTTTTTCATGATTTTATAATTTCTATTAGCCCGATTTAGTGTTAAAATTCATTATTCTTATTTACTTTAGCCATTTCGTTTTTTTACAACACCTTTATGAAATTTATCCAAATTGCTCTTGTCTTTTTTCTGATGTGCTCGACAACAAGTCATTCACAGACTATTCCGATTTTCAAAACCAACCAAAAATTAATAGTTGATGGTGATGTATCAGATTGGAAAACACCATTCTCAGGTCCTTTTGTAATTCATAATACATTCGAAAAAGCAAGCCAAAACACAACGGTCGCCTTTGCATGGAATGATGAAAATCTTTATATCGCTTTTCGTTCCTTAGATTCAAAAATAATTGGCTCAAAACAGAAGAAAGATTTTCCGATTTTTAGAACAGATGACTTGGTCGAAATTTTTATCGATCCAGATGGCTATGGACAAAATTATATAGAAATTGGTGTAAATGCTTTTTCAACCAATTATGACATGCTTTTAAAATGTATTTCTGCCGAGTGCGGCGGATGGAAAACGTCAATGGATTTTGATATTGAGGGATTAGAAACCATAAGTAAAATCACTAGTGAAGGATTTTGCACAGAAATTAAAATACCTTTTTCAAGTTTAGAAAAAATCGAAAATGGTAATTTCAAAAAACCTGAAATTGGAACAAAATGGAAAGGAAATGCTTTTAGAATTGATTATAGCAGCAATACTGAATACCATTCATTACAGCCCTATAAGAGCTTGAAATTTGGCTTTCATCAGCCAAGAGAATTTGCTGTTTTTGAGTTTGTGGAATGATTAACTCGTTAATTGTGTCATTAAGTTTATTGGTATCTCTTTTATACCGTAATATTGAACACTATCGGATAAAAACCTAAATGCCGAATTGATTTCTTTCATTTTATAAACTTCAAAAATTGATTTATTGGATAGAAAGTAAACATTCTCTAGAAATCTATTATTTAAATCTCCATAGCATTTATAAGTCTTTAAAAACATAGAAATACCTTTTTTTAAAACTGTAGGATTAGAAAAATCTTTAGGGAGAAATATGTTTATAAAACAATTATTATCTACATATAGTTCGCCTGTACTCTCATTAATCGGATAGAAATTACCATTGCCTAATTTCTCTAAAAACAAAATTAGTCGCTGTCCAGCTTTTAGCTCGACAATTCTTGGATCACATATCCATTCCTTCCAGATTGAAACTTTAATTTTCGAATTTGACTTTCCTTTTACGAATTGAGTTACTGTGAATTCATAACTATCTTTTGAAACTTTAGAAATGGTTCCATCAATAATTAAATCGGCTTTTAAAATAACAATTGAATATGGCATTTCACGTTTCTTAAATCCGTAGTTTAAAGTTGGAATCAAGAATAAAAACAGACAAACAATTAGTTTCATAACAGCATTATTTTATACTAAAATAATACTTTTTTTTGTAAATCTCGACGCAAAGAGAAATCACACAAGAAACTCTGCAAAGCATATCTAATCTTTGTTTACATTCGAGTGTGATTTCTCCCTTCGGTCGAAATGACAAAAATCAAATCTTACTTCTGACGTTTCTTCAAAACCTCAATAACATCATTCAGCTGAAAACCTTTTGCTTGCAATAAAATCAGATAGTGAAAAAGTAAATCAGCGCTTTCGCTTAGAAATAAATCATCATTGTCGTCTTTTGCTTCTATAACCACTTCCACAGCTTCCTCACCTACTTTTTGAGCAATTTTGTTGATTCCTTTTTCAAACAACGAAGCAACATAACTTTTCTCAGAATCAGCATTTTCTCTACGAGTTTTGATTGTATTTTCTAACTGAGAAATAAAACCATAATTTGCTTCATTTGGTTCTTGCCAGCAAGTATCTGCTCCTGTATGACAAGTTGGTCCAACGGGTTTTGTCTGAATTAAAAGTGTGTCGCCGTCACAATCATTTTTAATACTTACTAGGTTCAAAAAATTACCGCTCTCCTCGCCTTTTGTCCAAAGTCTTTGTTTTGAACGGCTGAAAAAAGTTACTTTTTGAGTTTCTATTGTTTTTTGAAGCGATTCTTCGTTCATATAGCCCAGCATCAAAACATTTTTTGTTTCTGAATCCTGAATTATCGCTGGAATTAATCCGTGTGCGCTTTTGATATCGATTTCCATAATTGTAGTCTAAAATTGTAAAGTCGAAAGTCTTAAAGTTAAAACTAAAGTCTGACTTCTATATTGTTATTTTTTAATTCTTGTTTTAACGTTTTGATTTCGATCTCTTTGAAGTGAAAAACACTTGCAGCTAATGCCGCATCAGCTTTTCCAACTTTGAAAGAATCTACAAAATGCTGTATATTTCCTGCTCCGCCAGAAGCAATAATTGGAATATTTACTAATTCTGAAAGTTTAGCCAAAGCTTCGTTTGCAAAACCATTTTTCGTTCCATCATTATCCATTGACGTGAATAATATTTCTCCTGCTCCGCGTTCTGCAACTTCAACAGCCCAATCGAATAAATTTAATTCTGTTGGCACTTTTCCGCCAACTAAATGTACAATCCATTGTCCGTCAATTTGTTTAGCATCTATAGCAACTACAACACATTGGCTGCCAAATTTCTGAGCCAAATCATTAATGAGCTGCGGATTTTTTACTGCCGATGAATTAATCGAAACTTTATCAGCTCCATTATTTAAAAGGATTTCTACATCTTCAACAGATGAAATTCCACCGCCAACAGTAAACGGAATATTTATTTTCTCCGCTACACTTCGCACCATATTCACCAGTGTTTTACGTCGTTCCTCAGTTGCAGAAATATCCAAAAAAACCAATTCATCAGCACCTTCTGCTGAGTAAATTTCTGCTAATTCTACTGGATCTCCAGCATCACGCAAATCAACGAAATTAACGCCTTTTACAGTTCTTCCGTTTTTTATATCTAAACAAGGTATGATTCTTTTTGCTAACATATCTTTAATGTGTCAATTTGAGAATTAGATAATTAGATAATTTTCAGCACAACGCAAAGAATTATCTAATTGACTAATTATCTCATTTTCTAATTATAAAATCCTCCAGTTGTTTCAAGCTAATTCTTCCTTCGTAAATTGCCTTTCCGATGATTGTTCCCTCGCAACCTAATTCAGCTAATTTAGGCAATTCATCAAAAGTTGAAATTCCGCCGGAAGCTATTAATTTTATACCTTTTACTTCTGCTAAAATTTTACTATACAAATCAAAACTTGGTCCTTGAAGCATTCCGTCTTTAGCAATATCGGTGCAAATAACGTATTGAATTCCTTTCGTTTGGTAATCTTGTATAAACGGAATCAAATCTTCATCAGAATCTTCTAACCATCCTGAAACTGCGATCTTTTCATCTTTTGCATCAGCACCTAAAATGATTTTTTCTGAACCATATTCTGAAATCCATTTTTCAAAAATAGTTCTATTTTTTACTGCAATACTTCCGCCAGTTATTTGATTTGCACCGCTTTCGAAAGCAATTCTCAAATCATCATCTGACTTTAATCCGCCTCCAAAATCAATTTTTAGGCTCGTTTGCAATGCAATTTGTTCTAATATCTTATAATTGACAATTTTACTTGATTTTGCACCATCAAGATCTACTAAATGCAAATATTCGATTCCGTGCGCTTCAAATGATTTTGCTACTTCGAGCGGATTTTCATTGTAAATTATTTTGGTATCATAATCACCTTTGGACAAACGAACGCATTTTCCTTCAATGATATCTATGGCTGGTATTATTCTCATTTTATTTTAGTCTTAAAGTTTGAAAGTCGAAAGTCGTAAAGCTTTCTCTGATTTTCAAAATTGATATTTTGATTGATTTTTGATATTGAAATTGGAATTTTACATTCTTAAAAAATTCCCCAAAATCTTTTCCCCAACATCACCACTTTTTTCCGGGTGAAACTGAGTTCCGTAAAAATTATCTTTTTGCAAAGCCGATGCATATTCAACATCATAATTTGTCGTAGCAATCGATTCTGCACAATTTGGCGCATAAAAACTGTGTACCAAATACATAAATTCATTTTCAGAAATTCCTTTAAACAAATCGGTTTTTAAATCATAAATCTGATTCCACCCCATTTGCGGCACTTTTACATTGTTGGAAAATTTTACAACATCAACATCAAAAATTCCTAAACCTTCTGTATTTCCTTCTTCTGTTTCATTGCACATTAACTGCATTCCCAGACAAATTCCTAAAACCGGTTGTTTCAATTGCGGAATCAAATTATCCAAACCGCTTTCGCGAAGTTTAACCATCGCTGAACTCGCCTCGCCCACACCAGGAAAAATCACTTTATCTGCTGATGAAATTTCATTCGGATTATCACTCAAAACAGCTTTAAAACCCAATCTTTCAATAGCAAACATGATGCTCTGAATATTTCCTGCTCCGTAATTTATAATTACTATTTTCATTTAAGTTTAGTCTTAAAGTCTAAAGTCTAAAGTCTTAAAGCCGATTTTAATACTCCTTATTTTGGAAAACTTTCGACTTTATGACTTTCAACTTTCGACTAATTTAAAGCATTCCTTTCGTCGAAGGCAAAATCATTTTTTCGGTATCTCTTTTTACGGCTACTTTTATAGCTTTCGCGAAAGCTTTAAAAATGGCTTCAATTTTATGATGCTCATTAATTCCTTCTGCTTTGATATTTAAGTTCGCTTTTGCTCCATCTGTAAACGATTTAAAGAAATGATAGAACATTTCGGTTGGCATTTTACCTACCATTTCACGTTTAAATTCAGTTTCCCAAATCAGCCAATTTCTTCCTCCAAAATCAATTGCAGCCTGCGCTAAACAATCATCCATTGGTAAGCAGAATCCGTAGCGCTCAATTCCTAATTTATTTCCTAATGCTTTTGCAAAAACTTCTCCAAGTGCAATTGCTGTATCTTCGATTGTGTGGTGTTCATCGACTTCAAGATCACCTTTTACAAGGATTTCCAAATCCATTTGACCGTGACGTGAGATTTGATCTAACATATGATCAAAAAATGCGATTCCCGTGTCTATTTTACTTTTTCCAGTTCCGTCAAGATTTAAATTGATATAAATATCAGTTTCATTGGTTTTACGAGTAATCGACGCTGAGCGCGTTTCAAGTTTCAAAAACTCATAGATTTTCTTCCAATCCATCGTTTGCAAAACAATTGTTTCGTTTAGCTCTTCACGTTTTGATGAAATTTCATTGCTTCCCGCTCCATCAGTATCATTCATAAAAATGGCTTTTGCGCCAAGATTTTTCGCCAATTCAACATCGGTTAAACGATCACCCAAAACAAAAGAATTTTCTAAATCATATTCAGCATTATTTAAATATTTAGTCAACATTCCTGTTCTAGGCTTACGAGTTGGCGCATTTTCTTCAGGAAAAGATCTGTCAACAAAAATTTCATCAAACAAAACGCCTTCGTTTTCAAAAGCTCTCAAAATAAAATTCTGTGTCGGCCAAAACGTATCTTCAGGAAAACTGTCCGTTCCTAAACCATCCTGATTGGTTACCATTGCCAATTCATAATCTAATTCATTGGCTATTTTAGCCAAATATTGAAATGCTTTTGGATAAAACTCTAATTTATCCAAGCTGTCTAACTGTAAATTTTCTGGTTCTAAAACAATCGTTCCATCACGATCGATAAAAAGTACTTTTTTCATAAATTATATTCTTGTTCTGCCACAGATTACACAGATTAAAATGATTTTTCTTTTGCCACGAATTACACAAATTTTCACTAATTCAATTCGTGTTAATTTGTAAAATTCGTGGCGAATAATCACGTACAGAAAGAAATCATTCTAATCCTTATAATCTGTGGCTATATTTTTTAGCTTAATAATTTCAATTCTTTAATTAAAACAGCATTTTCCTCTTCTGTTCCAATAGTAAAACGAAGACAATTTTCGCATAAAGGCTGTGTAGTTCTGTTACGAATTACGATTCCTTTTTCTATTAGTTGATCGTATCTTTTATTCGCATTATCTACTTTTACTAGAACAAAATTTGCTTCTGTAGGATATACTTTTTCAACAAAATTAACCTCAAGTAAAACCTTAAGTAATTCCTCTCTTTGCTTTATAATAGAGGCTATTTCTTGTTTAATCTTTTCAGTATCTTTTAAACGTTCTTTTGCTCTTTGCTGCGTTAATTCGTTTACGTTATAAGGCGGTTTAATTTTGTTTAAAACAGAAATAACAGCTTCAGATCCGTAACAGATTCCTAAACGAATTCCCGCCAAACCGTAGGCTTTTGAAAGTGTTTGTGTAATAACTAAGTTTGGATATTCGTCAATTTCTGCAAGCCAGCTTTCTTTATCTGAAAAGTCGATATAAGCTTCATCAATAACAACTAATCCATTAAAATTTTGCAGTAGTTTTACAACACTTTCATCAGAAAATGAATTTCCGGTTGGATTGTTTGGCGAACATAAAAAGATAATTTTTGTATTGTTGTCAACTGCTTCTAAAATCTTTTCAACTTGCGGCTGGAAATCAGTAGAAAGTAAAATTTCTCTATTTTCTACTGCATTGATATTTGCCAAAACACCATACATTCCGTATGTTGGCGGTAACGAAATAATATTGTCTTTTTTGGGTTCGCAGAAAGCTCTAAAAAGTAAATCTAAAACTTCGTCACTTCCGTTTCCTAGCAAAATCTGACTTTGTTTTACGTTATTGTTTTTTGCTAAAATTGCTTTAACTGAATTTTGCTGCGGATCTGGATAACGATTTACACCATTTTGAAATGGATTTTCGTTAGCATCCAGAAAGATCATTTCGGCTGTATCAAAATCTTCAAACTCATCTCTCGCAGAAGAATATGGTTTTAAAGATTTTACGTTCTCACGTGTTATTATATTTATATCGAAAGTACTCATTGTTTTGTTTTTTTTAAGAAGTAAAACCAAGATAAAAGACTCTGTAAAATCTTGCTTCTTTACTTTTTCTTCTTCCTTTGTCTTTTACTTTAAACTCTTCAATCTTAACGTAACGGCATTTTTATGCGCTTGTAAACCTTCGGCTTCAGCCATAGTTTCGATCGCTTTACCGATGTTTTGAATTCCTTTTTCAGATATTTTCTGAAATGTCATTGATTTTGTAAAACTATCTAGATTTACACCGCTGTAGTTTTTTGCATAACCATTGGTAGGAAGCGTGTGATTTGTTCCTGAAGCATAATCTCCCGCACTTTCTGGCGTATAATTTCCAATAAAAACAGATCCCGCATTTATAATTCCGTTACAATAAAAATCGTCATATTGTGAGCAGATAATGAAGTGTTCAGGACCATATTCGTTGATTAAATCTAAAGCAATTTGATCATTTTCGACATAAATCAATTTTGAATTTTCGATTGCTTTTATTGCGATGGCTTTTCTTGGAAGTACTTCTATCTGAGATTGAATTTCCTTTTCTACTGCGTCAATTAATCTTTTAGAAGTTGAAACTAAAATTACCTGACTATCTGTTCCGTGTTCTGCCTGCGACAACAAATCTGAAGCTACAAATGCTGGAACTGCAGTATCATCGGCAACTATTAATAATTCTGATGGCCCAGCCGGCATATCGATTGCAACACCAAACTGGGTTGCTAATTGTTTTGCCACAGTCACAAACTGATTTCCTGGTCCGAAAATTTTATATACTTTAGGAATTGACTGTGTGCCAAAAGTCATTCCTGCAATTGCTTGAATTCCGCCGACTTTCAAAATTTTAGTCACACCGCATAAATTTGCAGCATACAAAATCGCTGGGTTTATTTTTCCTGTTTTATCCGGTGGAGAACACAACACGATTTCTTTACAACCTGCAATTTCAGCAGGAACAGCAAGCATTAAAACGGTTGAGAATAAAGGAGCCGTTCCGCCTGGAATATACAATCCTATTTTTTGAATTGGTCTTTTCTCCTGCCAACAGTTTACGCCTTCAATTGTTTCAATTTCAACTCTGTCTGTTTTCTGAGCACTGTGAAATTTATAAATATTGTCTTTTGCAAGCTGAATAGCTTCTTTTAATTCATTTGGAATTAAAGCAATTGCTTCTTTTATTTCTGCTGTTGAAACTTCGTAATTGTTTAAAGAAATCCCATCAAAAATTGAAGTGTATTTTGCCACGGCTTCATCACCTTTTTTCTGTACTTCTTTAAAAATTTCTTTTACTGTAACCTCAATATCATCAATAGTTTGAGTTGGTCTTTTTAATATTTCTGACCAAGTATCTTGTTTTGGATTGTCTATTTTATTCATTGTTTTTATGCTTTATGCTATAAGCTTTACGCTTTAAGCTTTCCTTACTTTGTGTTTTTCTTTGGCTTAAAGCTTACTGCTTAAAGCCTAAAGCGCGCGAAGCGCATTTAAAGAACCATTTTTTCGATTGGGCAAACCAAAATTCCTTCGGCACCTGCATCTTTCAGCTTATCAATTACATCCCAAAAAGTATCTTTATCAATTACGGAGTGTACACTGCTCCAACCTTCCTGTGCTAATGGCAAAACGGTTAAACTTCTTAAAACTGGCAAAATTTTTCCTATTTCATCAATTTTTTCGTTTGGAACGTTCATCAAGATGTATTTTGAATTTCTAGCTCTTAAAACTGATTGTATTCTGAATTTTAAGGTATCGATGTGTTTTTGAATCTCTGGTGAAACTTTTGGAGAAACGGCTAAAACTGCTTCACTTTTCAAAATAACTTCTACTTCTTTTAAGTTGTTTTTGAATAAAGTACTTCCACTTGAAACAATGTCAACAATAGCATCGGCAAGACCAATGTTTGGAGCAATTTCTACAGAACCTGAAATTTGGTGAATATCAACTGTTAATCCAAAAGAATTGAAGTATTCATTAACTGTGTTTGGATAAGAGGTCGCAACTCGCAAACCAGCCAAATCTTGAACCGAATTGTATTCGAAGGTTTTAGGAACCGCTACGGATACTTTACATTTTGAAAATCCTAGTCGTTGTACAACTTCAATTTCTTTACCTTTTTCGACCAAAAGATTGTCGCCAACAATTGCTAAATCGACTACTCCATCAATTAAATACTGCGGAATATCTGAATTTCGAAGGTATAAAACTTCCAGAGGAAAATTGGAAGCTTCAGCTTTTAACTGGTCGATTCCGTTGTTAATTGAAATACCGCAGTCTTTTAGGATTTGAATGCTGTCTTCGTTTAAACGACCTGATTTTTGAATTGCAATTTTTAAAGTACTCATTTTTTAGTTTTTTTTGAATTAATAGTTTGAGTACAAAGAATTGGTATAAAAAAACCCGTTTGATGTACTCAAACGGGTTTTAAAATATGATGATTTACACACATACCATTAACACATCGCTTGAGAGCAATAATGAAAATGATGATGATGTAATTGATTTGAAATCATTGTTTGGTTTGTTTTATAATTCTTTGATTCGTTTGCAAATATAATAGTTAATTTCATAAAAAAAGCAATTTTTAATATAACTTAACGATAGTTTATTGTTAAAAAAAAGCTCAAGCCTTATTTTCATTGCATTCTTTCAATCTACTATAACGTTTTCTCTTCTTCGTTAAAAACTAAAATAACTGATGTTCCAACATCAATTTTACTCTCCATCTTGAATTTTATATCCAGCAGATCTGTAATTCTTTTTACAATAGACAATCCTAATCCAGTCCCTTTAATTTCGGGATGTTCTGTTGATTTAGATCTAAAAAATGGATTAAAAATGTTCTCCAAATCTTCTTTGGCAATACCAATTCCGTTATCAGAAATTTTACAGCTTGTTTTTCCATTTTGTTTGAATAATAAAATAGAAACTTCGCCTTTACTCTCTGTATATTTAATTGCATTTGAAATAATATTTCTCAAAATCGTAATGACCAGAAAATTATCAGACTGAACATAATAATCTTTTTCTGCTTCAAATTTAATATTGATATGCTTGCTCTTAATTTTCTCAGAATTCAAAGTCAGAACATCTAAAATTATCGCATTTAAGTATACTAATTCTGTATTAACATCTTGCTTCTGGTTTTCAAATCTAGCCATTAACAGCAACTGATCTACCAATAAATTTAAATGATCTACTTCTCGAATACAATAGTTAATTTTTTCTTCATATTCTTTATTGTCACGAGGTTTACGTATAAGAACTTCAAGTGTACCTTTAATAACTGTAAGAGGCGTTCTTAATTCGTGAGAAGCATCTGAAGTAAATTGCTTTTCGCGTTCAATTGCATCTTCAATCCTATTTAACAAATTGTTTATGGTTTTTGAAAGCGTGTATAATTCGTCCCGCGTTTTGGGCAGCGGAATACGTGTTTTTAAATTGTCTTTGGTAATAATTCGCGATGTATTTATAATTGCATTTATTGGTTTTATGCTACGTCCTGCAAAAAAACGGGCAATAAAAAACAGCAACAGCAGAATTCCTAAGAACGACAAACTCATAATTTCGAACAAATTATTTAGCACCATTTTTGAGTCGGCCAGCGACATTGCAACGATAACGTATCCTATTTTTTTATTATTAACGTGAAGTGAAACTTGAATTTGTCTAATTGCATGATCTCCCATCATGGTATCAAACAATTCGTAATCTTCTACTGAGTCTTTAAATTGAAGTGTTTCTGTTTTTAAGTTAGGCGCTTTTTCGATTACTCTTTTCTTCAAATCTAAAAACTGTACAAAAACAGGATTCACGTCTACAGTATTATGCTCGCGTTCCTGCCATTCTTCGGCATCGATTAAAATTACTTTGCCGTTTACGACTTTTATTTCGTCTAAATGATTCTGAATTTCAACTTTTATTTTTTCATCAATATGACTGTAAACGGTATGTTTTACGATAGAATAAATAACCGAAAAAACGGCCACAATCAATAAACCTGTAGTAATAATATAATTTAATGCAATTCTATTTTTAAAAGAAAGCTGTACCATTTATAAGTCGTTAGCGATATAACCAATACCGCGAATTGTTTTTATGTAATCTTCTTCTATTTTCAGCTTTAATTTTTTACGAATGGCATTCATAAAAACATCAATTACACCTGTATCATATTCAAAATTAATTTCCCAAACATCTTTCAAAAATCTGATTTCGAGTACAAACTTTTCCTTTATTTTTAATTAAATAGGTAAGCAATTCAAATTCTCTTTGTGTTAATGCAATTTCTTCATCGCTTTTCAAAACTATATGTTTTGATAAATCCATTTTAATTGTACCTAACGAAAGAACTTCTGTTCCTTTTCTATTTCTAAAATGAACTTTTATACGTTCTACTAATTCTTCAAAACTAAAAGGTTTTTTAATATAATCATTTGCACCAGCTTTTAAACCTTCAATCGTTTCTTGTACGGTATCTTTAGCAGTCAAAAAAATAATTGGCGTTATTTGATCTTTAATTCTAATTGCCTTGCATAAATCTAAACCATTAATTTTAGGCAGCATCCAATCTAATAAAATCAAATCAAACTTTTGCTCCTGCGTTAATTCAAAGCCTTTAGAACCGTCATTTGCTGTAGTAACCTTATACCCTTCTTCTTGCAGTCCTTGCTGCAAAAACTGAACGATACCTAACTCATCTTCCACGATTAAAATATGCATATGTTTTTTTATTAAATTTTTTACTTTTGGACCAGTCAAAGATAAAAATTTTAAATTTCTCAAAACATTAAAACTCATTAGAATAACCTGCAAGCATAATCTTAAGAAAACATTAAGTTAACACTAAGTAAGGTAAAAGTATAACTTCATCTATTATTAATTTATCAACCTTAATTTTGCCCAAAATACTACATCATGACATTTTACAAAAAGCTTACCCCATTTTATCATTTGGCATTGTTCTATTTCATTATCAGTTTACTACTGCGAATTGTTCTGTTTTTTCATCCTATTACTCAAACTTCATTTTCATTTCTTGAAAGTTTAAAAATCTTTTGCCTAGGATTAATTTCTGATTTTTTCGTTTTTACAGTTGCTAGTTTTTTTCTATGGTTATATCTAATTTTTATTTCAAATTCTAAATACAATAAGCCTTCAGGTTATATTATTTTTGGGGTTTTTACTGCTGCTTTTTTGTATGTTGCTTCAGGAAAAAGTGTTTTTGATCAATACGGAGGTGCTTTACCTAAAATAGTTCTAATTTTTGTGGGAATCAAAACGGTTCTATTTGCGCTTATGCTTTTTCTTCCTAAATGGAGAGACAAAATTAGATTCTGGCTTTTTGCTTTTGTGATTTTTCTTTACGTTTTACTAATCCTTCAAAATGGTTTAAGCGAATACTTTTTTTGGAATGAATTTGGTGTAAAATACAACTTTATAGCTGTTAATTATTTAATTTACACAAACGAAGTAATTGGAAACATTATGCAGTCTTATCCTGTAGTTCCAATCTTTTCAGCTTTATTCTTGGTAACAGGAACGATAACTTATTATATCCTGAAAAAAAACAAAAACTACATTTATGAAATTCCAACTTTAAAAGAGAAACTACAAATCTCAGGTGTATATTGGAGTTTATTTCTGATTTCTTTAATAGCTGTTCCAACTTTATCTAAAACAGAAAACTCAAAGAATGTTTTTGTTAATGAATTACAATCAAACGGTATCTATAAATTCTATTTGGCTTTTCAAAACAGTAAACTTGACTATTTCAAGTTTTACAAAACAATTCCGCACGACAAAGCTTTTGCAATTCTAAAAGAGGAATTGCCTATTGCTTCTCCAGAAGATACAACTCACGAAATAAAAAGTGACTCTGCTGAAATACGCAAAAATGTTGTTTTAATTACAATCGAAAGTTTAAGCGCTGATTTCATGAAGGCTTATGGAAACTCGCAAAACATTACTCCATTTTTAGACAGTTTGTCACAAAAAAGTCTTCAGTTTACCAATTTGTATGCTGCAGGAAATAGAACTGTTCGCGGTCTTGAAGCCGTAACTTTATGCCTGCCGCCAACTGCTGGAGAAAGTGTTGTAAAGAGAGAGGATAATAAAAATAAATTCTCGACTGGTGCACTTTTTAAACAAAAAGGGTACAATGTGAAGTTTATGTATGGCGGTGATGCTTTCTTTGATAATATGAGAGATTTTTATTCTGGAAATGATTATCAAATTATAGACAAATCAAGTTTCTCACCAGAAGAAATCACATTTTCTAATGTTTGGGGAGTATGTGATGAAGATATGTATAAAAAAGCGGTAAAAATAATGACAGCCGAAGCCAAAGAAAATAAACCATTCTTTAATCATATTATGACGGTGAGCAACCACAGACCTTTTACATATCCTAATAATAAAATTGATATTCCAGGCGACATAAAATCTCGTGACGGAGGTGTAAAATACACTGATTATGCCTTAAGCCGATTTTTTGAAATGGCTCGTAAACAGCCTTGGTTTAATAATACTGTTTTTGTAATTGTGGCAGATCATTGTGCTTCGAGCGCTGGAAAAACAGAACTGCCTTTGGATAAATACCGAATTCCGGCAATTATTTATACTCCAAATGGCAAACCTCAAAAATTCAATAAACTAATGTCTCAAATAGACATTATGCCAACATTATTCGGCTTATTACATTTTGATTATAAAAGTAAATTCTTCGGACAGGATGTTCTTAAAGATAATTACAAACCAAGGGCTTTTATTGCGACTTACCAAGATTTAGGTTTAATAAAAGATGATGTGTTAACTGTTTTATCTCCTAAACAGCAAGTTAAACAGTTTTCACTGAAAATAAATCCGAAGACAGGAGTTGCTCCAGAATTTCAAGTTGATTATGACGAAATTCCGCTAAAAACTGAAAAACTAAGTTTGGTAAACGAAACGATTTCTTACTATCAATCGGCTTCGTATGTATTGAAGGAAAAGAAATATCAGAAATAATTTCTTTTAAAAGTTCAATAAAAAATTCCAAATTCTATTTATAAAGAAAAGCCTCAATTTCATTTGAAATTGAGGCTTTTGTGTATTACTGTTATATTTTCAAGTTGAAACTTCTAACAAAAAAAGTTCTAGTCGTTTTGATTTTTCATTCCGAATAAATCTCCTTTTTGAAACAATTTTAAATCATCCTGCAAAGCTTGATGATTTCTTTGTGTAACAGCTGGCGAATCTAAATCGCTCAAATCTGGTTTTCCAGCATTTACCCATGCTGTATACCAAAAACTTGCTGTTGCAGTAATCGCTTTTTTCATTTGAGTTTCAACCATTCCGTTTAAATCTTGATGAAGTTTTTTCGCATACTCATCAGAGAAAACAGGTGTGTTGTATTTACTTTTTAATACTTTTCCATCTGTATCCATTTTAAAAACTTGATTTTCTGGAGTTGCAGTTCTTAACTTTTTGTCGATATCTAATAACGGTTTCACTAAACTGTGCGTATCGTTTATCATATCCCAAGTTGCTTTATGAACATCAGCATAATATTGAGCTTCAGGAACATTTAGCTTGTAATTTTTAGCAAATAACTCAGGAAGTCTGCTTTCCCAAAGAGAATGAATTCCTTTTTGATCGCTCAATTGTCCGTCATGATTTGCCGAAGTGTGTAATGGCATATGCGCATCACCAATATAATGACCTAAATCTGCAGCAAGAAATAAAATTTCTGCTCTATTTTTATCTTTAAAAGCTTTGGTTAGCTTAGCCATCATATCCTCGATATACCAAGGTAAAATTCCGTTATTGTTCAGAAACTTACTATCGTATTTTTTCTTTGCTTCTTCTAAAGTTTTTGGAATACTATCAGCAGAACCAAAGTTTTCCATATCAAAATAATGTCTAGGATTCTCGTCTTTGTAATTTAAAGCATATTTACGAATATCTGGAACAGATGCTTCTTGAGTAATAAAATCGATGTGATTGTAAAAGAAAATCTGAAGTGGTTTTGGTAAAGCCATTACAGCAGCTTTATTAATTCTTTCATGGCCTACAATTCCCCATGATAAAGTAAAAAAACCTATGATTAATGCAAAAAAAGCAATTAATCTTGGTCTCATTTTGAAGTTTTTCATTTTTGTTTTTATTTGAGAGACAAATTTACCTTATTTAAAGATAATTTAAAAGAATCGCTTTTAAGATTCTTTTAATTTAACCTCTAACCTTTTTTAAACCATATAAGTATGGTAAATATAAAATAGTGAGAATTTTTCTTGTATGTTTGTTTCGGTATTAAATCTTACAAATATGCGCCTCTTTATTCTAAATTTCGCTCTCTTTTTTAGTTCACTTTGTTTAGCCCAAGAAACTGATATACAATTAAAAAATGTCAGCGATACTATTCTAAATACAAAAAGGGTACTTAAAGTATCTGGTTCGCTTGATCCTGTAAAAACAATGCAAAAATTGTTTCCAGGTAAACTATACAATTTATCAGATCATAATACTTTTGTAAGCTGGAAATGTAACAACTGTAAACCGCAGCCTTTTATTGATGCAAATGGTGTTGAAGGAGATCAGCTATTTCCGTATAAAGATGGTGTTGCGACGAGACTTCTGAGCAATATAGATTATTCTGATTCGAAAGGTAATCAATTCAAATTATTGACTTTTAACCATTCTTTTTATGATGCCGATGGTGCACAAACTGGCCGCTTCTCTGGCGGATTAATTGGTGTTGCCAAATTTGCTAAAAATGGATCCGTTTGGGAAATGAAATCTTTTCAGCCTGCTATTGCGGCATTTGGTGCATTTTCGAGAGCACCCACACCAAAACTTGTCGAAATTGGCGAAGATCAATATGCGTTTACTATAGAACATGCAAACGGCGGTGCAGGTGCTCCTTACAATGGTTATTTATATCTTATTGGTGGTTTTGATGGTAAATACCAGCCTTTGATGGAATTGGGCTATTATTCTTTATTTAATAATGGTGGAAATTCTGAATGGTCTAGTTCGTACAAAGTAATCAACGATGGTACGAAAAAGTTTTTTAGAGATTTTGCCATTACTACGACTGGTTTTTACAAAAAAGCAAAAGGTACAGAAGATGATTATGATGTAGATTTACCAACAGAAATTATTGAACTGGCAAAAACGAAAAAACAATTTAATTTCGTAATTGAAAAAAGACTTTCTTTTTCTGGAAAATGGTATAAAATTACAGGCAAACCAACTGTCAAATTCTCAAATGTGAAATAATCGTTTTAACCGAGATAAAGAATTGATACTAAACCTAAAACAGCTATAAAAATCCATAAAAATACGCCTTGCAGTAAAGGCTTTACTCCTACTGATTTTAAGGTTTTTACATTCAATGTTGCTCCTATTAAAAACAAGGTTATCGTTAATCCAATTTTTGCAATATTTACAATATGCGGCGCAATTACTGCTGTTGCAGGGACATAACTATTTAAAAGCATAGCGACAATAAACAAACCTATGAAATAAGGAATTTTAATCTTTGAATTTTTACTTTTAAAAATTGCCGCTGTCAAAATCGAAATTGGAATAATCCATAAGGCTCTTGCTAGTTTTACTGTTGTAGCGATTTGCAATGCTTCGGCTCCATATTTATTTGCTGCGCCAACTACAGAACTGGTATCATGAATAGCAATCGCACACCATAATCCGAAATCTTTTTGCGATAAATCAAGCTGATGACCAATAAATGGAAAAACGAATAAGGCGATTGAATTTAATATAAATATTACTCCTAAAGCTATTGAGGTTTGGTTTTCGTTTGATTTTATTACTGGTGAAATTGCTGCTATGGCACTTCCTCCACAAATTGCAGTCCCACACGATATTAAGTGAGATGTTTTTTTATCGGTTTTTAACCATTTGCCTAAAAAAGTTCCTAAAATTAAAGTACTGAATATGGAGAATATAGTTAGTAAGAAGCCTTCTTTTCCAGCCGAAATGGCACTTGATGCATTCATCCCGAATCCTAAACCAATAACGGAGAACTGTAATAAAAAAGTGATTGCTTTATTATTGAATTCTACAAATGGATTACCAAAGATGTTTACAATTACAACTCCAAACAGCAAAGCAATTGGTGGTGAAATGATCGAAAATAAGCATAAAAAGATAACAGCTGCAAAAATGGCTTGTTGTAAGTAACGATTAACTTCGAATAATTGTGAGGCTGTATGTTCTTTTGTTTTCAAAATAGAATAATTAAAAATTTATTCTGCAAAGTTCTATCCTTTTACACGAAACTCCCAATCGCAAATTACAATCGACTATAACTTCAAGTTATAATGATTTGATATATTTTGAATAAAAAGCTCTGATAACGAATCAGATTTACCTAACAATGTGATGATATAAAAGTACCTATCTACAGATAATTCTTCTACATCCAAAACCATTAATTCTTTATTTTTCAACTCTTTACTTACTGCATGAATAGACATAAAAGCAAAACAGTCTGAATTTAATAAATACGATTTAATACTTTCTGTACTTCCTAACTGCATTTCGATTTGTAAATCTGAAAATTTCAAACCTGCTTTTTTCAATGCGTATTCTATAACTTCAAGTGTTCCTGATCCACGTTCACGCGTTATGAATTTCATTGATTTTAAATCACTTACTGAAATTTCATTTTTTTTCACAAACGGATTATTACTATTGCATACCAAAACCAATTCGTCCTTTAAAAACGGAATATACTTTATGGATTGATTTTTTGACTGCCCTTCGACAATTCCAATTTCAATTTCTTTGTTTATTAAAGCATTTTCGATTTGTTCTGTATTTCCGTTTAACAAATTGACTTTTATGTCTTTTTGCTTTTGATGAAAATGCGCTAAAACTGGAGAAATAATATATTGAGAAATTGTTGTACTTGCTCCTAATCGCAATAAACCTTGGCGTTCGTTAATAAAAGAACTCATTTCAAAATCGATCTCGCGATAAATTTCAAAGATCTCTTTTGCATGTTTTAGCAGAATTTCTCCAGCTGGAGTTAAAGCAATTTTAGAACCGTTTCGTTCAAAAAGCTTTGTTTTATAGGTTTCCTCGAGTTCTTGAATATGCTTAGAAACGGCAGGCTGCGTAATGTATAGCTCTGTTGCCGCTTTAGTAAAATTAAGGCGGAGCGCAACGGTGTAGAATACTTTTAACCTGAAATCCATAATTTATTCCTTTTTAATTCTTGTTCTTAAAACTTCCATCAGCTTCGTAATTCCGTTAACAATTCCTTGGTAGTAATTTCCTTTTTTGAATTCTGGAATAAAATTTTGTTCAATGATTTTATCTATTTCCAAGTTAGAAATATTCATTTAACTGAAATTTATTTCTTAATATTTCCCAATTGCTTCAACTCCTGTTTCTGAAAATTTTAAGATTTCAGTTGTAATAGGATACCCTGAACCACTATACTCTTCAAGAACAACAGTACCAAGATACTGAGAGAAATAATCAAAATCTTCTTCTGCAAAAACATAACAAAAGTCTCTAACTGGAATTACAGCATAAAATGGAAAACCAATATTGTTTTGAACTAAATTCTTAAAATTAGAAGAAAAAAGGCAAGAACTTTTAAGTGAAACTTCTTCAACATTAATCATACCGAGTTTATGATTATTGATATCCTCAAATTCAATCTTTACTTTATCTACAATGATT
>NZ_NRQU01000055.1 GCF_004119495.1 Flavobacterium sp. YO12
GCCATAAAAAAGTTGTCTAAAAAAGCCATGAATTTTATCTATATCACTCATAAATTTGGTATTTTTTTTAAGAGCTAAAATAATAATTTAATAAGAATAAATGGTTTGAAAAGCTTTAGGATTTGTTTATTTATAGCTTATTATTTTAGATAATTAAAAAAAGTTTTATTATCTAAAACAAAAAAATCCCATCTCAATTAAGAAACGGGATTCAATAGATATTCTCTTTTTTTATTTTAAACTGTTGCAGCAATTTCTTGTGGCAACGGAATTTGATTTTTAAGTAAATCTTCAAATGTTTCAGCTTGACGAATCAAGATTCCTTGTCCGTTCATCCATAAAACTTCGGCTGGTTTGTATCTTGAATTGTAGTTTGAAGACATTGAGAAACAATATGCTCCTGCATTTCTGAAAGATAAAATGTCACCTTCCGTGATTTCCTGAATTCTACGGTTGTTTGCAAAAGTATCAGTCTCGCAAATGTATCCTACAACAGAGTAAAAGCGCTCTTTTCCTTTTGGGTTAGAGATGTTTTCGATATGGTGTGAAGATCCGTACAACATTGGGCGAATTAAGTGGTTGAAGCCACTGTCAACTCCAGCAAAAACTGTTGATGTTGTTTGTTTTACTACGTTTACTTTTACTAAGAAATGACCTGCTTCGCTCACCAAAAATTTTCCTGGTTCGAAAATCAACGTTAAATCTCTGCCGTATTCTGTACAGAAAGCGTTGAATCTTTTAGATAATTTTTTACCTAATTCTTCGATGTCTGTTTCGATATCGTCTTTTTTGTAAGGAACTTTGAATCCACTTCCGAAATCTAAGAATTGTAATTCTTTGAAATGTTTAGCCGTATCAAATAAGATTTCAGCAGCATATAAGAATACTTCGATATCTAAAATATCAGATCCTGTGTGCATGTGAATACCCACAATGTGCATTTTTGTGTTTTCGACAATTCGCAAGATATGCGGAATCTGGTGTACAGAAATTCCGAATTTACTATCGATATGTCCAACAGAAATATTTGCATTTCCGCCCGCCATTACGTGTGGATTGATACGAATACATACTGGAATATGTGGATGTTTTGTACCGAATTGCTCTAAAATAGATAAATTGTCGATATTGATTTGTACACCCATTGCAGCAACTTCTTCGATTTCTTCAAGAGAAACGCCGTTTGGTGTAAAGAAAATCTTTTCGGGTTCATAGCCAGCATGAAGTCCTAACTGAACTTCCTGAATTGATACAGTATCTAAGCCAGACCCCATGTTCTTTAATAACTGAAGAATCGCAACGTTTGACAATGCCTTCATGGCATAATTAACTCTTAAGTTTTCTACCTTAGAGAAAGCTTTAGTTAACCTGTTGTACTGAGATTGGATTTTTTCGGCATCGTAAACATACAATGGACTTCCAAATTGGTCTGCTAACTGCAGTAAATCTTTTGCTTGCATTTTTAAATCATTTTGGGCAAAGTTATTACACTTTTGATTACCAGCAAATAAATTGTAGAAAAATAACAAATTGTAACAAATTGTTTAATTTTGAACAAAAAGTTGCTTATTTTGAGTTTTTGTAACCTTTTCTGAGATGCTTAGGTTCTTAGATGCTAAGATACTAAGTTTTTTCGCCACAAATTACACGGATTATCGCGAATTTTTAATTGTTGATTTTTCGCAAAATACTAAAACATAGCCCGTGGTTTCAACCACGGGAAACGTTACGGATTGGGTGTATTACATATTATACTTCCGCGGTTTCAATCATGGAAAACGTTGCGGATTGGACGTAATCATATATTGTGTCCCCGTGGTTGAAACTACGGGCTATATTTGAAATAGAAATCGGCCACAAAATAAAAATTAGTGAAAATCGGTGTAATTTGTGGCAAAAAAAATCCATTTAATCTGTGGCTAAAAAAATAAAACCCCTGAATATAAATTCAAGGGTTTGTTAGTAGTTATGTTGTTTATCGGAAAAGATTAAATAAAATGCAAGGAAAAAAAACTTAGTATCTTAGAACCTTAGCATCTCAGAACCTTAAAAATTATAAGCTCGGTAAATCTCCTTTTCCTTTAGTAGGCAAGTTAGTAGAGCCCATAAGGAACAAATCTACCTCTCTTGCTGCTTCGCGACCTTCTGAAATAGCCCACACGATTAATGATTGTCCTCTTCTCATATCACCAGCAGTGAAAATGTGAGGAACGTTTGTCTGATAGTTATGCGCTTTGTAATTGCTTCTAAAATCAGTTTCGATGCCTAATTGCTCGCTTAATGTTTTCTCTGGACCTGTAAATCCTAAAGCTAATAAAGCTAAATCACAAGGCCAGATTTTCTCAGAACCTTCTTTTTCAATTAATTCAGGACGTTGACCTGGAGTCATTTTCCATTGCACTTCAACTGTTTTTAATCCAGTTAATTCGCCTTTGTCGTTAGAAATGAATTCTTTTGTATTGATCAACCAGTTTCTGTCGCAACCTTCTTCGTGAGAAGAAGATGTTTTTAACTGCAACGGCCAGAAAGGCCAAGGAGTTGATTCGCTTCTTCCAACTGGAGGTTTTGGCAAAATCTCAAAGTTAGTTACCGATTTTGCTCCGTGTCTGTTTGAAGTTCCAATACAGTCAGAACCAGTATCTCCACCACCAATAACGATTACATCTTTACCAGTTGCTTTAACCTGATCTGGAATTGATTCTCCAAATAAAACTTTAGTTTGTTGTGTTAAGAAATCCATTGCCTGAACAACACCTTTGCTTTCGATTCCTTTAGTTGGTAAGCTTCTTCTTTCAGTTGCTCCTCCGCATAAAACGATAGAATCGAATGCGTTTAATTCTTCAACACTGAAATTTACACCAACATTTACATCAGTTTTGAAAGTTATTCCTTCTGCTTCAAGGATCGCTACACGTCTGTCGATAATTCCTTTTTCTAATTTGAAATTTGGAATTCCGTAACGTAATAAACCTCCAATTGCATTGTCTCTTTCAAAAACTGTAACGGTGTGTCCTGCTCTGTTTAATTGCTGCGCTGCCGCAAGACCTGCGGGTCCTGAACCAATAACAGCAACTGTTTTTCCTGTTCTTGTTTTTGGAGTTTGTGGTTTGATCCAGCCTTCTGCAAAACCAATTTCAACAATGTTTTTCTCAATGTTTTCAATTGATACAGGATCTTTTATGATTCCTAATACACATGCTTTTTCGCACGGAGCAGGGCATAGACGTCCTGTGAATTCTGGAAAGTTATTAGTCGATTGTAAAATCTCTAATGCACTTTGCCATTCTTCCTGATGTACCATATCGTTGAAGTCAGGAATTAAATTTCCTAACGGACAACCACTGTGGCAAAAAGGAATACCACAATCCATACATCTTGAACCTTGTTCTTTTACTTTATCTTTTGCTAACGGAATAGTGAATTCGTTGTAGTTAGAAACACGTTCAGCTACAGCTAAATTACTTTCGTCGGCTCTGTTATATTCTTTAAATCCGCCTATTTTACCCATGACATTTTAATTAAATGTAAATGATAAATTCTAAAGTTCTAATTTTTTTAACCGCAAAGAACGCAAGGTCTCTTTTTGCTTTTTTGAGTGTTTTAAGTTCGCAAAGCTTTGCGGTTAAGTTTTAATCTAAAATCTGAACTCTAAAATCTAAAATCATTTATCCAGCTATTAATTCTTCTATTTGTTTTTCTTCTGCAATTCGTTTTAATGCTTTTTTGTAATCTGTCGGCATTACTTTTACGAAGTGCTGTTGTTGGTTTTCCCAGTCTGCTAAAATTCTTTTTGCTAATGGACTGCTGGTGTACAATGAATGATTTTTGATCAGTTTTCTTAGTTTCGTAACGTCCTCTTCTTCCAACGGATCGAATGCAACCATTTCCATGTTACAAACTGTAGAATCGAATTTCTTATTTGGATCGTAAACATAAGCTACACCACCGCTCATACCAGCTGCGAAGTTTCTTCCTGTTTTTCCTAAAACTACTACTGTACCACCAGTCATGTACTCGCATCCGTGATCTCCAATTCCTTCTACAACTGCTGTTGCTCCAGAATTTCTTACACAGAAACGCTCTCCAGCAATTCCATTAATATAAGCCTCTCCGGTAATAGCTCCGTAAAGGGCAACGTTTCCTATAATGATATTATCTTCTGGTTTAAAAGTTGCAGTAGGAGGGACTTTTACAATTAGTTTTCCTCCAGAAAGACCTTTTCCTAAATAATCATTACAGTTTCCGTGAATTTTAAACGACAATCCGTTTGTTGCAAAAGCACCAAAACTTTGTCCGGCAGAACCTTCAAAATCAACTAAAATAGTATCATCAGGTAATCCTTGTGCGCCATAAATTTTTGAGATTTCGTTACTCAAAATCGCACCTACAGAACGGTCTGTATTTTTAATTTTAAAAGTTACTCTTGTTTTCTCTTTTCTATAGATAGACGGAATTGCTTCTTTGATGATGTCAAAATCCAATACATTTTCAAGTTGGTGATCTTGTTCCGTAGTATTGTGATTTGGAACTGTTTTTGCTTTTTCCGGTTTGTATAGAATGGTAGACAAGTCTAAACCATTTGCTTTATAATGTTTGATGGCTTTGTTCACATTTAATTTTTGTGACTGACCTACCATTTCTTTTAAAGTTCTGAAACCTAATTGTGCCATGATTTCTCTTAACTCCTCAGCAATAAAATACATGAAGTTGATTACGTGCTCTGGAGTTCCTTTGAAATTTTTTCTCAATTCAGGATCCTGAGTTGCAATACCAACTGGACAAGTATTTAAGTGACAAGCCCTCATCATGATACATCCAGAAGCTACAAGCGGTGCAGTCGCAAAACCAAATTCTTCAGCTCCTAATAAAGCTGCTATCGCCACGTCACGACCTGTTTTTAACTGTCCGTCACATTCAAGAACTACACGGCTTCTTAAATCATTTAAGATCAAAGTCTGTTGCGCTTCAGCTAAACCAAGTTCCCACGGAATACCTGTGTGCTGTAAAGAGGTTAATGGAGCAGCTCCCGTTCCTCCGTCATAACCTGAAATTAAGATAACGTCAGCTTTTGCTTTGGCAACACCGGCAGCGATGGTTCCAACTCCAACTTCAGAAACTAATTTTACGTTTACACGAGCTTCACGGTTTGCATTTTTCAAATCGTAAATTAATTGAGATAAATCCTCAATTGAATAAATATCGTGGTGAGGAGGAGGCGAAATCAAACCTACATATGGTGTAGAGTTTCTAGTTTCAGCAATCCATGGCACAACTTTTTCTCCAGGTAACTGTCCACCTTCACCAGGTTTTGCTCCTTGAGCCATTTTAATCTGGATTTCTTTAGCGTTTGTCAAATAGTTGATTGAAACACCAAAACGTCCTGAAGCAACTTGTTTGATAGCACTATTTCTAGAATCTCCGTTAATTTCTTTCTGGAAACGTTTAGGATCTTCTCCACCTTCTCCAGAGTTACTTTTTCCGCCAATTCTGTTCATAGCAATCGCTAAATTCTCGTGTGCTTCTCTAGAAATAGATCCGTAAGACATTGCACCCGTTTTGAATTTCTTCACAATTTCTGTCCAAGGTTCTACTTCATCAATAGAAATTGGATCTAAGTTGTTGAATTCAAATAAACCTCTAATGGTCATTAAGTTTGAGCTTTGCTCATTAACGGCATTTGAGTATTCTTTATAACTTTCAGGGCTGTTTAAACGAACCGCTTGTTGTAATTTAGAAATAGTGGTTGGGTTAAACATGTGTTTTTCACCACCACGTCTCCATCTGTAAATACCTCCAATTTCAAGAGAAAGCAAGCTTGCCACTTTTGAATTTGGGAAAGCTTTTTGGAAACGTTTTTTAACCTCTTTTTCAACTTCCATTAAACCGATTCCTTCAATTCTAGATGGAGTGTAAGGGAAGTATTTTGAAGTAAATGTTTTGTTTAAACCTAAAATCTCGAAAATTTGGGCAGCTCTGTATGAATGTAAAGTAGAGATACCAATTTTGTTCATGATTTTAACGATTCCTTTCGCAATTGCTTTGTTGTAATTTACAACCGCATAATCAGCTTTTACTCCAGTAATGAAACCTTGCGCAACTTGATCGTAAATGATTTCGTTTACCATGTACGGATTGATTGCACTTGCACCGTATCCGAATAATAAAGCAAAATGATGAGGTTCACGAGGTTCAGCAGATTCGATTATGATTCCGAATTTTGAACGAACTTGTAAAATGTTTAAAGAGTGGTGAATGTAAGAACAAGCCAATAACATTGGAATTGGAGCTAATTCTTCGCTAACACCTCTATCAGAAAGAATGATAATGTTGCATCCTTCAGAAACAGCTTTAAAAGTTGCTTGAACACATTTTTCAAGAGCACGTTCTAAACCATTTACTCCTTTTTCTATTTTGTATAAAGTAGAAATTGTTGCTGATTTGAAATCTGCGTGGTCAATGTTTCTGATTTTATCTAAATCCTCATTAGAAATAACAGGATTTTGAATTTTTAGTTTTTTACATTGTTTTGACTCGATTTCAAAAATATTGAAATCACCGCCAATCGCTAAACTAATATCGGTAATAATTTCTTCACGAATACCATCCAAAGGTGGGTTAGTAACCTGTGCAAACAATTGTTTGAAATAGTTGTATAACAATTGAGGCTGGTCTGATAATACTGCCAATGGTGTATCGTTACCCATAGAACTGATTGCTTCAGCTCCTTGACCTCCCATTGGGTTGATGATTGTTTTTAAATCTTCAATGGTGTAACCAAATAAACGCTGTCTTGTTAAAAAATCTAGTTTTTCAACAGGAGTAGGGTTGTTGGTATAAGGAACTTTAGCAAGAGGCAATAAGTTAGCATCTAACCATTCTTGGTAAGGACGTTTTGTAACGATTGATTTTTTTACTTCTTCGTCTTCAATAATACGACCTTCGTTCATATCAACCAAGAACATTTTTCCTGGTTCAAGACGTCCGTGTTGAATTACATCTTCTGGATCGATATCTAGTACACCAATTTCTGATGACATGATTACGAAACCACTGTGTGTTAATGTATAACGAGAAGGGCGCAATCCGTTTCTGTCTAATAAAGCTCCAATTACGTTTCCATCTGTAAACGGAATAGAAGCTGGACCATCCCAAGGTTCCATGATACAAGCGTTGTATTCATAGAAAGCTCTTTTTTCTGGAGACATTGTTTGGTGTTTTTCCCAAGCTTCAGGAACAACCATCATCATTGCCTCTGGAAGAGAACGGCCTGTCATTAACAAAAGTTCAACCACCATATCCATAGAAGCAGAATCTGATTTTCCTTCTAAGATAATTGGGAATAATTTTTTGATATCATCGCCAAAAACTTTGCTCTGCATAAGCTCTTCACGAGCACGCATACGGCTTACGTTTCCACGAAGTGTGTTGATCTCACCATTATGACACATGTATCTAAACGGCTGCGCTAAGTCCCAAGATGGGAATGTATTTGTAGAGAAACGTTGGTGTACAAGCGCTAAACGCGTCACCAAGTCTGGATCTTTCAAATCTATATAATAACGGCTGATGTCTTCCGGCATCAATAGACCTTTATATATTATAGTAGTTGTCGATAAACTAGTAAAATAAAACATATGACTTTCAGAGGTTTTAGATCCTCTTACGGCATGTTCAGCAATTTTTCTAGCTGCAAAAAGTTTTGCATTAAATTCTTGTTCAGTTAAATCTTGACCGTTTTTTGAAACGAAAACTTGCTTAACTGTTGGTTCTTTTTCTGCGGCGATCTGCCCTAAATTTTCAACGTCAACTGGCACATCTCTCCAACCTAAAACTTTTAAGTTTTGGTCTTTAATAGTTGCCTCAAATGCATTAATACAAAAAGAAACTTGGTTTTTGCTTTTTGGTAAAAAAACCATTCCTACTGCATACTCACGCGCTTCTGGGATTTCAAAGTCACAAACTTTCTTAAAAAAATCATGAGGGATATCAAACAAAATCCCCGCTCCGTCTCCAGTTCTTCCATCAGAACTAACGGCACCACGATGTTCCAATTTAATTAAGATGTCTAATGCTTTGTGAATAATATCGTTTGATTTAATACCATTCAAATTACAAATAAATCCTGCACCACAATTGTCGTGTTCAAATTCAGGCAAATAAAGCCCTTGTTCTTTAACTTTCATTCTTGATATTTTTTCTACAAAAATAAAGATTTCGTTAAACATAATGTATTGAAATAATAAATTGACTTACATTTTTGTTGTAATAATAGAAAAACGCTTCTTAATTGATAATAATGTTATATTGACCATTGCGAAATGATAAAATGACAATGCGCTTTAAAATATATTAGAAAAATCGTCGTTGAGCTACTGAATTCGGTGAATTTTTTGTTAAATCTCAAACGATATAGTGATTTTAAGTTAACATTAACAAAGTGTTTCGGTAACGATTTGTTTGCTTTGAAAAAGAATAATCCTATAATACCTATTTGAGGTGTTTTTTAATTGAAAAAGATTTTACTATTAAGTTGAATTTTGCTACTTTTGTCGCACTTTTATTCTGAAATAAATTCAGAACCAGACAAATTCTATATTATGAACATACACGAATATCAAGGAAAAGAAATTTTAGCAAGTTACGGAGTACGCATTCAACGCGGAATTGTGGCTAACAATGCGGTTGAAGCTGTAGCTGCTGCAAAACAATTAACTGCCGAAACTGGTACAGGATGGCATGTTATTAAAGCACAAATTCACGCAGGTGGTCGTGGAAAAGGTGGTGGAGTTAAGTTGGCTAAAAACTTGCAACAAGTTGAAGAAATCGCTGGACAAATCATCGGAATGCAATTAATTACACCTCAGACATCTGCTGAAGGTAAAAAAGTAAACAAAGTTTTAGTTGCTGAAGATGTTTACTATCCAGGTGAAAGCGAAACTTCTGAATTTTATGTTTCTGTTTTATTGAATAGAGGTACAGGTCGTAACATGATTATGTATTCTACTGAAGGTGGAATGGATATTGAAGAAGTTGCTGAGCACACACCACACTTAATTTTTACGGAAGAAATCGATCCATCTGTTGGATTACAAGGTTTCCAAGCAAGAAGAATTGCCTTCAATTTAGGTCTTTCTGGAAATGCTTTCAAAGAAATGGTTAAATTCATCGATGCACTTTACAATGCTTACATTGGTTCTGATGCTTCTATGTTTGAAATCAACCCAGTTTTAAAAACATCTGATAACAAAATTTTAGCTGTTGATGCTAAAGTTAACATCGACGATAACGCTTTATACAGACAACCTAAATATGCTGAAATGAGAGATATCCGTGAGGAGAATCCAATCGAAGTTGAAGCTAAAGAAGTTGGTCTAAACTATGTTGACCTTGACGGTACTGTAGGATGTATGGTAAACGGAGCTGGTCTTGCAATGGCAACTATGGATTTAATTAAATACGCTGGTTTTGAGCCTGCTAACTTCCTTGACGTTGGAGGAACTGCTGATGCTAAACGTGTTGAAACTGCTTTCAGAATTATCTTGAAAGATCCAAACGTAAAAGCTATTTTGATTAACATCTTCGGAGGTATCGTTCGTTGTGACCGTGTTGCTCAAGGTGTTGTTGATGCTTACAAAAACATGGGTGACGCTATCAATGTGCCAATCATTGTTCGTTTGCAAGGAACAAATGCTGAAATTGCAAAAGAATTAATTGACAACTCTGGTATGCCAATCTTATCTGCAGTTCAATTCCAAGAAGCTGCTGACCAAGTTAAAGCTGCTCTTTCTTAATTAAATAAGAAATCAAATTATATAGAAAATCCATTCCACTTCGGAGTGGATTTTTTTATTTAACCGCAAAGCACGCAAAGTTTTTTTGCTAAGGATTGTGAATACAAACGCAAAGTTCGCAAAGCTATATGGAGATAACCTTTGCGAACTTTGCGTTTATGAAGAGTATTATATTTAAAAAATCTTTGCGTGCTTTGTGGTTAAATCACTCAGTTTATTTCAAAACAGTTGATAAGTCTACAAGTTCAAATGTTGGATCGTTTTCAATAAGCTGTCTGAACATCGCAGCATGGCCGCCGCCAACTAAAACCATTATTTTATCATCTTTGCTTTCAGTTAGCTTTTGGATTAAAGAATACATATATAAGTTTCGTTTGTACCAATTTGTCACTAAGGAAGCACCTGTAAAATCATCTGGTTTTCCAGTTCTGTTTGCTACTTCTAAGTACCATTGTAAGTTATCTTTGTCCGTTTCTTTTTCATTGAAATAAAGCATAAGTTCTGTTAAAGTGCTTTTTGAAATTCTCTCATTTTGTTCTTTCTGATATTGTGCCATCATGTTTTTAGTCTTCTCCATCAAATCCTTTTGATCCGCTTTTTCCATACTCATCATTAAACTATCGTAAGGAAAAGGAGTGCGATAATCAATTGCGTATAATTTTTTGTGATTTAGTTTTTTAGCAGTGCGAAGTGCCAATTGCGTAATTTCGTTTGCATCTTTTTTGAAAAGACTATCAGTGTTTTTATTGTAAAACTTATCTAATTCGGCTTGTTTGGTGAATTTCCATTCAACAAAAATTTTGTCTGGGCCAAATTTCTTGATTTTGTCACTCATGGTTTCAAGCTCTTTTTGGCTTTTTTCAGACATAACATTAAAAGTTTTTATTTTGGCAACATCATTTCCTGGATTTGCAAAATGAAAAGTTCCAATTAACAGGATTTGCTTCTTTTTTGTTTGAGCAGATGATAGGTTAAATGTAATAAGAGCTAGTAATAAGATGATTTTTTGCATGATGATTTTGTGTTTAAATTCATTGCAAATGTATGGGCAGATTCCAAGCTTTTTTTTCGGTTTTGATGAACACTTAGTTTTACTTGACCAACTGTCGATATTCTGTTTTCAAAATGTTGGTATACTATTTTTCATGGTTCGTCATTAAAAAAACGTGGTTTCATATAAATAGCATTTACATTTAAAGCCATAATTGTATTTTTGAACTTATAACCGATATTTATGAAACTTAAAATACCTTTTTACTACCATATTATTCTTTTTCTGGGATTGTTTTTAACCTACTGTCTTTGGGATTATGGAATTAATAATAAAATAATAATGGTAGAGCGAACCAAGCTTTACTTCTGGATTACATCGACTTTTTTTCTTTCTGTTTTTGTAGTTTACATAGTCAATTTTTATACGGTTTGTGACTGGTTTTTGAATAAAAAGAAAATGCATTTTTATTTTTTAAGCATTCCATTTTCGTTAACCCTTTTTGCTGGAGTCAGATATATTTTTCAAGAAGTAATTATGTTTAATATTATTGGAGTGCATAATTATCATGTTGGCGATTTAGAATGGAGTTTTTATATTCGTGATAATTTCTTTTTTGGATTACCTGCTGTTATTTTTAGTGCTTTGAGTTATTTGTTTTGGCAGTTTCAGAGTGCACAGCAGCAAAATCAAGAATTGCTTTTAGAGAATAAAAAAGCTCAATTTCAAATGTTGAAAGCTCAGGTGAGCCCGCATTTTTTGTTTAATACTCTGAATTCTTTTTACAGCCAGTTGGTTTTAAAAGATGATGAAATGGCTTCAGATGTTTTGGTGCTTTCCGATTTGCTTCGCTATGTTATTACTGAAACTGATAAAGATGAGGCGGTACTTTCAAAAGAAATTCAATTTATTCAAAACTATATTCATTTACAGAAAAAACGATTTGAAGATCAATTGTATCTGGATTTTTCTATTGAAGGAAGTTATTCGAATGAAAGAATTCTTTCATCAGCATTAATTCATTTTGTGGAGAATGTTTTTAAGCACGGAAAATTTAATAGCGAACAGGAAAAAGCAGTTATTTTGATTAAAATAAAAGAGGATTTTTTAGAGATTTCAACATTTAATTATATTGTTGAAGGCGAGAATTATTCTTCGACTGGAATTGGGTTTGATAACTTAACTAAAAGGTTAGAGTATATGTATAAAGGTAAATTTGTACTTGAAAAAACCGAAGAAAATAATACCTTTAAAACCTACTTAAAAATACCACTAAAAAAATAATTTATGGCTTTTAAATGTATTATTGTTGACGATGAACCGCCGGCAACTCGTATTCTGGAGAATTATATTGCTAAAGTTAATTTTCTTGAAAAAACGGGAGTTTTTAATGATTCATTAAAAGCTTTGGAATTTTTAAATACACAAGCAGTTGATGTTATTTTTTTAGATATTCAAATGCCGCAATTAACAGGTTTACAAATTTCTAGAATTATTTCAAAAGATATAAAAGTTATTTTTACAACAGCATATCCTGATTTTGCATTAGAAGGTTTTGAATTGAATGCAGTTGATTATTTATTAAAACCCATTTCGTTTGAACGTTTTTATCAAGCAGTTTCAAAGCTGAATTCGGAATCCAAAACGATTGTTTCAAGTCAAAATAACACTCCTGATTTTCTATTCATCAAAACAGATGGAAAGAATAAATTCCAGAAGATTTTTTTAAATGATATTTTGTATGTAGAAAGTCTGCAGAATTATGTTTGTATACATACTTCAAAACAGCAGATTATTACGCATTCGTCATTAAAAAATGTAATAGAATCACTTCCAGATAATGATTTTATTCAGATTCATAAATCGCATGTGATTTCTTTAAAACATATTGAGTCAACAGATAATTTCTCTGTTTTTATAAATGGGAAAGAGCTCCCAATCGGTGCAACTTTTAAAGATGCTTTTTTTGATAAAATAGAAGAGAATAAGATATAGATTTTTAATCGCAAAGCACGCAAGATTTTTTATTTAGGATTGAGAATACAAACGCAAAGTTCGCAAAGCTTTATCTATATAACTTTGCGAACTTTGCGTTTATATTTAATCTTTTAAGTAAGAACCTTAGCTCCCGATAGCTATCGGGATTGCAGTTAAATCCTCAATTACGATTTTTTCTTATTGCCGTTTTTGAAAACCACTTTTTCTACAACAGATGGTTTTCCATTTCCTTTAGGAAATGCTTTCTTTTTTGGTTTTCCAGCTGATGAACCCGACTTTGATGAACTTTGATCACCTCTATATTTTTCTGAATCTTTTGGAGAAGCTTTAAATTCTGGTCTTTCTTTGGAAGTTTCTTTCTTTGGAATTTCAGATTTATGTTTTGCCAAAACATCTGTTGGGTTTTTCGGATTTTCTTTAGTTCCTCTCAAATGAATTACCAATCCGTTTAAGAAATTACGCAAAACCTGATCGCCGCATTCCATATAGTTTGGATGATCTTCGGCTCTAAAAAAAGCACCTAATTCTGATTTTGTAATTCTAAAATCTACTAATTCTAAAATTTCAACTATTTGGTCATCACGGAGCATTAAAGCCACGCGAAGTTTTTTAAGTATATCGTTATTTGTCATCGTTTATTTTTTACAAAGGTACGTTTTAAAAGCAAAGATTTAGAGTATTTTTTTTCGCCTCGAATTACACAAATTTCCACTAATTTATTTAAAATTTTAATTCGTAAAAATTTGTGTAATTCGCGGCGAACTTTTTTATTTATGATTTAAGACCTGAACTAACTTATCCAAATCTTCTTTTAAATGGTTTGCGGTAATTACTATGCGATTTAACGGTTCAGCATCTTTAGTATATTTAAAACTAGCAATGATGATTTTTTCTTGGCCTAATTTTTCTACCATTTCATTTGATAAAAGATAAATCAAAGGGTAGCTTTTATCAAATTTAAGATTGTTATTTTTGATTAAAATCGAATCGATATATTCTAAATTGTCTAAGAGTTTTTTGTGCTGCAAAGTGTAGATTTCTGCCGCATCTGAAAGTGTTTGCACAAAAGCAGGGTTCATTCCTGCTGCGCTGGTAAATGTTTCTAATTCCTTTATTTTAGTGATAAACTCAAAATCAGATGCAATAACACCGCCAGTTAATCCAAATGCTTTTCCTAAAGACGAAACTATTATTTTCCTTTTAACAGGATATTGAATTGAGGAATAAATGCCACAGCCGTTTTTGCCTAAAATTCCAAAAGAATGAGATTCATCGATAAGCAATGTAATTTCTTTATGATGTGGAATTTTCTTTAAGAAAGATAAATCAACAGGTTTTGTTTCAAAAGAGGGAACACCATCAGTAAGAATGGCTATTTTCTCCCATTTTGAATCCAATAAACGTTCGTTTAATTGCTCATTTTCAAATAAAGGAAGGCTGTTTTCAATCTGGATTGCATTATGCGTATCATTCAAATGAAAAAAACAGTCAGTTTGTTTCTTTATTAAATCTATAACCAATTTTCCCGCCAGCATTCCTGATGAAACGGTAACAGCACTTTCTGAACCAATATGAGAAGCTAAAAAGGTTTCGCCTTCATCGTAAGCTCTTAATTTGATGTTAGCAGTTCTCGAACTGCCGTAAGTAGTTCCCCAGTTTAAAATGTTTTTAACGACCAGATTCTGAAAAGCTTTATTGGTTGGAAGTCCCAAATAAGCAGTTCCGCCAAAATACAAAAACTGTTCTTGGTCAATCTCAATAACTCGATCAGGAAATTTTTCGACTTTCATTTTTTATAGCAATGTAACTCCAGTTCCGTTTAGATTAGAATAGCTTACAACACCATCTTTTATAGTTACACCAGTTGCAATATCTTCCGCTAAAAGCAGTGCGCCATCCATATCAACATAATCAAGCTGAGGCAATAAATGAGCGATTGCAGAAATACCCACTGTCGACTCCGTCATGCAGCCTACCATTGTTCGCAATCCTAGTTTTTTAGCTTCTTCAATCATGCGTTTTCCAGGAGTTAATCCGCCGCATTTTACCAATTTTACATTTACACCGTGAAAATGATTAAAACATTTAGCAACATCTTCTTCAATAATACAACTTTCGTCAGCAATAATAGGTAAAACAGAATGCTTGAAAACTTCTCTATGCGCTTCCCAATTATCTGCTTTCATAGGCTGTTCTAAAAATTCTACACCTAGTTTTTTTAGTTCTATAGCATTGTTGATCGTTTCTTCGACTCCCCATCCGCAATTTGCATCAATTCTAAAAACAGCATTTGTATGTTTTCTAAGTTCTTTTATAATTGCAATGTCTTCTTTAGTTCCCAATTTAATTTTATAGATCGGCCACGGAAGTTCCTGCATTTTTGAAACCATTTTTTCAATAGAAGCAATCCCGATTGTATAATCTGTCATTGGATTTCTTTCGGTCGTGTAGTTCCATAACTCATATAATTTTTTGCCTTTTTTGCGTGCATACAAATCATTATAAGCCAAGTCTAAAGCGCAAAGCGCAAACATATCGTCTTTTAAATACGGATGAATTTTTGACCAAAACACTTCGGGAGTTTCATTTTCAGTACTTTCGATAATGGTTCTGATTTTTTCTAAATCTTCCATCATCATTGGAACTGTGGTTTTGTAATATGGGTTTGAAGTAGCTTCTCCAAAACCTGAAAAACCATCGCTTTGCAGCTCGACGATTAATGAAGGCTGAAAATCAATTGATTCTCTCGAAATAGTAAAAGTATGTTTTAGCTTTAAGTTATATTCTTTTAAAATTAGTTTCATATTTATGCTGTTTTTTTGTCTGTATTTTGCTCAATAACCAAGCCAAAGAACCGCTTTTGTAAAGCCGTCTCTCCATAGTTTTTCGTTGTGTTCGCCGCCTTTTACAATCTTTGTTTTAGTAAGATGCAGGCAATAGCATCGGTTTTTGTCTAATAAACGTTCCATTTTATTTAAATCGCTTACCATATCGTCACTTTCTTTATCTCCGCAGAGAAAATAAATTTTCGTTTTATTTTTTGGAGCCTGTTCCGTTAAAGTATAAATATCATTTGAAAACCAAAATGATGGGGAAAAAATACCCGCCTTGCCAAAAACTTCTGGATATTTAAGAATAGCATAATAAGAAACTAAACCACCAAGTGAGCTTCCCATTATAGTAGTGTTTTTTGCTTTGGTTTTAGTTCTATAATGTTTATCAATATAAGGTTTTAAAGTTTTTACAATAAAATCAAGGTAATCGTCGGCCATTCCGCCGCCGTATTTTTCATTTTTATAGGGTGTTAATTCATCAATGCGTTTTTCATTTCCATGTTCAATACCAACTACAATTACGGGAGCTTTAAGGCTGTCTAATTTTTCATCGACATTCCATTCGCCAGAATATGAAGTTTTGGCATCAAATAAATTTTGAGCATCGTGCATATAGATAACGCTGTATTTTTTGGCTGAAGCCGAATAACCTTCGGGTAAATAAATCCAGATTTTTTTGGTGGTTTTGAGTTGAGGAGCTTCAATTGTAAAAATTGATACATTTTTTGAAGCGGTGCTTTCTTGAGCATTTCCAATTGCAAAACAGAGAAAAATAAAAAAGAAAACTCCTCTAAGCATCAGTTCTTTTGTGTTTTAGATTTAAATATAATATTTTAGCTAAAAATAACAAATTTGATGAATACCGAAGAAGAAAAGAGAAGTTTACTTTTAGAAATGATTGCTTTCTCTACAGTTGATGGTCAATTGCATAAACGCGAGCTGGAATTTTTATGGCTGGTTGCGCAAGAACTGAATATTGATCGTGCTCTTTTTCAAGATTTATTTCATCAAGAATATACTGCTAAAGTAATTAAATCTGAATTTCAGCGTATTCAACAATTTTACAGATTGGCCCTGATTATGCACTGTGACGGTATTTTGCATGAAAAAGAAGCAAAAGCAATTCAGCAGATTGCTATTGAAATGGGATTAAATCCGACTGCAGTAAAACGTGTTTTGGATCTTATGGAAAAAGCACCAAATGCTTTAATTGACCCAAAAGTGCTGCTCAAAGTATTTCAGGAACAACACAATTAGGTCAAGAAAAAGGAATAAAATGTACGGTTTTAAATTTTTGTTTTATTACGGTTTTATTTTTTTTGAAGGCTGAAATTTGGGATGCCCGGTATGAGTGTATGCAAAACTGATTAAATCACATTTTTTTCTATGCTCTTTGTTGCACTGTCGCCCATTCCGTGACCAGATTCAAAGTCCGTTAAAAAAAGTATAGGATTGCTGGACGTATTTGCATTTTGAAGTGAAGCTGCAAATTTTGCCGGTTCCCATGCAATTACACGCGGATCATTCATTCCTGCCGTTATTAATGTTGCTGGATATGCAGTTCCTTTTTTAATATGATGAAACGAATCCATTTCTAGCAGCGCTTTAAATTCTGTTTTGTCTTTTACTGTTCCAAATTCAGGAATATTACCCGGACCATTTGGAGATAATTCTGAGCGAATTGTATTAAATGCGCCTACTTCGGGAATGGCAGCGGCAAACAAATCAGGTCGTTCTGTAATTGCTCTTCCAATTAAAATACCGCCTGCACTTGCGCTCCAAATAGCGATTCTTTTAGGCGAAGAATATTTTTCTTTAATTAAATATTCAGTAACCGCAATAAAATCTTTCCATGTATTAGGTTTAGTAGTTTTAAAACCTGCTTTATGCCAAGCTTCTCCTAATTCTCCGCCGCCTCTAACATGAGCAACAACATAAATGCCTCCATAAGTACAATAAGGCAATGCAAAACCAGCGCTAAATCGAGGTTCCATAGAGATTCCGTAAGCACCATATCCTACCATTAAAACTGGATTATCTCCATTTAGTTTTGTGTTTTTATTATAAATGATTGAAACAGGAACTAAAGTGCCATCATGGGAGGGAACCATGATTTCTTTAGAGACTATATCTTTGAATTCAGGATATTCAATAGGTTTTGACATGGGCTGAAAAGTAAATGTATTTGATGATGGATTATACAAATAACGTTTTGAGGGAGAAGTCCAGCCTGACAGCGTAATCCAAATATCACTTTTATTTTCATTTACAGTTAAAAATGAAGCTGAGCCTGCTTGAAAAGGCAATTTTAATTCGATAGGTTCCTTTTTTCCTTTTGCTAAGAAAAATACTTTTGCCTGAACGCCGTTTTCAGTAAGGGAATAATATAAACCATCTTTTGTAAGTGTAAAATTGGTAATATTTCCATTTTTGGGCTCAGGAACAACTGTTTCTGCTTTTTCGATGTTTGGATCTGAGATGGGAACTTTTATTATTTTGTAATTAGAAGCGTTTTTATAAGTCAAGTAATAAATAAACTCTTTATCAACATTGTAATTCGTTACTTCATCTTTTTTGTCAACTAAATTGGTCCATTTTGTGGGTTTGAAATTGTCTTTTAAATCAGTATCGTACAATTTAATTCGATTGTCTACCGTAACAACCAAGCCATAATTTTTATTTGAATTTTTGTGGTAGAGATTCAAAGGAAATTCTTCAGCTCCTATATTAAGTTCAGGATTAGTTGCACTCGACAAAAATTCTACATCTTTACTTGGGTCTTCGCCTAATTTATGATAATATACTTTAGAGTTTAATAATCGGTTTGGATCGGTAACATTTGCAGAGTTTAATCTTCCGTATGTAAATGAATTCCCGTCAGGCATCCAAGAAGGAGTACTGAACCAACATCTGTCGAATACTTCGGGGTAAACTTTTCCGTCACTGCTTACAATAAGTAATTCTGCACTTTCAGAACCGCTTGGAGCAATTTCTACAGCTACTTTATCTCCTTTTTCATTTGGCGTTATAGAGCTTATATTGTAATTTACTCCTGCTGTTTTTTTGTAAGTTTCTGGATCAAAAAGTAGTTTTTCAGTTCCTTTGTAGCCAATTCTCTGATATAGTTTGCCATTTTCCTCGTTGGCATTTCGTTTTAGATAGAAATAATGGTCGTTCTCTGTAATTTGTAAATCAGAGATAGTACTTTCTTTTCTTGCATCAAGCTCTTTTAGTTTTTTAAAGAGATTTTGACGTTCTGGAACTTCATTTAGCTTTGCTCGTGCATAATCAGCATTAGCTTTCATCCAAGTAACCACATTGGGATCATTTAGATTTTCAAGATAGCGATAAGGATCTTCTATCTTTTCTCCGAAATATTCATCTACGACGATTTTTTCTGGGGCGGGCTGTGGTTTAATCTGCCCGAAATTTGATACTACTGAGCCGCAAAGTGCTGCAGTAGTAAGAATAAATTTAGTGTTCATAATTTATCTAGTTTTGAAGTAAGAAAAAATTCCAGATAGATTATGGACGAGTAAATGTATGAAAATATTTTAAATAATTGATAATTAGCTTGTTGGGTTTTTTAAGCTAATTGATCTTGTAGTTTTTTAATATCGTCACGCAGTTTGGCAGCTTGCATAAAGTCTAACTCTTTAGCGGCTTTTTCCATTGATTTTCTTTTTTCTCGAATCATTTTTTCTAACTCAGATTTAGATAAATAAGCTGTTTCAGGTTCAGCGGCAGCAGGTAAAGTATGTCCTAATTCGTATTCTACCAAAGGATTTTTTGTAAAAGCGCTGTCTATTTTTTTGTTTAATGCCTGAGGTGTAATACCGTGCTCAGTATTGTAGTTAATCTGTTTAGTTCTTCGATAATTAGTTTCGTCTATTGTTCTTTGCATGCTTGCCGTAATTTTATCAGCATACATAATCGCTTTTCCATTTAAGTTTCTCGCTGCACGACCAATAGTTTGTGTTAAAGATCTATGGTTACGTAAAAAACCTTCTTTATCAGCATCAAGAATGGCAACAAGAGAAACTTCTGGTAAATCTAAACCTTCACGAAGCAGGTTAACTCCAATTAAGACATCAAAAATACCTTTTCGTAAATCTTGCATGATTTCGATTCGTTCTAAAGTATCAACATCAGAGTGAATGTAACGGCATCGAATGTTTACTTTAGTTAAGTATTTAGCTAATTCTTCGGCCATTCTTTTCGTCAAGGTAGTTACCAGAACTCTTTCGTCAAGTTCACATCGAACTTGTATTTCTTCGATCAAATCATCAATCTGATTTAAACTTGGTCTTACTTCAATAATTGGATCTAATAATCCTGTCGGACGAATAATCTGTTCTACATAAATTCCGTCAGACTTTTGCAATTCATAATCTGCAGGTGTTGCCGAAACGTAAATAACCTGATTCTGCATAGCTTCAAATTCTTCAAACTTCAAAGGTCTGTTGTCCATTGCGGCAGGAAGTCTAAAACCATATTCAACCAAATTTTCTTTTCGGCTGCGGTCACCTCCGTACATGGCGTGAACTTGCGAAACTGTTACGTGGCTTTCATCAACAACCATTAAATAATCACTTGGAAAATAGTCTAGTAAACAGAAAGGTCTTGTTCCGGCTTCACGTCCGTCAAGATAACGCGAGTAATTTTCAATTCCAGAACAATATCCCAATTCGCGAATCATTTCTAAATCAAAATTGGTTCGTTCTTCAAGACGTTTGGCTTCTAAATGTTTGCCTATTTCTTTGAAATAATCAACTTGTTTTACTAAATCTTGTTGAATTTCCCAGAGTGTGCCTTGTAAAACTTCTGGAGAAGTCACAAACATATTGGCTGGATAGATCGTTAATCTTTTAAATTTTTCAATAACCTGTGAGGTTTTAGGATCAAAAGCTTCGATTTCTTCAATCTCATCTCCAAAAAAGTGAATTCGATATGCATCATCTGCATAGCTGGGATAAACTTCAACAGTATCTCCTTTAATTCTAAAAGTCCCTGGATTAAAATCGGCTTCAGTTCTAGCGTATAAACTTTGTACAAGACTATGCAGTAATTTAGTTCTTGAAATAACTTGATCTCGAGTTATTTCGATTACGTTTTTTTGAAATTCTACAGGATTTCCTATACCATACAAGCAGGAAACTGAAGCAACAACTAAAACGTCGCGTCTTCCTGAAAGTAAAGAAGAAGTAGTGCTTAAACGCATTTTTTCCAGTTCTTCATTGATAGATAAATCTTTCTCAATAAAAACTCCTGTAACAGGCATAAAAGCTTCAGGCTGATAATAGTCGTAATAAGAAACGAAATACTCAACCGCATTATTTGGAAAAAATTGCTTGAACTCTGAATACAATTGTGCCGCCAAAGTTTTATTATGTGCTAAAACCAGCGTTGGGCGCTGTACTTCTTGAATAACATTGGCTACTGTAAATGTTTTACCAGATCCTGTAACTCCTAATAAAGTTTGATATTTTTCGCCGTCGACTATACCTTGCGACAATTTTTGAATTGCTTGAGGTTGATCTCCTTTTGGACTATATTCTGAAGTTACTTGGAAATTCATTTTTTATGACTGAAGATTAGTTTTGTAAAGATACAAAGTTTGAATTCTATTCTAAAAAATTAATGACTGCGTCATTTGTAATTTTTGCTTGGTCAATAGTTAAAAAATGCCCCGCATCTTTAATAGTTTGAGTTTTGCAGTTTATTAAAAATTTTTGTGCTCTTGTCAGACTTTCTTCAGAGTTGATAACGTCATGATCTCCAATTAATACTAATACTGGATTTGTAATTGATTGTAATTCTTCATCTGAAAACGGGCGCATTTTAAGCATGCTGGAATTTGATTTTGCATATTTGTTTGCCAAATAAAATTGCCTTTTGTAAATCGGGTTTATGTTTTCGGGATGCGTTGAGAATGTTTCTAGGGTTTTATTGAATTTTTTTTCACTTGGGAAAAGCTTCAACAGCAATGCGGAACTTGTTTTTCTGACTTTATCTATGAATTTAAAAGTCTGTGCAGGACTTAGTAGAACTATTTTATCAATAGAATTTGTTTTTTCAGAAGCTAATAATGCGGCGATCCAGCCGCCTCTTGATGCTCCAATAATATCGAATTGTTTTAATTTATAGAAACTGAAAATTTCATTGTACCAAATCACAATTTCTTTTGAGGAAAGCGGTTTTGCTGTTAAAGTTGATTTTCCGGGTTCCATCAAAAAATCGATCGCATAAATTCTATGATTTTTTGCTAAAGCTTTAATGTTAGGATACCACATGGTTGAGGTTGCATCCATTCCGTGAAGTAAAACCAAGCTTTTTCCGTTTTTTGGTCCCGCAATAATCACGTGCGCCGTTCCAAAGCTTGTTTTTACATTTTCTTCTGTATACGGAATATTCCAAAGTTTTAATGCTTTGTCGTACGCACTTAAATATATCTTTTTTTCGCTTTTGGTTTCGAATATATAATCATTAAATTTTGCTTCTTTAATGGATGAGCAACTTGTGATTACTAATAATATTAGGACTAATCTGAAGTGTAATTTTTGCATTGCAATAAAATTCAATTTAGCTAAAGATACAATTCTAGAAAAGCGTTTTTGTATCAGAATTTTGTTTTAAAATATCATAATTCTAAGGTTCGTTTTTTTGCACAGTTAAGTGATAGACTTGTACCAATGCTAAGATTCCGTTAGGAATAATAACAGGCAGAAGCCATTGACTAACGTCTCTGTAATCTTTTAAAAAGATGCCGTATATCACAAAACACATACACCCGAAAAAATTAATTAAACGTATTTTTTTGAGGTCTTTCAGTAAAAAACCTCCTACAATAAAAAATGATGCTAGGTAACCAATATAATCTGCCATGATTTTGATATTGAATAGTTTATAGTAAACTTACCAAAAGCAAATTATAAAATCAAGGTTTTGAAGTTGAAAATCAATATTTTAAAGCGTCCACTTTTGCTGTTCTGGTTTACTTAAAAAACTCCAAGCCACAATTCGACTGTTTTTTTGCCCTTGCGACATTTCGATAGTTTTTACAGAAACGGCATTTACTTTTTTCAGGGTTTTGTAAATGGAGGATAGATTTTCTTTTTTAGAAACTAATGTTGTGAACCATAAAACTTGCGAAGCATATTTTACACTTTCGTAAATCATTTGAGTTACAAAACCAATTTCGCCGCCATTGCACCATAATTCAGCATTTTGACCTCCAAAATTTAAAACAGGATTTGTAGTTTTCTTTTCCTTCGGATTTAAATTGGATACTTTTCTAGAAGTGCTTTTATTCGCTTCTTCTGCCGATGCGTGAAAAGGCGGATTACACATAGTAAATGTAAAACGATCTTCAGGAATGATGATGTTTTTAAAGATAAATCGAGATTCTGTCTGCTGCTGTAAACTTATTGTGTCAATTAATTTGGGGTTTGCTTCGATAATTTTACTGCAGTTTTCAATTGAAGTTTTATAAATATCTGTTGCGACAAAACTCCAATTGTAAATCGAATTCCCTAATATCGGATAGATTAAATTTGCGCCTGTTCCGATATCTAGTCCCATGACAGAATTACCTTCGGGAATTTGACCATTATTCGTTTCTGCCAATAAATCGGCTATATAATGAATATAATCGGCTCTGCCTGGAATAGGAGGGCAAAGATAATTTTTAGGAATATCCCAGTTTTTAATGTCGTAATAGGTTTGAAGTAAAGCTTTATTTAGCGTTTTTACAGCAAGCGGGTTACTGAAATCAATGGTTTCAATACCATATTTATTAGTAGAAATAAAAGCTTTTAATTCAGGACAATTTGAAACAAGCAATTCAAAATCATAACGTGAGCGATGAATATTTCTAGGATGTAAATTGTCTTTTTGAGAATTGTTTTCTGCTTTCATTTTTATTGATTTCTGTGCAAAGATAGGTATTCCTTCCTTTAAAGAGAGCTCTAGAGGAGCGTAATATTTATAGCCAATTAATTTATAATTAAAACAAAAGCTCCAGCGGAGCGACATAGGTTTTGTGTGTCACCCCGCTGGAGCTTTAATTAGAACAAGAGATTTTGATCTATAAACATTGCATCCCTCCAGGGTTTTTTATTTTCAAATGTTTCTAATCAAAACATTCCATTAAAAGCAAATCACCTTCACGATGTGTAATGGTTACAATTCCGTCTTGTTCTACAGAATTACTGCTTCCGGTTCTGTAACCCATTGTAAGTGTATCGTCTTGTAATTCGTATTTTAGATTTTTAGAAGAAATTCCGTTTACAACGCCAATTGGAATTAACGAAATTGGTGTTTTAGCGGTGTACCATTTTTCAAATTTTGTTGGTAGCAAGAATATTTTTGAATGATCGTCGAGAATCACAATTTTAAGTAAATTGCGGTAACGAACAATATTGGTAAGATTGGTAATGGTATGATCTGCACGTCTTCCAGTAGCCCAAACTACATTTACGGCAGGAATTTTTCTTTCTATTAAATAATCAAAAGCTTTTTCTAAATCGGTTTTATTTTGATCTGGAGTGTGAACGATTTCGATAGGATATTGTGAAGTTTTATATATTTCGGGATCAAAACCACGATCAAAATCACCTAAAAGCACATCGATTTTAATGCCTAAATCTATAACGCGTTCAATGGCTGAATCTAATACAATAACAAGCGGAGACCATTCTAATAATTGACCTAATAATTCAGGATTGCAGGCGGCGCCGTTTGCAATTATTAAAGCGGGTTCCTGATCGTCGCGAACTATATGGTGTGATGACATGTTATTTTTTTTGAATGTGACGCAAAGGTACTGTTTACAATTTTAGATTTCTGATTTTAGATTTTAGTTTTTTTGCAAAAGATTTTAGGACAATCTAAAATCTATACTCTAAAATCGGCAATTATAAATCCAATAATCTTCGATGATAATTAATTTGTCCAAGATGATAAGCTAAATGCGTAGAAAGATGAACGAAAAAGAATCCTGTAGTCATTTGTTTTTCAAAAACGATCTGCGGATAAATGGCGTTTAAATCTTCTTCGGATAAAAGATCAAGAGTGTTGTTTACCACTATAATGGTTTCCTCTATTTTGCCAATTAATTCTGATTTAGGAATATCTTTTAGAGAAAATTCTAATGGACGATTTCTAACATATCCTGTTTTTCCTATTTCGGCACCAATATAGGTGTTGATATTGCCAATTAAATGAAGACAAAGATTTCCACCAGAGTTTGAAATATTTTTGTCGATTGCCCAAAGCTGATTTTCATTTTGGTACGATTCTATTTCGACTTTTAATTTGTTCAAATCCCTATTAAATAGTGATTTTAATGTTTCTATCAGCATATTTTTTAGTTGAAAATTAGTCTCTATTTCTTATCGGAATCCAGATTTCCTCTTCAGAGTTAGGGTCGTCTTTTTTGTATTTATGATCCATTACTGCAAAATGAGGTCTGTCATCAACAGTGTATTCTGATTTTGGAAGCCATTCTGCAAAAATAGAATGGTAGGTTTTGTGTCCTTCAGATGCTGGGCCATAATGAATAAAAACGGCATACAAACCAGTTGGTATTACTAGTGTTTCCATTTCTGACGGAATTACATCAAAATTAGTAACGGCTATTGCTGCCCATTTTTGAAAACTTTTATTGGGATCAAAATTGTCAAAATGGTTTGGTGAAAAAACTTCTAAAGAGTATAAATTAGAGTCAATTGAATTTTTAATTTCACGGCGTTTTGGCATAAAGCTGCTCCATAATTGAAACGTTCGATTTTCAATAAACGACATATTGATTCGTTTTCCAATTAGTTTTTTTCGGTTGCGATTTTAATTTGTGCTTCCATTTTTATCACTTAGTTCAATTTTATATTTTTTTGAATCTGTTTCGCTGAGTGCAAAATACCCTAACGGATAATTTGCCTTATCTGTTGTGTTGATAATGTTTCCTCTTACAGTTGCAGGCGGTGATTGAAATGGACCTCCAGCATTACTTCCCGCAATGCTTACTAAAATGCTCATGTAATTGTAATATTGTTTTGAAATGCCCAAATGTGTTACTTGAATCTCATTGCCCACTTCAATATCTTCATCATCTGATTTACTAAAGTATTCGTTGCCTTGGTAGAATTTATCTTCGCCAACATAATAAGTAGAGGTTACTTTTTTTGAATACTCGTATTTATATAAGTAAAAATTATCCTCATTTGCAGGGTCGTTATAAAAGGCTCTTATTTCTATATCAGTTCCTGTAATGCCGCCTTTATTATTCTGTTCAATTCTAGTTATGGGCGCTACGGATTTTAGAGTTTCACTTGCGGTGTAAGTGCTTCCGCCGCTAATAATGGTTAATGTATAGGTTTCTTCAATTTTTGGTTCAAAATCATTACAAATATAGCGACCTGTTTTTGGGGCTTCAGTAAAATTAAATCGTTTGTTTTTACTGTTTTTAATATAAACAACAGCTCCAGAAACTATTGGCACCTTATTTTCAAAATACCCTGTAGTTGTAGTTAATTTTATTACCTGTTGTTTTCCTGTTGTGCCTTTTTGCCAGTTTATTGAGGCTTCAATTACTAATTTTGGAGGCGCTGTATCAAGATCTACCTCTACAACTTCTTCACAACTTGTAAAAAGCGCAGATGTAAATAATACGATTAATAAAATAACTTTTTTCATAATATTTTTTTTGTTTCTCTACAGAACTGAAACTTCTTTAAAATTTAAAATTATAGCTGACAGCAGGCACCATACCAAAGATTGACAATCGTACAGCTTCATTTACTCCTGTGTCTAGGTTTTGCCTAAAGTTGATTGATGCTGCATTTTGGCGATTGTAGAGATTGTATATACTAAAAACCCATTCAGCTTTCCAATTTCTGTCTTTGTTTTTTCTTGGTGTTAAAGTGGCCGAAATATCTAAATGATGATAAGCGGGCAGACGATCTTTATTTCGAAGGCCATAACTTGGAACTGTAATTCCTAAATATTCATATTGACCGATTGGATATGTAACAGGCTGTCCTGACTGCAGGATGAAATTAGCGCCAAACGACCATTTATCGTTTAAGTTGTAAGCTGATGTTACAGCTAAATTATGTGTTTTGTCATAAGCAGAACTGTACCATTTTCCGTTATTGATGCCTGTTTCTTCTGGAGTTCTTCCCGGTGTCTGTTGTTCTGATTTAGATAAAGTATAAGAAATCCATCCATTAAATTTACCTTCATTTTTCTTCAACATAATTTCTACACCATATGCACGCATTTGTCCGTTTAAAATTACTTGTTCAATCGCGTCATTTGCAATTAAATCAGCACCGTCAATATAATCTAGTCTGTTTTTGATTTTTTTATAATAGGTTTCAACTTCAAGAGAGTAAACGCCATTATTAATATTTCTAAAATACCCCAAAGCGACTTGATCAGCAAGCTGCGGTTTAATGTAATTATCACTAGGCATCCAGACATCCAGCGGAGTAGGAGATGAGGTATTCGAAATTAATTGAAGATATTGCGCCATGCGATTGTAACTTGCTTTTATGGCTTGATCGTCATTTAATTGATAAGAGACAGAGAATCTCGGTTCTAAGTTGTTGTAATCCTGAATAACTTTATTAGAACCAAAATATTTTGTAGATGATGGAGTTGCTTTTTCGTAAATCTGCATATCCGTGTTAAAAAGCACAGGATTATTATTGTCATAATAATTAATGGTCGATGCGCCTAAACGGTAAAACAAGCTGTAGCGTAATCCATATGCCATTGTTATTTTTTTAGAAAGCTGGCTTTCGGCATCTAAATAAATTGATGGTTCAAATGCATATTTTCGATCCAGTTGATCTGGATTTATTCCAGAAGTAGTATTGCTTGGTTTAATAGTTCCGGGATTAAAATCATAATAAATACCGCTTAAGCCATAATTTAGTTTGAATTTATCCGAAATGTAGTGTTTGAAATCGTATTTAATATTATAGTTTTTGATGCCCGAATCCCATTTGAAGCCAACAAAATCCAAATCAAGACCATAATAATAATCGCTGTATATCAAGGATAAGTTCGAGAATAGTTTATTAGAATACAAGTGATTCCAACGAAGATTTAAAGTAGAGTTTCCGTAAGTATTCGTAAAGTTTTTATTAAGACTGAAAACGTCTCTTCCAAAATATCCAGATAAATATAAGCTGTTGTTGTCGTTTAATTTATAACTGAATTTCGCATTTAGATCATAAAAATAAGCAGAGTTGTCTTTGTTTTCTTCAGATAGTTTTAAGAATAAATGGGCGTATGAAGCTCTTCCGCCAATTAAAAAAGAACCTTTGTCTTTTACAATTGGCCCTTCTAAAAGTAATCGGCTTGATATTAAACCAATTCCTCCATTCATGTGAAAATTTTTACTGCTTCCATCCTTTTGATAAATATCTAAAACTGAAGAGGCACGACCTCCAAATCTGGCAGGGATTCCTCCTTTGTACAATTTTAAATCTTTGATTGCATCTGGATTAAAAACAGAGAAAAATCCAAATACGTGAGAAGAGTTAAAGATTGTAGCTTCATCTAATAAAATTAAATTTTGATCAGCACCGCCGCCTCGCACATTAAATCCAGATGCACCTTCGCCTGCATTAGTTACTCCCGGAAGCAGTAGAATAGATTTAATAACGTCGACTTCACCTAATACTACAGGCATTTTTTTAATGGTAGAAATAGAGAGTTTGTTGACACTCATTTCTGGCGACTTAATATTTATTCTGCCTTTATTATCTTTAATAATAACTTCTTGAAGTTCTTGACCGCTTTCGCTGATTGAGAAGTTACTTTTAGTATTTTGATCTAAAATAATGGTTTTATGAATGGTTTGGTAGCCTAAATAACTAATTTCAATTTCATGTTCGCCGCTGGGAACTGTAAGGGAATAAAAACCATATTCGTTTGTAGTTGTTCCAATTTTTAAAGCAGAAATGTAAACGTTTACACCAATTAAACTTTCGTTGTTTTTAGAATCTTTTATGGTTCCGCTGAGGGTGAATTTTTCCTGAGAAAAAGAAGCAAATGTGGTAAAAATAAGGATAAGAAGTAAACTAATCTTTTTTGTAATCATTGCTTTGGTTTTGAACTACATAGTTAATAATTCTTACTAAATATAGCAGACTGAATTTTGTTAAACATTAGTTAAGAATAAAAAAAGGACAACCTTGCGAGTTGTCCTTTCGGTATTTATTATAGAGACGCACAGCGGTGCGGCTGAATTATTTTATTTTAGCAATAATTGCATTGAATGTTTCACTAGGACGCATTGCTTTGCTTACCAATTCAGGCGTTGGCTGATAGTATCCGCCAAGAGTCTGAGGTTTTCCTTGTGCACCAATTAATTCAGCATCAATTTTAGCTTCATTAGCTTCAAATTCAGCAGCAATTGGAGTAAAGATAGCTTTTAATTCAGCATCTTTATTTTGAGCAGCCAAAGCCTGAGCCCAATAGAATGCAAGGTAAAAGTGAGAACCACGGTTATCGATTTGTCCAACTTTACGAGCAGGAGATTTATCGTTTGCTAAGAATTTATCGTTTGCTTCGTCAAGAGTTTCAGCTAAAACAATTGCTTTAGAATTGTTTAAAGTTTGTCCTAAATGCTCTAAAGAAGCACCAAGAGCTAAAAATTCTCCTAATGAATCCCAACGTAAATATCCTTCTTCTGTAAATTGCTCAACGTGTTTAGGAGCAGATCCTCCAGCACCAGTTTCAAACAATCCGCCACCGTTCATTAAAGGAACGATAGATAACATTTTTGCAGAAGTTCCTAATTCTAAAATCGGGAATAAATCTGTTAAATAGTCACGTAAAACGTTTCCTGTTACAGAGATAGTATCTAAACCTTTGATGATTCTGTCTAAAGTAAATTCAGTTGCAGCAACTGGATTTAAAATGCGAATATCTAAGTTTGTAGTATCGTAATCTTTAAGATATTTTTGAACTTTTGCAATCAATTCTCTGTCATGCGCTCTGTTTTCGTCTAACCAGAAAACGGCAGGAGTACTTGATAAACGAGCTCTGTTTACAGCTAGTTTAACCCAGTCTTGAATAGGAGCGTCTTTTGCCTGACACATTCTGAAAATGTCATTTGCTTCAACATTTTGCTCCATTAAAACAGTTCCATTTGCATCGACAACGCGAACAACACCTTCTTCTTTCAATTGGAAAGTTTTATCATGCGATCCGTATTCTTCTGCTTTTTGAGCCATCAATCCAACGTTAGGAACACTTCCCATTGTTTTAGGATCAAAAGCACCGTGTTTTTTACAGAAATCGATAGTTGCAGTATAAATTCCAGCATAAGAACGATCTGGAATAATAGCGATTGTATCTTGTTGTTTTCCTTCTTTGTTGTACATCTGTCCAGAAGTACGAATCATAGCAGGCATAGATGCGTCTACAATTACGTCAGAAGGAACGTGTAAGTTTGTAATTCCTTTATCAGAATTTACCATTGCAAGAGCTGGTCCGTTTTCGATAGCAGCATTGATTGCAGCTTCAACTTCAGCCTGCTCAGGTTTTCCTGCAATTTTTGCATAGATATCACCTAAACCATTTCTAGTGTCAATGTTTAATTCTTTGAATAAAGTTTCGTATTTTTTGAAAAGATCAGCAAAATAAACTTCAACGATAGCGCCAAAGATAATTGGATCTGAAACTTTCATCATTGTAGCTTTTAAGTGCACAGAAAGTAAAACTCCAGCAGCTTTAGCTTCAGCAATTGCTTCAGCAACAAAACTTTTTAAAGCTTTTAAATGCATTACAGAGCTGTCGATAATTTCACCAGCTTTTAAAGGAGTACTTGCTTTAAGAACAGTTGTAGAACCGTCTTTAGCAACAAATTCAATTTTTACATCATTAGCTTCAGTAACCGTAAGTGATTTTTCACTTCCGTAAAAATCACCATTTGGCATAGAAGCTACCTTAGTTTTTGAGTCAGCAGACCAAGCACCCATAGAGTGCGGATTTGCTTTTGCAAAGTTTTTAACGGCTCTTGGAGCTCTACGATCAGAGTTTCCTTCACGTAAAACTGGGTTTACTGCAGAACCTAATACTTTTGCATATTTTGCTTTAATTTCTTTTTCAGTATCGTTTTGCGGATCTTCTGGGAAATTAGGAATGTTATAACCGTGTGATTGCAATTCAGCAATAGCAGCTTTTAATTGTGGTACAGATGCAGAAACGTTTGGTAACTTGATAATATTAGCTTCTGGCTTTGTCGCTAATTGACCCAATTCAGCCAAAGCGTCACCTGTTTTTTGAGCATCTGTTAAAGACTCAGGGAAATTAGATAAAATTCTTCCTGCTAACGAGATATCTCTAGTTTCAATAGCAATACCAGCTGTGGAAGTAAAAGCTTGAACAATAGGTAATAAAGAGTAAGTCGCTAATAACGGCGCCTCATCAGTTAAGGTGTAAAAAATTTTTGAATTCTGTGTCATTTTTTTTTTTTTATAATCGTGTCGTCAAGGAATGGCGATGTGAATGATATAGTCGGCTCAAAATGAGCGGAGCAAATATAATAAAAACAGTCCGAAAACGGTATAGTTTTACCGAGAAATACTGGAATTATCAGATTGCTAATTCGCACACGTTAAATTGCCAAATCGATGATTTTGATATTAAAAAATTGCAGTTTTATTATTTCGGAAATTTGGAGCAAAAAAAAACTCGTTTCAAATGATATGAAACGAGTTTTTTATAACAATTAGATAAATGATTATCTTCTTTTATCTTTAATCTTAGCTTTTTTACCAGTAAGTTCTCTGAAGTAGAAAATTCTAGCTCTACGAACAGAACCTTTCTTGTTGATTTCGATTTTTTGTAAAGCTGGTAAGTTTACTGGGAAGATACGCTCAACTCCAATAGCTCCAGACATTTTACGAATTGTGAAAGTTTCTGTGTTACCAGAACCTCTTCTTTGAATAACAACTCCTTTAAAAAACTGAGTTCTTGTTTTTTCACCCTCTTTAATTTCGTAGAATACTGTAATAGTATCTCCAGCTCCAAATTCAGGGAAATCTTTTCTAGCAACGAATTCGTCTTGAACGAATTTTAATAAATCTGCCATGATAATTTTATTATTATAGTTTTATTTAGAGTAACATTCACGGATCTCGCCAGAGGTTAGTCCAATTCGGGTGCAAATGTAAAAAATAATTATAAATTATGAATTATAAATTGTGAATTATTTTAAGTTGTTGATAAGATGTGTTTTAGTTTGTTTTTTAAAATTACAGTTTTCAATCTCAGCTTATAGTTGAGAAGGTCTTAAAACTGAGTTTGAAGACTGAAAAATGCGTTTTTAGTATAAAAATTAGAAGTAAAATCTTATGTTTGCTTAAGTATGAAGGCAATTATAAGGTAAAATTAATATGGAAAGAAATTATTTAAGAGATTATATTGAGTTTTCTAATG
>NZ_NRQU01000056.1 GCF_004119495.1 Flavobacterium sp. YO12
GTCATTCAGTTTAGAAATTAAAATATCATGGTTAATAGTATCATAGAATTTCTCTAGATCAATTTTTAAATAAAACTTTTCTTCAGAGGTTTCTCGAAGAAACTTCTTTATATCTTTGATATAGTTGTTTGGAAGTTTTCTGTTTACACTATTTTCAAACATAGCATGAAGAATTTCCTTGATGACAAGTAAGACCATTTTGTCTCTTACAGTAGGAATAGAAATCATGCGAGGAACTTTGTTTCTTCCTTTTAATTTTAGGATTTCTAAATAGGGAGAAAATTTGTAATTTCCTGATAGAACTTTTTCAATAATTTGATTAAGATTTTCTTCTAAATTTGATTCAAAATGTTGAACAGACGTCTTATCAATTCCTTTAGATTTTGACTTTCTAATTTTTGAAAAAAAAAGATTTTTTAAATATTCAAGATCAAAATATTGATTTATATCCATATAATTTGTTTTTCGTTATTTATGTTTGTACTATGCATTAGAGTAAAAATATAATTTTTTTTGAAATAACTTTTTCTATGGATTTCTATTTCTTGGAAAGAAATTTACTTTACCAAAAGTATCAAATTATGAATCTAAATAATTACGTATTTTTACCTGTTTTGTTAAATAAAAAAACAGCCCTTCAAATAGAGAGCTGTCCTAATGCAAATTTTTTTAATTTTGCATTCCTAAAAATGCGTACAGTTTTTGGTAATCACTAAAATGAAGACTAAAACGCAGGTTATTCGTTTATAGTATCTCCTTCTTTAGTTTCTTCGCTGGCAATTTTTACCAGTTTATCTTTTGGATTTAAATCACCGAATATTTCGATTTTATCGTCGATTTCTCTACCTTTTTTTACGTTAACTCTTGTTGCTTTGTGATTAAGTACTTTGATTACAAAAACGCCTTCGGCTGCATTTACCACCGCTGATTTTGGAACTACAAATGTGCTGTCTTTTGCATTTAATGGTAGTAAAACTTCGGCAACCATTCCGGGTAATAAATTTCCTTTTGTGTTGTGAACGTCCATTTCTACACGTTCAGAACGTAGTTTTAAATCTAAAGCACCAGACATTCTTGTAATTTTAGCGGTAAAAGTATCAGGAAGAGACTTTACATTAAAACTCATTTCTTCACCATTGTGTAAATATCCTGTGTATAATTCTGGAACAGAAACTGCCAAACGCAATTTACTTTGTTCCTGAATCGTTAATAACGGTAAATCTGAACCTTTTCCTGCCGGCCCGACAAATGTTCCTAAATTGACATTTCTGGCTGCTACAACACCATCAAAAGGAGCACGAATTTCAAGATATCCTCTCATAATTGCGACTTCTTTATGCGCCGCAATTGCCGCTTGTAATTGTGCGTAATCAGAGTTCTTTTTTCCGCTTGCCATTTCAAGATCGTTTTTAGAAATCGTTCCTTCAACTTTGCTTGTTTCGTACAAACGATTGTAAGTGCTTTTGCTTGTAGCATAAATGGCTTCCATCGATTTTAATCTCGATTCGGCTGCAGCCAATTGCGAACTGATTTCTGGTGCTTCAAGTACAATTAAAAGCTGTCCTTTTGTAACTTTAGAACCAATATCGACTTTTAGCGTTTTTACAAAACTGCTCACTTTTGCATATAAATCTACTTGCTGGAAACCTGTTAATTCAGCAGGTAAACGCAGTTCAGTAGTCAGCTTTTCTTTTTCTAAAAGAAACGTTTCTGTTTTAGGTTCGATTTCTGCCGCAGCGGTTTCTTCTTTTTTTGAATTACAGCTGTTCAGGAAAAATAATGCTGCAAAAAACAGCGGGCTATATTTTATAATTTTAGTGTTCATTTTTTGGTTTTATATGATTATTGCCTTGTTTTATAAAAAAGCGTAAAGGATAAAAGTTATCGAAGTTTTTTCACCACGATTAGACTTTAAGACTTTCGACTTTCGACTTTCCAACTTTATGACTTTATGACTTTCGGCTTATTTAATGATGAGATATAATGGATGCTTTCTTCGTCTTCTGGATCTAAAGAAACAGATTGTGTCGATGCTTTTTCTTGTGCCCAGGCAAATATTTGCGGCAGAATTAATAGTACGGCAAAAGTCGAGAATAATAAACCGCCAATAACTGCACGCCCTAACGGAGAAACCTGATCGCCTCCTTCGCCATGACCAATTGCCATTGGTAACATTCCCGCAATCATCGCAACGGATGTCATAATAATTGGACGAAGGCGCAGTGCTGCAGCTTCACGCGCTGATTCTAATGCGTTGCCGTTTATTTTTCGCAATTGTTCTGCATTGGTAACCAATAAAACAGCATTTGCAATCGAAACTCCTACAGACATAATAATTCCCATATAAGACTGTAAATTTAAAGTTGAGCCTGTTAATGTCAGCATAATTAAGGCTCCTAAAACCACCGCAGGAACTGTTGTTAAAATAACCAGCGATACTTTGAATGACTGGAAATTAGCGGCCAACATTAAGAAGATTACAAAAATGGCAACCAATAATCCTACTTGCAAACTGCTTAATGTTTCTTCCAATACTTTACTTAAACCAATAGGATTAATGAACAAACCACGAGGAAGTTCTCCTAAAGATTTAATTGTTACAGAAACATCTTTCGCTGCCGTCCCCAAATCGGTTTGATTGATGTTTGCTGTAACTGTAATGTATGGCATTGCCCCTAAATTGTCATTTTCACCGCTTACAAAGCCGGGTGTAATTTTTGCAACGTCGCTCAAAACAGGACGAAGCGAATTTTTTAATAACGGAATTTCTCCCATATCCGTTTTACTTTTCATTTGATTCAATGGTACTTGAACCTGAACGTTGTAGGATAATCCGGCTCTTTCATCAACCCACATATTTTTTTCGGTATATCGAGATGATGAAGTCGAAGCCACAAGAGAACGTGAAATATCATTCATATCTACTCCAAGTTCTGCAGCACGCGTTCTGTCAATATCAATATTCATTGCTGGATAATGAATAGGCTGACCAATTTGTACGTCTCTGAAATACGAAATCGCTTTTAGTTTATCGACAATTTGATTGGCGTATAATTCATTTCGTTTTTTGTCTTTTCCTGCAATTCTAATTTCAATAGGAGTAGGAGAACCTTGGCTTAATACTTTATCCGTTAACTCGATTGGTTCAAAAGAAACTTTAGTGTCTGGCAGTACTTTTTTAAGTCGTGCTCTAAAGTCATCTTTAAAATCATCCATATCAACGTGATAATCTTTTAAACTTACCTGAAAAACGGCTTCATGCGAGCCAGCCATGAATAAATAAATTGGATTAATAGAGAATAAAGACGGATGCTGCCCTACATAAACAGAAGAAATTCCGATATGCTCTGGTCCAACTATTTTTTTCAATTCTTTTAAAACAATTACGGCTTGTTCCTCTGTTCGTTCCAAACGCGTTCCGTCTGGAGCACGAAGTCTTAATTGAAACTGACTTGAATTTACTTTTGGAAAAACATCTTTTCCAATAAAAGTAAGTAACACAATAGCTAAAACTGTTGCAGAAACCAGATAAACAATACTCGTTGCTTTTTTATGAACAAACAATCGATCTAGAGTTCTCATAAAACGGACTCTAAAACGCTCAAAAGCACTTATTTTTCCGTCTTGATTGGTATCTTCTCTTTCAACCATTACTTTTTTCTGGCTGATTAAATCTTTTTCAGATTCTGGTGTTAAACCGCAGGCATTAAATTCGGCTTCATCATCTGTAATTTCTGGCGTGTGCTCATGTTTTGGATGTGCTTTCATTAACCAGTTTGCCATTACGGGCACAAATGTCTGCGAAAGCAAAAATGAAATTACCATCGAGAATCCAATGGCTAAAGCCAAAGGCAAGAATAAAGCTCCTGGAATACCAACCATTGTAAATGCTGGCGCAAAAACGGCAAGAATACAAAGCAAGATCAATAATTTCGGCAATGCAATTTCTTGACACGCATCCCAAATGGCAAGTGCTTTTGGTTTTCCCATATCGAGATGCTGGTGAATGTTTTCGATTGTAACCGTACTTTCATCAACCAAAATTCCAATTGCCAGCGCCAATCCGCTTAAAGACATTAAGTTGATAGTTTGTCCGAACAATTTCAAGAATAAAACTCCCGAAATAATCGAAATAGGAATGGTTAAGATTACAATTAATGCGGCACGTTTATCTCCAAGGAATAATAAAACCATTAAACCCGTTAAAACAGCTCCAATAATTCCTTCGGTAATTAAACTTTTAACGGAATTGATTACATAAACAGATTGATCAAATTCATAAGATAATTTTACATCTTCGGGTAATGTACTTTGAATCTTTGGAAGTTCAGCTTTTAATTTCTGAACCACATCCCAAGTCGAAGCGTCTCCCGCTTTTGCAATACTAATATAAACTGAGCGTTTTCCGTTTACTAATGCATAACCTTGCGTAATATCGGCACCATCTTTTACGGTGGCAACATCGCCTAATTTTAAGTTTTGAACGCTTCCTTTAAATAACGGAATGTTTTCAAAATCTTTAACTTCTTTAATTGTATTGTTAGTTGGTGTAATATAGTTTTTATCGCCCATTCTCACGTTTCCAGAAGGAGCCGTTTGATTGTTAACACGAATCGCTTCTACAATTTGATCGGGTGTCATATTGTGCGAACGCAATAAATCTGGATCAACGTTTACCTCAATTGTTCGTGGGCTTCCGCCGAATGGTGCCGGCGATAATAAACCTGGAATCGAAGTAAACGAAGCACGAACATAAACGTTGGCTAAATCCTGTAATTCGTTATTTGATCTGATTTTACTGCTCAAAACCAATTGACCAATTGGCAGTGAAGAAGCATCAAAACGAATGATAAACGGAGGCTGTGTTCCGGGAGGAAATGCCGCTTGAATCCTGTTCGAAAGTGAACTTAATTCGGCTGCAGCCTGCGCCATATTTGTGTTTTCATAATAGGTTAATTTCATAATCATTAACCCTTGAATATTTTTGGTTTCTACTGATTTTACACCATTGGCAAAAGGCAGAATGTTGACATAAGTCTTGGCAAAATAAGCTTCCATTTGGTCTGGAGTATAACCTCCAAAGGGATGCGCAATATAAATAACCGGCAAGTTCATTTTTGGCAGAATATCTACCTTAATGTCTTTGATGGCACCAATTCCGAAGAAAAATAGACCCGCAACCAATACTAATATGGAGATGGGTTTGCGGAGTGCAAAACGTATTAAATTCATTAGGATCTATAATTAAAATTCATTTATAAATAAGTCAAAATTGCCCGTTGCAGCCACTTTCAATAAATACGACTGCCATACATTATTGTTGACAATATCTCGGTCGATTTCGGCACGGTTTAAAGTGTAAATTGTTTGCGTCAAATCTGTTAAATCGGTTAAGCCGTTTTTGTATAAAGTCGATTTTTGAATGTAAGCTCTTTTTGCCGCATCGACCTGAATAGGAGCTTCGACATAATTATCCATGGTAATTTTGATCTTATCTTCGGCAAATGTCAATTGCGATTTCAATTCTCTATCAGCCTGATTGTATTCTTCCTGCAAAGCTTGCGAAACAAATTTTTGAGCGCTTACTTGTTTGCTTGATCTAAAAGGAGTTGTTAAATTCCATGTAATTCCAATTCCAACCAAATAATTACTGCGATCTGGATTTACGCCATCCCAATAATTTCTGCTGAAAGCATGTTGATCTGTTGCATAACTATTCTCAAATCCTGAAGCTCTGGTTTGCAAAACACCAAAAGCACTCATAGTTGGATAATAAAAGCGTTTGTATAATTTTACCTGTTGATTGCTGTAATCGATTTTAGTTTTATAGAATTGCAACAAAGGATGAAGACTGTCTGTTGCAGTGTTTTCTTTTACAAGTTCTTTTGGAATTTGAGTTACAAAAAGCGTGTCTGCAACAAAATCCTGAGGCGCAACACCCATTAAATCGACCAATTTATTATTCTGTTCTTTCACGAAATTCTTTGCAAGATTCAAAGCAATTTTAGCTTTCGAAACTTCGGCAGTTGCTAATGTTGAATCTACGCCGGCTAATAATCCGTTTTTAACCCTTGCAACAGCTGTTTTTTTGAAAACCTCTGCACGGCTTAAATTCTTTTGCTGCGAAATCAATAATCTTTGGCTTGCTAATAGATTTAAATAAGCGGCAGAAATTTTGATTTCCTGTTGGAATTTTTCCTGTTCTAAATCTTTTTCCTTGGCCTGAACATCAATTTTAGACAGGTTGATTTTTTCCTGTGTTTTTCCAAAAGTGAAAAAATCCCAGTTCATGTTGACCAAATAAAGTGCTCCAAATGCCGAATTCCAGTTTTGTTGCGGAAGCGGTAGTCCAGACGAAGCAACTCCAAGTCCTCCAAAACCATAAAGCGGTCCGTTTTGCCCGTTTACAGTTCCGTAATCTTGCTGAGCCGATAAATTCAAGTTAGGCAGATAATCACGACGAGATTGTTTTAAAGTCTCTTTTGAAGCATTCGTGTAATTGTTTTTTGCTCGAATCGAACCGTAGTTTTCAAGCCCTGTTTTTATCGCTTCTTTTAAAGACAAGGTTTGAGAGTAACCGATCGAGGCAAAAATCAAGAAAAATAATAAAGTAATTTTTTTGAAATACATAAACTCAAGTGTGAAATTATAGAACAAATTTATTTACCTTGAACTGATAAAAGTCAGGTTAAGTGATGTACTGCAATTATAAATGACAAATTCAATTGGTCATTTTTACGAAATAATAATTAAAATTTTGTCCGTACTTTGTATCCAATTTAAGTTTTAAAAATGAACGAGAAGTTTGACAGTATAGTGGATAATAAATGGTGGCAGGAAATTGCCGTCGTCGCTTTTTCTTTTACCATTTATACGTTAAAAAACGATTGGATGTTGTTTAGTTCTATGGCATCCATTTTAATGGGGATTTTTTTCTATCTGATTCTTTACCTGCACGCCCAGTTTAATCGTTTTTTTCTTCTTCCAATATTATTTAAAACCCGTCGACCAGTTACCTATATATTATTAACGCTTTTTGGAGTTGTCGTTTTCTCAATCGTTTTGTATGAGATTACAACTTTAGATATGTTTAATAATTGTCGTTTATATCAAAATTCGCATCAACGAAGTTATGTTTATCAACTCGCAAGCGTTTTGGGAACATTAGTTTGTATTTTAAGTCCAATTATTGTTTTCAAATTTTATAGAATTCATAAAAGAAGAACGGATGAAGCATTGCTTTTTAATCAAATGCAGTTGAACTCTTTAAAAGGACAATTGAATCCGCATTTCTTATTTAATACTTTCAATACGCTTTACGGAATTAGTCTGGAGTTTCCTGATAGAACGCCGGATTTAATTATGAAGGTTTCGCAATTAATGCGTTATCAGCTTGAAAGTAATAGTAAACAATGTGTGTCTTTAGAAGATGAACTGGAGTTTATAAACAGCTATGTGCAGCTCGAAAAAGAACGAGTAGGGTATCGTTGTGATGTTACTTACGATTGCAAAATCGATAATGAGAATGCCTATAAAATCTCGCCAATGCTTTTAATTGCTTTTATCGAAAATGCATTTAAACATGGTACCTGCGCCATTGAAAAGTGTTTCGTAAGGATTTTTATTACGGTCGAAAAAGGAGATCTTCATCTGCATGTAGTAAATTCTATTCCAACGAAGAAAACTGATGTTGTTTCAACCAAAATTGGTTTAAAAAACACAATCGAAAGGCTGAATTTGATTTATGGAAAAAACTATAAACTCGATATTCAGGAAGAAAAGAATACGTATATAGTCGATTTGAAACTGCAGCTGAAAAAGTTTGTGTAATGAAAGATCCAAAAAAGTGTATAATTGTTGATGATGAGCCGGCAGCACATTATGTTTTGGCGAATTATATTAAGCAGAATCCGCAATTAGAATTGGTTTTTCAAGGTTATAACGGCATTGAAGCGATGGACTTTTTAAGAGAAAACAAAGTCGATTTGATGTTTCTAGATATCAATATGCCCGAAATTTCTGGAATGGAATTGCTCAAAATAATTCCGAATCATCCTAAAACTATTTTAACAACTGCTTATTCTGAATTTGCACTGGAAAGTTATGATTATGGAGTAATTGATTATTTGCTGAAGCCTATTTATTTTCCGAGATTTCTAAAAGCAGTTGAACGCTTTTTCTCTACAGAAAATATAAAAGGAAAAGAAGAAGAGATTGTTATTGATACTCTAAATGTAAAAGTTGACGGTTATTTTATTGATATAGAATTAGATCAGCTTTTGTTTGCGCAGAGTTTTGGAAACTACGTAAAACTGCATACTCAAAAGCGAACTTATTTAGCTTCAATCACAACAACAGAACTTGAAAAATGCCTGCCGGAAAAGAATTTTATACGAATACATAAATCTTACATTGTGGCTTTGGATAAAGTGGACAGTACTGAAAAAGATTTTGTTAGGATTAAAAATGAAAGGCTTCCAATAGGCATTACTTATAAGAGAGAACTTTCAGATCGTTTAAAAAAGTAAAAATTGTTAATAATATTTTGTTTAAAGTTTGATTAAAAGTAGTAATTTTAATACGGTTATATTATGGCTTTTTAATTTGAAACTGAGGAAGTATGAAGAATGTTTTGCTTGTAATGCTCTTTTTGTACAGCGGTTTATTGATTGCTCAGAATGGATTGTCTGAAAACAAGATTGTGACACCGCCAGAAAAAGTGTTGTTTACTTTTCAAAAGGAATATCCAAATAAAGAAGCAGTTTGGTCACTCAATTATGTTGGAGATGATGATGATGAAATTAGATATGAAGCTAAATTTAATACTGATAAGAATATTAAAGCTCTTGCGATTTATGATAATTTAGGAATACTAAAAGCATTTGAACAGCAAATTCCGTTAAGTCAATTGCCGTTGAAGGCACAAAACTATCTGAAGAAAAATTATCAGTCAAAAGCAATAAAAGAAATTGCGGTAGTTGTAGACTATAAAAATGTAACGACCTATGAAGTTGGAGTAGAAAAAGAGCGAAAATTTTATGATCTTGTTTTTGATAAAAACGGAGGTTTTGATGTGAGCATCGAAAAAAACTAAAATGTTTACTTACTAATTCAATTATATTTAGAACGACAAACCCGATAAGATTTTAAAGCTTATCGGGTTTTGTTTTTTAGATTAATTAAAAGACTGAACAGTTTTACAATTAATTTAGAGTTGTGAGTTAAACTACAAATTCATACCGCCAGAAACCTCAATTCGTTGTGCGTTTACCCAGCGTGCCTCCTCGGTGCATAAAAAAGCAACTACTGCGCCAATATCGTCCGGCAGACCAACTCTTCCTAAAGCCGTTACGCTCGCTATATTTTTATTTAATTGCTCGTTATCACGAACCGCGCCGCCGCCAAAATCGGTTTCTATAGCACCGGGAGCGACCACATTTACTTTAATTTTTCTTTCGCCTAATTCTTTCGCCTGATACTTAGTTAAGGTTTCAACGGCCCCTTTCATAGATGCGTATGCTGCATAACCAGGAAATGAAAATCTTGTTAAGCCAGTTGAAATATTTACGATTCCGCCTCCGTCGTTCATTATATTCAGTGCTTTTTGAGTTAAGAAAAAAGGACCTTTAAACTGAATATTGGTCAATTGATCAAATTCAGCTTCTGTTGTGCCAATAAATGAATTGTGAATTCCAATTCCAGCATTGTTTACCAAGAAATCAAATTGATCAGTTTTGAAAGTGCTTTTTAAAGCAGTCTGTACTTCTTTAAAAAAAGCATCAAAACTTGCATTATCTGCAACGTTTAGTTGAAGAGAAGCAGCTTTTTGACCTAAATTTTCGATTTCTTTTACAACCAAGTCAGCTTCATCTTTTTTGCTGTTGTAAGTTATAATTACATCGATTCCTTTTTTTGCAATTGCGATTGCCATGTTTTTTCCTAAACCTCTGCTTCCGCCTGTAACCAAAGCTATTTTTGTTTGTATTGCCATTTTTATATTTGTTTTAAATTGATACTGCAAAGATAGGAGCGGGGCAGATTTGGAGAATTGTAAATATCAAATCGATGTTTGCAAAATTCAAATCAAAAAAGTAATTTCTAATTTTTTAAGTTCCAAACTTGAAACGTGAAACACAACAACTAACTCCTAAAAGCCAAAGGCGTTAAAGAAGTTTGCTTTTTAAAGAAATTAGAAAAATGAGCTAATTCTTCAAAACCAAGCGAATAGGCAATTTCAGAAACATTCCAGTCTGTTTGTTTTAAAAGGATTTTGGCTTCGTTTGTTAATCGCGTACTGATTAATTCAGTTGTGGTTTTTCCTGTGCTTTCTTTTAAAACCTTATTTAAATGATTTACATGTACAGATAGTCGTGCGGCAAAGTCTTTTGCAGTTCTTAACTCTAATCGTTGATGCGGGGATTCTATAGGAAATTGCCTTTCTAATAATTCAGCAAATAATGACGAAACTCGTGCAGCAGAATTGTGCTTAGAATAAAGAGCCGAAATGGGTTGTAATTTTTGACCAAAATGAATCAATTCAGCAACATAATTTCGGATTAAATCATATTTGTAAATATAATCAGAGTTGATTTCTTTTTGTATTTTGTTGAAAATCAATTCAGCTTCTGAAACTTCTTCGTCTGAAAGCTGAAAAATAGGATAACCGTCTGAAGCAAAAATTGGAAGTTCGTCAAGATCAATTCCACTTTTGTTTTTAGATAGAAATTCGCTGGTAAAAACACAAAACTGTCCTGATTGATTGGTGTCTTGTGGAAGGTAATTGTATGGAATTTTGGGTGTTGCAAATAATAAACCCTGTTTTTCGATATCGATTATTTTGTCGGCATATTCAGCCCTGTTATTCCCTTTTATTAAACTTATTTTGTAATAAGCTCTTCTGTCATAAGGCATAACCGATTTTCCCTGCAAACGTTCTAAAAGTTCTTTAATGTCAAAAACATTAAAATGTCCAATTTCTTTTTGAATATCATTTGGCAGCAGCGAAGCAGGATTCACATTTGAACCTTCGGTAATATCCTGATAAAATGAATCTAGGGTTTTCATATCGTGATGAATTGCGAAATTCAAATATACGAAAAATAAGTTTCGTGAACTTAACCGCGAAGAGCGCAAGGTTTTTCGCAAGGTTCGCAAAACATACACGCATTTTATGTCATTTCGAGGAACGAGAAATCACACGCGGGATTGGGGAAAGATTAAAAATTACTGAATAATTAAAAAAGACTTCCCTGTACAAACTCAGGTTCTGGATTACTTCCAAAAGGAAAAGCATCAATTACAAAAAACTGTTTTGCTTTTGGATCAAATTCTCTAAGAACAATCTCATTACATTCAAATTGAAGATCAATTTCTGTAAATAGTTCAGAAGCAATTTTAAGATTTTCTGGAGTTAATCTTCTTCCTATTGATAAATGCGGATTATCACTTTTCTTAAGATTTAATGACTTTAATGTTTCATGAATTTTTTTCATGATGGGCACAAGATTGTTTTTTGAATCTTTGGTTACGCCAATAAAAAAAGCACCGCTATTTGGGAAAGAATCAAAATGATCTAATGATACTTTAAAAGGCGTAAAAGTGTCAGAAATTTTAGAAAGCTTTTGTTTGATTGAATCCAATTGAGATTCATCAATTTTGAATTCGCAAATTGTAATGTGCGCTTCAGAATTACAGCTGTTATACCATTCGATTTTACTTCTTAAAAAGTCTTTTAACTTTTTAACGGGCTCAATTATTGATTTAGAATAAAATACAACTGAATACGTTTTTTCCATTTTGAGGCTTTAAATTATTACAAATTTATAGCTTTCCTTTTAAATGTAATCGATGGAGAATTTCAGATTTTAATAAACCGCTTCCTCCTCCAAAATGCTCAATTACTTCAACTTCGGGTTGTTTTTTTAAGCAAAAAGAAGTGAATTCTTTCTCGATATGGTTTTCGATTCCAGAACTTAAAAGTACAATGTCGATTTTGTGATTTAGAAAGTACTCCTGAGCTTCTTTTTCATTATTGAAGGCGATAGCATTCCAATTTTCATCGGCATTTACGAGACGAAGCAAAATAGCTAGAATTTCTTCGTTTTTACCCAAAAGCAAGAATTCGAGAGTTTTCATAATCTTTTATTTAGATAACAAATTTACGAGTATAAAGGTAATGGTAACTTAATCTAGGACAAGAAATCAGCTTGTATATTAGTTTATTACGTATTTTTTATTTAGAATTCGTACTTATTTTTAATTACAACATTGTGAAGCACAATGTACTAGGATTTGTTAACATAAAAATAACGTAAAATAGTACAAAAATGAGGAAACCCGTAATGAAATCTGAAAAGACGGCTGTAGATTTGTCTTATAGAAATACCAAGATTATTTTTTATTTTTCTATGATTAAACTGTTTTTGGAGAAACTTTTTAAAGGAAAATTAAGCACATTCATTTGTGTGGACTGCATTGTATAAATTTGCAATAATACAATACTGTATAATTTTCTTAAGGTTTTTAGATTTGGTTATTTAGTTAATCATATCTAAAAACCTTTTTTTATTAAAGCAGTCCATTGCTTTTAAGCCATTCTGCGCAGTCTTTAGTCCAATATTTACTAGTGTCTTGTACGCCTAATCCAAAACCATGTCCTCCTTTTTCGTATAAATGTAACTCTGCTGCAACATTATTCTTTTTAAGGGCTAAATAATAATTAATACTGTTTTCTGGTAATACTGATTTGTCATCTGTAGCATGAATTAAGAAAGCTGGCGGTGTTTGAGGAGTAACTTTTTTTTCATTAGAAAAAGTATTTATAAGATCCTGTGAAGGATTATTTCCTAATAAATTGGTTTGTGAGCCTTTGTGAGTTATTTGATTTTCCATTGAAATTACGGGATAAATAAGAAGCGAAAAATCAGGACGTGCACTTGTTTTAAAAGAGGATTCGTATACTTTGTCATCATAATGCGTAGACAAGGTTGAAGCCAAATGCCCGCCTGCAGAAAAGCCCATTATTCCAATTTTTTTCGGATCAATATTCCATTTTGTAGCATTTTGACGTACGTAACGCATCGCTTCTTGCGCATCTTGAAGCGGACCTATATTTTTATTTTTCATTATCAAATCGCTAGGAAGACGATATTTTAATACAAAAGCTGTAATTCCTAAACTGTTGAGCCAAGCTGCTACTTTGGTTCCTTCTTTATCGATCGCCAAATGCGAATAACCGCCGCCGGGAAGAATAATTACAGCAGTATGATCAGGATTGCTTACAGCGGGAAAAAAGGCTGTAATAGTAGGTGTTGAAACTAAGCTTGTGCTTTGAATAACTCCGTTTTTAAAATCTGGTTTTTCTTTATAATCAGAAGATTTTATTTCATCAGGAATTTGCTCCCAAAGATTTATAGTTTGATTTTGTGCCGATGTTGAAGCTAAGTTTCCAAGTATTAAAATCATAAAAAATGCAGCTTTTTTGAAATATTGTTTTTTTTTGCTTTTCACGGTAAATAGAGTTGTTTAGGATTAATTTTAAGAGAACAGACAGATTAAGAATGTTAAATTTCATCAAAACTTAAATAATTAAAACCAAAATTGAAACATTCTGTTTTTCAGCGGACAATTTTGATGCCAAAAACAGGTTATTTTTGCATGCTCGCAATTAACAAATATATTGTTTAATATTTAATTTAGTAGTCATTTTTTTAAGTGATGTGTTTATTTATGCGACAAATATAAATTTTTATATAATTTATTTGGAATATAAAGATTTAAAACTATATTTGTGCAATCGATTACATTATTTTCGTTTGTTTGTTTTGGATTCTTGATTTTGATCTTTCGAATTTTACTTAATAGTGTGTTGATTTTCCAAAAAACTTTATAACTATAATAAGCCGTTACCATGAATCAAACCGATGCCGTTACCGTAAATCAAACCGTCAAATCCTCAGGAAAATATCGTTGGAGCATATGTGCGCTGCTATTTTTTGCAACGACCATTAATTATTTAGATCGCCAAGTTCTATCGTTAACATGGAGCGATTTTATAGCTCCTGAATTTCACTGGACAAATAATGATTACGGAAATATTACAGCATTGTTTTCTATTTTTTATGCTGTTTCTCTTTTGTTTGCAGGACGATTTGTAGATTGGCTTGATACAAAAAAAGGATTTCTTTGGGCAATTGGTATTTGGTCTGTAGGAGCTTGTTTGCATGCATTTTGCGGTATCGCAACTTCAGGAATTATAACTGGTAATTGGTTCGTAGGGTTTCACGGCTCAAAAGAAATAATCAGTACAATAAATGACACTGCGCTGGTAATCAACGTGAGTGTGGCTTTGTTTATTTTTGCCCGCTTTGTCTTAGCAGTTGGTGAGGCAGGAAATTTTCCTGCAGCGATTAAAACTACAGCAGAATATTTCCCTAAAAAAGACCGAGCATTTTCAACAAGTATTTTTAATGCGGGTGCAACTGTAGGTGCTTTAGCAGCTCCGATTACCATTCCATTTATTGCAAAATCATTTGGTTGGGAAATGTCTTTTATCATCATTGGTGCTTTAGGATTTGTGTGGATGGGATTTTGGGTTTTTATGTATGATAAACCAGAAAGACATCCAAGAGTAAGTGCAGAGGAATTAGCTTATATTCAGCAAGATGATATTGCAGACAGTAAATTAGAAGGTTATGTACCGGAAACAACTTCAAAAGTTTCTTTTGTAGACTGCTTTAAATACAAACAAACTTGGGCTTTTGCTTTTGGTAAATTTATGACAGATGGTGTTTGGTGGTTTTTCTTGTTCTGGACGCCTGCTTATTTAAGCTCTGTTTACGGAATGGATTCTACAGAAGCAGCATTACCATTATTTGTATTGTATATGATTACATTATTGTCAATTATTGGCGGATGGCTTCCAACTTATTTTGTTGAAAAGAAAGGAATGAATCCTTATGAAGGAAGAATGAGAGCAATGTTGATTTTTGCCTTTTTTCCTCTATTGGCTTTGATTGCACAGCCTTTAGGATATATCAGCTACTGGGTTCCAGTTGTAATTATCGGAATTGCAGGTGCGGCGCATCAATCTTGGTCGGCTAATATTTTTACGACTGTTGGAGATATGTTTCCTAAAAAAGCGATTGCAACTATTACAGGAATTGGAGGTTTAGCAGGTGGAGTTGGATCGACTTTAATTAATAAAGGTTCGGGAGTTTTATTTGATCATGCTAAAGAAACGAATATGGTTTTTATGGGCTTTAAAGGTATTGAAGCGGGATATTTTATAATCTTTTCAATTTGTGCAGTTTGTTATTTAACTGGCTGGATTGTAATGAAATCGCTTGTTCCAAAATACAGTCCAATTACAAATCTCTAACCAAGATTTTTTAAAACTAACTAACCAACCTAAACCAAAAGCTAATCATGAACCAAGCTAATGCAGCAATAGGAAAATACCGTTGGACTATTTGCAGTTTAGTTTTTTTTGCTACAACTGTCAATTATCTGGATAGAAATGTAATAAGTTACCTAAGACCTTTTTTGGCTGAAGCTTTTCACTGGACACCAGAACAGGAGGTAATAGATTATTCAAATATAGAGCTGGCTTTTAAAATTGCGTATGCTTTAGGGATGCTGGTTGCAGGTGGAATTATTGATAAATTAGGAACTAAGCTAGGTTATGCAATTGCAACCGGTTTATGGAGTTTGGCCGCAATTGGACATGCTTTTGCGACAGGAACTGGAGGTTTTTTGATCGCTAGAGTATTTTTAGGAATTACAGAAGCAGGAAATTTTCCAGCGGCAATAAAAGCAACAGCGGAATGGTTCCCGCAAAAAGAAAGAGCATTAGCAACTGGGATTTTTAATTCAGGGAGTAATATAGGGGCTATTATTGTGCCGTTGTCAGTGCCTTTTATAGCAGAGAATTATGGATGGCAATGGGCGTTTATTTTAACCGGAATTGTTGGTTTTATTTGGTTAGGATTGTGGTTTCTTTTGTATGAAGTGCCACAAAAACAAAAGCGTCTGTCTCAAGCTGAGTTAGAATATATCACATCAGATCAAGCTGAAATTGTTGAAGTTGAAGATACAGGAAAAGTTTCTTGGTTAAAGCTGCTTTCATTTCGCCAGACTTGGGCTTTTGCAATTGGTAAATTATTGACAGATCCAGTTTGGTGGTTTTATTTGTTCTGGCTTCCAGATTTCTTGATGAAACAATACAAACTGACAGCAACAGAAATTATATGGCCTTGTGCGCTGGTATATATGATTGGAAGTATTGGAAGTATTGGCGGCGGCTGGCTTCCTTTGAAATTGATAAATAATAATTGGCCGGCTTATAAAGCAAGAAAAGCAAGTATGCTGTTGTATGCTTTAGCAGTTTTACCAGTTTTGTTTTCGCAGTACTTAGGAACAATAAATATGTGGTATGCAATTTTGGTTATTGGTTTTGCAGTTTCTGCACATCAAGCTTGGAGTGCAAACATTTTTACAACTGTTTCTGATATGTTTCCTAAAAAAGCAACAGCTTCGGTTACAGGAATGGGAGGGATGTTTGGAGCGCTTGGCGGAATTTTATTAACCTTGCTGGTACAGAAGAATATGTTCGTTTATTATACTAAAATAGGTAAAATAGAAACAGGTTACTTTATTATGTTCTGCATCTGCGGTGCTTCCTATTTATTGGCTTGGCTGATAATGCATATACTGGTTCCGAGGATGAAAAAGGTAGAATTATAAAGAAAAATGTAATTCAAGTTAAATAATTGTTGGTTTCAATTATGCTATTTCAATATAAAAAATTAATTTTGTGCAATCGATTACATTAAAATAAAAATTATGACAAAATATAGTTCAAGATACGCGTCAAGCCCTGAAGCTGTTAAAAAATATGATACGCAGCAGTTAAGAGAAGAATTCTTAATTGATGATTTAATGCAAGAGGATGAAGTTGTATTGGTTTATTCTCATTATGACAGATACATTGCAGGTTCTGCGGTTCCAGTAAAAGGTGATTTGGCTTTGGAAACAATCGATCCGCTTAAAGCACCGTATTTTTTAGAAAGAAGAGAACTTGGAATTATTAATGTAGGAGGAAGCGGTTCTGTAGTTGTAGAAGGAACTTCTTATGAGTTAGGTTTTAAAGATGCTTTGTATATCGGAAGCGGAAATAAAGAAGTTATTTTTAAAAGTAACGACAGCAAAAATCCAGCAAAATTTTACCTAAACTCCGCGCCGGCTCATACCACTTACCCAACAGTAAAAGTAAGCTTGGCAGAAGCAAATAAATTAGAATTGGGTACGATGGAAACAGCTAATCACCGTACCGTAAATCAAATGATTATTGGAAGTGTTGTAACAACCTGCCAATTGCAAATGGGTATGACGGAATTAAGACCAGGAAGTGTTTGGAACACAATGCCGGCACACGTACACGATCGCAGAATGGAAGTATATTTTTATTTAGATATTCCAGAAAATCAAGCTGTTTGTCATTTTATGGGACAACCGCAGGAAACAAGACATATTTGGATGAATAATCATCAAGCAGTTATTTCTCCGCCTTGGTCGATTCACTCAGGTTCAGGAACCAGCAACTATACATTTATCTGGGGAATGGCTGGTGAAAATTTAGATTATGGAGATATGGATGTTTGTAAAATTACGGACTTAAGATAAGATCATGACAAACCTATTTGATGTAACAGGAAAAGTTGCCCTTATTACAGGAAGTACTCACGGACTGGGAATGGCAATGGCAAAGGGATTAGGAAATGCCGGTGCAACAATTGTTGTTAATGGTAATTCGTCTCAACAAAAGATTGATGAAGCTGTAAAAGAGCTAAAAAATGAAGGTATTAATGCTTTTGGATACAGGTTTAATGTAACAGATGAAAAGGAAGTTATAGAAGCTGTAAAGAAAATTGAAAGCGAAGTTGGACCAATTGCTATTTTAATTAACAATGCTGGAATCATCAAAAGAATTCCATTACTAGAAATGGAAGTTTCTGATTTTAGAGAAGTTATTGATATTGATTTGGTAAGTCCTTTTATCGTTTCTAAGCATGTTGCAAAAGGAATGATTGAGAGAAGACAAGGTAAAATAATCAACATTTGTTCAATGATGAGCGAATTAGGCCGTAGTACAGTTTCGGCTTATGCAGCTGCAAAAGGCGGTTTGAAAATGTTGACCAAAAATATGGCAACAGAATGGGCAAAATATAATGTACAAATTAACGGAATTGGACCGGGTTATTTTGCAACAGAACAAACAAAACCAATCAGAGTCGACGGACATCCGTTTAACGATTTTATTATAAGCAGAACGCCGGCGGCAAAATGGGGAGATCCAGGTGACTTGGCAGGAGCTGCAATATTTTTATCATCGAAAGCGAGCGACTTTGTAAACGGACATATTTTATATGTTGACGGCGGAATTCTTGCCACAATTGGAAAACCTTCAAACGAAGATTAATTATCAAATTTTATTAAAAAAGACATGAGCAATCAGACATTCATAAACGATAATTTTTTATTAGAAAATAAATTTGCTGAAGAGTTATATCATAACTACTCAAAAAATCAGCCTATAATTGATTACCATAATCACTTAAATCCTCAGTTTATTGCCGAAGATAAAATTTTTGACAATATAACTCAGGTTTGGATCAACGGTGATCATTACAAATGGCGTGCAATGCGTACATTAGGAATCAATGAGCAGTTTGTAACTGGAAATGGTTCAGATAAAGATAAATTCTTAAACTGGGCGAAAACAGTTCCGTATACGATGCGTAATCCTTTGTATCACTGGACGCATTTAGAATTAGCTCGTTATTTTGATATCTACGATTTGCTGAATGAAAAATCGGCAGAGAAAATTTATATCGAAACGACTGAGAAAATTAACTCTCAGGCTTACAGCACACAAAATCTGCTTAAAAAAGTAAACGCTGAATTAGTTTGTACGACAGAAGATCCAATTGATTCTTTAGAATTTCATCAGAAATTGGCAAAAAATCCAATAGGAACAAAAATGAGTACAGCTTTCAGACCAGATAAAGCTATCTTAATTTCTAATGATGGTTATAATGCATATCTAGACACATTAGGGGATGTGTCTGGAATTGCAATTAATACTTATGCTGATTTACAAACGGCGTTAAGAAACAGAATTGAGTTCTTTAATGCAAACGGATGTAAATTGAGTGATCACGGTTTAGATCAGATTTATTTTGAAGAATTTACAGAATCTGAAATCAGTTCAATTTTCAAAAAGAAAAGAGAAAACAGAATTATAACTCCAGAAGAAGCTTTAAAATTCCAAAGTGCTGTTTTAGTATTCTTATCTGAAACGTATCATGAATTTGGATGGGTACAGCAGTTTCACTTAGGGGCATTGCGTAACAATAATGCTCGTATGCACAGAATTTTAGGTCCTGATACGGGTTGGGATTCTATTGGAGATTACCCGCAAGCACAAAAATTATCAAGCTTTTTGAATGCTTTAGACAGCAAAGATAAATTGACTAAAACAATTATCTACAACTTAAATCCTGCTGATAATGAAGTTATGGCAACGATGATTGGAAATTTCAATGATGGAAGCGTTCGAGGAAAAGTACAATTTGGTTCTGGATGGTGGTTTTTAGATCAAAAAGACGGAATGACAAAGCAGTTAAACGCGCTTTCAAATATGGGATTAATCAGCTGTTTTGTTGGAATGCTTACAGATTCAAGAAGTTTCTTATCATTCCCAAGACACGAGTACTTCAGACGTATTTTATGTAATCTTTTGGGAGACGAAATCAAACGTGGAGAACTTCCAAATGATATGGAATGGATTGGAAAATTGGTTTCTGATATTTCATATAACAATGCAAAAGAATATTTTAAATTTTAATTAAAATTTTAACCGCAATCCCGATAGCTATAGGGAGTGGCAAAAAAAAATAAATAATGAGTAGAGTAGTTGCATTTGGAGAAATCATGCTGCGTTTATCAACAGAAAGACATTTACGTTTTTCGCAATCTACAGCATTTGGTGCTACTTATGGTGGTGGAGAATTTAACGTATGCGTTTCTTTAGCAAATTACGGAGTAAATGCTGAATTTGTTACAAGATTACCTGAAAATGAAATTGGTTTTTCTGCATTAAAAGAAATCAGAAAAATGAACGTAGAGTCTAAAAATATTCTTTACGGAGGAGAACGTTTAGGGATTTATTTTCTTGAAACAGGTGCAGGAACACGAGGAAGCAACGTAGTTTACGATCGTGCGCACAGTGCAATGTCGACTATTGAAAAGGGACAAATTGACTGGGAAAAAGTTCTTGAAGGTGCTGAATGGTTTCACTGGAGCGGTATTACGCCAGCAATTTCACAAAGCGCTGCAGAAGCTTGTTTAGAAGCGATTAAAACGGCTCACAAACTTGGAATTAAAATTTCATGTGATTTAAATTACAGATCAAAACTTTGGCAATACGGTAAAACACCAAGTGAAGTTATGCCAGAAATGCTGAAATATAGTAATGTTATTTTAGGTGATATCGATACAGCATATTTTATGTTAGGAATTCCGAAAGTGAATCCAAATTATCAGGATGAAAAAACACTTCCTGTTTTGTATACAAAGTTGTTTGAGTTGATTCCAAATTTAAAAGTGGCGGCTACAACATTACGTTATTCTGTAAGTGCATCTCACCAAAGAATTGGCGGGATTTTGTTTGACGGAAAAGCGGTTTATCAAGCGGCTGTTAAAGAAGTTACGCCGGTTGTGGATAGAGTAGGAAGCGGTGATGCGTTTATGGGAGGATTGATTTACGGATTGTTAGAATATCAAAATAATAACCAGAGAGCATTAGATTTTGCAGTTGCAGCTTGTTGTTTAAAGCATACAATTGCAGGAGATTATAATTTGGTTACTTTAAAAGAAGTTGAAAATATGATTGATGGTGATGGTTCTGCATTAGTGTCAAGGTAATTAAGAGAAATATGGCAAAATTTTCAAGAATAGAGGTTGCTCAGACGATGAAAGATAACGGAATGGTTCCTTTGTTTTTTCATTCTGACATTGAATTAAGTAAAAAAGTTTTAAAAGCATGTTATGATGGTGGTTCTAGATTAATGGAATTTACCAGCAGAGGTGACTTTGCTCATGAGGTTTTTGGAGCTTTAAATAAATATGCTTTGGCTGAACTTCCAGGAATGATTTTAGGAGTTGGCTCTATTACAGATGCTGCAGCAGCTTCGTTGTATATGAGTTTAGGAGCAAATTTTATTGTTACACCAGTTTTTAGAGAAGATATAGCAATTGCCTGTAATCGTCGTAAAGTATTATGGTCTCCTGGCTGTGGTACACTAACGGAAATTGCAAGAGCAGAAGAATTAGGCTGTGAAATTGTAAAATTATTTCCTGCAGATACTTATGGTCCAGAGTTTATTAAAGCAATAAAAGGACCATGTCCGTGGACAAATATTATGCCTACAGGCGGGGTTTATCCAACCGTTGAAAGTTTGAGTTCATGGCTTAATGCGGGAGCAATTTGCGTAGGATTAGGATCGCAGCTGATCTCAAAAGATATATTAGAAAATAAAGATTTTGACGGTTTAACTGCAAAGGTTAGTCAGGTTCTTGATATTATAAAAAATATAAAAAAATAAATAAGGAGTAATCATGCCAATCCTTATTTAGATGCGTTTTTTTTAGATTTTAGAGATTGTAATTGAACATTACGCTTGCAAAATAATTTCTGTCACTCCTCACAGCGGGTTTTATTTTACATTCAAGTGTAATGTTTCATTTACAATTTAAAAGGCAGAAATAAAGAAATAGGGTTTATAAATGATTATTTATAACGCATTAAAGAAAATTTAAAATGAAAAAATTAAATAGAATAAATACAGGATTAGAAAAGTTACAGCCAATTAAGGTAGTTCAGTTTGGAGAAGGTAACTTTTTAAGAGCCTTTGTTGATTATGCTTTTTACAAACTAAATAAAGAAGTTGATTTTAATGCTGGTATTGCAATAGTTCAACCTTTGAAGGACGGTATGGTAAATATGATTAATGATCAGGACGGTCTTTATACCTTGTTTATGAACGGAATTAAAAAAGGTGAAAAGATACAAGACATTGAGTTAATTACTAATATCGTAAAAACTGTAAACCCATATACTGAATTTACAAATTATTTGGCTTTAGCTAAAGAAGAAGAACTTCAGTTTATTGTTTCTAATACTACTGAAGCTGGAATTGAATTTATTGAAAGTGATACTCCAGATATGCAGCCACCAGTGTCATTTCCTGCAAAATTGACTGTTTTATTATATGAAAGATTTAAGCATTTTAATGGAGATGCTTCTAAAGGAGTTACAATAATTCCTTGTGAATTAATTGATTATAACTCTGAGACGCTTAAAAAATATATTTTACAATATGTTGATTTATGGAAATTAGAAGATGCATTTAAAACTTGGGTATCAGATGCTTGTACCTATCATAGTACTTTGGTTGACAGAATTGTTCCTGGATATCCAAGAGCTGAAATTGAAGAATACAATAATAAATTAGATTATGAGGACAATTTAATTGTTGCGGCTGAACCTTTTTTCCTTTGGGCTATTGAAGGAGGAGATGATCTAAAAGCAAAATTGCCTTTTCATAAAACAGATTTGAATGTAAAAATCGTTGATGATATACGTCCTTTTAAAATGATTAAAGTTCGTATTTTAAACGGTGCGCATACGGCAATGGTTCCTTTTTCACTTTTGCATGGTAATAAATTAGTAATGGAAACTGTTAACGGAGATTTTACTGGAAAATTTGTAAATAGTGTTATTAGTGAAATTAGTGAAACTCTTGATATGGACAAAAATGAAATTACGGCCTATTCTGAGGAAGTAATGGATCGATTTAAAAATCCATTTATCAAACATGCACTTGCTGATATTGCATTAAATTCTGTATCGAAATTCAAAGTAAGAGTTTTGCCTAGTTTATTAGGTTATTATAAGGCTAACCAAAAATTGCCTGTTAATTTGACTTTTTCATTAGCGAGTTTAATTCGTTTCTACAAAGGAACTTGGAATGATCAAAGTTTACCGGTTAAAGATGGTGAAGATATTACAGCTTTCTTCAACGGACTTTGGAAATCGGATGATTACGAAAAAATCGCTCGTTTAACATTGCAAAATAAAAGTTTCTGGGATGAGGATTTAACTGAAATCTCTGGTTTGACAAAAGCAATTACAATTGCATTAGAAGAAATTGATGCAAATGGTATTGAAGCTGGCTTTGCTAAGTTTCAAGAAAGAATAAAATAAAAAAAAGATAAAAAAAATAAAGAACAAGGGTTAATTATGGCAACGCAAAAAAAACTTATAAAAGTTCACCCAACCGACAATGTAGCGGTTGCTTTGGTGAATCTTACAGCGGGCGAAGTAATTGATTTCGAAGGTGAATCAATTACTATTGAGTCTGATGTAAAAATGAAACATAAGATTGCAATGGTTCCTTTTAATGTGGGAGACAGAATCATTATGTATGGTGTTTTGGTAGGAAAAGCAAGTGCAAGAATCGAAAAAGGAGGATTGCTTTCTACTGTAAATGTGAAACACGAAAGTGATAAAGTTACTGGTAAAACAGAAACTATTGGCTGGACAGCTCCAAATATTGATAAATGGAAAGACAGAACTTGGCAGGGCTATCATAGAGAAGATGGGCAGGTTGGAACTGAAAATGTATGGTTGTTTTTTCCATTAGTATTTTGTGAAAACAGAAACATCGAAATCTTAAAAGATATTTTTGAGAAAGAATTGATGAAACCAAAAGAGAACGATTACCAGTTATTACTGCGTTCTTTGGTAAAATCAGAAACAGGCGGAGCAGGAAATGAAGCAGCTTCAAATGATGCTAACTTGTTCAATAATATCGAAGTTAAGTTTATTACGCATCAAGGCGGCTGCGGCGGAATTCGTCAGGATTCTCATAGTTTAGCTAAATTATTAGCAGGTTATGTAAACAATCCTAATGTTGCTGGTGCTACTGTTTTGAGTTTAGGATGTCAGAATCTGCAAATTCAAATTTTTAAAGACGCTTTAGATGCAATAAATCCAAATAGTAAAAAACCAGTTTTGATTTACGATCAGCAATCTATTGGAACTATTGAAACCATGTTGAGCAGCGTTGTAAAAGATACTTTTGAAGCGATTAAAAAAGCAAATGAAATAAAGAGAGAACCAGCTCCATTATCTAAACTAAGAATTGGTTTAGAGTGCGGTGGATCTGACGGATTTTCTGGTATTTCAGCAAACCCAACATTGGGAGTGTTATCGGATCATTTAGTTGCTTTGGGAGGAACTACAATTCTTTCTGAATTTCCTGAATTATGTGGAGTAGAACAAGAATTAGTAAATCGTTGTGTAGATGATAAGGATGGAAAACGCTTCTTAGACTTAATGCAATGGTACGAAAAAACGGTTGTAGATGCAGGTTCAGGATTCGATATGAATCCGTCTCCAGGTAACATTAAAGACGGTTTGATTACAGATGCTATGAAATCGGCTGGTGCTGCTAAAAAAGGAGGAACATCGCCAATTACAGGTGTTTTCGATTATGGAGAATATATTAACGAACCAGGCTTTACATTGCTTTGCACGCCAGGAAATGATGTTGAATGTACTACTGCAATGGTAGGTTCTGGTGCAAATATGGTATTGTTTACAACAGGTTTAGGAACACCTACAGGTAATCCAATTGCTCCAGTTGTAAAGATTTCATCAAACACGCAATTAGCAACTAAAATGTCTGATATTATTGATATTGATACCGGTGGAATTATTACTGGTGAAAAATCAATTGACGAAATGGCTGATGAAATGTTAGAATTCATTATTGATATTGCAAGTGGTACAATTAAAACCAAAGCAGCGATTTTAAATCAAAACGATTTTATTCCTTGGAAAAGAGGAGTTTCTTTATAAGAAGAGATTTAAACATATATAAAGACGCACAGCAGTGCGTCTTTTTTTTTACCATATAAGTTATATAAGTTTATTCTAGATTGTACTTACAATAAAAAAGCAGCTCTGTAAGAGCTGCTTTTTTTGTTATATTTTAAAGTAAACTTAAATTTACTTATATGACTTATATGGTTTGAGAAAAAAAACTAAAAGGTAGTTCTGGATGATGATTTACGGATGTGTAATTCTGGTGCAAGAACCACCTTTTTTTCGATTTTTATAGTATCTGTTTTGTCTACTTGTTCTAAGAAAACGCGAGCAGACATTTTTCCCATTTCCAGTGGAGATTGATCAACAGAAGTAATAGACAATTCCATGAATTTGGTAAAAGGTTCATTACTGAATCCTGCGACACAAAATTCTTTTGGAATACTGATGTTTCTCTCTTTTAGTTCTTGTATTGCGCCTAAAGCGGCGAAATCACTTGAAGAGAATATAGCATCAGGAGGTGTTTCTAATTGTAATAATTTGTCAACAGCTTCTTTTCCGGCATCAACACTACTTTTTACAGGAATTACATATTCTTCTCTAAATATCATTCCGTTATCAAGTAAAGCTTGCTTATAGCCTAAAAATCTATTTTTAAATATATCTAAAGATTGATCACCAGATAAGTGAGCAATACATCTACAGCCTTCATTAATTAAGTGTTTTGTGGTCAAATAACCGCCTCTAAAGTCATTAATAGTTACAGAGCTTACTCCATCAATATGTTTGCTTCTATCAAAAAAGATTAACGGAACATTTTTTCTAAGTACATTATGAAAAGCATTGTCATTTTCTGAAGTAACATCAGTAACAGACATGATAATGCCGTCAACCTGTGCATCTATTAAAGTATATAGATTTTCATTTTCTCTTTTTTTGCTTTCATGAGTCTGGCATATAATTACCTGATAACCATGTGGATGCAGTTCTTCTTCAATACCTCTAATAACAGAGGCGAAAAAATTACTGTCAATTCTCGGTACAATTACTCCAATATTATTGCTTCTGCCGCTTTTTAATGCTAATGCAAGCTTGTTTTGCTTGTAATTCATTGAAGCAGCTGTTTTAATAACCAATTCCCGAGTGCTTTCTTTTATTTTAGGATTATTGTTAAGTGCTCTGGAAACAGTAGCTGCAGTGATATTTAGTTTTTCGGCAATATCATAAATGGTTACTTTTTCGCTCATTAAAAAGAGATTTTACAAATTAATTTATAGACAAAAATACATTTTTTTATATAATGTGATATTTAATGTTATCGATTACCATAATTCATTACTCAAACGATTTCTGTTTTACAATGATAATAAATTATAATATTTTTTGCATTAAATGTAATAATAATTATTAATAAAAATTAAATGTATAAATTATTTCTAAATAAATTTGGTCGGTTGGAACATATTTTTTAATTTCGTGTAATCGATTACATAATTGTTGATGTTTTCGCCTGTTAAACTATAATTTCCATTTACATGATTGCAAATAAGAGTATAACGTATAAAGTGGTTGTTTTTTACAGCTTAATGATCATGATGATTATATCATGTTCAAAGAAAGTTACTGCTGTAACAGAGGCGGATCCTTGGAAAAGAATGGAATCGATAGTAAAAAGTATTCCAGAAACTCATTTTTCAGGCAAAACATATAATGTAAATGATTTTGGAGCAGTAGCTGATGGAAAAACTTCAAACACTTTAGTTTTTGAAAAAGCAATTAAAGCTTGTGCATCAAATGGAGGAGGAAAAGTTTTGGTTCCGAATGGGAAATACCTTACAGGCCCAATTCATTTAGAAAGTAATGTAAATCTGCATTTAGAAGATAATGCTGAGATCCTTTTTAGTTTGAATCCAAAAGAATATCCAATTGTTCATACTTCTTGGGAAGGAACAGAAGTAATGAATTACTCACCGCTTATTTACGCTAAGGGTAAAACGAATGTTGCTGTAACTGGAAAAGGAACTTTAAACGGACAGGCGGACAGTACAAATTGGTGGATTTGGTCTGGCGGAAAAAACTACGGATGGAAAAAAGGTATTCCGTCTCAAAACGATCCAAACAACCGTGAAGTTTTGGTTGACATGGCAGAAAAAGGAGTTCCGGTAGCGGAAAGAGTTTTTGGAGAAGGAAGATACTTGAGACCAAATTTTATTGAGTTTTTTGAATGTAACACCGTTTTAGTAAAGGATGTAACCATAATAAATGCTCCTTTTTGGATTTTGCATCCTATCAAAACAAACAATATGATTATTGATGGTGTAACGGTAAACAGTCACGGACCAAATAACGATGGCTGCGATCCTGAGTATTCTCAAAATGTAATAATTAGAAATTGTACTTTCAATACTGGTGATGACTGCATTGCTATTAAAGCAGGTCGTGATGGTGACGGAAGAAGAGTTGGATTACCAAGTAAAAATATCATTGTGCAAAACTGTAAAATGATCGACGGGCACGGAGGCGTTGTTATTGGAAGTGAAATATCGGCCGGAGTGAACAATGTTTTTGTAGAAAACTGCAATATGGACAGTCCAAATTTGGATCGTGCCATTCGAATCAAAACCAATTCAAAAAGAGGCGGTGTAATCGAAGATGTTTATGTTAGGAACCTTGAAGTAGGAACTGTGAAAGAATGTGTATTGAAGTTAAACATGTTTTATAATGTTTACGGATCACAAACAGGAAATTTTATACCAACAATAAGGAACATAAGTCTTGAGAATGTAAATGTAAAAAATGGTGGAAAATACAGCGTTTGGGCAGAAGGTTACAAAGAGTCTCCAGTAGAAAATGTAACACTTAAGAACGTAAAAATTCAAAAAGTAGATTCGATCTATAAATTAAAAAATGTTAAGAATATAAAATTTATTAATACCTATATCAATGAAAGAAAAGTAAATAATTAAAGACGAGTAACTATCAATTAACCAAAAAACCACTAAACAAAATTATGAACATTAAACAATCATTAAAGAAAAAAATAAAATACAATATTGTATTTTTATTTTTCCTAAATTTCCTGTTGAGCTTTTCAGCAAAAGCACAATCTACCACAATAGAAGGGAAAATTACAGATGCATCGGGATTGTCACTGCCGGGGGTAAACATTAACGAGAAAGGAACCAAAAATGGAACTTCGACAGATTTTGAAGGAAGTTTCAAGATAAATGTAACAAGTAATAAAGCAGTTTTAATAATAAGCTATCTGGGTTTTCAAACTCAGGAAGTAAGTGTTGCTGGAAAAAGCAAAGTAAATGTTAGTCTTGTAGAGCAGTCAAATTCATTAAATGAAGTTGTAGTAGTAGGATACGGTTCTGTTAAGAAAACAGATCTTACCGGTTCAGTAAGTACAATTAATGCGGCTACAATTACAGAAAGAAACACGATCAGTCCGCTTGAAGCAATTCAGGGAAGTACTCCCGGAGTTCAAATTTCATCTAGTACAGGTCGTGCAGGCGATGGATTTAAAGTTGTAATTAGAGGAAATAACTCTCTAATCGCAGATTCTAGTAATCCAAGTATGGTTGGTTCTTCTCCACTATATGTAGTTGACGGAGTTCCTATGGACGGAATTGATTTCTTAAATCCACAGGATATTGCGAGAATGGATGTTTTAAAAGATGCATCTTCTGCAGCTATTTATGGTTCTAGAGGATCTAATGGAGTTATTATTGTTACGACAAAAAGTGGTACAAGTGCAAAAGCAGGTATCAGCGTAACATTTGATACTTCTTATGGAAATAAAACAGCAGCTAGACTTCCAAAAATGATGACGGGAGAAGAATGGTGGAAATTTCACCAAGTTGCTTACATGAGTGCTACTCCTGCAACGCAGACTCCAGCTCAATTAGCTGCATTAGCAGGAAATCAAAGTCCATTATTAGTTTCTCGTGCCAATAGCGGTTATAATTATGACTGGTATGATGCAGTACTTAAAACTGGAATGACTGAGAATAATTACTTAAATATTTCGGGTCGTTCAGATTCTGGTTTGAGTTACAACTTAGGATTTGGTATTCAAAGTGACAGAGGTCTTATCGATAATGATTCAACAGATAAATACTCTTTTAAATTAGGATTAAATCATAAAATTAATGACAAGTTTTCTACAGGAGTAAATGTTACAATTGCTAGATTAGACAATCAATTAGGAAGTGATTTAGCTATGCAGGATGCTTTTAGACTAAGTCCTTTAATGTCTCCTTGGGCTGTTGATGCAGCTGGAAATGAAAAAGTAGGAACTTTATTTTTCTTACCTGGTAAATTAACTTATCCTGATGGTTCTTGGGCAATTAATAAAACGTCTACAGTAAACCCATTAATGGAAATTGCTAATTCTTCTCAAACAGAGAAAACATGGCAGACAGTTGGTAATGCTTATTTTCAATACCAGCCTCTAAAATGGCTTTCGTTCAAAACTACATTTGCAGCAGGTATAATGGATACACAAGGCTCAAAGGCTTATACTGCACAAACAAATGCAGGGGTAACATTAAACGGAAAAAACTCTGCAACTCTTGAAAACTCAAATAACTTCAATTATACTTGGGACAATCAAATTGATTTAAAACATACATTTAACGATGTACATGATTTTAGTTTGTTGTTATTACAAAGTTTGTACTCAAATGTTGATGAGTTTTCTTCTTTGTATTCTAACAATCAGCCTTTTGATGTAGGAACAGATAATATGGGTTCTGGAGTACAAACTAGTTATGTAGTAAAATCATCTTATGCAAAGAACACCTTAAATTCTTATGCAGTTCGTTTAAACTATGCTTATAAAGACAAATATTTAATTACAGCTTCTACAAGATGGGATGGTTCTTCTGTTTTATCTGAAGGTAATAAATGGCAAAGTTTCCCTTCTGTAGCATTAGGATGGAAAATCAGCAAAGAATCTTTCTTAGAAAACAGTTCAGTAGTTTCTGATTTAAAATTACGTGCAAGTTTAGGTTATACAGGAAATGATAACGTTGCACCATATACTTCTCAAGCATTACTAAATCAGCAGACATTTTATGCTGCAGGAGCAAATGTTGTTTCTGGATGGCAGTCAGAAAATTTAGCCAACCCAAATTTAACTTGGGAAAAAACAAGAGAATACAATTTAGGAGTTGATTTTGGATTCTTAAAAAACCGTATTAGCGGTAGTGTTGACGTTTATGACAGATTATCAGATGATTTAATTTACAAGCAGCAATTACCAGCAGAAACAGGTTGGAAAAATACATTTGCCAATGTTGGATCTGTAAGTAACAAAGGTATTGAGGTTTTATTGACAACAAAAAACATTAAATCTAAAAATGTAAATTGGGAAACAACTTTTACATTTACTAAAAACGTAAACAAATTAGAGTCAATTTACAATCAAGACAAAGTAAGTGATATTGGTAATAAACTGATCCTTGGTGCACCTTTGAATCCTAACTACAATTATGTTTATGATGGAGTTTGGCAAGAAAGTGAAGCAGCTAAGGCAGCGACTTACGGAATGGCTCCTGGACAAGCGAGACCAAAAGACTTAAATGGGGATGGAAAATTTAATCAAGACGATAGAACTGTAATTGGTAATCCAAACCCAGAATGGCAGGGAAGTTTTTATTCAAAATTAACTGTTGGACAGTTTGATTTCAATTTCTCAGTTTTAACTAGTCAAGGACAAACTGTTTTGAGTACTTTCCACCAAAATTTTGCTGATGTAAGCGATAGAGGACGTCAGAAAATTGCAATGGATTACTTTATTCCAACTAACGGAACAGGAATCGCAGCTAATGCTAACAATGAAAATCCAAGACCAGGACCAGTTGCAACAGGAGCTGGAGCTTATTGGACTTCTTTATTTGGATATTATAGAGATGCTTCTTACGTAAAAATTAAAAATATATCTTTAGGTTATACACTAGATTCTGAATTGTTGAAAAAATTAAAAATCAGTAATCTAAGAGTTTATGTAAATGTTTTAGACCCATTTGTATTTACAAAATTTGACGGGTACGATCCAGAGTGGGCAGGTTCGCCATTTGGAGTAAATCGTCCAGCATCTGTTACTACACAATTGGGATTAAGTGTTAAATTTTAATAAAGATATCAAATGAAAAAAATAATAATAATGTTAGGAATAATCGCTGTATCTGTAAGTTCATGCAGTGATTATATTGAAGAAGAAAGCCGTTCTTATGTACCGGCAGATGCAACCTATAAAACCGCATCAGGATTTCAATTATTGGTAAACACAAATTACGCTTGGTTAAAAGGCATATATGGCGGAAATCCTTGGCTTTTTGAGGCAGGAACAGATATGTATGCAGAAGGAAGAGGACCAGAACCTGCAGGTTTAAGTCAGTATACACTTTTAATACCTTCATCAGATAATGTGGCAGATTTATACAATCCTTGTTATCAGTTGATTCAGGCGGTAAATAAAACGATTCATTTTTCGACTATAACAGAGCAGACTTCAATTTTAAATGCTCAGGTAGGTGAAGCAAGATTTTTAAGAGCACAAGCTTACTTTTTGTTGGTGCAGACTTACGGAGGTGTTCCAGTTGTAAACGATTATATTTCAACACCAATTTTATCTTTTACTAGAAATTCGGCTGAAGAAGTATATACACAGATTATCGGAGATTTAGATTTCGCATTGGCAAATGTTGGAACAGCAGCTTATAGCTCAGCAGGAAAAGTAAACAAAAGAGCCGTAAATGATTTATTGGCAAAAGTGTACTTAACAAGAGGATACGAAACATTTGGTAAGGCAGATGATTTTACTAAGGCTGCATCTTATGCTGATGCTGCGATTGCAGGACAAACTTTGGCAATTGCTTTTGATCAATTATTTAAACCTGGAAACGATTTAAATGCTGAAACGATTTTTTCTGTACAATATGATAAAGCATCAACAAGTACAGACCCAACAAAATTGGGGAATAATCAGTTTTACTATTTTAGTTCTTACTTAGGTGGAGCAGAAACTGGAGCACCGTTAAGAAGCTACAATTTA
>NZ_NRQU01000057.1 GCF_004119495.1 Flavobacterium sp. YO12
ATTGGCATGCAATTTGTTTTGTTTATCAAAAAAAAAATCAACTGTTTTGCATAAATGCATATTATTACGGCTGTAATAATAGAATTATAAGCCCAAAACAGTATCAATTTTAAAGAAACATGAAAGCAAAAAAAACTAGAAATAAGGAGATCACGAAACAATATTTATCGAGTAAATCGATGCTGAGAAAAGATAGAGCGATTAACTTAATTGTGTTTGCTATAGTTTCTTTTATTACCGTTTTGTTAATCTGGCAAATAGTGTAGGTTGTTTTTAATTAGCCTATTTCAAAATGATACAATTTTATCATTTTGATTTTTTTCTTGTTGGGATTGATGTAAAATATGATTTCACAATAAAATGTAATAAGCTTCAAATTCTGCAATAAAATGGTTTGTAAACAAGTATACAATTGCCAAAAAAAGAACTCTGTAATCTTAAGATTTAGAGTTCTTTTTTAAAATAAATGTTTATAAAAATACTTATGCTTAATCTTTTAAATGCTGTTTTAGAAAATTGAGGCTCCCTTTAGCTAACTCTTCTGCATTATGTGGAGATTTTTGCCATAACGAAACAGCTTGCTGCATTCCTGGAACATCTGATGAAAAATTCTCAAGAACAAGATTTCCTTCAAAATCAATTTCTTTAAGAGCTTTAAAGAGTTCGCTCCAATTAACAGTTCCTTCTCCTGGCATTCCACGGTTACTTTCGGTAATATGCATGTGTTTTAGTAATTTTCCACAGTTTAAAATCGGATCATAAAAATTACTTTCTTCAATATTCATATGAAAGGTATCCAAATGAACTGCAAGATTTGCGGCATTTGTTTTTTTAATGAGTTCCAACACATTTTCTGCAGTATTACAGCAATAGCTTTCATAACGATTGATGGGTTCTATACCAATTGTAATTCCAAGTTTTTGAGCATATAGCGCTGCTTCTTGCCAAACATCTGTAATGATTTCTTTTTCATTATCTGTAATTGGATTTCCTGTAAATACTCCAATTCCTCCGTGTAGCACACCTCCTAAAAAAACAGCATCCAAAGCAGCAGTTTTATCCAATGCTTTACAAATCAATGTTAATGCTTCTTTAGGATAAAAAGGAATATGGGCTTCCTTAGGCAAGTTTAAGGAACAGGCGATATCAAGATTATTTTCTTGAAGTTGTTTTTTTACTGTTTTTGCATCAAAATCCATACTATTAGGAAGTAGGATTTCAATCAGATCAAAACCTGTTTGAGCTGTTTTTTTTATAGCATAATGTCCTGCTTCGGCATTCCAAAGAGGTGTTATCCAAGATAGAAGAGAAGCTCCAAATTTTATTTTCATTGTATTATTTTTAAGTTAAAATACCCACCATTCAGATCGCACTCCAAAATAAGTACCGAATCTTTTTTGTCCTGCTTGTTGTAAAAACGGCGAATACATAGCATTTTTTGCATAATCGTTATAGCGGGAAACTTCTGCAATAAATCTCAAATGAGGTCGTGCCCACGGACTTCGCTCGGCAGTTGGCACAATAGTAGGCGCTAATGCAAATTTTACCATTGAAGCTGTGGGATTGTTACTATCCTGACGCGAAGTATAATGCAGTTCAGAGACCAAATGAAACCAATTGGTGAGGTAATAAATGACTCTTGCACCTATGGCTAAATCTGTTTTATAGTTGTAAATATCCCGGTTATAAAAATCAGGCGCTTTGTCCATTGTATCAGCGCCGCCTTTGCTTTGGGTATAAACAGCATACGGATTAATACTTATTCTATTAGAAAGATTTAGCATAAGATGTTCAACTATTGTAAAAGAATAAGCTCCTTTATAGGTTTTATCCTCAATTCCAGGTGCTCCAAAAGTACGCCAGGTTTGAGTATTTCCATTGTCTCCACCATTAGCAATTCCGGTTCCATAACGCATAGAAAACTGATTGAAGGATCCTATTTTTTGGGTTTCAAGTTCTGAATTTATTTTAAAACCTGCCACAAAACCATTGTCAGATGGAAAGGTTGGAGTTGCATTTTTACTCACTGCAGGCACATGGTGATATTCTGCCAATAATTTTACAATATGTTTTCTCGATAAATTAAAACTGTGTTCGGCAACCATTACTTCGCGCTGACGATAGGTTAACGACTTATTGCCTGTTATGATATTAGAATAGGAATAAGGCGTCCCCATACCAGATGAAGTGGTATCTATAGCGGCCGGAAAAAACATAGAAAACGAGCTTTTTTTATATTTGATGCCAAATCCCTGAGAGGAGTGATCGTCAAAATAAAAATAATCGGCTATGTGTACATCATCATAACGCATGTATCTGGCTCCTGCCCAAACGCTCCATTGACTTCCAACAATATTGCGTGCTTCTACAAATGCTTCGGGTAAACTAACAATCATACCATCTGTAGATCCTGAATTTACATTTCCTAAAAATGTACCATTAGAAGAATAAAAAGCCAGTCTTACCTGAAAGTCAATAGCAGTTTGCTCTTTATTGGCATTTACCGGCATAAAGTGAAAGGAAGGCAGCAAATCTACATAATCTCCCTGATCCATTCTCCCCCCAAGAGAACCCTGATTCAAAAGGTTAAGCTGCCTTCCTGTATGACCTTCAATGTCCGGAGAATAACCAAATCCTATTCTTCCGGTAGTTCCAAATGAAAAGTTTTTATTGCTGATAACAATCTGACTGTTAACAGAAATAGAACATAACAGTAAGATTGTTAATGTTACAAACCTGTAAAAAACAGCAGGTATCATATACTGCTTTTGTTTATTGCAATTTCTCCTAATCCAAGTGTTTTTGGCTTGTAGTATTTGACAGCGAATAAAAGAATAACCACATAACAAACTATTGGTAAAAGATAAGCGTAAGCAATATTGGTGTTGGCTGCAAATCCCATAATAGGAGGGAATACTGCCCCGCCAAACATTGCCATTACTAAGAAAGAAGAAGCTTGTTCCGTTTTATTACCTAGTTTTTTTAATCCCAGGCTGAAAATAGTTGGATACATTACACTTAAAAAGAAGTTAAGCATGATTAAAGCTCCAAACGAAACCCATCCAAAACTTTGTGAAATGATCACGCAAAGCAACATATTGCAAATGCTGTATACAGCAAGTAATTTGTTTGGCGCAATGTAACGCATTAAAAATGTACCAATAAAACGCCCAACCATCATCATAGCCATACTTAAAGAAAAATAATAAGCCACCTGATTGTCAGGAAGACCTGTTTTTTCTACACCGTAATTGATAAAGTAAGCCCAAGTTCCGCCTTGTGCTCCAATGTTAAAGAATTGTGCTGCTACTGCCCACATAAAATGGCGCTGACGGTGCAATGGCGCATTAGGCACTACATCGAGGTTTGCTAAATCGGTTGTGTTTTCTACTTGCTCTCCGTGCGGATCTTTTAGGGCTGGTACTTTTACAAACCAAAAAGCAAGAGCAATGGCAAGAATGACAAAGCCAATAATCATGTAAAGGGTTTTAACAGATTCCAAACCTTCAGCACCTTTTGTATTCAGTATGAAAAAACCACCTAAAAGAGGTCCAATTATGGCGCCTAAACCATTAAATGATTGTGCAAAATTGATACGCTGATCGCTTGTGCGTTCATCTCCAAGTGACGCAACGAAAGGATGCGCTACGGTTTCAAGAGTTGCAAGACCAGAAGCCAGTATAAATAAAGCAGCTCTGAAAAAAGAGAAAGATTCGTTTTGAGCTGCCGGAATGAATAAAAAAGCCCCCAGTGCATATAGAATAAGCCCTAGTAATACTCCTTTTTTGTATCCGTATTTTTTCATGAACAAACCAGCCGGAATTCCCATTACGGCATAAGCACCAAAAATTGACAATTGTACCAGTCCTGATTCTGATTTACTAATGTGTAAAACATTCTGAAAATGTTTGTTCAATACATCGCCCATCGTAATGGCAATTGCCCAAAATAGGAACAGTGACGTTACAAATATGAAAGTAATCGCATATTTTTTTTCTGTAAATTTAGCTTGTGACATCAGATAGTGAATTAAATTGAAGAATAAATCAGTTTGTGATCTTGGCGGAAAGCATTAAAATCCGTTAAGGTATAAGAAGGACAAGCGCCTTCTTTAGAAGTAATAAAACCTCCTAATGCAACGGCTTGTGTCATAATTTCTTCGGGACTTGAATGGGTAATTCTCTTAGAGAGAAATCCTGCCAGAAATGCGTCTCCGCTTCCTACCGTATCAGCTATTTTTACAGGAACTGCCAAAGCTTGATAATGATCGTCTCCGTTATAATAAATAGCGCCTTTACTGCCTTTACTTATCAGAACTTCATTGATATTAAACTCATCTTGTATGTAACGAATGCTGTCGTCTTCATTGATATAATCCCTGCCCAAAAAGTCTAGTATAAGTCGTAATTCGGCTTTATTCATCTTCACCAGATCTGCTTTATAAAGAAGTTCTTTGACTACAGGTACAGAAAAGAAAGGAGGCCTGATATTGACATCAAATACTTTGAATTTAGCTATTTCCAAAAGTTGAAAAAGTGTATTTCGAGATTTTTCTCCTCTTGTAATTAGGCTTCCAAAAACAAAAGCCGCCGCATTACTTACTTTATTAATTTGGTCGTCTCTAAGTTCAATAAAGTCCCAAGCAACAGGTTCTGTAATGTCATAATGTGCTTCATTGTGCTCGTCGATATGAGCCAATACAGTTCCGGTGGGATAATGGTTGTCAATCTGTGTATTTTCAGTAGCTATATTCCAGTCACTGAGTTGTTTCATAAGATCACGGCCCAGTTTATCATTTCCAATTCGGCTGATCATATGGGCATCTATTCCCATTCTCATTAAATTGTAAGCTACATTAAAAGGAGCTCCTCCAGCGCGTGCTCCGTCAGGGAATATATCCCAAAGTACTTCTCCATAGCAGTATATGGACGATTTAGTGGTTTGTTCTTTCATAAGTGGTTAGATTAAACGTTTAAGCAAAGTGTTAAATAAAAAAATATTATAGATTATTAAATTTTGAAAGGCATATTGATTTGTATTTCTGATATGCTATTTTGTATAGGAAGAGGTAGAGTTTCTAATTTCATAAATGATTAGGTTAAACGTTTAAGCAAAATGATAAATAAAAAAATATTATAAATTGTTCGATTTTGAAGAGGCTTTAATATGCATTTGAGCTTCTAGCGTAATATTTTTTATTGGAAGCAGCGGATCTGTAATTTTATTATGAATAAGCTCGACTGCTGAAATACCAATATCCGTTAAAGGCTGACTTACATAAGATAATGGAACACTGAAGAGTTCGTAAGCTTCCGTTTCATCAAAAGCCACAACCGCTAGATCAGTAGGAATAGCTATACCCAATTTCATGAGCTTTTTTAGACCTGAAACGGCCAATTTATTACTAACAAAAAATACGGCATCAGGCTTGTTTTTGCTTTGAAATATTGTACTAAAACCTTGATCAATATCCTGATCAATATGATCTTTATTAATATTCAATACATTATAATCGTTGCACGGGATGTTGTATTTCTTCAAAGCATCTTTAAAACCCTGTGTTCTTTGCATCAAATGATCCAGAGTTGTATCATAAGCTACAAGAAGTATATTGCTACGCTTTTCTTTGATAAGATGCTGGGTTACATTATAACTAATGTCATAATTGTTAATCTGAATATTGTCTGCCTTGATCTTTGGAAGATAACGGTCTATGAAAACAAATGGAATATTTTGTTTTTGTAGTTTTTGCAGGCAGGCTTCTGAATTTTCAACTGGTGCAATAATTAGTCCTTCCGCTTGACGGTGGTAAAACATACTTACAAGACTTTCAAATTTTTCTTTATTTTCGTCAGAACTTCCAATAATAAGCGTGTATCTTTTTTTAGTGGCTTCATTTTCGATTATTCTGGCTATTTGCGAGAAATAAGGATTGGCAATATCTGCTACAATGAGTCCAATAATATTGGTGCGTTGCGTTTTTAGATTTTTAGCCGCAGTGTTGGCACGATAGTTTAATTCTTCGGCTGCCTTTATAACTTTTTCCGTAGTTTCTTTTCCAATGCGGCCGTTGGGCTTATTATTAAGCACATACGAAACCGAGGCGATAGATACACCTGCTTTTAATGCTACATCTTTTATGGAAACTTTTTTCACTATAACGTTTTCTTGAAAGGCAAATATAATAAAGTTAAACGTTTAAGCAAATTTATTTCAAAATATTTTTTGTTTTAGGAGAGATCAATAATAGATCGCTAACCTTTTTCAAGTGAGATGTATAGTATACTTAGCTTTAATTTGAATTTCTATTATTGAGACTAAGGATTATTTGTGAAAATATCAAACCATAAAATTTATGGCAGTAAAGGCTTGAAAAATCATCATACTGATAAAATTTTCTTTTATGATATAGGAGCTTTAATTGAGCAAGAAACGGATTTTTAATAAGAGGAACAGAATATAAATTTGTTTTGACTTAAAATATAAAAAATATGAAAAATTTTAAAATTGTTCCGTTATCTAATGAGTTTGTAAGACAAATTCGGAAAACAAATATTGATAATTTTGGTAATCAAGTTTACGAGCAATTAGCAATGGGAAAAGGACCATGTCGAGTTTCGTTGAAACCATTTAATGTTAATCAGGATATCCGTTTGGTTTTTGCTTATAGCCCGTTTTCAGAACATAATGCCTTTAATCAATCTGGACCTATATTTATTCACAAAAACGAAGTGGAGCAATATTCGGATATTTACAATTTTCCCAAAGAAATAAAAGCAGATAAAGAAAATTTTCCGTTATCGCTAATCGGATATAGCAAAGAACAAAAAATGATTTTTACTAAATTAGTTGGCGATAATGATATCGATTTACTAATTGCTGAAATCTTTGAAACAAAATGTGATGTTGAATATCTTCACGCAAGAAATTCGGAGGCCTGTTGTTTTATTTGTAAAATCGAAAGGGTGTAGTTTTGTACTTTTTTTTAAGTAAAAATAAAGAGCCTTAACTTTTTGTGGCAAAAAAGGTATCCATTCCAAAGTAATATTAAATGAAAAAAAGCTTCAGTGAAAATTTTCAGAATGTAAATATTACGGTTGGGTCTAAAAATATGATTCTTCGGTAATTTTAAAAAAAAAGGAAAAGTTTAATTCAGCAATTTTACGGCAATAATTGCTTAATCTATATATCTATGATCACTCCACTTACCATAATCGCCGCTACAAATTTTTCTACTATCGCAGACAATGCAGTAACTTATGCCGCAGGACTTGCAAAAGCAACAGGTGCCAAACTTATTTTGTTTAATTCATTTTCGTTAAGCGTTCACAGTGCTAATTCTTTGATTACTGCCGAATCGATGCAGAAACAAATGGATAAAGCAGCTTTACGAGTTCAGGTTTTAGCTTCAGAGATCGCAGATTTGTTTAAAATTTCGGTAGAAAGTATTTGCAGTTATTCTTTTTTAGAAGACGAACTTCCTGCTATCATTGATCAAACCAATGCTGATTTTGTTGTTATGGGAATGGCAGAACGTTCATTGGAGCAGGACTTATTGGGAAATACAACCACTTCGGTTATTAAAAGTTTAAACATTCCTATTTTGGCTGTTCCAGAAAATGCTCGTTTTCAAAACGCAAAAAAAATCCTGTATGCCTGCGATACGCTAAGTTTATCGTCAATTAGAAGATTTACATGGATTAGAGAGGTGATTGGCAACTTAGGTTCTGAAATTGAATTTTTCAGCGTTGATGAAAAACTGGACGAAATAAGAGAAGAACAAGGTAAAATTTTACTAAACTCTTCAATCGAAAAAAAGTTTGAAGATGTAAAATACATTTATAAAAACGTAAGATCAAATGCAGTGATCGATGAAATTAAGAAAGAAATTAAAAATTTTGAAGCCGATATTTTAGTAATGGCACCTCAAAAATATGGTTTTTGGGATTCACTGATTCATAGAAGTAAAACTAGAATTATGGCAGCAGGTTTAGATATTCCATTATTATCTATTCCAAAGAATTAAAAAAATAAAAAATAAAAAAATGAAGGCAGTAATTACAGCTATAGGCGGTTTTGTACCCACTTCAATCCTAAATAATAAAACAATTTCGGAAACTGTTGAGACTACAGAGCAATGGATTGAGAAGAGAACCGGAATAAAAGAAAGACGAATTGCAGTAGGTAAAAGTACTTCTGATCTTGCCTGCGGTGCGATCGAAAATCTATTGAGCAATTATGATGTTGATGCTTCTGAAATTGAAGTTTTGATACTCGCAACAGCGACACCAGATCATATTTTGGCGCCAACAGCCAGTAAAATATGTGAGCTGAGCGGACTTAAAAATGCTTTTGGTTTTGATATGAATGCAGCTTGCAGTGGTTTTTTGTATGCCCTTGAAATGGGTGCCACTATGATTGAAAGCGGACGTTATAAGAAGATTATTGTAGCTGGTGCAGACAAAATGAGTTCGATTGTTGATTATGAAGATCGAAATACTTGTATTCTTTTTGGAGACGGAGCAGGAGCAGTGCTTTTAGAAAAGACTGAAACAGAATACGGATTAATGAAGAGTATTTTAAAAACTGACGGAAGCGGTACTGAATCTTTAATTGTACCAGCAGGAGGGTCTAAATTTCCTGCCAGTATGCAGAGTATTCTACACAAAAAACATTTTATTACACAAGAAGGATCGTTTGTGTTTAAAAGAGCTGTTGAAGCAATGTCAAGCGTATCAAGAGATGTTTTGATTAGTAATGGTCTAGATGCTGATGAAATTGACTGGGTTATACCACATCAGGCAAACCTGAGAATTATAAATGCTGTGAGTGAGAATCTTGCTATCGATAATAAAAAAGTAAAAGTTAATATTGAAAGATATGGTAATACAACCTCGGCGACAATTCCGTTATGTTTATGGGATTATGCTGCCGATTTTAAAGAAGGACAAAACCTGCTTATAACTACTTTTGGCGCTGGATTTTCTTGGGGAGCAACCTGTTTAAAATGGGGTGTTATGAGAGAAAGAAAATCACAGAAGTCTAATAAAACAATTCAAAAAAGAAAAGTTTTAGAGCCACAATTATCGTAATTTTAAAGATGAATCAAAATAGGATTTTTTCAATTTTTATCTTTGTTTAAAATTAAAAGTCTAAATTTATTCATAAACCAGTTGTTGTAAGTAAATGGGAGTAAGCGTTCAAAATAAAATTTCGGGGAAGAATTTTTTCTACAAATACTATAGAATTATAGTCATTCCGGTAGTTTTTTTAGTGTATCTGTCTTCCTATTATCTGTTGAATCCGTATCAAGAAGAATCTTTAATATCTCTTGACTCGACATTCGATATTTTTATTATTCTAATATACTGTGGTGTACTTACAGAATTAAGCCTTTTTGTTGGACGAAGTTTAAATCGTTTGATACGTTGGGAGCATAATCCTATTTTTAGAGCAATTGCGCAGTTTATGTGCCTCATAGCGGGAAACATTCTTTTAAATTATATTTTTTCATATTTATGGAACTATCTATATCCCGAAGCTTGTTTAGAAGAAAATGAACTACTCATTATTTGGCAGTCTAATATTATGGCTGTAATATTATCACTTTTTATTAGTTCAGTACATACCGGAATTTTTTTATTGAACCGCTGGCGTGTGACTTCAAATGAAGCAGCTGAGCTTAAAATTAAAGCCTCAGAACTTCAGGAAGCCGTAACACGATCACAGTTAGAATCGCTAAAATTGCAGTTAGATCCTCATTTTATATTTAATAATTTCAGTACATTGACTGAACTGATTCATGAGGATCAACAAGAAGCAGGATCTTTCTTGGAAAATATTACGAGAGTGTACCGCTATATGATTTCGAACTTGGATAAAGACACTATAACGGTAAGAGAAGAAATGGAATTTTTAAATGCCTATTTCTATCTGCTAAAAAAACGATTGGGTGAAAAAATTGACTTACATTTAGAAGTTGACAGCGATTGTCTTGATCTTCATTTGCCGCCATTAACTTTACAGTTATTGGTCGAAAATGCCGTAAAACATAACATGGCAACATTATCGAGTCCGTTAATTATATCCATTTATTCAGAAGAAAAAAGTTTAATAGTAAAAAATAATTTACAGCTTACTTCAGGAAAATCCCTTGTTTCTACAGGCGTAGGGCGAAAAAATATTGAATTTCGCTATAAGATTCTATTTAACAAAAAGCCTGTTTTTTCACAGTCATTAGAAAGTTTTATAGTGCGTTTACCATTAATATAAAGAGTATGAGAATTTTGATTATTGAAGATGAGAGTATTAATGCCAGTCGACTTAAAAGACTCTTAGAAGAATTAGAAACCAATTGCGAGATTCTTGCTATTATTGATACCGTTGAAGGGGCTGTAAAGTGGCTTCGTGCAAACGAAAAACCAGATTTAATAACCATGGATATTCGACTGGCAGATGGAATTAGTTTTTCTATTTTTGAAGAAATAAAAATTACAAGTCCTGTTATTTTTACCACAGCTTACGATGAATATGCGGTAAGAGCCTTTAAGGTCAACAGTATCGATTATTTGATGAAACCTATTGATAAGAGCGAATTGGAATTTGCCTTGCAAAAGTTTAAAAAATTATCTAAATCTGACAGTAATATTGATATTGCCGAAATTTTAAAAGGTTTTATAAATAAACCGAATTTTCGTCTTCGCTTTTTAGTAACGTATCGTGACGGCTACAAAAGTGTGAATGTTAACGATATTGATTTTATCTATTCCGAATTTAAAACTTCAAATTTGGTTTTAAAATCGGAAATGGTAATTCCAATTCCGCAAACTATGGAAGAATTGGAGCAGGAACTTGATCCCGATGTTTTTTTTCGCGCCAACAGGCAGTTTTTCATACGTGCCGAAAGCATAAAATCGATCGCCAATTATTTTAATGCCAAACTTAAAATTCAGTTAAAAGCTGATCCAGAGCGCGAAGTAATTATAAGCCGCGAAAAAGCTCCCTATTTTAAACAATGGATGGATCGCTAGGAAAGGTTTAAAGATGCAAAGGTGCAAAGTGACAGAGGTTTAAAGGTTTCTTTAATTTGCCCTCTTTCAGAAAAATAAACTGTAAATTAAAAATCTGTTAAATCTCCTCAATCTGCGAGAAAAAATGAATCTTTTCAGTCCTTCTAATTCTATCTAACTACTTTTTTTAATAGTTTTTTTTCGCCACGACTTTAGCGATAGCGAACAGGCGAAGCAATTCATGAATCGTTTTTTCACGCAGATTTAAAAAGATTTAAGCCGATAAGTGCAGATTATTATTCATAATATTTTAGTTTAAATCTGCTTTAATCTGCAGAATCTGCGTGAAGTAAAATAGTACGTGATTAAATCTGCTAAAATCTTTTTAAATCTGCGAGAAAAAAGAATCTTTTCAATCCTTTAATTCTATCTAACTCTTCTGAAGTTTTTGTAATAGGCTTAAAATTATAGGCCTAAATCTTTACGTCTTCGCTCTCGATAACTATCAGGATTACATGCGTATTTCTCGTTGCTGAGAAAAATCGTTGTGATTTAATCTTCTTTCAAAATAATTATAAAAAAGCCTTTCTATAGCGTGTAGTACTATAGCATAAGGTTTTTTTTATGCGCTATTATTTGGGTAGACTTACGTCTTCGTTTCAGTATCGAAAAATTCCGTTTGGGTAAGTTTATCCCATAAAAAGGCTCCTTTGAGTTGTTAATTTGCTGTCAAATTTGAGGTAATTCATTTAAAATGAAAAGTAAAATGACAAAACAGTTTTTTAAGAATAATAAAGCAATTGGCAGGATTGCGGTTTTATTGATAATCATTTCTTTCTCTTCGTGTGGGAAAAGTGCAGATGCGCAGCAAGCTCCGCCAAAACCAGAAGTTGACTTTTTACAGACCAGTTCCGCAACAGGCGATGTAGAAAAAAAATATCCCGGAACAGTAGAAGGTACTGTAAACGTTGATATAAAAGCGCAGGTATCAGGTTATCTTGAAGCCATTTATGTCAAAGAAGGAGATTATGTAAACAAAGGGCAATCTCTTTTTAAAATTAAAGGCGACATATATGCCGAGCAGGTAAACAACAGCCTTGCGGCTTACAAAAGTGCTTTGGCGAACCAAGCCAATGCAAAGTTGGAAGTAGAAAAAATCAAACCGCTTGTTGAAGGAAAAGTTTTCTCTGATATGCAGTTAAAAACAGCGCAAGCTAGTTACGAAGCAGCGACAGCTCAAGTAGCGCAGGCTAAGGCAGCTTTAGGATCATCAAAGTTAAATGCCGATTTCTCTTTGATTAAAGCTCCTGTAAGCGGTTATATTAGTCGTATTCCAAATCGTATAGGAAATTTAGTTACACCAAACGATGCCGTTCCTTTAACTACGCTTTCAGAAATTAACAATGTGTTTGTTTATTTTTCGCTGACAGAAGCCGATTATCTGGCTTTCTCAAAAGATTCAAAAAGCGATCAAACAGTAAGTTTGATTATGGCCGATGACACCCTATACGATCAAAAAGGAAAACTGGAAGTGGCCAGTGGAAACATTGATCGTACAACAGGTACAATTGCTTTAAAAGCCATTTTTCCAAACCCGAAAAAAGAATTGCGTTCTGGAGGTTCAGCAAGAGTAGTATTAAACAAAAGTTTATCATCAGTAATTACAGTTCCAATGGCAAGTGTAAAAGATATTCAGGATAAATTTTTCGTTTTTGTTTTGAAAGAAGGCAATAAAGTAGCCATGGTTCCTATTGAAATTGCAGGAAGCGCCGGAGTAGATTACTTCGTAAAATCAGGTTTAAAATCAGGAGACAAAGTGGCTTTAAATTCTATCGATGTGCTTTACGATAGTATGGAAGTAGTTCCAAAAATCGCTGGTAAAGCCATAAGCAGTAAATAATATTTGATTTAAACTTATAATAACATTTTCCATGTTAAAGAAAATAATAGACAGGCCGGTATTGGCCACAGTTATCTCTATTGTATTGGTAATCTTGGGGATCATTGGTCTTACCAGATTATCTGTAACGAGATTTCCTGATATTTCGCCGCCGACTGTAATGGTAAGCGGTACGTACCCAGGAGGAAATAGTGAAACCGTTATTCGTTCAGTGGTAACCCCATTAGAGGAACAAATTAACGGGGTTGAAAATATGGAGTACATAAAATCTACTGCCAGTAACGATGGATCCTTTTCGATCAGCGTTATTTTTAAACAAGGCGTAGATCCAGATCAGGCAGCGGTAAATGTGCAGAACAGAGTACAGCAAGCGACGCCGAAATTACCGCAGGAAGTAATTCGTATGGGACTTACGACTTCGAAACAGCAAAATAGTATGATTGTTATTTTCAACTTATATACAGATGATAATAACAAGTATGATGAGTTGTTTTTGCAAAATTATGCCAATATCAATTTAGTGCCTCAAATGAAACGTGTTCCGGGTGTGGGACAGGTTCAGATTTTTGGACAAAAAGATTATTCCATGCGTGTATGGCTTGATCCTAGAAAAATGGCAAATGCAGGTTTAGTTCCTTCAGATGTTACGCAGGCAATTGCAGATCAAAGTTTAGAATCGGCTCCCGGAAAATTAGGAGAAGAATCTAAAGCCGCTTTAGAATATGTAATTCGTTACAAAGGAAAAAAGAACAAACCAGAGCAATATGAAAATATTGTAGTTAAAAATAACGGAAGTAATGTCCTGCGATTAAAAGATGTTGCGCGAGTAGAATTTGGTTCTATTTCGTACAGCGGAGACAATAAATCGAACAGTAAAAATGCGGTTACGATGGCAATTTTACAGACTTCAGGATCGAATGCAAACGATATTGAAATTGGGATTAATAAAGAAGTAGAGCGATTATCGAAATCTTTTCCTCCAGGTATAAAATACGTAAACGTAATGAGTACCAAAGAACGTTTGGATGAAGCAACAGGACAGGTAAAATCGACTTTGTTTGAAGCTTTTATTCTGGTATTTATAGTCGTATTTATATTCCTGCAAGATATTCGCTCGACGATAATTCCAGCGATTGCAGTGCCAGTGGCTATTGTAGGAACCTTTTTCTTCTTGTTGGTTTTCGGATTTACCATAAATATTCTAACCCTCTTTGCGTTGGTTTTGGCCATCGGAATTGTAGTGGATGATGCTATTGTGGTCGTCGAAGCCGTTCACAGTAAAATGGAAGAAGATGCAGGAATTTCAGCAAAAGAAGCCACTCACGGGGCAATGGCGGAGATTACAGGAGCAGTAGTTTCGATTACTTTAGTTATGTCAGCCGTATTTATTCCAATTGGTTTTATGACAGGATCTTCGGGGATTTTTTATAAACAATTTGCCTATACTTTGGCGATTGCGATTATTATCTCGGCTGTAAATGCCTTGACGCTGACTCCGGCTTTATGCGCATTATTGCTAAAGAATCATGGTGATAAACATGGAAATCACGAGCACAAAACCAGTTTTAAAGACCGCTTTTTTGTTGGATTCAATACAAGTTTCAACAATTTTACAGGAAGATACATCAAAGGTGTTCGTTTTCTTATTGGAAGAAAATGGATTGCAGCGGGATTGGTTACCGGAATAACAGCTCTTGCGGTATATATGATGATGTCTACACCAAAAAGTTTTGTTCCACTTGAAGATGATGGATTCATGGTATACAGTTTATCAATGCCGCCGGGAACTGCACTTGATCGTACTACTGAAGTAGTGCAGAGAATGGAGAAAATATTAGAATCAGAAAAAGCGATTGATGTTAATACCAGTATTACAGGATTTAATATTTTAAGCAATAGTGCCAGTACCGCATACGGATTAGGTTTTATTAAATTAAAACCTAAAAAAGAAAGAGGTGAAGTTAAAGATATTGATGAAATTTTGAATAGTGTAACGGCTAAATTATCCAAAATCAAAGAAGGTTCGATTATGGTTTTCAGAATGCCGCCTGTTGAAGGATTTGGTGTAACAAGTGGTGCTGAAATTGTATTGCAAGACAGAATGGCAAGAAGTCCAGAAGCTTTAAAAGCAATGTCAGATAAAGTAATCGGACAGATTATGCAGCAACCTGGAGTTCAATATGCGTATACGACTTTTAGAGCCGATTATCCGCAGCTGGAATTAGAAGTTGATGAAGACAAAGCCCGCCAGATGGGAGTGAATGTGAAAGAACTGCTAGGAAATATCCAAACGTATTTTGCAGGAGATCAATCATCAGATTTTACAAGATTTGGTAAGTTTTACAGAGTAAATGTAAAAGCTGATGGAATTTTCAGAATGGATCAAGATGCCTTTAATGAGATTTTCGTTAGAAATGCAGAGATGCAGATGGTTCCTGTAAAATCAATCGTGAAATTCCATAAAGTGTACGGACCAGAATCAGTAAACCGTTACAACCTTTACAATTCCGTAAATATTACTGCAATGGCATTACCGGGTTACAGTAACGGTCAGATTATGGGGAATTTAGAAAAGGTTTTAGATAAACTTCCTTCTGATTACAGTTACGAATGGACAGGTTTAAGTTTGGAAGAAAAAGCAGGAGGAAACCAAACTGTTGCCATTTTTGGATTATGTCTGTTGTTTGTATTCTTTTTATTAGCAGCACAATATGAAAGTTATTTATTGCCGTTGGCGGTTTTACTGTCAATTCCAACAGGAATATTAGGTGCTTTTGCCGGAGTAAAAGCAGTTGGGTTAGATAACAACATTTATGTTCAGGTCGGACTCATTATGCTCGTGGGACTTCTCGCCAAGAATGCTATTTTGATTGTAGAGTTTGCGCTTCAAAGACGTCTTTCAGGTTTAAGTATTGTCGAAGCAGCGATTGAAGGCGCAAGATCAAGGTTACGGCCAATTATCATGACTTCATTGGCCTTTATTGTAGGTATGATTCCGTTGATGTTTGCTTCTGGAGGAACTGCAGTTGGAAACAGATCGATTAGTGTTAGTGCTTCAATCGGAATGTTAAGCGGTGTTATTTTAGGAATTTTTGTAATTCCGTTGCTTTTTATCGTATTCCAATATTTACAGGAAAAAGTATCGGGTAAGAAGGTTGCAGCGCAAGTTCAAACTATAAAAGAATAATAATAATGAAAACACTATATAAAATTGGAATAGTTTTACTTACCGGAACGCTCATGACCTCATGTGTGGTAGGAAAAAAATATTCCCGTGCAGATTTACAAGCGCCGGAAAAATACCGTGAAGAAATTGCGGTTACCGCAGACACGGTTTTACTGCCGTGGAAAAACTATTACAAAGATCCTTTGTTGGTTAATTTGATTGAAAAAGCCCTCGTTAAAAACAACGAGGTGCTTATTGCAGTGAAAAGTATGGAACAGCTTGATCTTGCTTACAAGCAAGCCAAGTTGTCCTTACTTCCAACACTTGTTTTTGATGCAGGAGCAAGCCGTTCCTACCTTTCAAAGAATTCGTTAAACGGATCTTTAAGTTCACAGTTTACGAGTAAAGATTATATGGACGATTATAATGCTTCTTTAAAAATGTCTTGGGAAGTTGATATTTGGGGAAAAGCAGCCATGCAGAAAAGAGATGCAAAAGCGGCTTATTTTGCTCAGAAAGAAAACCTGTCTGCTTTAAAAACAAGAATTATTGTTCAAGTAGCACAATCGTATTACAATCTTTTAGGATTGGATGAACAATTGAAAATTGCTGAAAAGAATATTGAATTAAGCGACAATACGCTTAAAATGATGAAACTGCAGTACAATTCGGGCACTATAAGCTCTTTGGCAGTAAATCAGACAGAGGCTCAGAAAAAAACAGCAGAATTGCTCGTTCCTTTAGCAAAAGCGAATATAGCGGTTCAGGAAAATGCCTTACAGATTTTGTGCGGCGAATATCCAAATACAATAGAGCGTTCAGGAAATCTAAATGTTGATGAATTTGCTTTCGAGATGCCATCAGGAATTCCAGCTTCACTTTTAAGCCGAAGACCCGATGTAAAAGCGAGTGAATATGCAGTTATGTCGGCAACAGCTAAAACAGGTTTAGCCAAAGCCACCATGTACCCAACGCTGAGTTTAAATCCGTCAATTGGAATCAATTCATTTGAGTTTGATACCTGGTTTAATTTTCCCGGATCAGTTACAAAAAATATAGCGGCGAATCTGGCACAGCCTATTTTTCAGAAAAAAGCTTTAAGAACAGCTTACGAGGTTGCCGTTTTAGAACAGGAAAAAGCAGTTGTATCGTTTAAACAATCTTTTATTACTGCTGTTGGTGAGGTTTCAGATGCCATGTCAAGATTGAAATATGCTGACCAGCGCATTGAACTGGCTCAAGAAAAAGCGGCTTCTTTAGACAAAGCTACTGCCGATGCTTCACTTTTATATAAAAGCGGAATGGCAAATTATCTTGAAATTATTGCAGCACAAAACAGTGCATTGCAAAATGATCTCGATTTGATCACTATAAAATTGGAAAGATTAAATGCGTCCGTAAACCTCTACCGCGCTTTAGGCGGAGGAGTGGAGTAAATTCCAAATAGAATTAATTCATCATCTCTATCAAGACAGATTGAGATGATGAATTTTTGTATGTTAAAGAAAAAAAAATATTCAACTATAATTAAACTTTTTCAACTAGTCTGTGATTAATTTGAATTTTACAGGTTGAAAAAATGTACTTGAATTTTTCTCAAAATAAATTCCATTTTCTTTGTTATCAAATTTTACCTTGTAATTATGAATTAGGGTAGTTTGCGCAATCATATTTATCTGGTAAGTATCTCCAATTTTATTTGCTTTTGATATATCCTGAACAATACCATTAATCACAACCGATTTAGGAACAACAGCAGTGTCATTTAATTTAAAACTAACTATATACCCTCTTTCGCTATTGCTGTTATAACTTTTATACGTTTGATTTTTAATATCTAAAAGCTGTCTTGAACAGGAAAGAAAAAAAAGTCCAAAAGAAAATAATAAAAAGACGGCTTTAGGGATACTATTTTTCATAATTTTAGCGTTTTACAACTACAAAATTAGCTTAAATTAAACGATTGAAAAAATAATGAAATTAAAATATATTGTTAAGACATTACTTGTAGGATTGGTTTTTACAGCTTGCAGCAAGGATTCTGATTCTGACACTAAAGAAGCCACAACGACCAAGCCAGACGAGATTAACAACTTTGTTTGGAAAGCTATGAATTCTTGGTACTACTGGCAGCCCAACGTTGCTAATTTGTCCGACGACAAAATCACTTCTACCGAAGTATATAACAATTTAGTCAATGGAAAAACTCCCGATGCGCTTTTTTATTCACTTCTATATCAAAGAGGAACTGTCGATAGATTTTCTTGGATTGAAAACAGTAATGAGATAGTGCGTGTTTCAAAAATTGCAGAAGTCGAAAAAAAGGGTGGTTTTAATTACGCAATTTACCCTAAAGATGCATCGAATACAAATTTGGTAGCCTTAATTAACTACATCGTACCTAATTCACCAGCAGCTTTGGCAGGATTGAAAAGAGGTGACGTTATTACAAAAGTAAATGGAAGCCAGCTTACGTCAAGTAATTATGACCAACTAGAAAATGCACAATTGACAATTACTTTGGCAGCAAGCGTACAATTTTCAAGCGGTGGTTTAGTAACCACAGACAAAGCAGGAACTGTGAGTGTATCAAAAGCCGAAATTGATGAAAACCCAGTTGCTTATTACGAAAAGAAAGTATACGGAGCAAAGAATGTTGGTTATCTAGTTTTTAATGGTTTCAAATCCGATTATAATGATGAACTCAATTCGGCTTTCGCTAAAATGCAAGTGGATGGAATTAATGAATTGGTTTTAGATTTAAGATACAATGGAGGCGGTTCATTAGAAACAGCAGTTGCTCTGGCTCAAATGATTAATGGCAGTTTTACCAATAAACCATATATTTATTTAGACTTCAATAATAAACACAATAGTGAAGACGGCTATGAAAATCTTTCTGAAAAAGTAAACATTTTTAACTTGGTTGATAACAAACCAACTTTTCAGAGAGAAGAAAGTATAAACAGCCTTGCTTTGACAAAAATATATGTGCTGGTAAGTTTTCAAACCGCTTCTGCGAGCGAGCTCACGATACAATGTCTAAAAAAATACATTAACGTAATAACAATAGGCGAAGAAACCGTTGGTAAATTTGTTGGCTCAAACACACTATACGATTCTCCTGCTAGTGATTATACGTCTTATGTTAATCGAAGCACTAAACATAAATGGCAATTGCAGCCCATTACTTTTTCATATTACAATAAAGACAAAGACGCAAATCCAGCGAAAATTGTACCTGATTACGAAATCAATCCTTATAGTACTTTCTTAAACCTGGTTGAATTTGGAAACGTAAAAGATCCTTATTTGAATAAAGCTCTCGAATTAATTACAGGTCAAACTGTGCGAGCTACAGCAAAAAACGCCAATTCTTCTTTATCATTAAAAATGGACAATCTTGCTGCATTTAACCCTACAAATACAGCCAAAGGTTTATATATAGAGGATTTTAAAAGGTTGAAAAAACAATAAATAGCAACGAAACTAAATGTAGAAATTAAAAATATCAATCTTAACTAAGGCTATTTCAATTTAGATGAGATTCGTGTTTAAGGTATAAATTAGCTCTTTTATTTTTGATAAAAGAGCTTTACTTTTTTATAGGAATAAATCTTTTTGTGCCTCAGTTGAGGAATAATTAATAATTGAAAGTACGCATCTTTTAAAAGTGTTTTTTTTGTTAAATTTGCTATCAATACGACTGATAACTACTGAATTTATACAAAATATAACACACAATTTTAAACCAGATAATTATAATGAATTACAAAGTTTTGAGCTTCTTGGTCGGTTTCGGCATTTGGTTAATGGCAACAATTACATTTAGACTTTTTGGACATTATTTTTTTATAACAGACAATACTTTTATTTTGATAGCATTGTACATTATTTTAATCCCAGTGCTTGGAATTATTGTTAATAGTGTAAATAATAAATACAAATTGAATAAATTGGAGGCGATTCATTCTACTGTGATTATGATCCTTCCGGGAATGCTATTAGATACATTGTGCATTTATTTTTTTTCATTAGTTTTTCCCAATTTGCCAACAGCTGATGGTGTTGTATTTAGTTCCTGGCTCATGTGGGCCTATTCGATCGTCCTTATTTTTGGCTTACTAAGAAAAAAGATAAAGACATAATCTTTTATGGTCATTATAGCGCTATTTTATTATATGCTATATCTTGTTTTTACAATAAAGTTATTACATCTTATTATTAAGACAAAATATATTATATCTAAATAAAATTACCAGCTCTCTGAAGAGTTCTTATGAAAAGCTGTGCGGATGTTTCCTGATTTCGTGTTTCAAAAATTAAAAAAAAATCCCATTTCTAATGAAATGGGATTTTAATTTTGTGACCTCTGATGGAATTAGAAAAGAAATTCACAATCTTCTGAGTAAGAAAATTGTTGAAATTATAAATATACTGCCAATCCAGTCCATTATACCGAATGTGACGTTCAGCCAAAGTACAGAAATAATAGCTGCCGATAAAGGTTCAGCAGATGCTAACAAACTTGTTTTTTGTGAGCCGATTATTTTTACTGCTGTAAGATAGGCGTAAAATGCTGTGAGAGTCCCAAAAAGTATTATAAATGTGGTGTATAAATAAGTATAGTTATCCCATTTTCCAGTAACGTCCAATGGAGAATGAACAAAACTAAGTACCATTCCTCCAATCAGCATTGCCCATCCAATAACAACTGCTGAATTATAACGTTTAAGCAGGCCAATTGGCTGAATGCTGTAAAAAGCCAGTGATAATGCAGAAGCTAATCCCCAATAAAGAGCTGCCGTGGAAATAGAAAGACCATCAGTATTACCGTGTGTAACTAATAGATATGTTCCGACTACCGCAAGAAATATTGCCAGATATTCAATAGGTTTTGGATTTTTTTTATTTTTTAAAGCCAGATAAATTGCTATTATTACTGGTCCGGAATATTGAAGGACAGTTGCCGTTGCAGCATTAGAGTATTTAATGGCAGCAAAATAAGTATATTGAACAGCCATCATTCCAAGAAGGCTGAATAGTAAAAGTTGAAAAACATCTCTCTTATTACGCCATATCAGCCAAAGATCTTTTTGCTTATTTATCAAGGAAAATAGTAATAATAATATTGCTGAGAAAAGCAATCTCACGGTAACAAGCCATTCGACATTAATTTGCCTTTGCTCAAAAAGGAATTGACCAAATGTTCCGGAGACACCCCAGAAAATTGCAGCAATAATAGCTAATAAAAATCCTGCCAGTTGTTTATTTTTTTCTTTCATTTAATTGTATTTAATAATAGAGAAATAGTTTATGGCGCAAAAATAATTCACTAGATGTGTTTATTTTTGTTAATTTACAGACTGTATTTGCAATTTTGTTTCATTAATATAAAAAAATGACATTAGATAAATTTGATTTAGAGATATTAGAAGTTCTTCAAAAGAATAATCTAACACCGCAAAGAGATATCGGCGATAGAATTGGACTCTCAGCAGCTGCGGTGCAAAGACGTATTAGGAGAATGCGTGAGACAGGTGTTATAATTGCAGACGTGTCAGTGGTCGATCAAAGTGAACTTGGACATCCTCTGACTATATTTGTAGAAGTGGAGTTGAAAGACGAGCAACTAAAATTAATAGATGAAGCCAAGCAGCTTTTTAGCAGTATTCCTGAAGTCCAGCAATGTTATTATGTAACAGGTGACGTTGATTTTATACTTGTGTTGGTACTGCCTACAATGTCAGATTATGAGAAACTGACCAGAAAATTATTTTTTGGTAATCCTAACATTAAAAAGTTTAAAACTTTTGTTTCAATGCAAAGTGTTAAGACTACTTTTGAAATTCCTATCATAAAGAAGTAGTAAAACCTTGAATTATTCAAGCTTGCGCAAGCTTCTAGCGTGTGAACATGGTTGAAAGTGATAATACATAAATATGCTAAAGCAGTAGAAAAAAAAGCATAAAAAAATCCCATTTCGTTAGAAATGGGATTTTAATTTTGTGACCTCGACTGGACAAATTACAACATCATTTTTGGATGATTTGAAGAAATTGGCGTACTATATGTAATGTCTGTCTTCCATTGGCTTTATAAATTTGGTTTAGATGTCCTGTTGGGGATTGAAAGAAAAATGTACTAAATTTTGCATCTTATTTTGTTATTAAAATATAATAATTAGATTCACTCTATAAATTTCCGAAGTTAGAAATTAGTCAAAATGTGATGTGCTATTTCCTGTGGCTTTTCTTCAGGAAGAAAGTGACCGGCATTTTCGATTACAATTGAAGTTACATTTTCCGCTACCAGCTTGGTCATTTCGCCAACACCAGCTCCAAGTGAATATTCTCCTCCGATAGCAGTAACTGGCACTTTGATTTTTTTCTGAAGTAAAGGTGTGGTCTGATCTATAGAATCAAAGACTCCTCTGTAGATTCCAAAAGCACCCTGGAAACCATTATTCACAGAGAATGTGCGATAGATTTCATCAATCTGTTCGCTGTCAATTACATCTTTTCCGACAGTCATCCAATCATAGAACCAAGTAAGGAACTCACGTTCTCTTCCTGTAAAAAGTACTTCAAGCGCCTTTGGAGCATGGGGAAGGATCCACCACCACATCGGCCCCATCTGGCTTTCCATGGTTTCACGGCTGAATGATAAGTGGGGGCTGAGCACCTGATCCAGCATCACTACCATTTCTATATAAAATAAAGCGGCAATCTCCTGCGGGTGGTCAGCGCTCCAGATAAGGGCTGGTGCCGCGCCCATATCATGTGCCGCCAGGGTAATAGGCTTTCCTTTTCCAAAATCCAGCTTTTTCACTAAAGCCCTGAAATCCTCACTGATTGTGCGGGCATCATATCCGATAGTGCCTTGCGGTTTATCAGAATCACCATATCCTCTCATATCAGGAATTAAAACGGCAATTCCTGCATCAATTAAGATGGATGCTGCTTTTCTCCAGGAGCTTGAAGTCCCTAAAAAGCCGTGCCATAAAAGAACAGGACTGCCCTCAGGATTGCCTCCCATAAGATAATTAATTTTAATTCCGTTAACTTCTGCTGACCCCCCTATAAGCTCTTTGCTTAAATTACCCGGCTCTGCTGTATTTTTATCTATATTTTCCATTTTTATTCTTTTTTAGGGCAGTATTGTACAATACATTCTAAGGACAGACAACAGTTTCTGCATGGCAATAGAAATATTGCAGGAATTATCCAGTGCTGATTTTAAGCAATCAGCCCGCTGGAAAAACCTGTCCGCAAAATTTTTATATTTAATTGAATTGAACTGCTATCCTAGGTAATCAGGAGCGTATGTTCTCTGGCCGTATTTCTGGTCCATCTCTTTTAAGAATTCCTTCCGTTTCTCTGTGAGTTCGGGAACCGGCAGGAATTCGCCGGCCTTTACCGGAGTTCCTATTTCATGAAATAAGTTTTCCAGTCCTGCCGGTACTACAGTACAAAGCAGACGTGCATAATTTTTTGAAGTATTTTTAAAGCAGTGCACGGCGCCGCCAAAAGGGATATTTATGAATCCGTCCTGAGCTACAGCCTGCTTTCCTGCTTCAGTTTTAAATTCCAGTTCCCCTTCAAGCACATGAAACATTTCCTGGGTTTCAGGATGTGCATGCGGAGGCGGCCCTCCACCGGGAGGCACTATCATTTCGATAACAGCGTAATTACCATTGGTCTGTTCTCCGGAGATTATAATTCTGTAATTGCCGCCTGCAACTGCCAGTCGTTCTCCTTCATTTTTACTGATAATCTTGATAGTTTTATCCATAATTACATTTGATTTCCGCTGTACATTCCGCCCTTGAAGATTTCTCCTTGTTCATCTGTGAAGAATAAAACAAGTTCAGTATCCTCTGACGCTGTAATTAAAACAGTCTCGTCTTTAAATACGATACATTCTTTTTTCTTAACATCAATAGTATCATTTACCTGCACTGATCCCTGAAAGACATATAAAAGAGCCGTAAGATTATTCTTTGGCAGCTGGGGTATTTCTGAAGTGCTTCCATGAAGAAGTTTCATATCATAAATCCACGTCTGGCTGCTGAATTGAAATTCAGTTTCAGGATTTGGAGACCCGATAATACGCCAGATGTTATCACTATGAAGGTCTTCCAGTTCTAAAAATACCACTTCGGGGTTCAAGTCTTTTTTACCGGGACGGATAAAAATCTGAAGTCCTTCCATTGTCTGCTGCTGACCCATAATTTTTTCTTCATGAAAGAATGATTTTCCGGCTTTCATCAGCATAAGGGTTTTTCCGCCTATTACCTTTACAAATCCTTCTGAGTCGCTGTGTTCTGCTTCCCCTGTTCTGAAATAGGAAAGAATTTCATCATTGATGTGCGGATGCATTTTTATAACCGTATTGGAATTTATTTCGGGATGGTCAATTCTTCCTATGCTTCCTATTCCGGTATCGGTGCTTGAAACGGCAGAACCTGGATAAAGAATCTTTATCGGGCCGTGACCCAGAAATTGGGAGCTGTTTATTTTCTGTATCATAATAATATTTTTAAAGAAGCCGGATACCTAAATATCCAGCTTCGATTATAAGAATCTATTAATTAAGAGAACTGTCCTACTTTAGACATAACTTCTTCAAAAAGGATTGGAAGAACTTTTTGACCGTCCTCTGTTGCCCAGTTGTGCACCATTTCAGAAATTATCTGGTTGATTGTTGTAGTTCTTACACCCTGGCTTTCCCAAGTCTGCTGTGCGATATCATCAGCAATTTGTGAAGGAGATCCTCCTGCATCAAGTACTACCTGAACATTAAATCCTTCTTCCTGCATTGAAATTGAAGGCCACACAATACATACATCATTAGTAAGGCCTGCCATGATTACGTTTTTTCTTCCGCCAGCTGCTTTTAGAACAGCATTTTTAAAATTCTCGTCATCCCATGCATTTGTAATTCCTTCTCTTTTTACTCTATCTGCATACTCTTTAGGAAGCAGATCCTGTAAATCCTGAATTAAAGGTCCTTGTGCATGATCTTCCTGGCTGCTGGTAAGCACAACGGGAATGTTTAAAGCTGTTGCAAATTTAGCCAAAGCTCTTGTTCTGCTCACGATCATTTCGTGAGGTCTGTTAGCTGCAAAATTAAGTGTGCCTGTCTGATGATCAATTAATAGCATAACGGTATCATCTTTTGTAAACTGTTTCATTTTTCTAATGTTTTAAATGTTGTTATAAATTTCAAAAATCTTTGTTACTGATTTATAAGGCAAATTTATTGCAGCTATGAAGCAGAAAACGATGACATTTGTCAATAAAGAACGATATAAGAAAAATAGAAGAACTGGATCTTAATTTTATTTTTGGAATAGCTTACTGCGTACGCGGCTTAATGTTTCCTTGCTGATACCTAAATAAGAAGCAATGATATGCTGGGGAAAGCGCTGTACAAAATCAGGGTAGCTTTTGAGTAATTGCTCATATCTTTCCATGGCAGGAAGGGCAATGGAATTGTTTAATCTTTTTTGGGAAGCAATGAAACTGCTCTGGTTCATTTTCCAGAACATTTCCTTAATTGTAGGTATTTCAAGCAGACGCTGCAGATCGTCAGCTTCCAATATTAGAAGTTCTGTATCTTCCCATGCATCAATATTATATACCGATGGTGTTTTCATAAGATAACTTTCACGATCCACCATCCACCAATTTTCAAGAGCCAGCTGGATGATATGCTCATTACCGGCGCTGTCAATGCTGTATTGTCTCATAGCGCCTTTTATTATAAAACCCGTATACTGGCAGATATTTCCTTGTTCGAGGAATAACTCCTTCTTTTTTAACTTGGCAGGTTTGAGTACTGTTTTAATTAATGCTTCATCTTCTACTGTAAGAGGAGATTCACTGTATCTGCTAATGTAGCTGAAAAGCTGTTCATACATAGATTTAAATATTTTAAATAAAAGTACAATAAAATATATTTTTAAGAAGCATGATTTTTGTTATTACAATTAGCATTGTAAAAAGTGCTGATTGATCAAAGTTAAAGCAGTTGTAAAACGATTACCAAAATCACTGCAATGCTTGTCCATTAGTAAAAATAAAGTCAGAATTATCAAAAACTAATACTATATCAATTAGAAACAAACCAGCTCTTGGAGAGAATATATAGAAGGATTATGAAAAATAAAACACCAAATCTTTAATAGATTTAATGTAATTATATATAAGATTGTACTTTAGGACCGGCTCAAAAACGAGTCAAAAAATTGATATAAGGTAATAAAAAAAAAGGCGTCAATTGTCTTCAATTGACGCCTTTTGGCTTTTGTGACCTCTACGATACAAATTCACACAAATTTTATGCAGGATTTAAAGAAATTAGCTTATTTTCAAGTGAATTTGTAAGAAAATAAATTTAAAATTATTGAAAAGCGGTTTAATTGTATCGTAGAGGATAAATGTTAAAACATATTAATTTTCAGATTTTTTATTAATATAAAAGATATGGTTTTAGAGTAAATATTTGTGATATGTAAATTTAAAATTAAGTTTTAACATTATTAGTATCAAAATTTATTGAGGATAAATTTTCTAATGATATTTGTTATCTACTTATAATAAGTCTGGAAATGATTTCTCTATCATTTAGATTGTTGACTTTAAATATGGACTTAATTGCTTTTCAACAGTTTGGTCACTCTTTTCGAGATGGTCAGCTATGCGCTCTCTTTCAATCTCCGTTTTGTTCTGGCTTAATTTTTTCTGCCCCTGCAAATCGGTGACTTCAAACTCAAAAGCAGTTATTCCCCTCATCATGCTTTTTTTAAATTTATCGGGAAGATTATCCCATTGCTCTTTATAGCTTTGTTCGTAAGACATGATCATTTTTTCCAGAGCTTTATATTTCATATTTTCATCGCTGATAATTTTTGCCTTGCCATATGCATGAACTGTTATATAATCCCAAGTTGGAACACTTTCAATTTTATCATAATGCGTTGGAGAAATATAGGCATGAGGCTCACTGAAAATTACAAGTGAAATGCTTTCTTCAATAAATTTAGACTGCTCATTGGCGGCTGCGAAATGAGAAGTCAATATTAGTTTTTCCGAGCTGTCATCAATAGCAAAAGGGAGGTGGGTAGCAATAGGAAGGCCATCTTTCACTGTTATAATACTCGCAAAGCTGTATTGTTTGATAAAGGCAATTTTTTCTTCCCAGTCTTCAAATTTAAAAATATCAGGTATAAACATTTTGTTGTTTTTTAGTTTAAAATTCTTTTGACTTCTAATTTTTATAAAGTTCTATTTGGCAAATTTTTTGGTTCCTGCAACACAAAGGATTACTCCCAAAATAACAATCAGCATACCGATGCTGACCTTTTCATGAAGAAGCATAGCAGCCAGCGCAAGACCAAAAAGCGGCTGCAGCAACTGCAATTGGCCGATCACTGCAATTCCACCTTGAGCAAGACCTTTGTACCAGAATATAAATGCTATAAACATGCTGAACAGAGAAACATACCCAAGACTGATCCAGGCTCCTGAAGATATATTGCTAAAAGTATCAGGCATGTAAATAAATGTGAGTGGGAGTATTACAGGCAGAGAGATGACCAATGCCCATGAAATTACCTGCCAGCCTCCTAATGTTTTAGTAAGTTTAGCTCCTTCGGCATAACCAAGTCCGCACAATATTATTGCGGCTACCATTAGAAGATCGCCTGCAGATGACGCTGAAATTCCCTGGGATGCCGAGTACCCTGCCACTAAAAGACTTCCCAATATCGAGAAAACCCAAAAAATAGCTTTAGGACGTTCGCCTCCTCTGATTATGCCAAAAACAGCTGTTGCTACAGGCAGAATTCCAACAAAGATAATGGAGTGTGCCGAGTTTATATACTGAAGTGCTAAGGCGGTAAGTAGCGGAAAACCAATTACTACTCCTGACGAAACAATTATTAGTGGTAAAATCTGTTTTTTGCTAGGGCGTTTCTCTTTGCAGATTAGAATAGCAGAAAGTGCAAGCACACCTGCAATAGCGGCTCGGGCTACTGTGAAAAATACGGGATTAAATTCTGAAACTCCCACTCTTGTAGCTGGAAGTGAGCCACTGAATAATACTACTCCGATAAATCCGTTGATCCAGCCTTGGGTTGTGTTTTCTTTTATTTTGTTCATGAAATATATTGTTTATTATTTATTGCAGCAGTATTCTTTTGTCAATGACTTTAACTGCATTTAAAAGTGTTTTCTAATATGGATCTCATAGTCCTGCATTGCTCTCACAAGTTCTTTTACACTGTCAATCGAGAGCGCGTTGTAAAGAGATGCCCGGAATCCTGCATGTCCCTGATACTGTTTGATCCCGGCTATATTTCGCTGAGATGTAAAGCTTAAAAAATCATTTTCGTAAGCTGGATTATTTAATAAGAATGTAACATTCATTCTGCTGCGCTGCTTACTGTGTGTGACGATTCCTGAAAAAAGGCTGTTTCTGTCAATCTCATTGTAGAGAATACTGCTTTTTTCGATATTGCGTTTTTCCATTTCATTTAATCCTCCCTGCGCTTTAATCCATCTAAGATTCAGAAGGGTGCTGTAAATGGAAAAAACAGGAGGGGTGTTATAAACTGATTTATGTGCCGCCAGAACTGCATAGTTAAAAACATTCGGAATTTTTTTGGTAATTTTTTCAAGCATGCTGTTTTTTACTATTACAATAGACACTCCAGCCGGTCCCGCATTTTTTTGCGCACTTGCATATATCATATCAAATCTTTCTACGTCGATCCGGCTGCTTAATATATCAGAAGACATATCGCATATAACTGGTACGCCGGTACGCGGAACTTCATACTGGGTTGTGCCGTAAATTGTATTGTTTGACGTGTAATGAAAATAGACACAGTTTTTCGGAATAGAAATATATTCCGGGATAGAATTGTAGCTGTCTTCTTTTCCAGAAGCGGCAATATGTATTTTTCCATAATACTGCGCTTCTTTAATAGCATTTGAAGCCCATACTCCTGTATCTAGATAAGCAGCATGATCATTCTGCTCTAAAAAATTGAGAGGTATCTGCGCAAAATGCTGGCTTGCTCCGCCGGCAAGAAACATGACAGTATAATTTTTATTAATTGAAAGCAGCTCACGCAGCAGTTCTTCAGCTTCTCGTATAATTTTTTCGAAGTGAGATGATCTGTGCGAAATTTCAAGAAGAGAAAGCCCTGTTCCATTAAAATTTTTAATTGCATCGGCAGTTTCATTGTAAACTGATTCGGGCAGGACTGCCGGACCTGCACCAAAATTATGTGTTTTCATATTTTAAAAATAATTGCTTGTGCGAAAGTATATTGAATGCTAAACAAACACAGTAACAATTTTGTATATTTGAATAGACACAGTTACTTTTACAGTATGAAGAAAGATTTTTTATATAATGAAATAGCGGAAAACATTGCTGAAAAAATTCACTCGGGCGTATTAAAAGAAGGAGAACGTCTTCCATCCGTACGAATGTTAAGCAGAGAACATGGAGTCAGCATTAATACGGTAAAAAGAATATTTTTAGAATTGGAGTCAAGATCTCTGGTTCAGTCAAAACCGCAGTCAGGATATTTCGTAAGCCCGCTAAACTATCTGAAACTGCCACTTCCTGAATCGAGCCAGCCTCTTTTAACGCTAAGCAGTAATGAGCCTAATGAGCTGATAAACAAAGTCTATTCTAATATGGGTAATACAGACTTGACTCTTTTTTCAATTGGCGTGCCTTCAGGAAATCTTCTTCCTCTTGCAAAGCTCAAAAAAGAAATTGTTTCAGCATCAAGAGAACTGAGGGAAGGCGGAACGGAATATGAACCTCTTCAGGGGAATCTTAAATTTAGAAGGATGATAGCGGCGCGTTCATTAGCATGGGAAGGGCATTTAAGCGAAAGCGATATAATCACAACATCCGGATGCATGAATGCCTTATCATTATGCCTTATGGCCTTAACAAAACCGGGCGATGTAATTGCTATAGAAAGCCCGTGTTATCCGGGAATTCTGCAGTTAACATTAAGTCTTGGATTACAGGTTATGGAGATAGCAACGCATCCTGTAACAGGAATTGATATTGAAGTTCTTAAGAGCATAATGCCTAAAATAGATATTGGTCTTCTGGTTCCGAATTTTAATACGCCTTTGGGGTACTGCATACCAGATAAAAGTAAAAAAGAGATTGCAGAACTTTTTTCCCAGTATGATATCCCGCTTATTGAAGATGATACTTACGGCGATATTCACTTTAGCCAGAAACGTCCAAAATGCTGTAAATCATTTGATACGGATGGAAATATCTTATGGTGCAGTTCAGTGTCTAAAACACTTGCTCCAGGCTATCGTGTCGGCTGGGTCGCTCCAGGGAAATATAAAGAGCAGATACTGCGGCTAAAACTGATCCATTCTGTTTCTTCAACTTCGCTGATCAATGAGGCAGTCGGAAACTTTCTAATGACAGGAAAATATGAAAATCATCTTCGCAGGCTCCGTAAAACACTTCAGGAAAACTATCAGAACTACGCAGTTATAATCGCTGACCATTTCCCATTTGGAACCAAAATAAGCAGACCGCAGGGAGGTCTTGCATTATGGGTGGAGTTTCCAAAAGAGATTGATACAGCTGAGTTGTATAATTATGCATTGCAGCATCAAATAAGTATTGCGCCCGGCAGAATGTTTACGCTTCAGGACCAGTTTCAAAACTGTATGCGTTTGTGTATCGGACTGCCATGGACAGAAGAATTAGGACAAAAATTAAAACTGCTGGGCAGCCTGTCGAAGAAAATGAAGCAGAACTTAGCCGGAAATAAGTAAATCAGCTTAATTCTTCCGGGTTAAGGTTCTTTTGCTGATGTAAAACCGTCCCCTATATTTTTAAGCCCCCAGTCATCCATTATTTTAATAAGCGAAATTAAGGATTCTCCCCAGTTCAGTACGAAAGTACTCTACACGATTGACATATTTTCTCAAAATTGAAAAAAAACTATTAAATATTCAAATTTGAGTTTATGATAATGCAAGGCTTACAATAGATTACCGCCGGTTTTCCTTTAACCCGCTGTTTTTTCTGATTGCTTTTGATTTGTTTATTTGTAGAATCGCAATCATCTAAATACTTTTTAACTACAATATTTGCTAGTTTTCTAAGAAAAAATAATATTTGTTCAGCTTCATTCGCAGTTACATGCATTCCTTCTTTCTTAAGGATTTTCATTGCTTTTTTAGGAGTGATTTGGCCTCTAAAATCAATTTCAGTTTTCATCTCTTAACGTTTTTATGTTTGATATTCAGTAATCAAATAGATAAAGTTTGGAGCAGGAATTTTGAAATATATAAGACTAAAAGTAAATATGTTTTTTGGGCTTATTGTTAAAATTAAGAATATTTTGAATATTTATAATAGCAATCTGTTGTAAATTAAGGTATTGATGGTTTGAGTCCTCTAGAGGTGACTCTTCAGGACATCCAAATAATTGTATTGTTTGAGGATATATACTTGTTAAATAGCAAGAAAAAGACATAAAAAAAGGTATATTTTGTTAAATATACCTTAAATTGTTGTGACCCTTACTGAACAATTTACAAACCATTTTATGAATGATTTAAAGAAATTGGCCTATTTTCAAGTGAATTTGTAAGATAATTATTCTTGGTTTTTATTGAGAAGCGGTTTGTATGTATCATAGAGGTTAAATGTTAAAAGGTGAAAATTTATAATG
>NZ_NRQU01000058.1 GCF_004119495.1 Flavobacterium sp. YO12
ATCCCTTTTTATTTAATGAAGGCGGAAAAGTATTATACTAGAATATGTACTAATGATCTTAATCGAAATAATCCGGTTACAATACAAATTTTCATCGTATAGAATTCAATTAAAGTATTAAATCCTAACGAAATATAAGTTCATTTTTTCATTTAAAAATATTTAATCTGATACTATATTTATCTGTCATAATCATATATTTGACAAAAATAATCCTATGAAAAAAATTACCCTAATCTTATTACTAACTGCATTAAGCAGTGCATCTTATGCCCAAAAAGCAGACACTAACAAGAAAAAGTTAAGATAACGATTCCTAAATCTGACTTTTTCAAAAACATTAAAACATACAATATTATTGTTCAAGGAGATGATACTTGGAACGCAGATTACGCTGACAAGACCACAAAAACGTATGAGCATAATGTAGTAAAAAACACTATTGAAGATTACTCTAAAAAAGATGTATCAAACCCAGATGTTCGCGTTTTAATGGGATATAAAGGAGCTACTTACAAAAGAGCTGATAATGGTACTTATCTTTTAGACGGAGATTTCAAATATTTGGTTTTAGGAAAAAACAATGAAATCATATACGAAAAAGGCACAAATGCTAAAATGTATTCTGGAACTTATGTAAACGGAAAGCCAAATCAAAGTTTAGCAAGTGACCTAAATAACATTGGATATAAATATCTTGCTGATAATAATATTTTTACAACAGAAAAAGAATTCACATTAAACTACGGTGTATTCGAAAAAGCGGATGAGTTTCCTGAACTTATTGAATTTAATACTAAAACAACTGAGTTTTTAGACAAAATTGCAAGCAATTCTTTAGATCAATCTTATCTAACAGAACTTGAAAAATTCTACTTGGGTTATGTGGGTAAAGAATACAAAAAATTAAAACCAAAAGATTACAACAAAGTAATTTACCTAAACTTATCGCTGACACAATTGTTTCTTTTAAATTTCAATAAAGCTTCAGAATACCTAGAAACTGCAAAACAAGGTGCAGGTATGATGAGTATGTGGCCAGACGAAGCTAAAGCAAACATTACAAGTTTAATGACTGTAAACCAAAGTAACTTTACTGCAAAAGTTGAAAATCCAACATTTGACTCTGCTTACTATATCTATATTAACGGAACTGTATCTCAAAACGGAAAAACACAAACAGGAAAACTTAAAACGGATCGATTTGCTAATCGTACAGAAGGAAGTATTCTATCTTCAAATGATCCAACTGAATCAAAGGTTTGGATTTATAAAGATAATGGTGAAACTGATTTTGTTGTAGTTAACGACAAAACAACTATTACTACGGATAAAGGATTAGAATTGAAATTTATTAAATACAACAACGCCTTTATTTTAGTAGAAAAAACAGCAGATTCATCTTTTAAGAAATACGAATCTTCTGCAACTGAAATTTATGCAGAGAAAGACGGAAAATTTGAAGTAAAGCAATAAACTCATTTTTTATACCTAATTAAAAAGATTCAACTTTTAGTTGAATCTTTTTTTTTTTGCAGTATTGTCGTCTCTCCTATTCATCAAATTTCTATCTCCAAGAAATTGAAAGCTGTTCTAATGTTAATTATAAAACAAATTGTTACAGCTCCTCAAATAAAATTGTGGCTTTATTTTTGAATAAGTAGTATTTTTGAAACTTAAATAAAAACCCTATAATGAAAAAGATTTTAATTCTGTCTCTCCTATTTTCTCTAAGTTCTCAGGCTCAGGTAAAAGAAACCTTAGCTCAAAAAATATCAAAACTATCTACTAAAGTTTCAGGAGTTGGCGGCGTTGATATTGCATCTGGACTAAAAGAAGCTCTAAATAAAGGAATTACAGAACAAGTAAGTAAATTAACCGCCGTAGATGGTTTTTATAAAAATGAAGCTGTAAAAATTCTAATGCCCGAAGAACTGCAAAAAGTCGATGCTACTTTAAGAAAAGTTGGATTGAGTTCGCTTGCCGATGAAGGCGTTAAAATGCTGAATCGTGCTGCCGAAGATGCTGTGAAAGAAGCAACTCCAATCTTTGTTTCGGCAGTGAAAAATATGTCGATTACCGATGCAAAAAATATCTTGCTGGGAAATGAAAGTGCCGCAACAACGTATTTACAAAGCAACACAACTAAATCTTTATACGGAAAATTTAATCCTGTAATTAAAAGCTCTTTTGAAAAAGTAGGTGCCGATGTAGTATGGAAAAACATTATAAATAAATACAACACAATCCCGCTTGTGAAAAAAGTAAATCCAGATTTAACGGATTACACAACGACTCAGGCGTTATCTGGTGTTTTTAAAATGATTGCTGTCGAAGAAAAAGATATTCGTACTAACATTAGCGCAAGAACAACGCCTTTATTGAAAAATGTTTTTGCAATGCAGGATAAAAAATAATTTTTTTATTGTTTAATCGGTTAACCGTTTAGTCGTGTAACCGAATATCCGAATTAACGATTAAACCTAAAATTAACAATTAACAGACTAAACCAAAAGACCAAAATGCAAAAAATAACCATTCTGATTCATTGCAAAGACCAAAAAGGAATTATCGCTGCAGTGACTACTTTTATTGCTAAAGTTGAAGGAAATATCATTTACATTGATCAGCATGTTGACGTAGAACAAAATGTCTTTTTTATGCGATTGGAATGCGAATTGACCAATCCGAAAACTACAATTGAAGATTTTAAAACTGATTTTGATCAATCTATCGCCGCCGACTTTAATATGTCTTGGGATTTGTACAATCAGGAACAAAAACCAAAAATGGCATTGTTCGTTTCTAAATACGATCACTGCTTATTTGATATTTTAGGACGTTACAGTGCTGGAGAATTAAACATCGAAATTCCGCTTATTATCAGCAATCATAACGATTTAAGATCCATTGCAGAGCGATTTGATATTCCGTTTCATTGCGTGCCTTTTACAAAAGACAATAAAGAGGAAGGCGAAGCCAAACAAATTGAGCTTTTAAAAAGATACCAGATCAATTTTATTGTTTTAGCACGCTATATGCAGATTATCACACCCAATTTGATTTCGCTTTACGAAAATAGAATCATTAATATTCACCATTCGTTTTTGCCTGCCTTTCCAGGAGCAAAACCCTATCATTCGGCTTTTAAACGCGGTGTAAAAATTATTGGCGCAACAAGCCATTATGTCACCGAAGAATTAGATGAAGGACCAATTATTGAACAAGATATTGCAAGAGTTTCTCATATTCACTCTGTTGAAGATTTTATCATGAAAGGCCGCGATTTGGAACGTATTGTTCTTGCAAGAGCAATTAAACTGCATGCAGAAAGAAAAACAATGGTTTATAGTAATAAGACAGTGGTTTTTTCTTAAGGCTCAAAGTGGCAAAGGTTCAAAGGAACTAAGGTTTTTCTTTATAATAAAACGAAACAAACCCGACAGATTTTTGAAATCTGTCGGGTTTAGCTTTTTTTTACATTTTTACATCTTAAATAAACCGGACTGAAGTCCGGCCGTACAATATAGATCGAGACCAAAGCTCTTTTAAAGTTCTAAAGGAAAAAATTATATTGTAGAGCTGGACTTCAGTCCAGTTTAAATAAAAGACAATAAAAAAACAAACCCGACAGGTTTTAAAACCTGTCGGATTAATTTTTAAAATCATGAAGCAAACCTTTGAACCTTTGCCTCTTTGAACCTTTGTACCTTTTTTTAACGAACCACAATCGACAATCTTGGATCATCAAAAGCATCTACTTCAGCCATTGTTAAACCAAGAGCGTTTGCAACTCCTTCTCCATACGCTGGATCCGCTTTAAAGCAGTTTCTGATATGGCGAATCTGAATAAACTTTTGTGCGCCGCCAACTTGTCCTGCAGTATTTTTAAACAACAGTTGTTTCTTTTCTGGAGTTAACAGGTTGAATAATAATCCCGGCTGTGTGAAATAATCATTATCATCATCTCTAAAATTATGTGCCCACGCATCGCCGTGAAGTTTCAATGGCGGTTCTTTAAATTCTGGCTGTTCTTGCAATTCGCCAAAACTATTTGGTTCATAATGTTTTTTCGAACCGTTATTCCCATCAACACGCATTGCTCCGTCTCTGTGGAAAGTATTATAAGGACATCTAGATGAATTTACAGGAATTTGGAAATTATTTACTCCTAAACGATATCTATGTGCATCTCCGTAAGAAAACAAACGGGCTTGCAGCATTTTATCTGGTGAAAAGCTAATTCCTGGAACAACATGCGCCGGATTAAATGCGGCTTGTTCTACTTCGGCAAAATAGTTTTCTGGATTTTTGTTCAATTCAAACTCTCCAACTGGAATCAATGGAAAATCTTTTTTCAACCAAACTTTAGTTAAATCAAAAGGATGAAAACGATACGTTTCGGCTTGTTCTTCGGTCATGATTTGAACAAACAATTTCCATTTTGGAAAGTTTCCTTCTTCAATAGCATCAAACAAATCTCGTTGGTGGCTTTCTCTATCTCCTCCTACTAATTTAGCCGCTTCTTCATCAGAAAGGTTATCAATACCTTGCTGTGTTACAAAATGAAATTTCACGTAATGTCTTTCATTTTGTTTGTTTATAAAACTAAAAGTATGACTTCCAAATCCGTGCATTTGTCTGTACGATCTCGGAATACCTCTATCACTCATTACTATTGTAACCTGATGCAAAGCCTCTGGCAGTAAAGTCCAAAAATCCCAATTGTTATCAGCACTTCTCAAATTGGTTTTTGGATCACGTTTTACAGCATGATTTAAATCAGGAAATTTCATTGGATCACGGAAAAAGAATACAGGTGTATTATTTCCTACTAAATCCCAGTTTCCTTCGTTTGTATAAAATTTCAAAGCAAAACCTCGAATATCTCTTTCTGCATCTGCAGCGCCTCTTTCTCCTGCAACTGTAGAAAAACGAGCAAACATTTCTGTTTTTTTACCAATTTCCGAAAACAAATCGGCTCTTGTATATTTAGTAATATCATGAGTTACTGTAAAAGTTCCGTAAGCGCCAGAACCTTTAGCATGCATTCGTCGTTCCGGAATAACCTCGCGATCAAAATGCGCCATCTTTTCTAAAAACCAAAAATCTTGTAACAAAACAGGTCCGCGAGGGCCCGCAGTTTGAATGTTTTGATTGTCTGGAACTGGAGTTCCGGTAGCAGTTGTTAATTTTTTGTTTGATTCCATATTGCTGATATTTAATGTTTTATCAAATATACAAACTTATCTTTAGCATATTGATAATCAAAATTGATTGTTATTATATTTTAATAATAAAAAACTATATACCGTTACAGAAAGCTCAAAATCAACACTTAAAAAATCTTAACGTATGTCCAACAAAGTAATAACAAAACCTTAACAGCAAAGCATCCATATATACCTGATCTTTGTAGTGTAATAAACTGGTTATTTATTATTTTGGTTTTGGTTAGTTAAATGATGCCGGCGTCTTCGAGATGCCGGCATTCTTTTTTTGTGTTAACTTGGTTTATTTTGTTTAAGGTTTCAGGTTGTTTTACTTTGAACGTAATTTTACCGCAAAGAGCGCAAAGTTTTTTTATATACTAAGCTTTGTATAAAGCGCAAAGTTCGCAAAGCTTTGTAAAAAACTTTCCTCCCGATAGCTATCGGGATTGCGTAATTCCTTGCGCCCTTTGCGGTTAAAAAAATACATTTTTTTGAACATTAACTTATATCCAACAAAGTAATAACAAGATCTTAACAGCATAAGATCGATATATGTCGGATCTTTGTAATGTAATAAACTGGTTATTTATTATTTTGGTTTTGGTTAGTTAAACAATGCCGGCGTCTTCGAGATGTCGGCATTTTTTTTTGTTTCTCCCGACGCTTCGGGATCAGCTTTAATATTACTTTGCTTTGAACATAATTTAACCGCAAAGAGCGCAAAGTTTCTATCTACGAAGCTTCGTATAAAACACAAAGTTCGCAAAGCTTTGTGTAAAAAACTTTGCGAACTTTGCGTAAACCTTTGCGCTCTTTGCGGTTAAATATCTCCGTACAACCTGAAACTTGAAACAAAAAATTAATTTTTAAATCTTTCGTGGAGTAACTTAAAATAGGAGAAAGCCTTTAATAATCGGCTGCCGTGCCAAGAGAACATTTCGCCGTCTACAAAGATTGTTTTGGCATGATGTGTAAACCTACCTATTTCAAAAGCATCTTCTTCTTTAAAAGGATAAGGTTCTGAAGAAAGAAAAACAACATCTGGATCGCCCTCTAAACGCATTTTCTTTAATTCGATTTCAGGATAACGTCCTTTAACACTATAAATATTCTCAAAATGATTTAGTTGCAGCAATTCATTAATATATGTATCATTTCCAGCGACCATATAGGGGTTTTTCCAAATGAAATACGCTGCTTTTTTTACTTCAATATCCTGAATGTATTTTTTGAAATCGCTCAAGGCGAAAGTCAATTTATCATTCCACTTTTGCGATTCAGTTCTGCAATTGAATAATTGACCAAAATCTGAAATCATCTGAAAATTATCTTCTATAGAAACTATGTTGGTAACCCAGACTGGACAAATTTCTTGCAGCTGATTTACTATTTCCTCTGTATTCTCTTCTTTATTACAAATGACAATATCAGGCTGTAACAGTTTTATTTTTTCAAAATGAATTTTCTTAGTACCGCCGACAATCTTCTTGGTCGATTTTAAATGATACGGATGAACACAGAATTTTGTGATTCCGATTATTTTATCTTCTAAACCCAAATCATAAAGCAATTCTGTTTGAGATGGAACCAAAGAAATAATTCGTTTGGGAGCGGTTTCAAAAGAATGAACGGTTCCTATTTGATCTGTTAACTGTTTCATTTATTAAGATGTCTTTTTAACCGCAAAGTTCGCAAAGATTTACGCTAAGAGCACAAAGTTATTTTCCTTGTGAACCTTGCGAAAAACCTTAGCGAACTTTGCGGTTAATCTATTTATAAAGTTATTTAAAACTTAGCATTAATAATATTTTCCATTTCTTTTTGAACTGATAAAGCCTCTTCTCTAGCCTTTTCAGCAAAGTCAGTTCCTTTTGAAGCGTAAATAATTGCTCTTGCGGAGTTTACCAATAACCCAATTTTATCGTTCATTCCGTATTTGCATACTTCAGACAAACTTCCGCCTTGAGCGCCAATTCCTGGAACTAACAAAAAGCTGTTTGGAACAATTTTTCTAATATCGGCAAAATATTCTGCTTTTGTCGCTCCTACAACGTACATTAAATTTTCACTGTTTTTCCATGTTTTAGAAGTTTCTAAAACTTGTTTGTACAATTCTGTTCCGTTTGTATTTAAAGTCTGAAAATCGAAAGCACCTTCATTAGAAGTTAAAGCCAGCATAATAGTATGTTTATTTTCAAAAGCTAAAAAAGGTTCAACAGAATCTTTCCCCATATAAGGAGCAACAGTTACACTATCAAAATTTAAGTCTTCAAAAAAAGCTTTGGCATACATGCTCGAAGTGTTTCCAATATCGCCGCGTTTCGCATCGGCAATTGTAAAAATTTCAGGATAATTTTCGTTTATGTAGTTAATTGTTTTTTGCAGTGACATCCATCCTTTTATTCCGTATGCCTCAAAAAAAGCGGTATTTGGTTTGTAACCTACCGTTAAATCATGAGTGGCATCGATTATCGCTTTATTAAATTCAAAAATTGGATCTTCTGTTTCTAATAGATGCGGCGGCATTTTACTTAAATCAGGATCTAAGCCAACGCATAAAAACGATTTTTTTTGAAGAATTTGTTCGTGTAGTTGTTGTGTTGTCATATTACATTTTAATAGTGCAACAAAATTACGAATTATAATTGTGAATTGTAAATTGTGAATTGTGAATTGTTGTCAGGCTGAGCGCAGTCGAAGCCCAAGTTCCAATTGGAACGCCCTTCGACTTCGCTCAGGGTGACAAGTAGGATATTTCAATTTTCTAATTGCCATATTATCTAATTGTCCAATTAACATTGAATTTTTATAACAACTGCAAAAAATTATGTAAGAAAAAAGAATCACTTCTTTTTAAATTTGAAAGGAACTCTAAAAAACAGATACTTATGACCCCGAATATTGGAATATCTACACGAAATTTAAAAAAGAGCACAAGTATATTAGCGACTATATTATCTAATGAAATGATTCTGTATGTAAAAACCAGAAAATTTCACTGGAACATTTCGGGAAATAGTTTTATGGAATTGCATAAATTGTTTGAAGAGCAATACCGAATTCTAGAAGCTCAAATCGATGAAGTTGCAGAACGCATCAATCAGCTTGGCGAAAAAACAATTGGAACGATGAAAGAATTCATTGAAAATTCTACACTAAAAGAATCTCCAAAGGAATATGCTTCGCAAAAACATATGCTCGAGGAACTTCTAGAAAATCATGAACAATTGGTAACGGAATTTCGAGCTTATATTCCGATTTTTGAAGACGAAGCCAATGATGCCGGCTCTGCAGATTTTGTGACGAACTTATTGCAGGAACATGAAAAAATGGCTTGGATTCTGCGCCGTTATCAAGTTTAAAAAAAGCTTGAAATGTGAATTATGCAACGATTTCCAAAATAAATATAACACGAAACTCAACATTAATACGCAACTTTACCATGTAATAAGGACCCCACATTCTATTTACAAAAATAAAAAAGGCTTGGTTGAATAAAAACAGAATCTAAAGCTATGAAAGCTTTTCTGACGGTTAATGATTTAATTTTTGCTAAAGATAAAAGTTGCGACGTACCAAAAACTTTAGCAAATACAGAAAAAAAAGAATTTTATCAAATCCTGTCAGAATTATGAAACTTTCTTATTCGATCAGAAGTACCGTCTAGTAGCAAAATATTAGACGGTATTTTTTTGAAAATTTGGTTTTTATACGTTAATATTTCCTTAATACAAAGAGCAAGAAAGACTATAAGCCAAAATAAATTAATTATCTTTAACCAAATTTGTATAAAATGAAACTGTTTATAAAGTTTGACATTAACACCATTTGCTCTCTTTATCTGAAGCAAAATCTCGAGCAGCAAAATATAAATTTTACTACTTTAGGTTTTGGAGAAATCGAGGTTGATGATAGTCTAGATTCTGATGCACTTGAAGCTTTAAAAAACAATTTAAGCCCTTGCGGATTTGAAGTTGTTGAAAATCAAAAGAGTGTTCTAGTTCAAAAAATTAAAGATGCTATAATTGAGCTTGTTTTCATGGAAGACAATAACAATTACAAAAGTTCCGTTTTCTTAGCAGAAAAGCTGAATCATAGTTACGGCTATTTATCGAACGTTTTCTCTGAAGTAACTTATTCTTCTATTGAAAACTTCATCATTTTACAAAAAATTGAAAGAGCAAAACAGTTAATTATCATTAACGAAATGAGCTTAACAGAAATCGCGTTCTTATTAAACTATTCAAGTGTTGCTCATTTAAGCACACAGTTTAAAAACACAACCGGCATTACGCCATCGGCTTTTCAGCGAATAATTAAGAAACGAAGAGAAAATTTAAAACAAAACTAAATACCACATAAAAATGCAAAACGCATTACATATTTTACTCGCAGATGATGATGAAGATGATCGTCTTTTTTTTAAGGATGCTTTTGAAGAAGTAAAAGTACAAACCAATGTAAATTTTGTTCATGACGGAATGCAGTTAATGGATCATTTAATGAATCCAAACACAAAAATTCCTGATATTTTATTTCTCGATTTGAATATGCCTAAAAAAACAGGAAAAGAATGTTTGATCGAAATCAAAAAAACAGAACATCTTAAAAACATTATTATCGCCATTTATTCAACTTCATCATCTGAAGAAGATATTGAAGATACTTTTATTCAAGGTGCCAATATTTACATTAAAAAACCAAGCGATTTTAATACGCTTAAAAAAATAATCAACGAAGTTGTGACTGTAAACTGGCACTATCATACATCAGGATTAAATCGTGATAATTTTTTACTGCGTCTAAAATAATTGTAGATCAATGAAATGGATACCAAATTTTAATTCTTCAAACTCTTTGAGAGTTATTTTTGTAATCGCAGTTTTCATTCTGTTATTTCTTTCCTCTATTGCATACAAGCACAACCAAGATTTAAACGAATCGAGTAAGCTTGTTATGCATACTTATGAGATAAATATTCAGCTGGAACGTTTAATGTCGGCAATTAAAGATGCCGAAACGGGTCAGCGAGGTTATATTATTACTAGAAATGCACGATTTTTAACGCCTTATATTTATTCGCGGGATAAAGTAAATACTTCCTTTATCACCTTGCGAAAATTAACGGCTGATAATCCTGTTCAACAGGAAAACCTTCGCAAACTTTTTAAGTTAATTATTCAGCGTTTTGTTTCGTTTGAAAACTGTTTAAAATACAGCGATCCTAAAACATATGACAAACGCAGACTTGACAATCATATGTTTGGCGGCCGAATCTTGATGGAAAACATTCGTTTTAAGGTCGACGAAATGAATGATATGGAGAAAAAGTACTTAAACAAAAGGCTGAAAATCTATGATGCCGAAATATCTTTAAGTCCGCTTTTTTCTATTTCATTATTTTTAGTCGCTATGAGCTTTATTTTATTGGCTTACAGACAAATAAGCAAAGATTTCGAGCGTTTGAAAATTTTCAATAAGAAACTCTTAATTTCCAGCGGTTTAATCGCACAATCTGAAACTATTGGTAAATTCAGTACATGGCAATGGGATTTAGACTCTAATAAAATTGATTATTCTGATAACCAATTTCGCTTATTAGGTTACGAGCCAGGTTCATTTGTACCTGAAAAAGATACTTTTTTAAATTTTGTACATCCAGATGATAAAGAAACGGTTGCTAAATCTATTGAAGGTATTATAAACAGCGGACGACTTCCTTTTGTTTATTACAAAATATTGCTTCCAAGCCGTGAAGTTCGATATTTTAAATCAACAGGAAAATTATTGACGGATCAACAGGGAAGCAAAATTTTACTGGGAATTAATTTTGATATTACCGATGAGCATCTGCTTAATATAGAATTGCAGGAACGTAATCACGAATTAGAAAAAAGCAATAAAGAACTAGCTTCTTTTAACCATGTTGCCAGTCATGATTTGCAGGAACCGTTAAGAAAAATCCAAACTTTTATTTCGAGAATTTCTGATGCTGATAAAGCTGTAATGTCGCAAAGCGCGAACGATTATATTACTAAAATTCAGATTTCGGCTAAAAGAATGCGCGTTTTAATTGATGATCTTCTTTTATTTTCGAGAACGAATACAACCAAAAAAGAATTTATAAAATCGCAGTTAAATGAACTGCTTCAAAATGCCGAAGCGGAATTAACAGAAATTATCGAAGATAAAAAAGCAGTTATTACAGTTTCAAAACTGCCTAAATTATCTGTGATTCCGTATCAAATAGAACAGCTTTTTATTAATTTAATTGGGAATTCTTTAAAGTACAGCAAACCTAATGTTGTACCTGAAATCGTAATTGAAAGCACTAAAGTACTTTCTGAAGATTATCCTGAATTGCTGGATCAAAATGTAAAAAAATACCATAAGATTACTTTTACAGATAACGGAATGGGATTTGATCCTCAATTTAAAGACACGATTTTTATATTATTTCAACGTTTACATTCCAAAACAGATTATCCGGGAACTGGAATTGGACTGGCGATCTGCAAAAAAATTGTCGACAACCATAAAGGCTTTATTATGGCGGACAGCGAGCCGGATAAAGGCTCGGTTTTCACCATTTTTCTTCCTGATTAATTCTTTACAAATAGCTTCATAAAACATTGTAAAATAACGTTATATAATTTCTTTATGGGAATTATATAACGTTTCTTTTTTATGCTGTAAAGCAAAATACGTCATTCATCGCCAACTTTGTAATATAATACTTTATGAAGTAATAATGAGAGCAACATCTATACTAAAGGGTACATTTTTTAAGGTGTGTTTTTTTTTGATTATCATTTGTGTTTCATCGTGCAAAAAGAATAATCCAATTGAGACGACACTAAAGAAAAATGAAACTTTTGCAAAAAATGAAAAGGAAGAAACAGAAGCCTTTTTTTTTATAGCTGCTGCAAATGTTAGTAAAACGATTATTTCAAAAAGCAAGATTGCACAACAAAAAAGTTCAGAAAGTTCAATAGTAATTTTGAGTTTAAAAATCGAAACGCAGCAAAATCGGTTATTGGAAGATATAAATGAATTAGCTACTAAAAGGCTCATTATTATATCTGAAATAGATGCAGCGCATAGAAGAGATACCTACAATTTGGTTAATGTAAATGCTTTTGATTTTGATACTGTTTATCTGAATTCTATGAAAGAATATTTAGAAGATCAAATCGAATTACTGGAATCGATCTCTAAACAAACAAATGACAAAACAATTTTAAAATTAGTATTGACCTATTTGCCTGAACAATTTGATCTTTTAAGAGAAACGGAACTAAACCTGAAAAAAGAAATAAAATAATGGTTAACCAATTTATTGGCAGCTATTTTAATAATGAAAACAAATCTAATACTAAAGACTTTTTAAAGGCTGGAAACGTAAAAAATGAACCCTTTTTAAATTAAATATATTAATCACTAAAATTCAATTATTATGAAAACGAGTAACACCATTTTAGGAATTGTTGGAGCTGCCGCAGCAGGAGCATTATTAGGAGTATTATTTGCACCAGATAAAGGTTCAAATACCAGAAAAAAAATCAAAGATAAATCAAGAGACTACGGCGATAATCTCAAACATAAGTTTGACGGCGTTGTACACACAATCACTTCAAACGGTAAAGAAATTATTCAAGAAGGAAAAGCAAAGTTTAATGAAGCAAAAGAAGACTTTAATGCGCTTAAAGACGAAGCTAAATCTGTAAAAACAAATTACTAAAAAGTGATTCTTTCAAACCATAAATACCACTATCATGGAACCAAATGCAACAACAAATGAAGATCTAAATCTTTATGAGAAAGCCGAAAATTATACCAAAACGAGTTTAGAATTACTAAAACTTAAAACGGTATCGTCTGTGGCCGATGTTGTTTCAACACTCACATCAAAGATTGCGGTTGCGGTTGTTGTTGCATTTTTTTCCTTGTTTCTCAATATTGGTATTAGTTTGTGGATTGGAAAAGAACTTGGAGAATATTATTATGGCTTTTTTATTATGGCACTTTTTTATTTAATTGTTGCCATTGTGATTCATAAAATGCACCATAGCCTAATTAAGACTCCAATTGGAAACACAATTGTTTCCAGTATTCTAAAAGAAACTAAAAACTGATTTATTCGATTAATAACTAAAAAAGACTACTATGGAGGCTATTTACACTATTGACGAATTGAATCAGAAAATACAACAGCTCGAAAATCGACAAGATAAAGAATGGGATTTGATTAAAGAGGAAATCGAGGATATTAAAGATAACTTGAAACCTATTAATCTAATTCGGAATACGGTCGAAGAAATCAATGAAACAATTGGTTTTAAAAGTCATTTGGCACAATCTGCGATTAGTATTGGAATTGGTTTTCTGGCCAAAAAACTAGTAGTAGGAAAAACCCCTTCGACATTTAAAAACATCTTCGGATCATTGTTGCAGCTTGTTGTAACCAATTTAGTTTCGAAACCGCATGAACCCTCACGCGAAACAGCAAAAGAGGAATCATGACATAATGAACCATCATAGAGAGTGATTGTCTAACTAAATACATACGATTATGGAAAAGTTAAATGAAATAATAGTCAAAAATAGTGTGAACATCTACTCTAACTTATATAAATGTTTTGAATTTACAAGAGTATTTTTAGGTATCTAACTTGTTTATACGTTTTAAATTATAACAAACGATTAAACGGTTAATACATCACTATAGACCCTGAGGTACTGAGGTACTAAAGGGCTGAGATTCTAAGTTTTTTCTTGAAAACTTAAACTTATCTTAACCCAAAAGCGCGAGTTTCACAAAAGTGAAACTCGCGCTTTTTTATTCTCTAAAATACTTCTCAGCAAATAAACTATGATCATATTACCTCCCAATGGTTGAAACCATTGCCTATTTATAATCACGATTAATCATTTATCACAAAAAAGCCGAACTTTGTTCGGCTTAACTATTTACAGACTCAAAGAAAAGCCTTTGTGCCTCTGCACCTCTGCACCTTTGCCCCTCAATAAAAAAAACCTCAGAACCTCAGCACCTCAGCCTCTCAGCTCCTTAGTTATAATTTTGATAAATAGGAAATTTCAAGCCCACATAAAGATTACAGCCTTTAGAATTGTTTGAAAACAAATTGCTGATTAAAGATCCTGAACCAATAAACAACGGGCCCGCTCTAAAACCAGTTCCAACTTGAGTTCCGCCATATTCCATCCAAGTTACAGGAACGTAAAAACTAAATTTCCCATCTTCAAATCTAGGCGTAAATGTAACCGAATTGGCAATTGCGGTTCCATTTGTTTTTTTAGCATCAACCAATCCAAAATCACCGCTTAAATTCAAATAAAATTTATTATTGATGTTCCAGTCAAAATTGGTGTGCAAAGCCGTTGGTAAATTAGCCTGCATCCCTTTTCGTGTTGCTGTTTTTACATAATTAGCATCAAAGAACTCAAAAATATTATCGGCATTATCAATATCATCCTGCGTAACTCTTCCTGACAAATCGTAGGTGTTTTCGACCATATTTTTGTAATTAAGTTTTCCAATATCTGTTATCGAAACTGCGGTTTTAAACTTATATCGATTTCCTCTGCAAGTATGGCAATTGGTGCGATATTCATATGTAAACCCTAAATCAAAACCAACGCCAGCCGAACTTCCGTCAAACTTAGGATCATTACCGTTTTGATAATCATAACTTGCAGCTGTTTTTAATGTTCCTGTTGAGTAATATTCGCTCAAAGCGGGATTTACATCATTTTTATTAAAAGCAACACTCAAATTACTTCCGTTAATATAGCCGTTTACTCCTGCCATTAAATATTTCAGTGTAACACCGCCTTTTATAAAATGTTCTTCCTCATCGAGTAAAACTGTACCATAGCTGGCGCCAATTTCTGCCCACGAATTCGTAACAGCATTTGGATTTCCTCCTGTTATTAAAAAACTATTTGAAACATCTAGATCCTTATTTACCTCATCAACAAGTTGACCATTTACATCGACAACATTAGTTACACTTCGTACACGCGTAAAAAGCGCAACGCTGTGAGCTGGCGTAATATTGAACATAACGGACGGACCTAAAATATCAACATTAAAATTCCCCTTATTATTCGATTTAATATTCTTCTTTCCGTCTCTTTGCAAATCAAAACTGCCATCTAAAATCTCTGCAAAATTAACTCCATACAAGTCATTCTGTCCCGTTGCGCTAGCCGAAAATACGTTAATATCAACTTGGTATTTAGAATCAACAACAGCCGAAGGGTTAAATAGTACACCTTGAATTCCTGCATAATTATCATCCCGAAATCCAAAATACGATTGCCCTTGGGCATAAAAAAAGCTTCCAAAGAAGCAAAATAATAGTAAAGTTCTCTTCATAAATTAGTTTTAAACAATTGGTTAGTTACGCCTTTTATGGTTGAAAAGGCACACAAATATTAAAAGAAAAATGTTAAAAAAAAACTTTTTTTATAAGGAACAAAGAGGCAAAGGTGCAGAGACTCAAAGGTTTTAAGATTTTTCTTAGAATTGATAAAAACCAAAATATTGCTGATGTCTCAAACTATGGAAAATATTTCGGGAGCTGTATTGTGGGAAATGTTTTTTGAAAAATGGATTGTAAATACATTACGTCCCAATGGTTGAAACCATTGGCTATATTTATATCTTTTATCGAGAATCATCACGATCACAAACAAAAAAAGCCGAACAAATGTTCGACTTTTAATATAGTATAAGTTCAAAGAGAGAAAACCTTTGTACCTCTGCATCTTTGTACCTTTGTACCTTTTTTAAACCTCAGATTAAAAAACCTCCGAAGCTTCTTTCAATTTCTCCATATTGTTAACCAACTGAAGCTCGGCAACAATTTTATGAATATCACCATTCATGATATTTCCTAAATCGTAAAGTGTTAAACCAACACGGTGATCCGTTACACGACCTTGTGCATAGTTGTACGTACGAATTTTAGCCGAACGGTCTCCAGAACTAACCTGAGATGTACGTTTTGTAGCATCTTCAGCTTCTTTCTTAGCCAATTCCATTTCGTACAAACGAGAACGTAAAACCGTTAACGCTTTATCTTTATTTTTATGCTGCGATTTCTGATCTTGACATTGCGCCACCAATCCTGTTGGAATGTGCGTTAAACGTACAGCCGATTTCGTAGTATTTACCGATTGTCCTCCAGGTCCTGACGAACAGAAGAAATCTACACGAACATCGTTCATATCAATTTGTACATCAAATTCTTCTGCTTCTGGTAAAACCATAACAGTAGCCGCCGATGTATGTACACGACCTTGTGTTTCTGTCTGCGGAACACGCTGTACACGGTGAACACCCGCTTCAAACTTCAAAGTTCCGTAAACATCCTCTCCCGAAACCTCAAAAATAACCTCTTTGAAACCTCCAGAAGTTCCTTCGTTCATATCTACAACCGAAGTTCTCCAGCCTTGAGATTCACAATATTTAGTATACATTCTGAATAAATCTCCTGCAAAAATACTTGCTTCGTCTCCACCCGTTCCCGCGCGAATCTCCACCATTACATTTTTAGCATCTTCAGGATCTTTAGGAATCAACATAAATTTGATTTCCTCCTCTAGCTGCGGCAAACGTTCTTTTGCTTCGTCTAGCTGCATTTTGGCCATTTCAACCATATCTGCATCGCTTCCGTCAGCAATAATTTCGTTTGCTTCATCAATATTTGCTAAAACAAGAATGTATTCTTCTCTCTTTTCAACCAAAGCTTTTATGCTTTTATATTCTTGGTTGAGTTGCACATAACGTTTTTGATCAGCAATAACATCCGGCTGAATAATCAAATCCGAAATCTCATCAAAACGCTGCTTTACATATTGAAGTCTATCTAACATTTTCTAATTCCTTTTATTGGACTGCAAAATTACAAAATTTTTGTGGAAAATTCTAGTGGTTATTTTTTGGGAATTTTAGAAGACTTTATCTCTCTAAAACAGATGTTTTTAATTAGCAGAAAATTTAAATTAAATAAGATATTTACTTTTACATCAATTACGGTTTTCCGTAAGGAAATTATTTTAGAAGCAATTAGATTTGAAACCTTAATTAATTCATACCAACTACATTTAAATAATACATTATGGCTTCACTAAGAGTATTTGTTTCATCAACATGTTATGACTTATCAATAATTAGAAGTCAAATCAGGAGTTTCATTTTTAGTATGGGCTACGAACCCATAATGAGTGATTACAATGATATATTATATGATCCAAGAATACATACACATACCTCATGCATCGAAGAAGTAAATACATGCGATTTAATTATTCTCGTAGTTGGGTCGCGTTTTGGAGGTAAAGCGATTCCCGAAGCTATATCAAAAATTGATTTTGAAAATATTTCTGAAAAATCAAAAAATATTGAAAGCCTAAAAAAGAAAGAGAATATTTCAGTAACTCAACTAGAAATTTTAAAAGCAGTAGAAATTGATATCCCAATATTTACATTTATAGATAATCGTCTTTATAATGATCATGAACTGTATGAGAAAAACAAGGGTAAACTTTTAAAAATTGGTAAAAAAGAGGAGATTCAAGATTTAATTAATTTAATAGACTTTCCATCAATTGACAAGCCTGAAACTGCTAAGTTTATTTTCGAATTTATTAATTTTTTTAAGACATCGAACTAAGGGAAATAGTATAAATACTTTTAACAAATTTGAAGATATTGAATTAGCATTAAAAAAACAATGGTCAGGTCTATTTCAAAGACTACTAAATGAAAATAGACTTAAACAAATTGAAACGAAGAGAATAGACAGCTTAACAAATCAGTTTGAGGATCTAAAAACAGCAATTTTAACGAGTATAACAAATACTAATGAAAGAGATGTAGCAAAAGGAGTTGTCAAATTTAGACAACTACACGAATTTATTATTTCATTACGTATTCCATCACTTTCTGTAATTCTTGAGGAAAATATTTCGTGGGAATATTTTTTTCATAAAATTGTAGGAATTATAGATACTATAGATGTTGATGAATTTCCTATTAATAGAGGCAAAATTATAAGGATGCGTACAATCCTTATTAAAGATGATTTAACATTTTACGAATTAAGACAAGGGAGAGAATATCTAGATGATATGTCACTGGATTTCGAAGCTTTTATTCACCTTCCTTCCGAAACACGAAAGATTATTTTCGACGCACTCGCAGAAATGCCACACTCAATGATGAATGTTCGTTATAGAAGAGAAAATATTAATCAATATATGAATAGGTATTCCGTGGATTCTAATTCAATCGAGTCAACAGAAGAAAACCAAGATAAGTAACCAGCTCCCCAAAGAATTTGAGCAAAATGCTACGCAAACGTCTCCGACTTTGCGTATTTTTTTTATTCTTAAAAATCATAAACTTGTCAAAAGTCTCCCGACTTTTCCCGAATCATTTTAAAATAATTATTTTTATAACCATAAATGTGTATAAAGCCAGAGACTTTTAGACGTTTCTGTTTTTGAACAAATTATTTAAAATAGCGCAAAGTCAGAGACATTTGCGCAGCGATTTATAACTCAAGATAACTCATTAAATGGTATGAGTGGTGGACCTGCCTTTGATTCCGATGGAATTGTGCATGGAATTGACGTTGCATCTATGGGAAGAGAGATTTTACAAAAAGACAAACCCTCAATTCAACTACATAACGGCATAGTATTGGAGAATACATCAATAACTGACGTTTATTCTAAAATAATAAATAGTCAACCTTCCAAAAATTAATAAATTAAAAACATATCCAGCTCTACGAAGAGTGTCTTATAAAAAGCTACGCAAACGTCTCCGACTTTGCGTATTTTTTTGCTCTTAAAAATCACAATCCTCTCAAAAGTCTCCCGACTTTTCCCGAATCATTTTAAAATAATTATTTTTATAAGCTGAAAGCTTTCGAGATTACACAACGGATAATAAAAAACTAGCTTCACAAAAAAAATGAAAAAACTTGTATTTCGATTTTGGATCATTAATTTCCTGATAATCATTTCATTATTTTTTGTTTATAGAATTGTGATTTCAGAAACAAAGATGATCGCGGGAAATTCCTTTGAAAAATTTCTACAGATTTTAGATCTCATAATAAATCTAGGTTTTTCTGCTGTATATTTTATTGCGATGATTATCTCTTCGTTTGCAATTCTTCTAAATTTGAAAGAAAAAATCAGAAATAATTTTTACTGGTCGCTTTTGGCATTTTTAGGAATACCATTATTTTGTGTCATTTTTATCCTTATTAATTTATTAATCGATATTTCCGTACACAATGTAACTATTCTAAAAAGGCCTGCCTTTTTTTCAATAATTTATCTATTTCTAACCACAATAGAATTTTTATTGTTCCGAAAAAGAATCAACAAATTCAAAACTGAATAAACAAGATTTCTTTGCTCTGCGAAGGTTTCTGATTTCAAACAAACGATATAAAACATTCCAAATTCAGCATTATTTACAACCTGCATCAATTGTAAATATGCGTACAGAATTGTCTCAAAATGAAACTAAAAAATCATCCGTTTTTCAAAAAATATAAAGTCATCAAGGTCGTATTATTAGTACATCTCGTAACTTCGGTACTTGTATTAACTACTCAATTAGCTCACGGTTTTATAAATCAGGATATTGCAGGCAGTTTCAAAAAACCTTTTGAAAACTATAAAGCGTTATACAATCCCGAAAAATATCTCAAAAAAGATATTTTTGTAGTTGATACCGCTTTTGTTCAGAGCGAAGTTTCTTCTAGTCAAGGAAAATCTACTTCAAAAGATCATACCATAATTCGCGGTAATTTATTGCATTCTAAAACAAAAAAAGAAATAGATTGCGCTTACATCAATTCAGCAGTAATTACAGGAGCATACACTTACAACCAAAATGTAAAAACGATCGAAGTGCTCAGAAATACACTTAACGATGAAGTCTTTTATAACGATAAAACAGATCTTAAATCGCAAAAAATTGATGCTGTTTCGGGGTTGTATTTTTATTATTCTTTTATTCCGCTTCTTATAATTCTATTCCTTTTAAAAAAGAAATCACATAACTAAAATTTGATCTTAATTGTAAAATGCCTTCTTGTTTAACCTTTCTAAAAAGTTTTACTGAAACGTAAAATCAATCCCGAAAGCTTTTGAGATTGCGCAGCGAGGCATTAAATACTAACAAAAACAAACATATTGAAAACACTACTGCTTTTTTTATTTTTTTGCGCAGCTGCAAATGCACAGGACAAGCCAATTGGTAATTTTGAACATAGGTATTTTACAGATCCTGCTTATGACGGTTTTAGTTTTGGGCAAATTTTTACTCTTCAATTAAATCAAGACAATACTTATACTTTGATCGAAGACATTGAAAATGATGTCCTCGCTGAACCAACAAAAATTATTGGTTCCTATACCTACAATGAACACATTTTGACTTTACAAACTCCCACTATCCGAACATTTAAGGTGAATAAAAAAATGACCAAATTAAAAGCTGTCAAAAAAACGGAAGCGTTCGGAAATAAAATTCGGGAAATCTATATTAAAAAATAAACGATGCAAAATACATTATAAACACTGACTTTAACTCGAAATTATTCTTCTAGATTTTGAACTTTTTTAAGAAACATTTCATCTATTTCATCCAGAAATTCAAATGCATTCAAAGGAAAAAGCTGATGCACAACTTCTAAAATCAAAGGCAGATTAATAGTTGTTCTTATATCTGTTTCTGAAATTTTATGTACCTCGTTTTCTACACCTAAAATACATAATTTCAACATTTCATTAATAGTGCAGCCAAGTTCATAATAACTTGAAAACGCAACTTTGGCAACATACTGCTCATTTTCTTTGTTAGCCGATTTTAGCGTTTTAAAATAATAACGCATTAATTTTTTGAATTTTTCTTCGTTTTCCACTCCCATTATTATATAAGATTTAATTTACAATTTTAAACAAATATATGAAATTCGGTTGAAAACAATCGATTTTTAACAATCATATCGAAACAATCAATTACTTGTAATTTCATTTCTATGAAAAGAGAAAGAAAAAGTGAAATTCCAGAAGTCGTAAAAGAACTGGGAATTAAGATAAAAGATGTGATAAACAACAATGAATTAAAAACAAGAGAGGTTGCTCATGATGCTGAAATGGATGTAGAAAATTTACGAAAATATATTAAAGGTTCACAGGAAATGAAAATAGGAACTTTATTTAAAATTGCGCAAGCTTTAAAAGTTCATCCGAGCGAATTAATTAAGGATTTGTAATACTTCTTTGATTTTTAATTGCTCGACGAAGAGTTCTAATGAAACTCTGCGCAATCTCAAAAACTTTCAAGATTGATTTTGCGTTTTTTCTTCTTATAAATTATTAAACTTACAAACCAAAAAAGACATGACGCTAATTGCAATTTTCTTTCCCTTTGCTTCTTTCTTTTTGAGAGGAAAAATATTCACTTCTATTATTTGTCTCATCTTACAAATAACTTTAATTGGCTGGATTCCTGCGGCAATTTGGGCTGTTATTTCTCTACAGAATTCAAGAGCCGATAAACGTAATGAGAAACTAATAAAAGCGATGAAAACCAAATCTTAAAATAAGTACCTAAAACACCCACGCTGGCACGAGTGTCACGCTCGTGAACACAATCTATATCAATTTCAAAAGCTATACGGGCACGAGCGAGACGCTCGCGCTAGCTGGAGTTGCATACAACCGAATATTCCAAAAATTTTTCATCTGCATAAAACCTCAAACAAATACCTATATATTTGCTATAATCAAATTACTTCACTTCTAAGCTCAAAAGAACATATATGGAAGAAAAATTTTGCTGGCGTTGCGATATGAAAGTCAAAATGCTTGATGACGATGAATTCAAATTATGTCGGGAAGCATGGTTTCATGGAAAAAAAGTTGTTGAAAAAGAACTGGAAAAAAGAAATATTAAAGATCATGTTTGGTTTTACAAAATTGAAACATTTGAACAATATAGATATATGCTTGAAATGTATCGATTAATTACTGGTGAATACGAATCAAATCCTATGGCAATTTTGCATCATCAGATAAGTCAATTTGGAAAAGATTGTCCAAATTGCAAAAAACCTTTCAGAACTCCAAAAGCAACATATTGCCCAAGTTGTGGTTACGGCTCGGAAAACTTAACAAAAATCTAAAATCAAAAATTTTAGCTATTCACTATCTTCCTTTTCTAACAATAATGCACTAAACATTCAACAAACATCATGAAAAAAATATACTTCAGTTTTTTACTCCTTACTTTTCTTCCCTTTATTGGCTTTTGTCAACAAGAACAAATTAAATCTTCGAAAATAAGCGAATTAATAATCACACCGAAGGAAGACGGAAAAATAGAAGATGGCAAATATAAATGCAACTTGTTCGACTGGCAAATCGAAATTCCTTCTGACTTTACATTAACTTCAAAAGAAAGAACAAAAGAGCTTGAAGACAAAGGTTATGAAGCCATGAAAGAAAACAGTTCTCAAGGGAAAAATATCAGCCGAGATGTTATTACTTTGATCAGTTTTGAAAAAGATAAATACAATATTTTCAATGCTTCGTATGAGACATTAGCAGGCAAAAAGAAAATGACATTTGAAGAATACAAAATTTTCATTTCTAAACTTCTAGAAGAAACATACAATGGCAAGGGAATAAAGTTTGATATGGCAAAAAGCGATTTAAAACTTGGTAAATACGATTTTTACAAAATCTTGATTCATTTATATCATCCTAAAACAGAACAACTTATTTTTACGCAAGAGTTTTACAGCTCTTACATAAACAATTGTCTTTACACAGCCAATATAAGTTATCAAAATGAAAATTTAGGATATTTATTGGGCTACAATTTTGTCAAATCGTTTAAATAAAACGCTATAAATATGTTGTCCCGCTGAGACTTTATTACTTTCTGGACTTTAAAAAAAACTTCCTTCTGCTTCAATATTATTTTATAAAATAGTACGGCTTTACGTAAGGTTTTTCAGTAGAAACGAATTACTTTTAAAAAAACTTTTTAACTCGTTTTTAAAACAACCAAAACCAATGAAACTAATACTTAGCATTTTACTTTTTATTTTCAACTCGATTTTATTCGCACAATCCAGTCAATTTGCAGGCGATTATACACGTTCACTTTCAGACGAAGCAAAACAACATATAATCGAATACAAACTGAGCTTAAATCCCGATGGCACTTTTGAGTTTCATTCCTATTCCAAAATACAAGGCGGAACTCCGCCAGAATCTAACAAATACGGAAAAGGAAAATGGACTGTGAAAGACAATATGGTTACCTTTTCTACCAACAAAAAAGAAGATCTTGATGAAAAATACACTTTAGATTTTAATACTTCGAAAGCGAGATTTGTAACCAAAAATCCTAGAGACAAAACAGACCAAATTGTTAAAACAAAACTTCAATTTTTAGATTCGCAAATTCCGTGGATGAAAAAAATCGATATTTTTAAGATATAACAACATACAAGAGCAAATACTTATCAAGAAAGCTGCAGGAAATTATTTTCTGCAGCTTTTTTTTAGTTTATTAACAAAAAAAATCAATCTTTGCGAATGAGATTGTAAATTCATAAAAAATCAAGTTTGAGCAAGTAACTTTCTAACACCTATTTTAATTATGGAAACAAATTTTGAAGCAGGAATAAACATTGCAATTAAAATTCCAAAGCAAAAATACGATCAAACTGTAGCTTTTTATCGTGACATTTTAAAACTAGAAGTAAAAGAAGTGGCTATAACAAATCCGACCGTTTCAAAAACACATTCGGTTAAATTTGGTCACAATGTTATTTGGCTGGATTGTGTAGACAATTACACCCATTCTGAAACTTGGCTTCAATTAACGGTTCCCGATGTCGAAAAAGCGACGGATTATTTAAAACAAAATGGCGTAGAAACCTGCGACGAAATTGAGGAAATTCCAGAAAACATGCATTGGATTATGGATCCGGCAGGCACGGTTTTTAATTTGCAGAAAAATTCAAATCGTGAATAACTAAAAAAAACAATTTTACAAGCATCACAACTACTACTAAAAGCAAACGCTAAAAAAAATCTAATCTATAAACCACGAAAAAAAAGAATCTATTAACATGACAAAATCTGATACCGAAATTTTAAAAACCAAACAACATTTTGAAATCCTTGACGGCTTAAGAGGAATTGCGGCTTTGGCAATTGTAGTTTTTCATTTTATGGAAATCGTTTATCTGCCCAACGAAAATTTTATTGCACACGGTTTTTTAGCCGTTGACTTTTTCTTTTGTCTCTCAGGATTTGTTATCGCCTACGCTTATAACGATCGTATTGGCAAAATGGGACTTAAAGAGTTCTTTAAATCTAGGTTAATACGATTACACCCGTTAGTTGTTTTTGGCGCTGTATTGGGTTTTCTAGCCTTTCTTTTTGATCCTTTCAGCGGTCATTCCGCAACTTATGATACTGGCAGATTAATTTTGTTGTTTATTACTTCACTGCTTCTAATTCCATTTCCTGTAATGCCAGATCGCTATTTCAATATATTTGGTTTAAATGCACCGGCTTGGTCTTTGTTTTGGGAATATATTGCTAATATTCTTTACGCGCTTTTCCTGCATAAATTAAGTCGTAAATGGCTTTTTATATTAACCCTTTTGGCTGCCGCAGGAATTTGTTTTGTTAGTTATCGCGCAGGAGGTTCGTTGATGGGCGGATGGAGCGGAGAAACTTTTTGGGATGGCTGCGCTCGTATTTCGTTTTCTTTTTTAGCAGGAATGCTCATTTACCGTTCCAACTGGATTATTAAATCAAAACTTGGATTTATTGGGTTATCAATATTATTGCTGTTAACATTTGTAATGCCGTTTTCTGGTTGGAACTGGCTTACAGAACCTTTGGTAGTTTTACTGTATTTTCCTTTATTGATTGCATTAGGCGCTGGAGCTTCATTAACAGAAGGATTTAGAAAAATTTGTGTTTTCTTCGGAAAAATATCCTATCCTTTATACATGACGCATTATGCCGTAATGTGGATTTTTGCAGGTTATTACACCAAATACAAACCCACAGTTGGCGAGCTGACTTTGATTATAATTGCAGGAACAGCACTTTTGCTTGGTTTCGCTTATTTGACAATGGTTTTGTATGATACTCCAATTAGAAAATATCTTACTGATAGAAGAAAGAAAGTGTAATTTAAAAGAAACTTGCGTAAAACTGTTATGAATTTCTTTGCTTAAAACATGAAAGTACATTCAAAATTTAGACCCTTATATTTAATTAGAAAAAACAGCCTTTTTCTCTTTACTTGTTTTTGTTTTTTAATTTTCTATGATAAAGTAGTTAGTGGAGTTTATGAAACAATTATATTATTTTTTCTGTTTTTCACTGTTAGTATCTTTTTTCAAGTTATTAATCTTCGAGCAATTAATGAAATTATTGTTTCAGAAGAAGGTATAACAAAAATAAATTTTGTCTCAAAAAAAGAGACTTTTATTCCTTATTCATTAGTAGCAAATTTAGATACTATACGTGTTCAAGGAATGTCTGGAAAAGCAGGTCAAATAACTTCAGGTTATTTTGAAAGTATAGTGATTCTCAAAAACGGAAAAAAATATTAATCAGCCCAGATTCTTTTGAGAATTACCAAGAAATCATTGCTTCTATTAGATCTCATGTGCTGAATTAATTATTCAAAGAAAGATCTATTAAGCAGCAATTTCTGCATCAATTTTAATCTCATAAAAACACGTTTTAATTATTTGTTTTTATACATAACTTACTATGTGAAAGAAATATTTTTCTTTTTCACCTTCTTTTTTACACTAAAATCTATGTTTCTATGTGTTAAAAAACAACTATACGCAACAGCTAAGTTAAGTAGTTTTGTATTTTCGTGGTAAAACACTTGTTAGGTATGAGTAACGACTTCTATTATAATTTTCTTTTGCCAGAAGAGCCGCTTACTGACTTTGTAGAAAACATTGGTATGTTCTGCAATCCGTCAGACAAAGCAAAAGAAGTCGTTTTAATGCCAGACGGAAGAGTCGATTTGTTTTTTCTGCAATCCGATCAAGCGCCTTTTCAGATTATATTAATCGGGCTAGAAACAATTCCCGAAGAAAGAGTTATTCCGCCGCACACACTTGCGTTTAAAGTGAGTTTTAAGCCGCTTGGTGTCGAATATCTTTTGCAGACTTCGATTGCTGATATTTTAAACAGTGCCAAAGAACTGCCTAAAGACTTTTGGAATATTAATACTAATGATTTGAAAGATTTTGAAGCTTTTCAGCAAAAAATAACTGTGCAGTTAAAGAACCTTTTGCCTCATACAATAGACGAAAGAAAACGGCAGATTTTTGAACTTATTTATGCTTCAAACGGCGAAATAAAAGTAAAAGAACTTTCAGAAAAAATAGCTTGGAGCAGCCGAGAAATAAACCGATATTTTAATAAGCAATTTGGACTTTCTTTAAATGCGTTTTGTAAAATTCTACGTTTCAAAGCTTCTTTACAGCATATTGCAAAAGGCAGACTTTTTCCCGAATTAAACTTTACCGATCAAACTCACTTTATAAAGGAAATAAAAAAATTCTCGGGCGTTGTTCCCAGCGAACTTTTAAAAAATAAAGATGACCGATTTATACTATTATCGGTCCTGAAACAACAATAATTTTGCCTCGTATTACTAAAACTATACGAGATGTTACTACAAAATAAACAAGTAGCCATTATAGGCGGCGGTCCCGGCGGACTAACATTAGCAAGACTTTTACAGCTGCAAAACGTGAATGTAAAGGTTTATGAAAGGGATTTGAATAAAAATGCAAGAGTACAAGGTTCGCTGCTAGATTTACACAACGATTCTGGACTTGCTGCGATCCGAAAAGCTGATTTATTTAACGAATTTAAGAACAATTTTCTTCCTGGTGCCGATAAAACTCTTATCGTAAACGAGCAGGCTGCTATATTTTTTAGCGACCATGATACCAATCGCGAGGAAGATTTTGACAATGAATATTTTCGTCCTGAAATTGATCGTGGTACTTTACGAAAAATACTGTTAGAATCTTTACAACCTGAAACCGTAGTTTGGAACAGTCATTTTGATTCAATGGAAAAACAAAATAACGGCTGGTTGCTGCATTTTAAAAATGGTTCGTCTGCTTATGCAGATGTTGTTATAGGTTCTGATGGAGCAAACTCTAAAATACGCCCTTATATTACAAATATCAAAGCCATTTACTCTGGCATAACCATGCTTGAAGGCAATGTTTATGATTCCCAAAAAGCAGTTCCTAACATTGATTCGTTATGCAAAGGCGGAAAAATTATGGCTTTTGGGAATAACAAAAATATATTGCTTGGACAAAAAGGCGGCGGCGATCTTGGTTTTTATGCCAGTTTTAGAGCTAATGAAAACTGGACTGCAGACAGCGGTTTAGATTATTCGGATAAAACACAAATACTAAATTGGTTCAAAAATGAATATCCTGAATGGAGTACGATTTGGTACGAATTATTCGAAAATGTCACAACGCCATTTATTCCAAGACCCATTTATTGCATGCCTTTAAATCAAACTTGGGAAGCTTTGCCAAATGCCACAATTATTGGAGATGCTGCACACGTAATGCCGCCTTTTGCTGGCGAAGGCGCAAATATGGCGATGCTTGATGCTTTGGAATTAAGCGAATGTCTAACTTCTAACAAATACGATACACTGCAAGAAGCCATTTCGTTTTATGAATTGAATATGCGTGAAAGAGCTTCTAAAGCAGCGCAAGAATCTCTTGAAAACGGCGATAAAATGCATTCAGAAAATGCCTTGAAAATGATGTTGGATTTTTTTTCTAAGGGGCTAAGAGGCTAAGATGCTAAGGTTCTGAGAGGCTGAGATTCTAAGGTATTGAGGTTAATACAATAAACTTTCCAATATCAGCGGGAAATTTAACTGCAAAGTCACTAAGTTTTAAAGTTAACTAATAAAAAAGCTTAGTGTCTTTACGCCTTTGTGGCAAAAAATTTCAATACCAATTTCTAAATTCTTAATTTGCGCCTTCAAATAAGAAGGAGAAAAATGAAGGTCTGTATTGCTGAGAAACCAAGTGTAGCACGTGAAATCGCATCCGTTTTGGGTGCCAATACCAAACACGATGGGTATTACGAAGGCAATGGTTATGCTGTGACCTATACTTTTGGGCATTTATGCACCTTAAAAGAACCTAACGATTATAAACCGCACTGGAAAAGCTGGGATTTGAACAATCTGCCAATGCTTCCTGAGAAATTTGAAACCAAAGTAGTTCAGAATTCAGGAATCCAAAAGCAGTTTAAAATTATAAAAAGCCTTTTTGACAAAGCCGAATTGGTTATAAACTGCGGGGATGCCGGGCAAGAAGGAGAATTAATTCAGCGCTGGGTAATGAACGAAGCAAATTACAAAGGCGAAATACAACGTTTATGGATTTCATCTCTAACTACTGAAGCTATAAAAGAGGGTTTTGAAAACTTAAAACCTTCTGAAAACTACGATAATTTATTCTACGCTGGATTTTCAAGAGCTATTGGCGATTGGTTACTTGGTATGAATGCCACTCGTTTGTATACTGTAAAACATGGCGGTTACAAACAAGTTTTGTCTATCGGGCGTGTGCAAACGCCAACATTAGCAATGGTTGTAGATCGATTTAAAGAAATCGAAAACTTTAAACCGCAGCCCTACTGGGAATTACAGACTTTATATAGAGAAACGCTTTTTAGTTATGAAGAAGGTCGTTTTTTGAAAAAAGAAGATGGTGAAATTCTAGCCGAGAAAGTCAAAGAGAGTGATTTTGAAATTGTTTCTGTTGATAAAAAGAACGGAAACGAATATGCACCAAAACTTTTTGATTTGACAGGTTTACAAGTATATTGCAATCAAAAATTTGGATTTTCGGCAGAAGAAACACTTAAAATTGCACAGTCTTTATACGAACAAAAAGCCATTACATACCCAAGAGTTGATACGACTTTTCTACCAGGAGATATTTATCCGAAAGTAACTGGTATTTTGCAAAAATTAACGCATTACGCAGAACTGACACAACCGCTTTTAGGCAAAAAAATAAAGAAATCGCCTAAGGTTTTCAACGATAAAAAAGTAACAGATCACCACGCTATTATTCCAACCGGAATAGAAATTAATCTGCAATACAATCAGCAGCAAGTTTATGATATTATCACAAAGCGTTTTATTGCGGTTTTCTATGATGATTGTTTAGTTGCAAATACTACCGTTATTGGAAAAGCTGCCGATGTAACTTTTAAAGCAACAGGAAAAGAAATCTTGAAAAAAGGATTTCGAGTTGTTTTTGAAGATCCAAACGCAAAAGAAAAAGAAGCTGATTTACTGCCAAGTTTTGTTGTGGGCGAAAAAGGTCCGCATGAACCTTCGTTTCTGCAAAAAGAAACTAAACCCCCCAATCATTTTACCGAAGCTACTTTACTGCGCGCCATGGAAACGGCAGGAAAACAAGTTGACGACGAAGATTTGCGCGAATTAATGAAAGAAAACGGTATTGGTCGTCCGTCAACGCGAGCGAATATTATCGAAACTCTTTTTAAACGTCAATATATTGTTCGAAATAAAAAACAGGTTTTACCCACAACAACAGGAATTCAGTTGATTGATACAATTCAGAATGAATTAATAAAATCAGCAGAGCTTACAGGTTCTTGGGAAAAACAACTGAAAGATATTGAAAAGGGCAGTTTTACCGCTTCGGCCTTTATAAAAAACATGAAACGTATGGTTGAAGCTTTAGTCTATGAAGTACGAAGCGAAACTAAACATGCCAATATTTCGCACGCAGCAACAATCCAGAAACCTGTTGTTAAAGCAGAAAAAAAGAAAGCAGCTGGTATTTTGTCTGAAACCTGTCCGAAATGTAAAAAAGGAAATTTCATCAAAGGAAAATCCGCTTTTGGATGCAGTGAGTATAAATCTGGCTGCGATTTTGTCCTGCCTAATGTTTTTGCGGATAAAAAAATTACCGAAAGTCAATACTTGCGACTGCTTCAAAAAGGTTCAACCGTAAATATAAAAGGCTTTAAAACAGATTCTGGAACGGTTGAAGGTTTGATTCGTTTTGAAGAAAATTTCAAACTTAAACTAGAACCAAAGAAAACTGAGGCTAAACAGACTACAAATGAATCACCCGATTCTTTAATCTGTCCGAAATGTAAAAAAGGAACAATCTTAAAAGGAAAAACGGCTTATGGCTGTGCCGAATACAAATCGGGCTGTGATTTTAAAGTGACTTTTGATGAAGTCCGCGCTAAACTAAAAGATCAAAAACCTACTAAAGAATTGGTTTATTCTATTTTGAAGGAAAGCGTTTAGTTTTTTTCTTGCCACTGATTAATGGGATTAGAATGATTCTTTGCTTTGTGTGTTTGTTGCCACTAATTACACGAATTTCCACGAATTAAATTTTACACAGATTTAAAAAGATTT
>NZ_NRQU01000059.1 GCF_004119495.1 Flavobacterium sp. YO12
AAAACGTCATCAATACTACTTAATAAATACTCATTATTCTCAATAACAATTTTCATTTTGAATCAGTAAAAACAAGCTTACATATCAACTTTTTAGGGCTCTCATCAATACTTATATTAAAGAAATTTTTAAAATCTTTGAAAAAGATTCTTTGACTTGGAATTTTTTTATTTTGAATTAATAATGTTCTAATAGTATGATATGCTTGTATTTCCGATTCAGTTGTAATAATTCCTCCTGTATTTGAGTTCGCTTCATCAATTACTTTCTTTTCATACAATGATTTAAGTAGGGCAGAATTGATCAACTTTATCATTTTTCCCTGTGTATCTTCATTAAATTTCGTTTTAAAATTCATATTTCTATGAATAATTTTCAGCAAATCCTTCGATGGCGCTATTAACTCTTTCAACAAAGCCGCCTCAAAATCTTCTACAAAAACGCACTCTTGCGCAGTTTTAATAATCTCACTTACAACTATATATCTTTTATCAAATTTTATTAAAGTTTCTAAATCTCTATCTGAATAATTAATTAAACTAAAAACAAAAAACGGTTTGGCATCAATAACATTCTGCTGCAAAATATCCGAATAAAATCTATATTCTATTCCATTTGTTAATACGGCAATTCTTGAATTTTTAGTATTACTAAAGTATCCATTAAGCTGTCCCGCCTCTTTGTCACTAAGTTTACTATTATATTTTTTAGCCTCAATTAATATTGTTTCTTTTTTATTCAACAAAATTGCATAATCAATTTTTTGACTTACGCGTTCACCAAAATCAGCATTAAATTCTGGTATTAAATCACTAGAAATATAACTTAGAAAATTAAAGAAAGGTTCAATTAAGAATTTGCGAGTTTGAGCCTCATTAGTACACAACTCGATTGCATCATTAATTTTAAAATTCTCAAGCGCTTTTTTTAATTGATTAATAGATTGTTTTGGTATGTTTACTATCATTTTTTAGTGGTTTGTTAATTATATTATTCAGTGAAACTAAACTAACGAAAATAACCTAATTAACAAACTTTTCAAAATCATTAATTAAAACAAGTGAAAAAACAATATTACAGATTTCTTTAAAAAATATTAGCCAAAGGAAAGGATGAGATAATTAACGGTTTCTGGTATTTGTATATTGATCATACGGAATAAATAAAGTATTTTTAAAACAATAGCACATTGTATAAAAAAAATCAAAGCTCTTATTATTCTATTTCTCTTGTCTTATTTCTGCAATGCACAAGCAATTCAAGATTCAACGAATGGTGTCAAATTATACATGCTTGTTAAAGAAGAATTAATGTATACTCTTACATTGTCCTTTTTTCCTATCTTGGTTTTATCAATTGTTATGGTATTTGTTTTAAAATAGGAGCCTAAAGCATGAAAAAACAAATACTGCAAACATTTAAAACTCCTATCAATTTTTTTTTAGCTCGATTTTACAATTTTACTTAAAACTATCAATATGCGTAACTTAAAATTTTTACTTCTCGGATTTTTGCTAATGTTTTCTTTTAAAGGCATTTGCCAAGATAAAATTTCACAACAAGTACTCGAACGTTTAAAAGCACAGCAAACCTGCTGGAATAATGGTGATCTCGAAGCTTACCTTGACTTTTATGCTCCCGTAGATTCAGTTCGAATGATTTACAGCGGCGGCGTAGTATATGGAAAAAATAATATTGCAGATTTTTTCAAAAAATATTGGCCAAAAGAAAGAATGGGAAAATTAACTATGACTGATTTTGTTATTGAACCTCTTTCAAAAAAAGATGCTTTTGTGAGCGCAAAATTTAGTGTGGAAGCTCCGAATGGTAAAAACAGTTCTGGGCAATTTTCGGGAATAATGCGAAAAATAAACGGTGTTTGGTATTTGTATGTTGATCATTCGGGATAAATAAATCAACGTATAAGAAATAAATAACTTATTCCTAAAAATTAGAATTTGACTACATTTTAAGTTTCTTTTTGAAAATAAATTAAAGTACTTTCGTACATAACAAAACTCAAAATCATATTTAAATAATGACAACAAGATTGTTCTTTTTATCAAGTGCTTTTTTAATTTTATTATCTGCCTGTAATAAAAAAGAAAACACCGCAAATACACTTCCTAAAGTAACAGAACAGATGGCAACTGAAACGGATACTCTTCAAGCTGAAGAAACTTCAAGAAAGGAAAGCATCTATTTATTTACTGTTATGCCAAAAGACAGCAGCGATGTTGCTTTTGTTTCTCTTTCGGATATTTATCCCATTGACAACGAAAAAGACACTCTGACTTTGCCCAACCTTGAAAAAATGGCAGATGCCGATGCCCAATATTTCACCTTTGCCAAAAACTACAGAAAAAGATTTTTATCTAAAACCAATATTTCTGAAACCGATTCGCTGTTTGTTTACGATTATGCCAAAAATAAACTTGCATCTTTTTTAGTAAAAAATCTAAAAACTGCTGCGATGCTAAATGTATATTCTATTGGAGATGCCGGACCGTATCGTAATTATGATTTTATGATTGGTTTCGAAATCAACAAAAAACATTTAAACGGATTCAGCGATTATTACAGAAATGCTTTGGTATATGTAGGCAAAGAAAATCCGTTTTCGAAAGAACGCTTGAAGCCAATTTCGTGGAAAAAAATCGCAAAAAAAGATTATCCGTCTAAAGCACTGAAAAATAACGACCGTGCTTTGCTAAAGAGTACAATAGCGGGAAATACGTATTTTTACAAAACAGAAAGCTATCAGTATTTTTTACAAGACTATCTAGACAGCAATAAAACAATTTATGGCAGACGTTTATTAGTCGTTGATTCAAAAACCAAAGATGTTATAATCGAAAAACTTTACAGCCAAAGCGAAGGCACATCACCTGCTCCGCTAAATTATGAAAATGGAGAAGATTCTATTGAGCAATGGACTGGAAAACTTTTTAAAAACAAACCTGAAGTTGTTTTTGGTTTCGAGTATCTTTCCTTTAGTTGTCCAAGTATTTCTGTCATCGACAAATCAAATGAAGAGATTAATATTCAATGCGATAATCGTCATTAATAGATACTATATATAAAAGATACTACTTCAACAAAAACCCCATTCTTATCGAACCATAAAAATATCCTCTATTCGTATCATTAACATCGCCTTCTAACTCACGTCCTCGATAAATAAACGAATACGACATATTGAAATTATTATGGCGGTATTTCAACCCAAATTCCGCATTGAAACGAAGCGGCACCAAATCAAAAGTTATAGGACTTGTATCATTAAACATACTGCCTTCGATTGTGGCATCATAAAACTGATAATTAACGCTTGGCATAGCGTAAAAATAGAATTCTCTAATATTTGGTTGTGCTTGTGCACTCACCGAAGCATCATGCATATTTGAATCGTAAATTGGAAGCAGTTTTTTAAAACCAATCCTAGTCATAAAACCTGTTGAAACACCTGTAAAAATAGTTCCTAAATTGGCATCGGACTGCCAATGAAGATCTGCAAAATCATTATGTTTTGATGGAAATAGTTTCTTCGAATACATTACGTGAGCCTGTACTGCAAAAGCATTATGAAGCTGATTTTCCCAGCCATACACCTTTTTATATCCAATAATTTTATGAAATCCTTCCTGAGTTTCTCTGCCTAAAGCATTTGGCCCCATAAAACCCAGCTGAAAATTGGTCTTTAAAACAGATTCACTTTGGTAAAAAAAACTTCTTCCTGCTTCGGCAAAAAGATATGCCGTAAACGGACGGTCATTTACATTAACTGCCTCTTTGTTTATAAATCTCGGATTATAAATATATTGCCCGATTCTAAATTCAGTAATTTTCTTGTTGATTTTTTCATTGTCGTTTTTAGACAGAAATCGATAAAAAAATTCTAAACCATTGGTGTAATACATATCATTTTTTGATGATGTGTATAAATCATTATCAGATATGAAACCAATTTCTGTTTTTTTACCTTGACCAAAAGTCAAAGCTGTAGTTAAAATGAGAAATGCAAAAAATATGTTTTTACTTCCCATTATAATTAATTTTTCCAACGGCACGCATTTCGCGTACGATTCTTTCTTTTCTGCGGTTTATATAACTTGAAGAACCTGTAGCCTTAAATTTTCTTGGGTTTGGCAAAATTGCCGCAATTCCGGCTGCCTGCATGGGCGTTAAACTTGAAGCGTCACGACGATACCAATGTTCCGTTGCGGCATAAGCACCATAAACGCCATCTCCCATTTCGATACTATTTAAATACACTTCCATGATACGCTCTTTGCCCCAAATCAATTCGATTAAAACAGTAAAATAAGCTTCAAGTCCTTTACGGAAATAGCTTTTTCCCTGCCATAAAAAAACGTTTTTTGCAGTTTGCTGTGAGATTGTACTTCCGCCTCGAATTCGGCGTCCGCGCTCGTTACTTTTATATGCCTTTTGAAGTGCTTTAAAATCAAAACCATTGTGACTTAAAAAAGTTGCATCCTCGCTGGCGATAACCGCTTTTTGCAAGTTCATTGAAATCTTTTCAATTGGTTCCCAATCGTGATCAAAGTAAACTTCTTTTCCTGCCATTTTGTTTTCGATTGCTCGAATAACCATTAAAGGCGTAAAAGGTACAGGCACATATTTAAAAAACACAACCGATGCGATCGAAATTCCAAAAAACCAGAGACATAGTTTAATGAAAAACCATTTTACTTTTTCTCCAAAAGAACGATTTGCCTTCTTAGAAGCTGTTTTAGGTTTAGGTTTACTTGCGGTTGTTTTTTTTGGTTCTGCTTTTTTGATTGCCATTATATTAAATCTGCTAATTCTGTTCCTATTAAACTGCCTATCGCTACTCCCATTCCGCCTAAACGTACTCCACAAAACACGTTTTCAGACAGTTGAGCAACAACAGAACTTTTACTATTTCCGACTCCCATAATCCCACTCCAACGGTGTGCAATCTTGAAATCCTGATTCGGTAAAATTACATTTTTCAACAACTCCTCCAATTTATTTTGAATAATTTTCGTCTGCCCAAATTCCGTTGTCGTTTCACCTTCAAAATCGAGGTTTCGACCTCCTCCTAGCAAAATGCGATCGTCTATATTTCTGAAATAATAATAACCGCGATCTAAATGAAACGTTCCTTTTATATCCAGATTTTTTATGGGTTCGGTAATTAAAACCTGTGCTCTCGCAGGCTTTACTTCTCCTTTCGTCAAAGAACCTGCAAAACCATTTGTAGCAAAAAGCACTTTACTCGATCTAAAACTAAAATCGTTTAGAACCAGCTCTACATAATTTCCTGCATCAAAATACGAGGTTACTGTTTGCTGATTTAAAATTAAAATGCCAGCAGAAACAGCTTGTTTTAACAATTCCTGCATCATATTTCCAGTATCTATCTGCGCTTCAAATGGATTAAAAACCAAATAATCCTGAGTATTTTTAAATCCAAATCGATCCGTTTCTTTGGAAAAAACATCTGCTTTAAAAAGAGGTTTCAAAATTTCATTAATAAAAGGCATTTTCGAAATACATTCATTAAAACCAGTTTCATCTTCCTTCAAAAACAATTCATATCCGCCGTGAGGTTTAAAATCAATTACGGAATCTCCCAATCTTTTTCGGAGTAATTGCAGTCCTTTCCAACGTTTTTCGATTAAACCCACAACATCATCTTCTGAATTTGTTTTTAAGTCATCCATAATTTCCGAAAGACTTCCAAAACAAGCAAAACCTGCATTTTTTGTACTCGCGCCTTGTGGCAGCATTCCTCTTTCTATAACTAGAATTTTTGAAGCAGGAAATCTTTCGCGTAAGCGCAAAGCAGTATGCAGACCAACAATTCCGCTGCCTACAATTGTGTAATCAATATTTGTAAACCAGTTCTTTAATTCCCAATAACTTAGTTCCATCTTCAGAGTTTTTATAAAAATAATGTTTTTTTATTCGCCACGACTCGAGCGATAGCGAACAGACGAAGTAATTCACGAATTATTTTTTTTGTTAGTCTTTGAGAATAAAAAATTTGTGAATTCGCGGCGAACAAAATTTTAAAGATTCTATTTTTGGATCTCTATCCAAATGTCAGGCTGAGCGAAGTCGAAGCCTCTTTTGGGAACGAAAGCCCTTTGACTTCGCTCAGGGTGACAATGGATGATAAACTTTAACAAATTTTGGAATTTTAAATTCGTATTTTTAGCCCCACAAAAAATAGAATTTTTATTATGAAAAAAGTATTATTTACAACCTTAATAATGATGAGTTTAAACGCTATCGGACAAAATGTAATGTCGCCAGAATTGTTATGGAAATTAGGAAGAGTGAGTGCACTTGGACTTTCAAAAGATGAAAAAAATGTTGTTTTTAAGGTTTCTACTCCATCTGTAGAAGAAAACAAATCGCATTCTAAATTTTATACTATCCCTGTAGGCGGTGGTAATGCAACTGAAGTTACGGATACAAAAGCGATTTTAGCCGACAAAAACATTTCGCCTGACGGAAAATTTTTAGTGTACAATGAAGAAGTAAAAATTGACAAGGTTTTAGGTAAAGATTTTTATCCAAAACTTGATAAATCTGACGCACAAATTTATGATGGTTTAGATTATCGCCATTGGGATACTTGGAACATAGGTAAATTTAACCACGTTTTTTATAAGGAAAACAAAGACGGTGCTAAGGGAATTGACATTTTGAAAGGAGAAACTTTTGACTCTCCGCAAAAACCTTTTGGCGGTGATGAAGATTATATCTGGTCTCCTGATGGAAAAAGCATTTTGTATGTGTGCAAGAAAAAAGCAGGAACTGATTATGCGGTTTCTACGAATACCGATATTTATGAGTACAATTTAGAGACTCAAAAAACAACTAATAGAACTGAAGGCAACTTAGGTTACGACACTGCTCCTCAATTTTCTCCAACAGGAAATTTAACTTGGCTACAAATGAAACGTGATGGTTATGAGGCTGATAAAAACGACATTATTGTTGAATTTAAAGGAATCAAAACGAACTTAACGGCAAACTGGGATGGAACTGTAGATAATTTTATCTGGAGTAAAGACGGAAAAAATGTATTTTTTGTTGCGCCTGTTGATGGTACAAAACAACTTTTCAGCGTTAATTTCCCTGGATTAACAAGAATTGCAATTACTGTTCGCCAAATAACAAAAGGTGATTTTGATGTAAATGATTTAGTAGGATTTGCTGGTGATGATATTATTGTAACTAGAAATGACATGAATCATGCACCGGAGATTTTTTCTTTTAACTTGAAGAAAAACACTTGGAAACAACTTTCAAATGTAAATACTGATACTTACAAAACGTTGACTCTAAGCAAAACTGAAAAACGTTATGTGACTACAACTGACGGTAAAAAAATGTTGGTTTGGGTAATTTTGCCTCCAAATTTTGATGCTTCAAAAAAATATCCAACTTTGTTATTCTGTCAAGGCGGACCTCAAAGTGCATTGACACAATCGTATTCTTTCCGTTGGAATTTCTCATTAATGGCAGCAAAAGGTTATGTTGTTGTGGCGCCAAATCGTCGCGGAATGCCTGGTCATGGTGTTGAATGGAACGAGCAAATTAGTAAAGATTGGGGCGGACAGGTTATGGACGACTATCTTTCTGCAATCGATGATGTTGCCAAAGAGAGCTATGTTGACAAAAGCCGTTTAGGATGTGTTGGTGCGAGCTACGGTGGATATTCAGTATTTTATTTAGCAGGAATTCACAAAAACCGTTTTAAAACTTTCATTGCTCATGATGGTGTTTTCAATACGGTAAGTATGTTGGGAACTACTGAAGAAGTTTTCTTTAACAACTGGGATTTTGGCGGTGCTTATTGGGAAAAAGACAATGCTGTTGCACAAAAAGCATATACGACTTTTAACCCTGCAACTATGGTTGAAAAATGGAATAAACCAATCTTGATTTTCCAAGGCGGAAAAGATTTCCGTGTGCCAATCGGACAAGGACAAGAGGCTTTTCAAGCGGCACAATTGCGAGGAATTAAAAGTCGATTTGTTTATTTCCCTGAAGAAAATCACTGGGTTTTACAACCTCAAAACGCTCAAGTTTGGCAAGGTGAATTCTTTAAATGGTTAAACGAAACTCTTTAATCTCAAAATAAAAACAAAAAATCAGCCTCAGATATTTATATAATCTGAGGCTGATTTCTTTTTAAGACTGTTTAATTATATAAACATTTGGACTGTTTTTGCTTTTTTGAGATCGAAATTTTGAATAAATTGCAGATAATTCCAATATCTCAAACACTTCCTCAATCTACACCTAAATATTTATGGAGAGTAAAAAAAGTTATACAGCACTCAAAGTCTTATTCAGTTATGTTGCATTACTGGCTTTGGTCGTTACTGTTGGATGGTTTTTATACTCTGAAAATGTAGTCTACAATAAATTGGAGGATAAAATTGCCTTTGAAAAAACTAAAATTTTAAGAGTCAGCAAACTATTTTCAAATGTTTATAAAACAGAAAGTTTAGCACGAAAAACAATTCAAACCAATTCTGAAAGTGATTTTAAAAATTATCTTATCGAAACGGATTCTTTAAGAGCACGAATTGATACTTTAAAACAAATTGTTACTACCGAATATCAAAAAGTTCTACTAGACAGTGTTACTTATTTATTGTCTGAAAAAACAGAAAACATCCGCAAGTTAAAAACCATAAAAAACAAAGCTGATGATGAAGTTTCTGTAAATACTGCAATTGATGAAATCACTAAAATGGAGTTTAAGCTTAGAAAACTGGAGCTTCAGGATTTTAGCAAAAACCCAAATCAATTAGGGAGTTATCAGCGAAATGTACTTCAAAAGTATGTGGATTATCTCAACCAAAATATTCCAGATGACAGCACTAATACTTTAAGCAAGCAAGCTTCTGATTCTATCTTGGCCAATTCGAAAAAATTACTGAGTAATGTAAAATTAAAGGCTGAAAAGAAAAAGGAATCGTTGAATTTTGAGGAAAACAAGTTACTAAAAAACGAAATTGCCATTTCTGAACAACTTAGAAAGGTTCTTCGAATTATCGAAAGAGAGATCATTATTAATTCGATAAAAAATAATTCATTAAAAGAAAAATCATTACGCAAAGTCAATGAAATTGTAACTGCTTCTGCCATTATAGGATTAATATTGACTATTTTCTTTTCGATTTTAATTGTAAGCGATTACTCGAAATCGCAATTGTATAAGAAACAGCTTGAAATTGCGAATTTTAAAACTAAAAATTTATTAAAAAGCCGAGAGCAGTTAATTTCGACAGTAAGTCATGATTTAAAAACGCCGCTGAGCACCATTGTGGGTTATTCTGAACTTTTGGGAAATTCTGATGTCAATACAAAACAATCTTACTTTATTAAGAACATCAAAACTTCTTCGGAATATATTACACAGCTTGTTCAGGACTTATTGGATTTCTCTAAAATTGAAGCTGGAAAAATTACTATCGAAAAGGTTCCTTTTTCTTTAACTGAAATTATTGAAGATACTGCCAAAAGCATTCAATCTGTTTACGAGCAAAAAAACATTGATTTAATTATAAATGTTGACGAAAAATTAAAAACAAGAATTGTTGGCGATCCGTTTCGATTAAAACAGATTTTAACCAATATTATTGGTAATGCCTTTAAATTTACTGAAGAAGGTTTTATTAAGATCAGCGCATATTGTACTGATGATGAAAAATCTTTCGCAATTACAATTGAAGACACTGGTATTGGAATCGAAAAAGGCAATCAAAAATTAGTTTTTGAAGAGTTTGCACAGGCTAATGAAAACATTGAAAAGAAATACGGCGGCACAGGATTAGGTTTATCAATCTGCCAAAAAATAATTGCAATTCTTGGCGGAAGTTTAAAACTCGAAAGTACGTTTGGAAAAGGAAGCACATTTAAAATCAAACTTCCTCTACAGTTTGACAGCAGTAATAATACTGTTGAACACAACGAAAAACCAAAACTTGGTTTTACTCAAAAACTGACTTTTATTGTAATTGATGACGACACTAATCTTTTGAATTTAACCAGCGGCGTGCTTCGACAAGAAAAGCACGAAGTTTTATCCTTTAACAGCGCCGTAAAAGCATTGGAGACTATTCAAAATACGCCTTTTGATTTTGTTATTACCGACATTCAGATGCCGGAAATGGATGGTTTTATGTTTTTGAAAAAGCTCCAGACTTCTGAAAAAGGATTGTACAAAAACCAACCTGTTATCGCTTTGACCGGAAGAACAGATTTAGAAGCGTCTGTTTACACCGAAGCTGGATTTACAACGGTAATCAAAAAACCATATTCGCCAAAAGTACTTATAGAAACAATTCAATCTATCTTGGCAGATGACAGACTTCCAAATGCAGTAATAAATGAGCAAGAATCTGGAGAGACTTCTTCTCAATTGTATTCTTTAAAAACGCTAAAAGAGTTTTTGGGTCATGATAATGATGCTTTAAAAGACATTTTAAAAGCTTTCATGGCTAGCAGTAACGAGAATTTTACGGCTCTTGAAAATGCTATTGCGGAAGAAAACATTGCAGATATTCGAGCAATCTCTCATCGAATTGCGCCTATGTTCAAACAGATCGAAGCACGAGAAATTGGAGTTATTCTAAAAATACTGGAACAAAATGATCTTGAAATTGAACAAGTAAAAGACATTTATCAGGATCTAAAAATCAAAAGGGATTTGCTGTTTAACGCCTTACAACAAGAAATAGTCTAATCTATATTGTATTGCTTTAATTTATTATAAAGTGTTTTTCTGGTAATTTTAAGCAGTTTTGCGGCTTCTGATTTATTGTTTTGAGTTCTATTCAGCGCCTGAATAATGGCTTCTTTTTCGTTATCTGATAATGAAAAAGAACCTCCCGTATTTTGCTGTTTTTGAGTCTGAAAGAATTCAGCCGGCAATACATCGCTTTTTATAAAATCTCCTTGAGATAAAAGTGTAGCTCGTTTAACGCAATTTTGCAATTCGCGTAAATTACCCGGCCAGTTGTAATTTTGAAATATAGTAACAACTTCTGGAGAAAATCCTATAATATCTTTGTTTAACTGCTGATTGGCTTTTTCAAGAAAATAATCAGCAAAAACCATTAAATCTTCATCACGATCTTTTAAAGAGGGAGACTGAATAGAGAATTCATTGATTCTATGGTATAAATCTTCTCTAAAATCGCCGTTTTTTACTGCTTCACGCAAATCTTCATTTGTAGCAGTAATGATTCGGATATCAACGTTTATTTCTTTGTTGCTTCCAACGGGTTTTATTTTTCGCTCTTGAAGCGCACGTAATAATTGAATTTGATTTTCATAAGAAAGATTTCCTATTTCATCCAAGAAAAGTGTACCTCCGTTTGCGGCTTCAAAATACCCCATTTTATCACTAATCGCTCCCGTAAAAGATCCTTTTAAATGTCCAAAAAATTCACTCGCTGCTAACTCTTTGGGAATAGCTCCGCAATCTACTGCAATAAAATTATTATTCTTTCGATGGCTTTGCTGATGAATACTTTTAGCAATAATTTCCTTTCCGGTACCGCTTTCGCCGATAATTAAAACAGACATATCTGTAGGACTTACTAATTGAATGTGATCCAATAGTTTTTTTGAAGCAACTGAAATTCCTTTTACAAATTCGTTTTCAGTTGATACTGACTTTTTTACTCGCTTTTTTTCTTTAACTGGTGCTTCATCTTCAAATTCAGATTCAGGAACCTGCAGCGCATTTGTAATGACAAGGAGAACCTCATCCGGATTAAATGGTTTTGAGATATAATCGGCAGCGCCATTTTTTATCGCTTTTACAGCTGTATTTACATCAGAATATCCAGTCATTAATACAACTGGAATTTGAGGATGGGAATTTTTAAATTCAGACATAAGCCCTATGCCGTCAGAATCAGGCAGGCGAAGATCTGTCAAAATTAAATCAAACGATTCAGTTTTAATTGCTGATCTTGCTTCTGCAGCAGAGAATGCTATACTTACTTCGTATTGTTTTTTTACTAGAAATTTCTCCAGCAGTTTACAAAACGAAATATCATCTTCTATCAATAAAATCTTTGGCATTTGTTTTTAGGGACTTTTTTGCTAAAATAAGACTATTAAAATTGTATTTTCACAAAGTTATGCAAAAAAAAAGAGATTGCACGCTGCAATCTCTTTTCACCAAAAACATAAATCTAATTTCACCTAATTATATTTTCAACCAGTTGCCATTGACATCTGAAAAAACAGTAGCCTTCTGGTCACCAACCGATATTTCTAGTTTGTATTCTTTTTTATCATTAACAAAAGCTTTCTCCAGTTTTGCATTTGGATAAGCGGTTTGCAGAGCGGTTTTTACAGCTGCCGGAACAGCATCTGAAGTAATCTCGGTATATTCTGTTTGTACCGAAATTGACATTTGTACTTTATTTGAAGTTGTCTCTGCTAAAGCAGGAAGTGACAAACTCGCTAAAATAATAGTTACTGCTAGGGCTGACTTTTTCATAGTGCTCTGTTTTTAATTATTTCTTAATGATATTTCCTGAAGCATCAGTGAAAAAAGTATATTTCTTACCTTCTTTTGAGATTTCAAGCTTGTACTCATTTTTATCGTTTTTGTACGCTTTTTCAAGTTTAGTACCTGGAAAAGATTTCTCGATTGTTGACTTCACTGCTGCTGGAACAGCATCTGCTGTAACTTCAGTGTATCCATCTTGAATGTTTACTGTTGCAATAACAGAAACTGACTGAGTCGAAATTGCCGCCTGAGATGTCAAACCTCCTAAAATAAGTGCTGCAGATAAGATTAACTTTTTCATAATGCTTAGTTTTTATGGTTACTTTTTAATAATTTTTCCTGTCGCATCTGTGTACACAGTTGATTTTTCACCTCTAACAGTGATTTCAATTTTGTACTCTTTTTTGTCGTTTACAAATGCTTTCTCCAATTTTACACCTGGATAAGCTTCGTCTAAAGATGTTTTGATTGCTGCCGGAACAGCATCAATTTCTTTATACTCATCTTGATAATTTACTGATTGTACAGCTGATTTTGCTGCAACAGTATTTTCTGCCTGAATTGACAAACTTCCTAAAAGGATAGCTGCCGATAAGATTAACTTTTTCATAATTATATTTTTTTAAAGTTGACTTGACTTATTTTTTGATCCAAGATCCATCAGCGTTAGCATAAAGAGAACCTACTTTGTCTCCCACAGTAACATCTAATTTATACTCTGATTTTGCGTTTTTAAAAGCTTTCGAAAGTATTGCATCTGGATATGCTTTTTTAAGAGCGTCTGTTACTGCAGATGGAACTTCTTCAAGTTTAATTTCAGTGTATTCGTCTTGAATTGAAATTGTTTTTACGATTGTATTTGAAATTGGCGAAGTTGAAGCAAATGATGTTAAACCTCCCAAAACGATTGTGGCTGATAAAAATAAATTTTTCATGGTAGTGATATTTTAATATTGTTAATTTAATCTTAGTATTACTAATTCGAATTTTCAAGAGAATACTCTTTAGGGATTATTTTTTAATCCAAGTTCCGTCAGCGTTAGCGAAAAGATTCCCTACTTTTTCTCCAACTGTAACGTCTAATTTGTATTCAGATTTCTCGTTTTTGTATGCTTTTGTAATTACTGCATCTGGATATGCTTTTTTCAAAGCTTCTGTAATAGGAGCTGGAAGCTCTTCTAGTTTAATCTCTGTGTATTCGTCTTCAATTGAGATAACTTTTACAGTAGTGTTTGTAACTGGACTAGTTGAAGCAAATGAAGTTAAACTTCCTAAAACAATTGCGGCTGATAAAAATAAATTTTTCATAATGTATATATTTAGTAATTAATAGTTGTTTACACTTTAGATAAAGAAACTATCGTGCCGTAAACCAAATACCAAACCCCAAAGCAGCAAAACCACTTAATATCAACAGGTTAACACTGAATACACAAAAATACAAAAAATACGAATAGTGTGTAAATCAATTATATAGTGTGTAAAAAGTAAACACTTTTTGTGTTTACTTAGCCCTATAACACAACAAAACCCGACAAGTAAACTTGTCGGGTTTATGATATAGATTAAAAAAAAGCTGTCGAAATCGACAGCTTTACTTATTTATTCTTGAATTGGATTCATTTTGAAAGTATCCATAAAAGCAGTTGTGTAATCTCCTGCAATATATTTAGGATCATCCATCAATTGTCTGTGGAAAGGTATTGTAGTTTTTACACCTTCAATAACAAATTCATCCAAAGCTCTTCTCATTTTACTGATCGCTTCTTCACGAGATTGTGCAGTTGTAATTAACTTGGCAATCATTGAATCGTAATTTGGCGGAATGCTGTAGCCTGAATAAACGTGAGTATCTAAACGAACTCCGTGTCCTCCTGGCATATGAAGCGTAGTAATTTTTCCTGGTGAAGGGCGAAAATCATTATAAGGATCTTCGGCATTAATACGACATTCGATAGCATGTAATTGTGGTAAATAGTTTTTTCCTGAAATTGGAATTCCAGCAGCAACCATAATTTGCTCACGAATCAAATCGTAATCAATTACTTGTTCTGTAATTGGATGCTCTACCTGAATACGTGTATTCATTTCCATGAAATAGAAATTTCTGTGTTTGTCAACCAAAAATTCTACAGTTCCAGCTCCTTCATATTTAATGAATTCAGCAGCTTTTACAGCAGCTTCTCCCATTGCAGCACGTAATTCGTCTGTCATGAAAGGCGAAGGCGTTTCTTCAGTCAATTTTTGGTGACGACGCTGTACAGAACAATCTCTTTCAGAAAGGTGACATGCTTTTCCGTAAGAATCTCCAACAACTTGAATTTCGATATGACGTGGTTCTTCAATAAGTTTTTCCATGTACATTCCGTCATTTCCAAAAGCTGCCGCAGCTTCTTGACGTGCACTTTCCCAAGCTTTTAAAAGCTCTTCTTCTTTCCAGATAGCACGCATTCCTTTTCCACCACCACCAGCGGTAGCTTTCATCATAACTGGATAACCAATTTCTTTAGCTATTTTTAGTGCATGTTCGTAAGATTCTAATAATCCGTCTGAACCTGGCACACATGGTACTCCTGCCGCTTTCATTGTAGCTTTTGCAGAAGCTTTATCTCCCATTCTGTCGATCATTTCAGGAGCCGCACCAATAAATTTGATTCCGTGCTCTTGACAAATTTTTGAGAATTTAGCATTCTCAGAAAGAAAACCGTATCCTGGGTGTATTGCATCTGCATTTGTAATTTCTGCAGCAGCAATAATATTTGACATTTTTAAATACGATAAGTTACTTGGAGGAGGTCCAATACAAACCGCTTCATCAGCAAATTTAACGTGCAAGCTTTCTGCATCTGCTGTAGAGTAAACTGCAACAGTTTTGATTCCCATTTCCTTGCAAGTACGAATTACACGAAGTGCAATTTCTCCTCTATTCGCAATTAATATTTTTTTAAACATCTTATTTTAATTAGATAATTAGACAATTTGATAATTAGATAATTTTAGATGTCTGTATTAATTCTGTCAGATCAATCTAAAATCTAAAATCTAAAATCTAAATTTATTTATGATGGATCTACTAAGAATAAAGGTTGATCAAATTCAACTGGAGACATATCGTCAACAAGAATCTTAACAATTTTTCCTGAAACTTCTGATTCGATTTCGTTGAATAATTTCATTGCTTCAATTACACAAAGAACATCTCCTTTTGCGATAGTGCTTCCTACTTCAGTAAAAACTGGTTTGTCTGGAGATGGTTTTCTATAAAATGTTCCAATAATTGGAGATTTTATCGTTATGAATTTAGAATTTTCAGCTGGAGCTTGTGGCTCAGCCGCTACATTTACAACTACTGGCGCTGTTACTTGCGGTGCAGCTGCTTGTGGTAATGCTGCCTGAGCTGGCAATTGCTGTACATAAGTAGTTTCTGTTACATTTCCTTCTAAAGTTGTTCTGATCGTGATTTTTACATCATCCATTTCTAACTTCACTTCTGCAACTCCCGAATTTGCTACAAATTTGATTAGGTTTTGAATTTCTTTTAAATCCATAATGACTCGTTTTTAGTTTTGATTTATTTTTTATCGTAAGCCCATTTTAGGTAAATAGATCCCCAAGTGAATCCACCGCCAAATGCAGCTAAAATAATATTGTCTCCTTTTTTGAGTTGTTTCTCAAAATCATAAAGTACCAAAGGTAATGTTCCTGAAGTTGTATTACCATATTTTTCAATATTAACTAATACTTTAGACTCTTCTAGTTCAAGTCTTCCTGCAGTTGCATCAATGATGCGTTTGTTTGCTTGATGCGGTACTAACCAATCAACATCTTGATTTGTTAGATTGTTTCTTTTCAAGATCAGCTCGCTTGCGTCTGCCATATTGGTTACAGCATATTTAAATACTGTTTTACCATCTTGCATAATATTGTGTTGTCTGTTTTTTACAGTATCTTCTGAAGCTGGAATTAAAGATCCTCCAGCTGGTATTTTAAGAAAATCGCGACCTACTCCATCGCTTCTTAAATACTCATCTTGCAAACCTAAGCCTTCATAATTTGGCTCAAATAAAACAGCACCGCCTCCATCACCAAAAATAATGCAAGTTGCTCTGTCTGTATAATCTACAATTGATGACATTTTATCTGCACCAATTAATAGTACTTTTTTATATCTGCCAGATTGTACATAAGCCGCAGCGGTTGACATTCCGTATAAGAAACTTGAACAAGCTGCTTGCAAATCATAAGCAAATGCATTAGTTGCTCCAATTTCTGTTGCAACATAAACTCCTGTAGAAGCCACCATCATATCTGGTGTTGCTGTTGCCATAATAACCATATCAATTTCTAAAGGATCGATATTAGCTTTTTCGATCAAATCTTGTGCTGCTTTTATAGCAAGGTACGATGTTCCTTTGTCAGCATCTTTAAGAATCCTTCTTTCTTTAATTCCGGTACGAGTGGTAATCCATTCGTCATTGGTTTCTACCATTGTTTCCAACACTTTGTTAGAAAGTACAAAGTCTGGAACGTATCCTCCAACAGCGGTAATTGCGGCTGTGATTGTATTCATTATATTCTATTATTTCCTTTCAAATATTGTTATTTGAAAAATTTTTAAAAGACTTGAAAATTACAAAAAAAATCAAAACGAATTTGCCTGTATTTTCTTAAAAAACGAAAATTATAACCAACAAAAAAAACTCTCACTATGTGAGAGTTCTAGTATAATTTACAAAAACGTATTAAGCAACCGCTTCAGATTTATCGATAACAACTTGCCCTCTGTAGTACATTTTACCTTCATGCCAGTAAGCTCTGTGGTATAAATGTGCTTCTCCAGTAATAGGACATGTAGCGATTTGAGCTACAGTAGCTTTATAATGTGTTCTTCTCTTATCTCTTCTTGTTTTCGAGGTCTTTCTCTTAGGATGTGCCATTTTACTATATTATTTATCCGTTAATAGTTTCTTTAATTTTTCCCAACGCGGGTCAATATCTTCTTCTTGTTTACTCTCTTCCTTTTGTTCTTTTACACTTAATTCATTCAACTTTGTTAAAGCTTCGGTCTGTAAAGTCCCGTCTTTAACCCCTGGATGAATTCGTTTTTGAGGCACTGAAAGCGCTATCATTTCATAAATGTACTGTGCTACATTCAATTCATGCTCTCCATGCGGTAAAATCAACAACTCTTCATTATCATCATTGAATTCATCTCCAAAGCGAACAATCAATTTCATTTTCCCTTTTAAAGGAAGATCAAAATCTTCACTTGTTAGATCACAAGGCACATTTACGGTTCCTTTATGTTTGAATTCTAACTCTAACATGTTGCTTTTCTTTTCGAAAACCAAACTCACTTTAATTTCAGAACTTTGAAACTCTTCATAGTCAAAGTCTTTAAAGAACGTGTTATTTATTTGATACTCAAAATGGTGTTTTCCCAGCTTTAACCCTATAAAAGGAATTAAAAATTCTTTTGTTTTGCTCATTTCAACATCAATTTGTACAATTCGAATATAAAACTACATATCTGAATTGGGGTGCAAAGATATAAAATTATTATAAATCTAATAATCTTATTCACCTTTTTTTGTTTATAACTGTTTTTCTTTTATTTTAAGAGGTTTTTGGCTAATCTCCTCATACTGATTACGCGAGCGAAAAATATCAAGTGCAAGATAAACTGCCTCTTTAAACGAGTTGAAATCTGCCATGTCTTTTCCAGCAATATCATAACCAGTTCCATGATCCGGCGATGTTCTAATTTTATTTAAACCTGCAGTATAGTTAACTCCTTTACCAAAAGACAATGTTTTGAAAGGAATCAATCCTTGATCGTGATAAGTAGCTACAACGGCATCATATTTCTCATATTGACCGCTTCCAAAAAATCCATCGGCAGAAAATGGTCCGAAAACCATAGTTCCAGAATCAAATATTTTTTTCAAAACCGGTTTCAAAACTAAATCATCTTCTTTTCCTATTACCCCGCCGTCGCCGCAATGTGGATTTAATCCTAAAACTGCAATTTTTGGTTTTACTATACTAAAGTCTTGAATTAAAGATTTTCTGATTGTTTCAATCTTTCTTGTAATTAATTCTTCTGTTAAATGCGAAGAAACTTCACTTATAGGCACATGATCTGTCAACAAACCTACTCTCAAATTATCCTGAACCATCATCATTAAAGCATTACCTTCTAACTCTTGATCTAGATAATCTGTATGACCTGGGAATTTAAATTCTTCAGATTGAATATTGTATTTATTTATAGGAGCCGTAACGAGCACATCAACCAAACCTTCTTTTAAAGCTTTTGTTGCTGCTACAAATGATTTTATGGCATACTCTCCTATTTTTTCATCATTAGTTCCTAAGTTAATATCAACTCCTTCTCTCCAAAGATTAAACACGTTCACTTTTCCTGGAACAATCTGATCTAATTTATCTATTCCATGAAACTGAACAGTCGAAGTAAAACTTTTTTTAACAAAGGATAGAATTTTAGCATTTGCAAAAATAACCGGTGTACACAATTCAAGCATTCGAGAATCCTCAAATGTTTTTAGTATAACTTCGCTTCCAATACCGTTTAAATCTCCAACTGAAATTCCAACAATTATATTTTCTGCTTTTTTATTCATGAGCTCAGCTTATTTATTACTAATTTTGATGTGCAAATTTAGTAAAATAAAACCACAATGTTCACAGGAATTATAGAAACCCTAGGAAGGATTCACGAAATACAAAAAGACAAAAACAACTTACATGTAACTGTCGACTCCTCTATTACAAACGAATTAAAGATTGACCAAAGTGTTTCGCACAACGGAATCTGCCTTACGGTAGTTGCCATAAAAGATTCATTTTATACGGTTACTGCAATTGAAGAAACTATTTTGAAGACCAATATTGGCGACTGGAAGGTTAATGATATTGTAAATCTAGAAAGAGGCATGAAACTTGGCGACCGTCTTGACGGACATATTGTACAAGGTCATGTTGACCAAACTGGTATATGCACAAAAATTGAAGAGGCTAACGGAAGTTGGAATTACACTTTCGATTACGATGCAAGTCTTAGCAATATTACAATCGAAAAAGGCTCTATAACGGTAAACGGAGTTAGTCTGACGGTTGTAAATTCTAGAACCAACGAATTCAGTGTTTCTATTATTCCTTATACTTTTGAAAACACTAATTTCAAAAACTTCAAGGTTGGCACTAAAATAAACTTAGAGTTTGATGTTGTTGGAAAATACATTTCAAGACTTTATTCAATAAACAAATAGTTTTAGAAAAAAATCAAAACGAAAAAGCTTCAAATTAATTTGAAGCTTTTTTTGTTTTATTTCGATATATAATTGTTATTCCCAGAATTAATCCGCTTGCAATTAAAAAAGAAAGATTCTCATTAATTGGCACTTTTGTTGGCGGCGGCGGCTTAGTATCTCCAGCACGCGGAGGCGGCGGCATCTCCTCGGCCAAAATATATAATGGGTTAGATACTATCAAAAAAAAGGCGAGCCAAACAGTTCTTACAATTCTCATAAATTCAAATTTCATTACAAAAAAGCAACTTTGATAAGCCAAAACAGTCCCACCTATCCAACAAATTAAGCTGTAGTATAATTCTTATATCAAATATATACCTATTTTATAAAAAATACAAAATTTTCCAACTCTTTTCCTTTTTTAGAACTTTTAAAACTCTTTTTAGCATCATGAAATTTAAAAACTTCCCACAGAATAAAGTTTCAAAAAATGCATCTTTTTTAAATAAGTCAGAAAGAACTGTAAAGTACGAGATCGAAAAATAAAATACGATTTCTTTTTAAGCCCTGACCATCATCAACTATACTCTAATTAATATATTTGCAGGAAATAATACAGAACAAAAAGCGCAAAACATCATTCCTTTAGCCAAACAAATAATGGAGAATAAATTTACAGTTGGAAGTTTGTACGCAGGTGTAGGCGGCATATGTCTAGGTTTTAAAAAAGCTGGTTTTAATCTAAAATGGGCCAATGAATTTGACAAACACGCATGCAAAACTTACAAGTCAAATTTCGAACACGATTTAATTGAAGGCGATGTAATGAACTTAAATTTAAGTTCTCTTGAAAAAATAGACATTTTAACGGCTGGATTTCCCTGCCAACCTTTCTCGCTTGCAGGACACAGAAAAGGTTTTGAGGACAGAAGGGGAAATCATTTTTTTAAAATCCTTGATTTTATTGACGAAATGAGACCTAAAGTTGTTTTCCTTGAAAACGTTAAAAACTTAAGAGGACACGACAAAGGCAATACTCTTAAGGTTATTGAAAGTGAAATTAAAAAACGAAACTACACGTTTGACAGCGCTATTTTAAACACTAAAGATTTCGGAAACACGCCTCATAACAGGGAAAGACTTTTTATGGTTGCTTTTGACAAAAACTTTGTCAATAACAAAAAGTTTAGATTTGAATTTCCTAAAAAAGAAAATCTGACTACCACAGTAAAAGATTTAATCCTTACCGAAAAAGTACCAGATAAGTTTTATTATGGCGAGGATAAATACATGTACAATACACTAAAAGAATCTATTGTCGATAAAGGCAAAATTTATCAATTCAGGAGACATTATGTTAGAGAAAATAAGGCTGGTTTATGCCCAACTTTGACTGCAAACATGGGAACTGGCGGACATAACGTTCCAATTATTATAACAGATCATGGATTTCGAAAACTAACGCCTCGTGAATGTTTTAGATTTCAAGGCTTTCCAGACAGCTTCAAACTTCCTTCTATTTCAAATTCTAACTTATACAAACAAGCAGGAAATTCGGTAAGCATGCCTGTTATTGAAAGATTAGCCAATGAGATTTCTAAAGTTATCGAAAAAGTCGAAAAGAAGAAAAACGCCTAAACTCTATTTCTCTTGGATTTTGATCTTTGAAAATTCTATTTCACTTTGAATTTTCAGTAAACAAGTATCTAGTTCTTTCTGAATTTCTTTACTCCAAAAACGTATTACTTTCCATTCTCTTGAAATTAAATAAGCATTAACCTCAGCATCGCGTTTCCTATTTCGTTCTATTTTAGGAATCCAATACTCACGATTCGACTTAATACGTTCTTGATTTAAGTCCCAATCTTTACCGTGAAAAAATTCGCTGTCTATAAAAATGGCTATTTTATACTTTGCAAAAGTCAAATCAGGCTTACCAAACACCTTTTTATTATTCTTTCGATATCTATAACCAAGCTGCCACAAAGCCTTTGCAATCCTAACTTCGTCTTTGGTTGCGGTGCTCGTTATAGCCTGCATATTTTTTCTCCGTTGTTCAGGCGTTAAATTATCCATTGTCTTATCCTGATTAAATTTGTCTTTGCAGTATAAATTTAATTCATTTTTCGACAAACAATGAAATTTCAATGACTTATCTAAAAAACAAATCAATACATATTGTTGCGAAGGAGTATTAAAAACAAGAATTTACCGTAAAGAGCACAAAGAAAAACACAAAGGTTCACAAAGTTTTTCAATTAAACTTTACGAACCTTTGCGTTCACCGATATAGAGCTTATTCATCTTCTTATCAAACATAACCCGTGGTTTCAACTATGGGAAACGTGTTTTTAAATATATTGTGTTCCCGTGGTTGAAACCACGGGCTATATTTTAATACAATTAATGGCAAACTTTTATCAATCACCAGTTTTAGATTTGATCGTTAAAAAACAAAAAAGCCTTTACATTGCTGTAAAGGCTTTCTATTTCTAAATAAGTGGTCCCACCTGGGCTCGAGTCTTTAAGTCTCATAATAGCAATATCAGTACTTTACAAAGTTTATAAATTTATGTGTGCCTATTTGTTTACCTTTTTATTAGTAAAACACGTTTCTTGCTTCAATTTACCCGTGGCACTAGCACTTAAAGATTAGTACAACTAAATAATCAGCAATCTTATAATTATTAATAATATATACTAGCTCAAAATAAGTTCAGTTCCATATTTAATTCTGTAAAGAATTTTATTTAAAAATACTCTGAAATTAATTTAGTTATTCAGTGTAATACATTTTTGGAGACTTTAACTTACTTGTTACCATCTTGTACCCATAGCCTTACCCTAATGATTGCCCAAAAAATAAAAAATCCAAAAAAGAATAAAAACAAAAACATCTCAGATGCGACATAATAAGATTCTTTATATATAATTCCATAACCATTAATGCTTTTTAATATATAGAATAGCACAAAACTAATTACTGGTATTACATAACTGAATACAATATACTTTCTCATTATACTCTTAGGCAACTCTTTGATTCTCGTAGCAAAATTCATATTATCCGTTTCGTTATTTAGTAATAGTTCTTATAAACTTAATTGAAGATAGAAGCGATATTATTCCAATTGTCAAATATGTCCATCTTAAATATTTCTTTTTCATTATCAAATTGTATTCTTTTTCCATTTCATCTGGAGTCATAGCATTAGGATTCCAATTATATTCTACTGCAACCTCTCTATATTCTTCTGGAATAGAAGCTGAATTACCCCCACCAAATGTAAGCCCTGTTATATCCTTAACTCCTTCTGATGCTTTTGAAGGTTTGTTATAATCAGCATTTAGTAATTTCTTTATTAAATCTTTTTTTTGAGTTTTTTTCTCTAGAGGAGCAATTGTATCTGCTTTTGAGGCATTTATAAACAATCCGCCCAATATCATAAAAACTGTAATTGTCTTTCTCATACATATATAATTTAATTCTAAACTTTTTATAACGTGTAACAATAATGCATAGGTACAAAAAATATCCAAAAATGTAACATATCTGTTCCTTTAAAATTCATTACAAAGATCAAATTTTGAATAATGGATAAGGAACTACAACTTCAGAAATTTGGTAAGAAGATTAAAGAAATCAGAGAATCCAAAGGGTTAACTCAAGCCCAATTAGCGCATAAAATCGATAAAGATCGAGAATCTATTGCTAGATTAGAAAGAGGAGCAGTAAATCCTACTTATTTATATCTACTAGAAATATGTGGTGGTCTTGAAATCACGATAGAAGAATTAATGAAATTAACCACGACCGATAATTAACATTTGGCTATTTATATATGTATTAAATAAAAGTAAAAAGTGTATTTTTTATTAAATACAATCAACTAATAACACGTATACACTTTTACTTTATATTAAGACCTCAACATTTTCCTTGTACACTTGAAGTCTATAATATCAGATTATCACTAAAGCTATAATAACCTTGTGTTGTAATAATTAAATGGTCTAGGAGGTTTAACTCTAATAATTTACACGCTTCTTTAAGCTTTTTTGTAATTGACTTATCAGGCTCACTAGGCTCTAGAGTACCACTTGGATGATTATGAATTATTAGAATACTCGACGCATTACATTTTAATGCTATACCAAGAATTATCTTAATATCTACGACAGTTCCTGAAGTTCCTCCTTTTGACATTTCATAAAATCCTAGGACAATATTAGCTCTATTAAGAAGTACAATTTTCACTTCTTCCTAGAATTCTATTAGGTCTAAATCCCACTGTCTTAAAATGAGATTATACAAAATTTGGCTATTAGTTACTTTTATCCTTTCAATGCAATTGTTTGAATAGGATACTTTTATTTCTGCTACTTCCATAAAAAAACAAGTGTTAGAGCCTATATAGAATAAACCACATAAGAACTAACACTTTTTGAATTATTAAATAGACATTTCAGCTAAATGACTGCTACGAGAGAAGTTTTCTACTCTTGTCGCAAAGTCATTTTCAAAAGACTCTCTTTTGGAGCTAGTGGAACTAGGACTTTTTATCTCTGGCTGATAAACATACCTGTGAGTTAACATTATAATCTCTCCTGTTTCTTTAACAGTGTATTCATAAGGTTCCGAATCCATTTTTTTTATACTGCCAGGCATATCTGTTCCTAATAATGCTTTACAAGTTTCTTCATCAAATGTTGAAGAAATATTTGCTCTCTTTGCGGTGGCATAATATTGTCCTGTTTTAGTGCTTAACACCATTTCAATACCACTTTGAATTTCTAATACAAAGAATGGTTTACCCTCTTCTGCTTGTCTTTTTTGATAGTTTACAATTCGTACCATGCTTTTGATTTTTTTGAGTTGATATTAGCCTGATTCAAAAACATTACTTCTTCTAAAAAAATCACAGCTATCAACTTGAATTTTTATGGATGAAAAAAAATGTTTTTTAAATCAGGAGCAAAAAGCTTGTTCTCGCTCAGAATAAGTGGGGGTATTTAGTAAGTTAACTTGAGGAGGTAGGGGATCTTGAGGTGAAATACACATCTGTACTATTTAAATTTTCATTTTTATAAAATTTTTTGCTCCTCTATAGCACTTAATATTCCAGAACATTTAACTGCCATAAAACCATTCATTTTCTTGAAAAAAGTGACAAAATGGCATTTTTTACCAAATGGTTAATTTTTTGATAAAATAAATCTTAATAAACTAACCAATAAAAACCAATTTATGAAAAAAATATGCTTTGTAATTATGGGGTTTGGAAAAAAAACCGACCCTACATTAGGAAAGACGTTTGATTTAGACAAAACTTACCATAACATAATCAAGCCAGCAGTTTTAGCTTCGGGATACGAATGTGTCAGAGGAGATGAAGTACAAGAATCTGGCTTGATAGATAGAAGTATGTATGGTCTATTAATTTACTCTGATTTAGTTATCGCTGACATTACAACTTTTAACCCTAATGCAATTTACGAGCTGGGCATTAGACATGCTGCTAAACCATTTTCAACAATAGTTATGAAAGAAAAGGATGGAACCATTCCATTTGACATAAATCATAATAAAACATTCACATACTCACATATGGGGGAGGATATTTCAGCTACCGAGGCTAGTCGTTGCCAAGAAGCTCTAACCAATCTTATTTTAAGTGTAGAAAAATCACAAGAAGTTGATAGCCCTTTATTTCAGCACATACAATCTGTTAAGCCTTATATATTACCAGAAGAAGAGTATATCCATTTAATTCAGGAACTTGCTGAAAAAGAAAAAGTGCTTTTTGCATTAGTTCAACAAGCTAAATTTCATATGTCAAAAAATAATTTCGAAGAAGCTATAAAATGCTGGAAGAAAGCAAGCGAAAAAGTAGAAAATGACTCGTATTTTATTCAGCAGTTGGCTTTATGTACTTATAAAAATAAGAATGTATCCGAAAAATTAGCCTTAAATGATGCTCTTACAATAATCAACAAATTAGAACCAGACGGAAGAACCACAAATGACCCAGAAACTTTAGGTATTACAGGCGCTATCTATAAAAGATTCTGGCTTTTGGATAAAAGCGAAATGGAATATTTAGATCGAGCCATAAAATATTACAATAAAGGTTTTACAATAAATTCTGACTACTACACTGGTGAAAATTATGCCCTATGTCTAGATTTAAAAAGTGAACATATACAGGATGAGCACGAAAAAATCTATTGTAAAGTCGAGGCAAGAAAAACAAGAGAAAAAATTATAGAAATTATCGATAAACTAAAAGAAGATGAAGATTTCCTCATAAGAAGTGATCTAAATTGGATATATGCTTCTTTAGCGAATTGCTATTTATCTCTAAACAATGAGGAAGAATTTGAAAAATACGAGAAATTATTTTTAGAAAAAGCTAAAGCAGATTGGGAAATAGAAACCTACAATAAATCAAAACAACAAATTTTAAATCTAAAATAAATGTCTAAAAATTACAAAATTTTCGTAAGTCATGCATGGGCACATTCTCAAGACTTACTTTCGCTACAAAACCTTCTAAATTCTAGAGGTTACTTTAATGTAGAATTTACTGAAGCAACTAAAGAAATTCCTATAAATTCTCAAAATGCAAATTATATAAAAACGGTTTTAAAAACTAAAATTCAATCCTCTGATGTAATTTTGGCTCTAGCCGGAGTTTATGCCACCCATAGCGAATGGATGACTTGGGAATTAGACACGGCCCTTGCCTGTCAAATTCCAATTATAGGTGTTATTCCTTGGGGGCAAGAAAAAATATCTTCCGTCGTTTACTCTCGTTCTAAAACAGATGTTAGATGGAATACTGAAAGTATTGTAGAAGCAATTAGAAAATATGCAAAATAACGATATTATGGCACACAAATGCTTTATTTCCTTTAAAACAGAGGACATATCTTTTAAAAAATATATTCACGACAATCTAAAAGTGGATATGATTGACAAATCGTTACACGAACCTATCAAATCAGAAAATGAAGATTACATAATGAGAAAAATCCGAGAAGATTACCTTTCAGACTCAACAGTAACAATTTTTTTGATTGGAGAAAAATCTGCTGAAAACCTTCCTTTAGAAAATCAAAATTATTTAAAAAGAGAGTTGCAATCTTCATTATATCATAGTGAGGACAACACTAAAAATGGGATTTTAGGCGTAGTGTTACCTAGCATGTACGATAAAATTTACTCTGGAAAAGGAATATGTCGAACATGTGGCAAATCCCACAACTACATAAACATCAATAACAATACTGTTATATCTGAATTTGCTTACAATTATTATATCCCTAATAATAAATGCTCTTGGACTGAAGAAGATAGATATTGTGTACTAGTTAAGTGGGACGTTTTTTGCGAAACCCCTAATTATTACATTGATAAAGCTTTCAATAAAAGACAAGAAGATATTTCAAATAAAACTAAAGTAAGACCATAATGAAAAACAATGACTATCCTAATTACTTTATAGCAGGAGATGCTGTATCAACGAAAGCACAATCTAAGTATATCAATTTTGTAAAATATGATTTACTCTTGATGATTTTTTTCAGCACTGATTTCTATATACAACTATCAAACAGAAGAATCAAAGACATTTATATATGTTATTTCTGGTCTCATGTTACTCTTCGCTATGTTAATATCTATAATACTCAAAGCTAAAAAATACGAAGACACTTGGTATAGAGGAAGAGCATTAGCAGAATCTTGTAAAACATTAACCTGGAGATTTATAATGTGTTCCGAATTTTTTGAGAACAACATTCCTGCTGAAGAATCTGACCAAAGATTTATCAAAAGAATAAAGGAAATAAATAATGAATTTGCTGATTTAAATGAAGTAATAAGTGCAAAAAAAATAAATGCACCTATCATTACGGAAGAGATGAGAAAAATACGCGGCCTTTCTTTAAATAAAAGGAAAGAATATTACCTAGAAAATCGTATTGAAAATCAGATACAATGGTATTCTTCAAAAGCTGACAACAACAAGTCAAAATATGAAAATTGGTTTAGCTTGGTAATTATTTGTCAATTTTTAGCTTTAATATCCATCGGTTATTTAATTAAGTATCCCATGTCAGATTTTAACTTAGTCGGACTATTTTCTACCGTTTCAGCAAGCGGATTTAGTTGGCTTCAATTAAAAAAATATCAAGAAAACAAAGAAGCTTACACTACCGCAACCTCTGAATTGAACTTAATTAAGGCTGAGGCAAATAAGAACTTTTCAGACGAAGAATTCTCTAAATATGTTCTTGATTCAGAAAATGCAATGTCTAGAGAGCATACCATGTGGTTAGCTCAAAAAAGAATGTAGTATTATGGAGAAAGGTTTTAACAAAAGTAGCTTACTTGAAAGTATCAGGTGGGAAATAAAATCATTAAATGATAATACAATTAAAGAAAGACCTTGCGTATTTCTAAGTCATAAAAGAGAGGATAAAGAGGCATGCAAAACCATCGCCTCTTACTTTAGAGACGCAGGGATAGATTATTATTTAGATGAAGAAGATAAATCCTTACAATACGCATCATCAATAAATGATCCTGTAAAAATTACCGAAAGTATAAAAAAAGGAATTAGAGAAAGCACTCATATGATGGTTGTTATTTCTGAGAAAACATATAAATCGCTATGGGTGCCCTTTGAAGTTGGTTATGGTCATGCATCAATTTTGGATCAAGAAAAATTTGTGAATAACGAAGATTTGATTAAACTGTCAATTTTGATTTTAAAAGATATTGCTGAAAAAACTCTCCCAGATTACCTAAGAACTGGCTATATAATCAAAGGAACAAAAAGCTTGAATAATTATATCTCAAAAATCACAAACAGATCAGAGCAAATACTTATAAATGAAAAAAGAGTTTTTTCAAACTCTCAAAAAGCACATCCTCTAGACAATGTTTTAAACTGGACGCTTTAAGAAAACACTCCGTTGAATCGGAGTGTTTCAATTTAGTTTATTGAATATAAAAGTAAAACACAAACAAACCGATAAAGCTTCTCTTTTTTATAAAACATACTTGTCCCACATCTTTTAAAGGCTTCATATTTATGTCTTAATTTTCTTCTTTATATCTTTATATACCTCCATCCATGCTTGTGATTCATTCTTCCATTGTTCAATTGGGAGTAAACTTTTATTAGGTCCTTGTGGTGTGAAGTAATAATCTCCCATTTTTATCTCGTTCATTAAGCCTTCATCTCCAGTAACATTTAATTTCAAATCAAATATTGAACAACTACTTAAAACCACAGGTATAATTTCTCCCCTACCTGTTATTTTTTTTTGCATTGCCATTTGTAGTTCATAATCATAGATAAAATCAGAAGCGATAAAATCTTGACTAATCAAAAGAATGACAATATCAGCGTCTTCAAGATTTTGTAAAATTTCATCTTTTACTTTTACCCCACTCTGAAGCTTTAAATCAGTCCAGCTTTCGATTTCTTTATTTCTAACAAACCCTATTAAATATTTTGTTAGTTGCTCCATTTCTTTATAGTTCGCATGACTATAAGACACAAAAACTTTCTTCATCTTTTTTAATCTCCTATTTGTGAATATTTTATAAGCATACACTGCTTTTTCTTTCGGAGAATCTAATTGCACTACATTACTAACCATGTCATAAGTGCTTATTTTTGTTTCTTTTAGCTCATCGAATGTTGTTAAGTTGTATGCATTAACAAATACTTTACCATCCAATGAAATAAAAAGATCAGAAGGAACCTTTGAATCTATAACTTCATAAAATGCCTTACTAATTTCATATTTTATTTTCCAATCAGCATCATAACCTTTC
>NZ_NRQU01000060.1 GCF_004119495.1 Flavobacterium sp. YO12
TAAGTGGCTTTTTATATATGTGTAATCGAAATCTAGCTTACTACTTCAATAGGTCTATTTTCCTCTTATTGAAAATTTCAAGAATTATCCAATTTCTTTAATTCCTTTTATAAAAATCCATTTCATAAAAAGCTTCTCACCATCCTTTGTTCTTGCAGCCTGAAATTTTGGTGAAATTAAAGTAGCCACAATAAATGCCGTCATCGGAATCCACAAGCCTGTTAATCCTGTATAGCTTGCAATTAAAAATCTGCCTAAAATAAACAGAATTGCAAAACATCCTAATTGATATAAAAAAGCTCTTACTTGTAGTTTTGTCATTTTTTTTTGAGTTGCTTAGGTTCTGAGATACTAAGGTTCTAAGTTTTTTATTTAGAACTTTAGTTTTGAACCTAAAATTAATATATAACTAAATTTCACAAGCCAAATCTCTTAGTACCTTAGAAACTTAGCTCCTTAGAATCTTATATCTGAAATTTCGTTCTCTTACTGCCTTCGTACATTTCATATTTTACCAAACGAGCTTCAAGACTTCCGTTAAAAAGTTTGATTTTTCTTGACGGTTTTAATCCAACAAATTTTAAAGCTTCTAGGTTTGCAGTGATAAACCAAGCGTTTGTTCCTGGATAATTTTTCTTTAGAGTGTCACCAATACTAGCATAGAATTTCTCCATATGAATATCTAAACGCTCATCATACGGCGGATTAAATACAATATGTAATTTTCCTTCTACTTCTTTTTCAGAATCAAAAAAGTTGTCCTCAGAAATGGTTACATAATCTTCAAGATTAGCATTTCTAATGTTGTCTTTTGCTTTACTTACCGCACTTGGCGCTTTATCAAAACCTTTTATAGTATAATGGAATTCTTTTGTTTTTTTCATTAAACTGTTTACAATCTGATCAAACAAATCGTTGTCCCAGTCTTTCCATTTTTCAAAAGCAAATTCTTTACGATTGATATTAGCTGGAATATTGCAGGCGATCATTGCCGCTTCTGCTAAAAAAGTTCCTGATCCGCACATTGGATCTAAAAAGTGACTTTGTCCTTCCCAACCCGAAAGCAAAAGAACTCCCGCTGCTAAAACTTCGTTTATAGGTGCAATATTTGTAGCCGTTCTATACCCGCGCTGATGCAATGAGTTTCCAGAAGTATCTAAAGCTACCGAAACCTGATCTTTGTCGATATGCACATTGATTCGTAAATCAGGATATTGCTTATCAATACTTGGCCTCTGCCCTGTTCTCTCTCTAAACTGATCCACAATAGCATCCTTACATTTTTGAGAAACAAACTCAGAATGATTAAAATAAGTAGAATGCACAGTTGCATCAATTACAAAAGTTTGATTTGCATTTAACAATTTCGACCAGTTTATACCCGAAATTCCTTTGTATAATGCCTGCTCATTGTTAGCTCTAAAAGAGTAAATTGGTTTTAATACTTTCAACGCCGTTCTAAGCGACAAATTGGCTTTATACATAAACCCTTTGTCCCCTTTAAAACTTACCATTCGCACTCCTTTTTCGACATCCTGAGCACCAAGCGTACGTAATTCTTGTTCTAATATTTCTTCAAAGCCAAAAAAACATTTGGCAATCATTCTAAAATTTTCTTCCATTTCTCTATAAATTAAAAAAACTAAAACTCAAAAGATGCACAGCAGTGCATCTCTACATTATGCAATGATAAAATTTAGTATCACCGCGAAATAGTTATTTTTCGGCAAAAATACACTAAATTTGCGGTACTTTAAATTAAATGAAATAGAATAAATGTCTGAAGCACCAAACTCATCAACACCAAATCAGGATCGTAATACAGAAAACTGGTTCTCTTCATGGTTTGATACTCCGTATTATCACATTCTTTATAAAGATCGAAATTACCGAGAAGCTCAGGTTTTTATGGATAATCTTACACATTACCTTAATCTTCCTGAAAAAGCAAAGGTGCTTGATTTAGCCTGTGGAAAAGGAAGACATTCTATATACTTAAACCAACTTGGTTATAACGTATTAGGTGCTGATTTATCTGAAAACAGCATTGCAGAAGCCAATAAAAACAGCAACGAATCACTGCACTTTAAAGTGCACGATATGCGCGAACCTTTTGAAGAAAAATTTGATGCCATTTTTAATCTTTTTACCAGTTTTGGTTATTTTGAAAGTGACGACGATAATTTAACTACCCTAAAAGCTATCAAAGAAAGCTTATCTGAATATGGTTTTGCTGTAATAGATTTTATGAACGTAAATCAAGTTATTGAAACTCTAGTTCCAGAAGAAGTAAAAACGGTTGACGAAATTGATTTTCATATAAAAAGATATGTTGAAGACGGTCACATTTTCAAAGAAATTGACTTTGAAGATCAAGGCAGAAAATATCATTTTACAGAAAAAGTAAAAGCATTAACTTTGAAAGACTTTCAAGATTTAATGGATGAAGCAGGAATTTTTCTGTTAGACATTTTTGGAGATTATAAACTCAAAAAATTCCATAAAACCGAAAGCGAACGATTAATCATGATTTTTAAGTAAGTTTATTCGTTTAACTGTTAATTTGTTTAATCGCTTGAGCAAATTGACAAAAAGACCGATTAAACGATTAAACAAAAAACCGATTAAACAAAAAAATGAACTATTTACTACCCTTATTCTCTGTACTTTTAGGATATATAGTGGCTTTGTTTTTAAAACCTAAAAACAAAACCAATTTAAAGTTACTGCTGGCATTCAGCGGTTCATTTTTGTTATCTTTAACGGTAATGCATCTTTTGCCCGAAGTGTATGAATCCCACAATCATAATATTGGGATTTTTATTATGCTTGGGATTTTGTTTCAAATTGTACTTGAATTTTTCTCAAAAGGTGCAGAACATGGGCATGTTCATGGTCATGCAAAAATGTCTCAAATTCCGTGGCTCCTTTTTATAAGTCTTTGCATTCATGCTTTCTTAGAGGGTTTTCCTGTAAGCCATCATCATGACTTAGCTTTAGGAATTGCGATTCATCATTTGCCAATTGCAGTAATTTTAACCACATTTTTTATCAATGCGGATTTAGACAAAAAAGCCATTTTTGCCTTCATGCTTACTTTTGCAGTAATGACGCCACTAGGAACTATTGCTTCTGAATATCTGCCAATTTTAAATGAGTATTATACTGAAATTACCGCAGTAGTAATAGGTATTCTATTCCACATTTCATCAACCATTATTTTTGAAAGCAGCGAAGGACATAAATTTAATATCGCAAAAGTTTCAATGATTGTACTTGGAATTTTACTGGCATTTTTCTTGTAATTTCATGAAATTTTGTTTCCTTTTTAGCGGCTGAATATCATTTTTCATTATTTAAAATGATGCTTTTTCTTACTTGCTTTTTAATATTAGATTTCAAAAATAATACGGCTGAATATTTTTAGTATTTATACAATTTTAAATAACTGATAAAAAATCTATGTCTGGCTCTTTTCGGCTTTTCACTAAAAAAGAAACTGATTACGAGCTAAAATTCTAGATATTCCAGCTAATAAGTCTAGTTTCTTCATTAATCTTAACTATTCAGCAATATTGCTTTTTCTTATTCGCGTAACAAAACTTCTGACAAACAGTCTTTATTGATAAAAAATAGAGCACAAAAAAAGATTACATTTCTTTGTGACTTTGTGTTGTAATTTTCTTTATTAAAATAAAAAAATATTAATTTTGACTGGTCTAAATAACACTCAAATGACATTTACAAAAACAACTGAACTCTCATCACAATATGAACATTTAGAAAAAATGTCTGTTCATGAATTGTTATCAAATATCAACCAAGAAGATAAAACTGTTCCTTATGCAGTAGAAAAAGCTTTACCTCAAATAGAAGCTTTGATTCCACAAATAGTTGCAAAATTAAAACTTGGCGGCAGATTATTTTATATTGGAGCGGGAACTTCAGGTCGTTTAGGTGTTGTTGATGCATCAGAATGTCCGCCTACTTTTGGTGTTCCTTTTGATTTAGTAAATGGTATAATTGCCGGCGGTGATACCGCGATAAGAAGAGCAGTTGAAAATGCCGAAGATAACCCAACACAAGCTTGGATTGATTTAAAGTCTTATAATATTAATCAAAATGATGTAGTGATCGGAATTGCTGCTTCTGGAACAACTCCTTATGTTATTGGAGGATTAGAAGCCTGCAACCAAAACAATATTATAACGGGCTGTATTACCAACAATGCTGGAAGTCCGCTTGCATTAACAGCAAAGTTTCCAATTGAAGTTGTGGTTGGTCCTGAATTTATTACCGGCAGTTCGCGAATGAAAGCAGGAACAGCACAGAAACTGGTTTTAAACATGATTTCGACAGCAGCGATGATTCAGCTTGGAAAAGTAAGAGGCAACAAAATGGTCGATATGCAGTTAAGTAATGTTAAACTTGTAGATCGAGGTGTTAAAATGATTATGGGGGAAATTCCCGTTTCATACGATGAAGCATCTGAATTACTCAAAAAATATGGCAGCGTTAGAAATGCTGTTGATAATTATCATAAGTAAACCGTTTTCTTTGTGGTACCTTTAACCGCAAACTTTATCAAGTTTTCAAACTTGAAACAAAAACACACTCAAATGGCAACAAATAAGCAACTATTAGGAAAAGGAATTAAATATTTAACTGGCGCTCTGCCGTTAATGTTTCTTGGACCTTCATTGATTTACAATGCTTTTATGAATCAACATACCAATTGGCATTATTTAGTTTTAGGAATTGGAATTGCGGCTTGCTTAGCTTCTATGTTTTTAATTTTCTACGGATTGAAAACAATTATGAAAGGTATATTTAATGACTAATTTTAGTCAAGTAAACAACTCTTAACAGCTCCAAAACTATTAAGTATTCATTTGTTATTTAATATTTATCCAACAAAAAATGGAAAGTCTAATTCACATTCAAAAAACATTCGAAAAAGTTGTTTACATCGATAAAAAAATAAACAATCGTGAGTTTGAAGATTGTGTATTTAAAAACTGTGATTTTTCGAATAGTAATTTTAATTCTAATACTTTTTTAGACTGTGAATTTATTGACTGCAACTTATCTATGACAAGTTTAGCAGGAACGAGTTTAAAAAATGTGACTTTCAGAAACTGCAAACTTTTAGGAATCGCTTTTAATGAATGTGACGATTTTTTATTTCAAGTCCATTTTGAAGAATGTACTTTAGATTATGCCTCATTTACTAATAAAAAAATGCCAAAAACAAAATTTATTAATTCATCACTTAGAGAAGTAACTTTTGTAGGTGTTAATTTAACCAGTTCTGTTTTTGACAATTGCAATTTAGACGGTGCTATTTTTAACGAAACTCAATTGGCAGCAGTTGATTTTAGAACGGCTTACAATTACAAAATCGATCCTGAATTTAATGCCATGCGCAAAGCACAATTTTCGACTCAGGGAATTGTTGGGCTTTTAGATAAATACGATATCAAGATTGTATAAATAGCGGCTTGACTTTCATTTTTCAATTGTTCTCAATCCCTTTTTAATAATATAAGCTGTTTCTTTTGCAGTGCTTTCTGTTTCCCACTTTTTGCATAAATCTTTAACAAAATCTGGTCGCGATTTGCTGGCATCATTAAGCCAGTTCCCTACACTATCCTGAACATATTTTGATGGATCAGATTTCAGAGAATTTAAAATTTTCAAAGCCAATTCCGGCTTTGTCTTAAGCGCTTCGATATGTTCGCACCAAACTCCTCTCGGCCTTATTGCTTCGGTTGCAAAACGTCTGATATTTTCATCTTCGTTTAAAGTCCATTTTAATAAAATTTCAAGGCTTTTATCTAAATTCTTTACAATATTTGAACGGACAGCCAGCCATGAAATTTCTCGAACTCCAAAATGCTTATCGGCCGCTAAAAACTGAATTTGTTCTAACATTTCCTCAATTGTATATTCTGTATTTTTACCTATTGTATATGCTGACCAGCATCTAACTAAATCTGATTTATGTTTAGAAATATCTGACAGGATGCTTAAATCATTATTTAAAGCAGACAATTTTAATATTCCAGTTCCAATTGCTTCGTTTATAGTATTAACCGTTTGCTTTTTCAATCTTCCAACATCTATTAAAATAGGTTCCAAATATTCAGTTCTATTTAATTCTTTCAAGAGGTTTTCGAGAAGTACAATTTGATTAACAGCAAGCCATTCGACTAAATTTGCCGATTCAATTTCGCCTTTATTAAGCTGTTCTAAAATAGAACTCGGAATGTCTTTTGCAGATCGTGCTCCTTTACGTTTTATGGCTGTATTCAATGTTTCATTTTGATTCGTTAATTCACTCATTCTGCTTAAAATTTTGACTATTTTTGTAAAGATCGGTAAGTTGGATCAACTTGACAATACCGCATATTTTTATCCCATAGGGACACAAAAGTCAATTTTATGCAAACAAAGGAACGAAACACAGAAAATAAAATTTGTCCATTAGAAATTGCTGTAAACTGCATCAGCGGAAAATGGAAAATTCCAATTGTCTGGCAGATTAATGACGGAAAAAAAAGACCAAGTGAATTTTTACGCGGCATTGCTAAAGTAGACAGACGCGTTTTAAATCAGCAGCTAAATGAAATGGTAGAAGACGGTATATTGATAAAACATTCTTTTAACGAACTTCCTCCGCGTGTTGAATATACTTTGACCGAAACTGGAGAACAATTAGTCGAAATACTATGGAAACTTAATGATTGGGGGAAATTACTGATTTCCGAAAACAAAATTGAGCTTCAATCTTAAAACGCACAAATCATGAAAACAAATGAATCTTATTTAGAAAGTGTTAAAAAACAATTTTTGTATTACAAAATACTTGGCGAAAAAGCGATCAACCAACTAGAACCTGAGCAACTTTTTCTTGAAACAAACGAAGACACTAACAGTATTGCTACGATTGTAAAACATATTTCTGGAAATATGCTTTCACGATGGACAGACTTTTTAACTTCTGATGGCGAAAAGGAATGGCGAAATCGTGATTCTGAATTTGAAAATGATTTAAAGTCAAAACAAGAGGTTTTAGAAGTTTGGAATAAAGGCTGGAAATGTCTAGAAAATGCTTTGGACCTCCTAAAACCTGAACAGCTTTCGGATATTATTTATATTCGAAATGAAGGTCATACCGTTATCGAAGCCATAAATAGACAGCTGGCGCATTATCCTTATCATGTTGGGCAGATTATTTTTTATGCTAAACAACTCAAAAACAGTTCTTGGGACAGTTTATCGATTGCTAAGAATAAATCAGGAAATTACAATGCCGAAAAGTTTGCCAAAGAGAAAGAAATTAAGAACTTTACCGATGATGAATTAAAGAGATTGAAATTATAAAAGCTATAGGCTTTAAGCTGTAAGCGATAAGCAAAGCTGCTTACTGCTTAAAGCTTAAAGCCTATTGCTTAAAGCTTAAAAAAAAAATGAAAAAAATACTATTCTTACTTCCAGTATTAGCACTGGTATCCTGTTATAATGCCGAGCACAATTGTAAAGATTTTAAAACCGGAAAATTCAAATTTGAATTTGAAGTAAACGGCGTAAAAAAAACTACGGTTTTTGAACGCAAAGACAATATTGAAATCGAAACTTTTGAAGGAAAAACTGATACTTCGACTATCCGCTGGGTGAGCGACTGCGAATATGTACTGCAAAAAAAGCATCCAAAAAATATGGCCGAAGAAAAAGCAATCAGTATGAAAATCCTAACCACCACAAAAGATTCTTATACCTTTGAATTTGGTATGGTTGGTTCTGAGGAAAAACAACGCGGTACCGTTTTTAAAATTGACTAAATAATATAAATAAACTCGTTTGATATGGAAGTATTCTTGAATCCTGATGCTTGGATTGCTTTATTGACTCTAACTTTTCTTGAAATTGTTTTAGGAATCGATAACATCATTTTTATATCGATTGTTACGGGCAAACTGCCTGAAGAAGATCGCAAAAAAGCAACCCGAATAGGTTTATTTCTAGCTATGTTCATGCGAATTGCTTTATTGATGGGAATCTCTTATTTAATCGCCATGAAAGCAACAATTTTCAGCATTCATTGGGGTTGGTTTGAAGGTGATTTTACTGGACAAGCCGTTATTTTATTCCTTGGAGGTTTATTTTTAATTTATAAAAGCACCAAAGAAATCAGTGAAAAAGTGGACCATAAAGGCGAGGAAGAAAAAACAATTAAAACTGCTGCAAAAAAATCATTTTCAAATGTTATCGTTCAGATTTTATTGATCGATTTAATATTTTCTGTTGATTCTATTTTGACTGCTGTTGGAATGACAAATGGTGTACATGGTGCATTGACAATTATGATAACCGCGGTTATTATTTCTGTTGCCGTTATGATGTTATTTGCGGTTCCTGTTGGAAACTTCGTAAACAAAAACCCATCCATTCAAATATTAGGACTTTCCTTTTTAATCTTAATTGGATTCATGCTAATTACAGAAAGTATGCACTTATCAAATGCAGCTCTTGCTGGTGAACATATTGGTGCTGTGCCAAAAGGTTATTTATATTTTGCCATCTCCTTTTCACTCGCTGTGGAATTTATCAATATGAGAATCCGCAAAAGACAAGCATAAACATAAAATTAAAGTCCCATTCTTGGGGCTTTTTTTTTGATCTCTTAACAAAATTTCTCACCTCTTCACCTTTGCACCTTTGCACCTCTGCCCCTTTACAACCAAACCAAAATAATAATCAGGTGTTTCTTTTACATTTCTATTTTATATAGTACATTAGATTTCAAATCTGATGTATGAAAAATACCATTTCACAAAGAGTTGCCGACTTTTTAAAGAACTTCCCTCCTTTTAATTTTTTGCATCCAATGGATCTCGAAAAGCTTTCGGAACAAATCTCTATTGTTTATAAAGATAAAGATGCTGTTATTTTTGCCGAAAATGAAAAAACGCACGATTCCTTCTATGTAGTTCACAAAGGAGCAGTTGCACTTAAAAAGAGTCAAAAAAGCACTGTTTTAGATATGTGTGACGAAGGTGATATTTTTGGATTACGTCCGCTTTTAGCACAGGAAAATTATATTATGGAAGCCGTTGCACACGAAGAAACCATTCTATATGCAATTCCTATAGCCGTCTTTAAGCCTTATGCGCTCGAAAATAGAAATATAGGCAATTTCCTGATTGAAAGTTATGCTTCAAATACTAAAAATCCTTATTCAGATATTCATAAAGATAAGCTCTACGGCGATGATGATTTATTGAATGAAAACCGTCATTCAAATAATGATTCATTTGACTTAGCACCCATAAAATATTCAAAAAAAATTGTCACTTGCAGTCCTTCTACAACAGTAAAAGAAATTGCAAAAATCATGAACACTAAAAAAGTAGGCGCCATACTGATTGTTGACGAAATGCTGCCAATTGGTATTTTAACCGATAAAGATCTGCGAAACAAAATTGTTACTGGAGATTATTCGATCATGACTACTGCTGAAACTATCATGACGAAACCAGTAATTACGTATCCAAAAAAAATGACGGTTACTGAGGCTCAAATGGCGATGATGAAAAGTAATATCAGTCATTTATGTCTTACCAAAGATGGAACTGTAAATACAAAAGCGGTAGGAATTTTATCCAAACATGATGTAATGGTTGCGCTTGGCAATAATCCAGCCGTTTTGATTAAAGCCTTGAAAAGAGCTAAAAAAACCAAAGAAATAAAGCCTATTAGAAATCGTATTATGCAGCTTCTTCAAGGGTATTTAGATCAAAATATTCCGATGACATTGATTTCTAAAATCATAACAGAACTCAATGAAGCCTGCACAACACGCGTAATCGAAATTTGTATCGAAAAAATGAGCAGTCCGCCGCCTGTAAAATTTGCATGGCTGGCTCTAGGAAGTCAAGGACGAGGAGAACAAATGCTGCATACAGATCAAGACAATGCAATTGTATACGAAAATGTTTCAGATGTTTTTAAAGATGAAACTAAAATTTACTTTTTGAAGTTTGCCGCATTGGTAAACAAAGGTTTATTTGATATTGGTTATGATTATTGTCCTGCCGAAATGATGGCTTCAAACCCTAAATGGTGTATGAGTCTAGATGAATGGAAAGCCCACGTACATCATTGGATTACAAATCCAGGGAAAAATGAGGTTTTACTGTCCTTTATTTTCTTTGATTATAGTTTGACGTATGGCGATGCCGAAATTGCAAATCAACTCTCCGATTTTATTTTTGAAGACATAAAAGCCAATCCAATATTTTATGTTCATTTAGTAAGCGGAGCATTGCAAAACCCGTCTCCAACAGGTTTCTTCCGACAGTTTCTTGTAGAGCAAGACGGTGCAAACAAAGATAATTTTGATATTAAAAGACGAGCTTTAATGCCTTTAACAGATGCCGCGCGAGTATTAATTTTATCACATTCTGTTAAATCAATCAGTAATACTGCAGAGCGTTTTGAAAAACTGGCAGAACTAGAACCTAATAACAGAGAACTTTATTTATCCTGTTCCTATTCCTTTAAAGCTTTATTAAAATTTAGAACCAAACAAGGACTTTTGCATCATGATTCAGGGCAGTTTATTGCTCTAGAATCTTTATCTAAAATGGAAAAAATTAAACTGAAACGTACTTTTAAAACTATAAAAGAACTTCAAGAACTGATCTCGATACGATTTAATATTTCAAACTTAGTATAGCGATGGGTTTATTTAATTTTTGGAAAAAAGAAGACGAACTCTTCGATGAAAGTATCACTATCGAAGAAACGCGATTTGTAGTTCTGGATACCGAAACAACAGGATTCGACTATGAAAATGATCGAATTTTATGCATTGGTGCGTTAGTGCTGCAAAACAATGTAATTTCTATTCAGGAAACACTTGAAATTTATCTTCAGCAAGATCATTACGACAAATCGACTGCCCAGATTCACGGAATATTAAGAGATTTTGTTTTACAACGTCCAAGTGAACTAGAGGCTTTACAGCAGTTTTTAACTTTTTTAGGAGACTCTATTATTGTTGCACATCATACTATTTTTGATATAACAATGATAAACAAAGCATTAGAAAGAAATAATCTGCCGCAGTTAACTAATAAAACTTTAGATACGGCGTATTTGTACAAAAAAACGCTAATTAAATCTCATTTGTTTGAACGCAAAGATCATTACACTTTAGACGATCTTGCAGATAAATTTGATATTTCAAAAAAAGACAGACATACAGCTTTGGGCGATGCTTACATCACTGCAATCGCTTTTTTGAAAATTGTAAAAAAATTAAAAGAGAAAAAAGAAATTTCTTTAAATCAGCTTTTTAAATAATTTTAAGATTTTATTAATACTCTAAAATTTACATTAGACTTAAAAATTTACCATTTAGTAATCTTTGACTTATTATTTATTAGCAATAAGAAAAAACTAGCGTAACATATATTTTGTTTTTCGAGGATAGCTTTGCCTCAATCAAAAAAACAAAAACACATATGAAAACTACTTTTTTAAAATCAGTTGCATTGCTTGGAATTACAGGTCTTTCTGTAATTAGCTGCCAAAATGACGACAAAGATTCATCAAAAGATGTAAACGCTGCTATCGACTTTACTTCACACTCAAAAGTTCCTGCTTTTGTATTTCCGATGGCAGGTTTTGAAAACCTTAAAATAAGCACTTTAATTGCAAGTTCTGACGTTCTTCCAGATTCTCCTAAATTTGTTTATGGTGCGCAGCCTGATGGTGCTGGATTAATGAAAAATCCAACTGGAGAAGGTTATATTATGATTACAAATCATGAAATCCTGCAATCAGTTTCTAGAGTTTATTTAGACAAAACTTTTAAACCTGTAAAAGGAGATTATCTTGTTGACGGAGTTGGAGGTTTAACACGTTTATGCTCTGCAACTTTAGCAACACCAGAAATTCACGGATTTGGTCCTATCTTTTTAACTGCTGGAGAAAGCGGACAAGAAAGTATGGTTCACGGAATTAATCCGTTAGGACAATCATCAGACAAAAGCAGAACAGATAGAGTTTTACCAGCTTTAGGAAAAGCAAGTATGGAAAATGCAGTTCCGCTTCCTAAAGAAGCTTATCCAGGAAAAACGGTTATCCTTATTGGAGAAGATCAATCGTATGCAACTTCACACGTAAGTGCAGGACAATTGATTATGTATATGAGTTCTACTGTTGGAGATTTAAGTAATGGTAAATTATATGCTTTAAAAAGAACAGACGGGAATCAAGTAGAAACTACAATGAAACTAAACAATTCTTATCCTGTTCAGTTTGTTGAAATTCCGAATGCTAAAAACTTAACAGGAGCTGTAATTAATACAACTGTTAATGACTTAAAAGCAATTCGTTTTTCAAGAGTTGAAGATGTAGATTACAGAAAAGGAAGTGCAAGCAACAACAGAGAAGTTTATTTTACAGCAACTGGTCAAGCAACAAACAATGCTCCTGTTGACGGATACACAATGTGGGGAAGAGTTTATAAATTAAAAATGGACGCTGCTGATCCGCTAAAAGGGACTTTAGAATTGGCTGTTGAAGGCGATAGTACTCCAGGAACTGGAATCATCAACCCAGATAACTTATGTGTAACTGAAAATTTCGTTTACATTCAAGAAGATGGTGATAGTTATTATGCTGATGCTAAACACGATTCGTACATCTGGCAGTACAATATCGCTACAAAACAAAACAAACCTTGGTTGAACATGAACCACAAAAGAACAGATACGGCTTGGAACGCTCTTTACAACCAAACTGGTGAAATGAGATTTGGAAGCTGGGAATTTGGAGCGATGGAAGATATATCTGATATCATTGGTGTTCCTGATACTTTTACTGTAAATATTCACCCTCACACTTGGCAGAGTGATGCGTTTAAAAACGCTGATGGTTCTGGAACTCAAACAAACAAAGAGGGCGGACAAACTGTAATTATTAGAAACGTACAACGATAATAAATACAGCCAAAATCTATCAACAACCCTTATTTTCTAGATAAGGGTTGTTTCTATTACAATACTATTATGAAATTAAAGCACTTTACTTTTCTACTTTTGACACTTTGTTTTTTCTTTTCATGTCAAAAAAATGAAGTTTCAAAAACGACCATAAAACAAGATTTATTAGTTGACTTAACCAAGTTAAACAATGAAATTGTAAAATTTCAGAAGCTGATAACAAATACCTCATCGCAAAAAGAAATTGTTGAACAGTTTAAAAAATCACGTCTGGCATATAAAAAAGTCGAATGGGCAATTGAATACTTTGCGCCCGAAACGGCAAGATTTATGAATGGTCCTGCTTTAGACGAAATGGAACTTGAAGAAAACAGATCATTTGAACCTCATGGTTTTCAGGTTATCGAAGAAATGATTTATCCAGAATATGATGCTGAAAACAATCCCGATATAATCAAAGAACTGAATATTTTTCAATCGAACATTAAACAGCTGAAAAGCACTTTTGAAGTTATTACAATCAGTAACGATTATGCACTAGACGCTATTCAACAAAATGTTTTTAGGGTTATTACACTTGGAATTACAGGTTTTGACAGTCCAATTTTACAATCTTCAATTCCAGAAGCGGCCGAAAGTTTGATTGTAATTTCAAAATCGCTTGAAAAAATTAATGCCGGTAATACATCATTATCAGACCTAAAGAAATTAACTGCAAAAGCGCAAAAGTACTGCACTGAAAATAATAATTTCAATGCTTTTAATCGTGCCTTTTTTATAACGGAATATCTAAATCCGATTTCAAAAAATATTAAAGCTTTTCAGAAAGAAGAAAATATTAAAAATGTAAAAAAGAGCAGTCCATTAAATCCAGCTATTGAAACTTTATTTGATAAAAATGCGTTTGATGTCAACGCTTTTGTTCTTTCTGATGAATATAATTTCACAAAAGAAAAAGCTGTTTTAGGAGAAAAATTATTTTATGATAAAGGTCTTTCTAAAAGCAATGATCGAAGCTGCGCCTCCTGTCATCATCCTGAAAAAGCATTTACAGACGGCTTAAAAACAAACGTTTCTTTGACTGGTTCCAATTTAGCCCGAAACACTCCTACTCTAACCTATGCTTCTTTACAAAATGCTCAATTTTGGGATATGCGCCAATTAGATTTAGAAAAACAAAGTGTAGATGTTATTCAAAATAAAGATGAGATGCATGGTTCTATGGAAAATATTCATGCGAAGATTCAATTGGATAATGACTATGTAAAACTATTTAAAAAAGCATATCCAAAAACCTCAAAACCTGAAGCTTGGCAGATTCAAAATGCTATTGCTAGTTATATTCGTTCTTTAAACGCATTCGATTCTCGATTTGATGAATATATGCGAGGGAATAAAAATAGTCTTAACAATGAAGAAATAGAAGGAATGAATCTTTTTATGGGAAAAGCAAAATGCGCAACTTGTCATTTTACGCCATTATTTAATGGAACAGTTCCGCCTAGTTATTCTAAAACGGAACACGAAGTTATTGGAACTCCAAATGAAGCTTCAGGAAAAACATTAAGTCCAGATAAAGGTCGTTATCTATATAACAAAATGCCGCAATTAGTTGGTGCCTTTAAAACTCCAACTGTACGAAATGCAGCAGTTACAGCTCCATATATGCACAACGGCGTTTTTAAAACCCTCGAAGAAGTAGTTTCTTTTTACAATAAAGGCGGCGGGCAAGGTCTAGGTTATGAAGTCGAAAATCAAACGCTTCCTTTTGATAAATTGAACCTAACTGTAAAAGAAGAAAAAGCGCTCGTTGCTTTTATGAAAACACTTACGGACAAGAAATACCAGTAAAACCAAAATAATTTTCACAACAAAAACGGCCAAAAATTATCTTTTTGGCCGTTTTACATTTAATCAACAAACATTCGATACGGAAACACATTTGAAGATCTGTTTTTTAGATTCTTCATGAAGCTTTCGCATAAATAACTCCATTCAATGGCGCGCCTCCTGGATATGTTGGTTATGAAGAGGGCGGCTTGTTGGTAAACAAGATCAGACAAAAACCCTACTCCATTGTTTTATTTGATGAGATTGAAAAAGCACATCCTTCTGTTTTTGATGTTTTTCTTCAAATAATGGATGAAGGAAAATTGCATGACCGCTTAGGAAAAGAAGGCGATTTCTCGAATGCAATTATTCTTTTTACCTCTAATATTGGTGCAGATCATATTGTCACGACTTTCAATAATGGTGAAATTCCGACTTCAAGTTCTTTAATGGAAATTATGGCAAACTATTTCAGACCTGAATTTTTGGGACGCTTAACAGAAATTGTACCTTTTGCGCCTATCAGCAAAGAAAATGCGTTGAAAATATTTGAAATTCACCTTAAGAAAGAGTTCATGGATTTGCTGAAAAATATCAATATTAGAGTCGAAATTCCGATCGAAGCAAAACTTTATCTTGCTGAAAATGGTTACAATGCCAAATATGGAGCAAGACCAATTAAAAGCATTATTAGAACACATTTAAGAAGACCTTTAGCAAAAAAAATAATTTCTGGTGAAGTGCAAGATGGAGACACAATTTTTGTCAGCATCGAAAACAACGAAGTAAAATGGGTTAAAGAAGAAACCGTTTCTCTTTAAAATTAGACTTCGCCAATTTTATATAAAAAAAACGCTAAGAAATCAATCTTAGCGTTTTTTGTTTTTTATTCTAAAATCAAACCAATCTGGCCATCATCTTCTAATTCTGTTTCGACTGAATCATCTTCTGGCAATTCTGGTTTTTCTGGAACTTCTTCTACAGGTTCTTCAAAAGGAAGCGGATCCAACAAATTAACTTGTTTTAATTTATCTGCTGTTAATTGATTCCCTAAAGCTTTAAAACCTTTTACAGCAATAAAATCTTCAACATCAATATGTAAATCTTCTTTTTGAACTCCTTTTACTTTCGCAAAAACTAATTGCGCTACAGGACGATAATCCGTTGATACAATTTCTAGTTGCGAATTTGGATGATCTGTAATAAAACTTTCTTCTTTACCTTCATTTTCTACTAAGAAACGTTTTAAGAAATAACGTTCTTTTTCTCCATCGTAATAAATCGCCGAAATTGGTTTTTTAGGTTTCCATTTTTCCAAAACGATCATATCTTCCTCAAAATGAGTAGATAATTCTGGAATAATAACTTTTAATTTTCCAGTCTGACTGATTACTAAAATTTTATCACTTGGTTTAAATTCTCCAAGCAATTCTCCTCTAGCATCAACATTTAAACGTTTAACAGTATCATCAAACCAAACTTTTCTTGGCAATAAAGTCGAAATCCCCTTTTCTTTTAATTCAATTTTTTTAATCGGATATTTGGTCACTAAATTTCCTTTAGAACCACGTCCTTTGATTGCCAATTTAGCAAAATCAATATCGAATTTCAGTTTTTTAATAGTTCCTATTTGACGCAATAAAATAGTTACAACCTCAGCTTCTCCATTCGGATTATGTGAAAAATATACAACTTGCGAACCATTTGTTCCGTTTGTTAAATCGTACGCTTTATCACGCGTCACACCCGAAACATTGAAACGCTTGATATATGACGGACCAGATTTTCCATCACGATACATCATGTTATAAATAGTACGCTTATCACTCTTATCAAAAACAGCAGCGTGTATAATATCTTTTCCAATAAAAGTTTTGGCATCGACTTTTGTAATCATCAATGTTCCGTCTCGTAAAAACACAATGACATCATCAATATCAGAACAATCACCTACATATTCGTCTTTCTTTAAACTTGTCCCTACGAATCCTTCTTCGCGGTTTACATATAGTTTTGTGTTACGTAGAACTACTTTTGTAGCTTCAACGTTATCAAAAACACGAAGTTCTGTCTGGCGCTCACGGCCTTTTCCGTATTTCTCTTTTAATTTAGTGAAGTATGCAATGGCAAAATCTGTTAAATGTTCCAGATTATGCTCTACTTCTTTCATCTCTTCTTCTAACCTCGAAATCAATTCATCGGCTTTATCAGAATCGAAACGCGTAATACGAATCATCGGAATTTGAGTCAAACGCTGTAAATCTTCATCAGTAATTTCTCTGACAAATGATTTTTTGAAAGGCTCAAAACGATCGTATAAATATTTGTAAAGTGATTCTCTGTTTCCATATAATTTGAAGTCAATATACATTTCTTCACGAATGAAGATTTTTTCTAAAGTAGAGAAATGCCACTTATTTTTTAATTCTTCTAACTGAATTTCTAATTCCTGACGAAGTAAATCAACTGTTCTGTGTGTTGAAATTTTCAACATTTCAGAAACACCAATAAACAATGGCTTATTATCCTCGATAACACAACCTAAAGGTGCTACAGAAGTTTCGCAAGCTGTAAAAGCAAACAAAGCATCAATTGTTTTATCTGGAGAAACCCCTGGGAAAAGATGAATTAAAATCTCAACATCGGCAGCAGTGTTATCTTCGATTTTCTTGATTTTGATTTTACCTTTTTCATTGGCTTTCAAAATACTATCAATCAAACTTGATGTATTGGTAGAAAACGGAATTTGCGTAATCACCAAGGTATTTTTGTCTAATTGCGAAATTTTGGCACGCACACGCACACGTCCGCCGCGAAGTCCATCATTATAGTTCGACACATCGGCAATACCTTGTGTCATGAAATCAGGATATAATGCAAAAGGTTTTCCTTTTAAAATCTTGATCGAAGCATCAATTAATTCATTGAAATTATGAGGCAAAACTTTTGTAGAAAGTCCAACCGCAATACCTTCTGCACCTTGTGCTAGAAGCAATGGAAATTTTACAGGAAGATTGTTTGGTTCAGCACGACGACCGTCATACGAAACGCCCCAATCAGTAATTTTTGGAGAATACAAAACCTCCAAAGCAAATTTAGATAAACGTGCCTCAATATAACGCGAAGCTGCTGCTCCATCACCCGTTAAGATATTTCCCCAGTTTCCCTGGCAGTCAATCAATAAATCTTTCTGACCAATTTGCACCATCGCATCACCAATACTTGCATCTCCGTGTGGGTGATACTGCATGGTATGACCAACAACATTGGCAACTTTGTTATAACGACCATCATCCAACTCTTTTAAAGAGTGCATAATACGACGCTGAACGGGTTTAAATCCGTCCTCGATAGCAGGAACTGCACGTTCTAAAATTACATACGATGCATAATCCAAAAACCAGTCTTTGTACATCCCCGTTACTTTGGTAATAACGTCCTCTCCTTCTTCTTCTTGGTTTTCGTAAAAATGCGCTCCTTCGAAATTCTTTGCATCTACATTTATAATCTCATCTGAATCATCTTGATTTTCATCAAATTGATTTTCATCTGAATTATTCTCGTCGTCATTTGGAATTATGTTATCGTCTTCTTCGTCTTTCATTATTTATATTCGAAATTATAAATTTATTTGTTTTCAAGAAGTTCTTTTAAAACTTCAACGCTTGGTAAAACGGTCTTATATTTACTGGCGAAAATTTGCTCATTATTTTCTGGCAAAGTATATTTCACAACAGATTCACTTTTATTTTGGCAAAGCACAATCCCGATTGTTTTATTTTCATCTTCCAATCGCATTTCTCTATCATAATAATTGACATACATTTGCATCTGCCCTAAATCTTGGTGTTTTAATTCTCCAATTTTCAAATCGATAAGAACAAAACATCTCAATATTCTATTGTAAAAAACTAAGTCAATCCTAAAATGTTTGTCATCAAAAGTAATTCTTTCCTGTCTTCCCACAAAAGTAAAACCGTGACCTAATTCTAATAAGAAATTTTCCAGTTTATTAATGATTTCTTCTTCTAATTGTAATTCAGAGTATTGATGCAATTCTGGCAATCCTAAAAATTCAAGAATATACGGATCTTTGATAATATCTTTTGGTTTCTCAATAATTTGACCTTGTTCTGAAAGTTTTAAGATTCCTTCTTTATCTCTGCTTAATGTTAATCTTGTATAAAGTGCGGTATCATATTGGCGTTTTAGTTCTCGTACACTCCAATTGTGTTTTTCAGCTTCGATTTTGTAAAAACGTCTTTCTTTTTCATCATCAATTCGCATTAAAAAGACATAATGAGTAAATGTTAATTTAAAAAACGAAGCCAATGTTTGGTAATCCAGACTTTTGAATTCCGCAGTCACTGACTGCGTTTTTTCAGATTTGAATTCCGCAGTCAGTGACTGCGATTTTTGAATTTCCAAAATCCGAGACAGTGTCTCGGATTTTGAGAAAGTTATATAGAATTGTCTTATTTGTTCTAAATTTCGAATCGAAAACCCTTTCCCAAATTCCTTTGTCAATTGTTGAGATAATCCTTTTAAAAGCTGTTTACCATACTCAGCCCTATCTTTTCCGTTTTGTTCTTCTTCAACAATTATTCTTCCAATTTCAAAATAGGTAATTGTCATTGTTGAATTTACGGTACGCAAAACCTGTTGTCGAGCATTTTGCAATAACTCGGCAACTTGTTGGAAAATACTTTATTTTGAAGGCCGTCTGACATTTAGTATTCTAAAATTATTAGAACTTTATATTTTTATTTTTTAGCTGTTTTCAGACCATCCAAAAACAATCTTTCTTTTTCTTCTTTTTCTTCTGTGTCAACAAAATATTTGATACCTACTTTCTTGAAAAAATCTTTCACATCATTTTTACAATAATCCCAATTTTCTTTAAGATTATTAGACGACTCAGATGTTCCGCATTCAAAGCAAAGTTCAATATGTCCTATAATTCTATTTTGATCATTGTAAAAGAGAATTAAATTTCTTGGCATATAGCAGCTTGAATAAGGAGCAACATCGCCTTCAACTTTACAATGAATTTTAATCAACTTAAATAATTCTTTTATTTGAGTTTCTTTCAATAATGTAACTTTTTCATTGATCATTGAAGTGTTGAAATCAATCTTATTATTTCTAATAATTTCTTTATGCCTGAGTGTATCCCAAGCTAATCGATCTGGATAAGAAAATATTTCAACCTTTTTAATTGCTTCTTTTTCTAAATCAAAAGCATCAGAATAGTCCAAATTTCTTTCTCCTTCAAAAGCTTTATTTTTATTGCAGGAAACCATAATTATTCCCAAGATAATCGATAAAACTAAAAGCGTACTAAACCTCTTCAAGCTCATCAATCTCAACCTTCAAATTCTTGATAATAAACTCTTGTCTATCTGGTGTATTTTTCCCCATATAGAAAGACAACAACTGTTCAATCGAAGTATGTTTATCCATCATAACTGGATCAAGACGGATCGTGTCTCCAATAAAATTCTTGAACTCATCTGGCGAAATCTCTCCTAAACCTTTAAATCGGGTAATCTCCGGTTTCGGCTTTAGTTTCTCGATCGCGTCTTTTCTTTCTTCTTCAGAATAACAATAAATCGTTTCTTTTTTGTTTCTAACCCTGAAAAGTGGTGTCTGTAAAATATACAAATGCCCTTCTTTGATTAACTCAGGGAAAAACTGCAAAAAGAAAGTAATTAAAAGCAAACGAATGTGCATTCCGTCGACATCGGCATCGGTTGCAATTACGATGTTGTTGTAACGCAATTTTTCCAGTCCGTCTTCGATATCAAGTGCCGCCTGAAGTAAGTTAAATTCTTCGTTTTCATACACAATTTTTTTAGTCATTCCATATGAGTTCAAAGGCTTACCACGCAAACTGAAAACCGCTTGTGTGTTTACATCACGCGATTTTGTAATCGATCCGGAAGCCGAATCTCCCTCGGTAATAAAAAGCGTACTTTCTAAGTTTCTTGGGTTTTTGGTATCTGGAAGATGCGCACGGCAGTCTCTTAATTTTTTATTGTGAAGATTCGCTTTTTTAGCACGATCTGTTGCCAGTTTTCTAATTCCTGATAATTCTTTACGCTCACGTTCTGCCTGAAGAATTTTACGAAGTAAAGCCTCAGCAGTTGTTGGATTTTTATGCAGGTAATTATCAAGCTTTGTTTTGATAAAATCGTTTACGAAAGTACGAACAGAAACCGCTGGTGTTCCATCATCAGAACCCATATCTGTAGAACCTAATTTTGTTTTGGTTTGAGACTCAAAAACTGGCTCCATCACTTTAATACTAATCGCACTCACAATCGATTTACGAACATCTGATGCTTCGAAATTCTTATTGTAAAACTCACGAATTGTTTTTACAACGGCTTCACGATACGCCGCTAAGTGCGTTCCTCCTTGTGTTGTATTCTGACCATTCACAAAAGAGTGGTATTCTTCACTGTACTGCGTTTTACTGTGTGTAAGCGCAACCTCAATATCATGCTCTTTTAAGTGGATAATTGGATATTCTAAATCTTCTTCGCTAATTGTTTCTTCTAATAAATCACGAAGTCCGTTTTCTGAATAGTATTTTTCTCCATTAAAAATAATAGTCAAACCATTGTTTAAGTAACAATAGTTTTTGACCATTTTGATTACATATTCTAAACGGAATTTATAGTTTTTGAAGATTGTTTCGTCTGGCGTAAAAGTTACTTTTGTTCCTTTACGTTTTGTAGTATCAATTACATCTTCTTCTGAAACTAAATTTCCAGCAGAAAACTCCGCTGCTTTTTGTTTATCATCACGAACAGATTCTACACGGAAATAGTTCGAAAGCGCATTTACCGCTTTTGTTCCGACACCGTTCAAACCAACTGATTTCTGGAAAGCTTTAGAATCGTACTTTCCACCTGTATTCATTTTCGAAACTACATCAACTACTTTTCCTAACGGAATTCCACGCCCGTAATCACGAACAGAAACCGTTTTATCTTTGATAGTCACTTCAATAGTCTTTCCAGAGCCCATTACGAACTCATCGATACAGTTGTCTAAAACCTCTTTTAAAAGAATATAAATACCATCATCAGGAGAAGAACCGTCTCCCAATTTTCCGATATACATTCCGGGACGCATACGGATATGTTCTTTCCAATCAAGCGAACGAATATTATCTTCGGTATATTGATTTTGCTCTAGCATATATGAATTTAGGATTTTTTGCTAATGTACCATTTCTTAACAAAAAATAAAAGCGTATTTTCTTTTTGTTATGAATAATAACAGTTTAAAATCTATTTAAACTATTTTTTTAAAAAAACAGGGGCTAAAATGATGAAAAAACTGCTTTTTCGGCAAAGAAATACTATTTGATTCCGAGTACTTCCTTCGCCAAAGCAATCATTTCAGGCGTTCCCGTATTTTTATTTTTTTCATCAGAAAGTTTCACTACACCCTGCCAATGTAAATTATCTGGTTTCGTATCCGTCAATTTAATCACCATATTCATGGCAGGAAGCCCTACATCATTAGTGAAATTTGTTCCGATTCCGAAAGACATTTTTATTTTGTCTTGACAAAAATCAACGATCGTTTTTACTTTTTCATAATTAAGAGAATCCGAAAAAACTATAGCTTTCGATTTTGGATCAATTCCCATCTTGGTATAATGCGAAATCACTTTTTGAGCAAACTCAATCGGGTCACCGCTGTCATGTCGAACGCCGTCAAAAAGTTTGGAATATTTTTTATCAAATTGATTGAAAAATATTTCTGTAGTATAAGTATCTGTTAAGGCAATTCCGAGGTCGCCGCCGTATACTTGAGTCCAATGTTCCAAACTTATTAAATTGGCCATTTTAAAACCATATTGTGCAGCATGAAACATAAACCATTCGTGTGCATGGGTTCCCAACGGACGTTTATTATTGAGCATTGCAAAATGCACATTGCTGGTTCCCATAAAACTCTGACCTCCAAAAGTATTCAAGGTGTCATTAACAAGAACATGAACATCATAAGAATGACGACGTCTTGTACCAAATTCTAAAACGGAAACACCCAGCTTATTGTAATTATCTATTTTATCTTTGGTAAGATTTTTAATTGCTTCATCATTTAAGCGAATTAAATGATTTGATTTATAAAAAAGCTCTGAAATTAAAGACATTAACGGAACTTCCCATAAAATTGTTCTGTACCAAAACCCTTCAACGGTAACTTTAATTTCTGAACCTTCCTGCGAGATTTGTACTTCAGAAGGATCAAAACTATACCCTTGCAGAAAATCTAAATAAGTGGGATCAAGATAAGGGCAATAATGCGATAGATAATTTTTTTCTTCTTTTGTTAAACGAAGATCAGCCAAAGCATCAACAGAACGTCGAAGCAAATCTGCAAAACCTTCAGGAAAAATATGCTTTCCTCTGTTTATAAACCCATAACGAACTTTTGCCTTTGGAAAAAGCCGTATTACAGCATGCTGCATCGTAAATTTATAAAAATCATTATCTAAGATTGATTTCAAAAAAGTAGTCTCCATAGGTCGTTAATTCAAATCCTGAATTGCTAAGATACGGCAATTCGATAAAAGGAGAAAACACTGCTAAATAAACCTTTTCAGAATTTACTTTTTAATTATTTTAAAAGAAACAATACTGTTTGTATTAGCATAAATAGTAATATAATCTCCGATGTTTTTGTCGTAAGCAATTTGAAATTCTAAACTGCCTCGTTTTTCTCTTGAGTTTTGAATTTTAACAGGCTGATTCTTTTTATTGAGATAAAAAACTTGATCGGATTTTGAAACATTTTTGATTTCGAAAGTAATTTTATCACCAAATTTTGCATTAATAATTCCAGAAATCGGCGATTTAACTTGATAATCTCCTTCTATTGTTTTATTGTAAATCAAAGGCCCGTTAAGAAAATCTTCTTTACTTAATTTATTTCCTAAATATGAGCCTGAATCTGGAAAGTGTTTTGCAAAAAAATAATCAGGATCAGTATCAAAATAAACAGGCGTAAAATCATTAACCATTTTTCCTTTGTTACTGTCATAATATCCTTGTCCCCAAGTAACATCAACTAAGCGCCACTTTTTATCAATCAAAACGGTATTCCAAGCATGGTTTGAAGAAGTTGTTTTTCTTCCAATATCAGCCAATCTGGTTTTAGAATCTCCGCGAATTATTTCAGATTTAAGACCAACTAATTCAGCCAAATGTTGGTACAAAGCTGTAAATCCTTCGCAAACTGCCATTCTTGAAGCAAAAGCTTTTTGAAGCATTTTATCATTCAACGCTTTAATTTTGCGTTGCTTTTCTGCTTCTGTTGAATATGAAAAACCTTGTGTTTTGGGCGGATTTAGAAAAGCATTGTAATCGTACTTTATATTAAAAGCCATCCAACTGTAAATTGCTCGTGCTTTATCATAATCAGAATTGAAGTCTGTTTCAATTTTTTCTGCTAGTTTTTCTGTTGATGCAAATTTGTTTGGATATTTTGCAACAATTCTGTCAACTTCACTAATTTTTTGTGCAAAAGCGTAATTCAAAAAAATACTGTTCAACAGCAGGAATATAAAAGCAATCTTTTTTTGCGGCATTGATTAAAAACTTGATTTGATAATATCTTTCAGTTCTTTATCTAACTCTGCATTTGAGATTTTATTTTCTTCTAAATCAAAATTGGCATTAAAAGCAGGCAATGAAAAAGTCGCTTTTATTTGAGCACCATATCTTGGCAAAGCATTATTGGCAATTTCTAAAACTGATGCTCCGCCTCGCACTCCGGGTGAAGTTGCTAATAACAACATTGGCTTTTGCTGAAAAATTTCTTTCATTATTCTTGAACACCAATCAAAAAGGTTTTTAAATGCTGCGGAATAATTTCCATTATTCTCCGCCAAAGAAACTACTAAAAGATCTGCGCTTTCTATTTTAGCCAAAAAAGCTTTTGCAAGTTCATGCTGACCAATATGTTTTTCTAAATCAACACTAAACAGCGGCATTGCAAAATCATTTAAATCTAAAACTTCTACATCAGCATTTTCAAATAAACTTGATGCATAAGTTGCTAAATGTTTATTGATTGACTGTGTACTGTTACTTCCTCCAAACGCTATTATTTTCATATTGTGGTATTTTTTTTAGTTATTCTCGATTTCAAAAATCTCTTTTTGTATTTCTACAGAGTATTCATTTGGAGAAATACTGCCGCCAAAAGTTTTCGCATAAACCTTCGTGAATTCAGCTCCAAAGTATAAAATAATGGCGGAATAATACACCCAGACCAATATTATAATTACGGAACCAGCTGCACCATATACACTGGCAATTGTCGAATTTCCTAAATAAAGCCCAATCGCAAATTTACCTATCATAAATAAAACTGCGGTGCAGGAAGCGCCAATAAAAGCATCTTTCCATTTGATAACTCCATCAGGTAAAGTTCGGAATATAATTGCAAAAAGCAATGTAATACTTGCTAAAACAATTACTAAATTTATAATATAAAAGAGGTACACAGTAGTATCTGGCAAATAAAGTTTTAATCGTGCGTTTAAAACATCGAGTGTGGCATTTAGCATCAAACTCACAAGCATTAAGAATCCAACAGTTACAATCATTGAAAATGACATTATTCTGTTTTGAATAAACTTTTTCAAACCTTTATTGGGTTTTGCCCGTAATCCCCAAATATAATTGATTGAGCTCTGAATTTCGGCAAAAACTCCCGAAGCCCCAATTAAGAGCATTATAACTCCAAAAACCGTTACAAATACATTGCTGTCTGATAATTGAACATTTTTAATTGCTTCTTGAATTTGTACCGCAGCATTATTCCCAACCAATCTATTGATTTGGCCATATAATTGCCCTGTGACCGCTTCTTCTCCAAAAAAAACGCCGCAAATAGTAATTATAATTATCAATAATGGAGGTAATGCAAAAATGGTATAATACGATAATGCTGCGCTTAACTTTATAGCATTGTCATCATTAAATTCTAAAAATGTTGTTTTTAATAAATACCAGGATTTTGAAAATATATTTTGATTTTTCATCTGCTCATTCTTTGAGATTCTCTCAAATTTAAGCAATTATGATGAATTTCGATTTTTCGTATTCTCAAGGAATTTTATATTTTCTCCATGTTTTTAATAGATTCAAATCATGTAGTCCTTACAGGACAATTATCCGTGGATATTTACTTATCTTTCTACCAATATTTAACTCCTAACGGAGTTTTTTTATGATTTAAATACTATTAATTCTAAAAAGATAAATTATGATGACCATTTCTAATTCATATAAATATCTCGTAGAGATTAAATATTGGTAACCTTCAAAACCGACACTTAATAATTGTCCTGTAGGAACTACACTAAAATTTATTGATAATGACAAAAAATCCCTTTATCGTAAACTGTCCATAAACTCGCTTTTTGATTTGCTGCTTTCAAGGCGCAGTTTGCCCAAGTATTACACGTATAAAAAAGACTGTAACTCCCTTTTGCTTCATAAAAGGCATCTCTTTTTCCGTAGCTGTGACCTTCAATCCATTCTGGTTTTGTTGGATTATTGAAACTATCAGAAATATAAGTAACTAAGTTTTGATAATTCTCTTTCGAAATTAAAATACGCTTGCAGTCTTCTCCTTCTTGCAATTGCTTGTAAAATGTAGTATGCACGGCAGATGAACTTACTCCAAATGCAGCTTTTAAAGCGGTACTTGCTTTTAAGTCAGACCATTCTGGTGTATCGAGATAAAAACCTTTGTCGCCCCAGCCGAAAGCGATAAAATTCATTATTGAATCTTTTGATTGGGTTTGATTAAATTGAATTTCATTTCGCCAGTCTTTGATTTCATTTTTTATCGGAACGACAATATCGGTATGAACACCGTTTGAAAGAATGTAAATTGGAATCGCATTTTCTTCTTCGACTTTTGCAATATCTGAATTCACGGTGATTTTCGAAATAATTAAAACTGATGAAATGTACAAAGCCAGAAAAGTGAAAATTCCGAAAAGTGTCCAGCCTATAAATTTGAAAGATTTTTTTAGCATTTTGATTGATTGGTTTTAGATTAGTTATTGGTTAATTTTTCTCTAACCAATTTTTGAGCCAATTTTTTTCAAGTTGCTAATTCGTTTGCGAAATGGCACACGGATTTTACTGATTCGCTTTCGCGAAAGGGCGGATTTGCACGGATTTTTTAAAAAAAACTACAACGCAAAAGTACAGTTTGTCATTTCGACAAAGGAGAAATCTCCCCTAGAAACTCGACAAAGATTGGCGATTTTCGTTGCTGAGCTACTTGCGAAGATTTCTCCTTCGTCGAAATGACATACTTTGTGAATATTAACTTTTAGGCACAAAAAAAACTGCTGAATCTCTCCAGCAGTTTTAATCTATTCTCTTTCTTCTTTATTTCTATTTTCTAAAAAAAAGACTAAACGTTAAAACGGAAGTGCATTACATCTCCATCTTTCACCACATATTCTTTTCCTTCAACTTTAAATTTTCCAGCTTCTTTTGCTTTTGCCTCAGAACCGTATTGAACGTAATCTTCGTATGAAATCACTTCGGCACGGATGAACCCTTTTTCAAAATCAGTGTGGATAACTCCAGCAGCTTGAGGCGCTGTAGCTCCAATATTGATTGTCCAAGCACGAACTTCTTTTACACCAGCTGTAAAGTAAGTTTGCTGCTTTAATAATTTGTAAGCTGCTCGAATTAAAACTGATGCTCCCGGCTCAGTTAATCCCATATCTTCTAGAAAAACTTGACGTTCTTCGTAACTTTCTAATTCTGTAATATCTGCCTCTGCTCCTACTGAAAGAATAATAACTTCAGCTTCTTCATCTTTTACTAGTTCACGAACTTGGTCAACATATTTATTTCCGTTTACTGCAGAACTTTCGTCAACATTACAAACATATAGAACTGGTTTTGCAGTAATTAATTGAAAAGCTTCCATAAGAACTTCTTCATCATTGTTTTGAGGAATAATTGTTCTTGCAGATTTTGCTTGCAAAAGAGCTTCTCTAATTCTGTTTAACAAAGCTTCTTCTGCTTGAGCTTCTTTGTTTCCAGTTTTTGCAGCACGTTTTACTTTTTCTAAACGTTTTTCGATCGTTTCTAAGTCTTTTAACTGTAACTCGATATCGATAGTTTCTTTATCACGAATTGGGTTTACATTTCCGTCAACGTGTACAATATTATCATTATCAAAACAACGCAAAACGTGAATAATTGCATTACACTCTCTAATGTTTCCTAAAAACTGATTTCCAAGACCTTCACCTTTACTTGCTCCTTTTACCAAACCTGCAATATCTACGATATCTACTGTTGCCATTTGTACACGTTCTGGTTTTACCAATTCTTCCAATTTATTGATTCTTGGATCTGGAACGTTTACAACACCAATATTAGGTTCGATTGTACAAAACGGAAAGTTAGCACTTTGCGCTTTTGCATTAGATAAACAATTAAATAATGTTGATTTTCCAACATTTGGTAATCCTACAATTCCTGCTTTCATCTGTTGTTTCTATTTATTTTTAGTAGACTCCAAATTTCTAGAGTCAAGCCACTAAGCGGTATTACTTAATGGATTATAATTTTAAGTTTTTCTTTCTCTTTATGCCAAAATGATATTTTTGGGCTTTAAAATTTTGCAAATATAAGATTTAATAGCTCTTAAGCGAAGTAAAAATGTTTA
>NZ_NRQU01000061.1 GCF_004119495.1 Flavobacterium sp. YO12
GTTTGATGAAAAAATACACAAAAAAGAAAGTTGTTCATTAGAATCTTTAAGTAAGATAAAACTTGAAAATCCAGCTAACCTGCAAAATGATGGTTATAAGTTTTTTAAAAAGAAAAAAGAAGAAGTTGAAAAGGTAGAAAAAATTAAACTTATTTATCCACCAACAGGGTATCAGACATATTTTAAAATTTTTGTACTTAAAAAAATAAGAAATGGAATTTTTAAATATGAGGTTGATTGGGAATATTCTAATTTTTGAAACTTTTAATTTTTATAATAGATTCTGAAAGAATTTAAAGAAGATAAAACGCATCCGCTTAGGCGGATGCGTTTTTTTGTGGTCTATTCGTAAAACAATTGTGAAGCATTTATTTCTTGTTTTTCTTTTCCTTCCTGCTGCATGAAACAGTTTAAAGTTGTTCCTCCAATTTGGTCAAAATAATTGATGTTTATTTTGTGGAAACCTTTCTCCAATTTTACGACTCCGTAAGCTTCATTGAGCCAATGAATACTGTCGTTGTCAACAATTAGTTCATCATCTATAAAAAGCTTCGATCCGTCGTCTGAAAGTGTTGAGAAGTTATAATTTGCTGTTTCTGGAATGTAGATGTATCCGTTAAATTTTAAGCCGATATAACGCTCCAATTTCGTTTTCCATTTCTCGCTGCTGATTTTACCTTCAAGAATTCCAGAATTAATGGGTTTTGCCAATTCTAAATCTTGTACTTGCTGGAATAATTTTCCGGTATAATAATCAAACTTTAAACCTTGTTTTGTTGGTTTTATAGAGAGAGCCGTTTTTAAATCAGGATTTTTGACTATTATTTTATTAATAGAACTTTTTCTTCCGCTTGGACTTATTTGAACAGTTTTTATGGTTCTATATTCTCCTTTTGGAATGTTTATCGTTACAGGCTTTTCGTAAAGTGCTGCGGTTTCGTCTGGATTATAACCGTCAATTGTATAAAAAATCTGCCCGTTTTTAATAGTAGGCTTTAAGTCTAAAACATATTTTGATGTGATTAACGCCGTTTCTTCTGCTCCAAATGGTACTGGAACTTTATACAATCGTTTTTGCGATTCTAGTTTTTCTAAATGATGCGGCATTCGGTTTAAAATGAAACTATTGTAGTTTTTATTTTGAGATTTTGTCCAAGCAATTTCAGCTAAAGCAAATACTCGCGGATAAATTTGGTAATTTAATTTGGCAGGATTCGTCAAATATTCAGACCAAAGATTAGATTGAACTCCCAAAATATATTTCTGTTCATCAATGGTTAGACTGTCAACAGGAGTTGGGTTATAGTTGTAGATTTTTTCGATAGTTACTAGTCTTCCTACAGTAAGCGGTTCTTGTGGAGAGTAGCCTTGATTGTAATCCAGATATAAAAATTGTTCAGGGTTCATGATAACAAAATGCTTTTGCTTGGCAGCGCTGATACCGCCAGATTCTCCACGCCAAGACATGACGGCCGCATTTGGAGCCAGCCCGCCTTCGAGCATTTCGTCCCAGCCTAGAATTTGTCTGCCATTTGCATTTAAGAATTTTTCGATTCTGGTTGTTAAGTATGTTTGCAATTCATGCTCGTCTTTTATGCCTAATTCTTTGATTTTTTTCTGACAGTTCGGACATTCTTTCCATCTTGCTTTTGGACATTCATCTCCGCCAATATGAATGTATTTACTCGGAAACAAAGCCATAACTTCAGTTAAAACATCTTCTAAAAATGTAAAAGTTTCTTCTTTTCCAGCGCAAAAAATATCTTCAAAAACACCCCAATATTCAACAACTTTATATGGGCGATCAGGAAAGCAGGACAAATTAGGATAAGCAGTAACCGCAGCTGTTGCGTGTCCCGGCATTTCGATTTCAGGAATGATGTTAACATAATGTTCTTCGGCAAATTTTACAACGTCTTTGATTTCTTCCTGCGTGTAAAAACCTCCATATGGATTTCCATCAAAAAAATAAGGGAATCTTTCAAACTTATTGCCTACTAAAGTCTGTGCTCTTTTTGATCCTACTTCGGTTAGTTTTGGATATTTTTTTATCTCGATTCTCCAGCCTTGATCGTCAGTTAGGTGCCAATGGAAATTATTTAATTTATAATAAGACATCTGTGCTATAAAATATTTTATAACATCAATGGTAAAAAAGTGACGACAGACATCTAAATGTAATCCGCGATACGTATATCTTGGTTCATCCTCGATAGTAACGCAAGGAAGTTTTATTTCCTGATTTTTGGGTTGGTTTGGGAGCAGCTGCAGTAAACTTTGAACAGCATAGAACAATCCTTCTTCACTTCCTGTAACTGTTATTTTTTTTGAAGTTATATTGATTTTGTAAGCTTCTTTTTTTTCAGATGAACTTGGAGTTTGTGCAATAAATAAAATTTCAATACTGCTTTTTTTATTGGGCATATTAGAGTTTACGGCAGATTCAAAAATAGAAGCTGTTCTTTTTTCTTTGGTGCTGAATTTGTTGTCTTTAAAAATGACTTTTATCAATCCGTTAATTCGAATACTGTCTCCAGTAACTTTATAAAAGTTTGGTTCTGGGATTATTGTATTGTTGTTGGATGGGTTTTGAGCATTTCCGAAGAAACAGTAAAACATTAAAAATAAAAAGATACTTTTTTGCATGGTTGTTTTCTTGATTTGTAAAACAAATTTAGAGTTTATGAAATGCTTTTTGCAAAAAAAATGCAAAACTAAAATTTGTTTAAATGTCTTTGTAATAGGCTAATTAACTTTTTGGTTACTTTCTGTTATAATTTGTTTCGCAATAATATTGCATTTATTGTTTACCTTTGTTTTTATAAAAATGAATTTGCATGAATAATGATAATGAGTTGGTAAATTACACGAAGGAAGAACGTAAAAATCTTATTTTAAAAGAGATAAATCTGCATACCCGTGTAAGTTTTGAAACACTATCGGTTAAATTGTTTGTTTCAGAAGATACTGTTAGACGCGATGTTAATGAACTTGAATCTGAATCTTTATTGATAAAAGTGAAAGGCGGCGCAATGACAAAAGCGTATCATCATTCTTCATCAAATCAAGTTTATGCGGGCGAGTCTAAACAAATTATTGCACAAAAAACAATAGGGTTACTTCGCGATGGAATGGTTTTGTTATTAGGCGGCGGTACAACAATTAGAGAGTTTATCCGATTGATTCCTGACTACTTAAACTTGACCATTTTTACTGTTACTGTTTTGTCTGCAGTTGAACTCCTAGACAAACCTAATGTTAAAATTATAATGATTGGCGGCAGTATTTCGTCTTACAGCCAAATGTGTGTGAGCGGCGATGTCTACAATCAATTGGCTAATATTAAAGTTGATTTGTTAATATTAGGTACAAATGCTTTAGACGTCGAAGGTGGTTTCTCAGATTCTGACTGGGAAACGGTTCAGGTAAAAAAAGCAATGATTCAAGCCTCTGAAAAAACAGCTATTCTTACTATTTCTGAAAAATTAGATACGGTGCTAAAAATGAAAATTGCCAACTTATCTGAGGTAGATTACGTTGTTACAGAAGTTGATCCTAACGACGAAAAATTACAAGCGTATAAGAAGGCAGTTCCAAGTTTAGTTTTTGTTTAATCCCAATTCTTCATTAAAAAATTAATCCAGTTCTGGTGAAAGATTTTATCTAAATCTGCATCAGAATATCCGTTGTTTTTAAAGATCAAAACCAATTTTTGTAAATCGGCTATTGTATTTAAATCATACGGAGATTGTTCCGTTCCAAAAGCACCGTCCAAATCTGAACCTACACCAATGTGGTTTGCATTTCCAGCCAATTGACAAATGTGATCCATGTGTTTAAAAACGGTTTCTAAATTGCAATTCATTTCTAAAGGCATCGAAACACCTCTTTGCCAATTCGGAACCAACATCCATGCATCTAAAGCGCCCCCAATAACGGCTCCTCTAGAAATTAAAGCTTTAACCATTTCATCGCTGTATTGACGATTATGATCAACCAAACTTCGGCAGTTGTTATGACTTGCCCAAACTGGACCATTGTAATGATCTAAAGCTTGCCAGAAAGCATCGTCGCACAAATGAGTTGCGTCCAAAATAATGTTTAAACGCTCCATTTCTTTCAATAAATCAAGTCCGTTTTGATTCATTTTTCCCGTTGCATCTGTTCCGTTTGCATATCTGCCTGGACCGTAATGTGCAGGACCAATAGCTCGTAATCCATAATTGTATGCTTTTTCTAAATAAGAAATGTCAATAATAGAATCAGCACCTTCTAAACTCAAAATATATCCAATAGGTTTTTTGTCATTTGGAGTACCGTCATTCCACAAATCAATTTGTTTTTGAAGTGATTTTTTATCTGTAATTTGTGTCATTTCTCCCGCTTCTTCCATGGTTTTGTACCAAGTAAGCTGTCCTTGCGTTTGTGCCCAAGCTTGTTCAGGAGAATTCCAACCCGGAATAATACTGTCGGGTTTTACAAATCTTGCAATTTGAGTAGCAACCACAATTCCGATGTTTCCTTTTCGTAAATCGGGAAATGAAACCGTTGCGCGTTCACGATCAGGTTTATCTGTCATTCCTTTTTCTAAATGACGCAAAGTGGTAACATCATTTCGTAAATCTCTATTCCATTCCATTGCATTCATGCTCAGGTCTAAATGGGCGTCTATTATAAACATATTTGTATGGACTTAGTTTTATATATTAATTGTTCTGCTTCTTGCTGCAACCTGCCATTGGTCGCAAATACGGTTTTCTTTATTTATTACCTGAACAGTATCATACAAAGCGCAGGTTGGGCAAACATGATATGGAAGTGCGTAAATCGTATCGCCAATTTTATAATCATTTTGGCCTTTGTTTTCTATAATCAAATGTTCTTCTGAATGTGAAACAGGAATTAAATCTTCATCATTTAAGATTACTACTCTTTTATCAATTGGGTTTTCTGAAGAAACTGCTTTATATCCAATATCAATGCAAAAAGTTGATGCAGTAGGTTTTGAAATAATTGTTCCAACGATAACCAGAGCAGGTTTAAATAATTGTTCGGGTAAATTGGTTTGATAATTGGCATCCCAAAAAACAAAAGTACCAGGACTGCATTCTACATTTTCCTGAAGGGCATAAAAAGGGAATGTATTTGATCCCCCGGCAACAATTTTTAATTCGTAATCTAGATTTTGCTGTAGTTTTTCGATTTCATCAATAATTTTTGAAAAGGCTTCTTGAGCTTCTTCTTTTCGATGCTCGACACTGCCTTTCAAATGACCATCATAAATATGAATTCCAGCGAGATTAATGTTTTTTAGCGGAATAATTTTTTTTGCTAAAGCGCTCCAATTTTCTGAAACAGCAATTCCTGTTCTGTTCATTCCTGTGTTTAAATCCAAATAAATGGTGAGATTTAAATCGTGTTCTAAAGCGGTTTCATTTAATGTTTTTGCAGATTCTAAATTGTCGACAATGGTAGAAAAATGAACTTCTGGATATTTTTGAATAAGCGAAATCCATCGGTCAGCTTTAAGTCCAACTGGCTGATAGGCAAGAAGTACATCTGGAATTTGATGTATAGCAGCAAGTTCTGCCTCTGCTATTGTAGCGCATTTTACTTTCTTGATATTGTAAATTTTAAACAACTCTAGAATTTCGCCTATTTTATGTGTTTTGATATGAGGACGCAGTTTTTGAGTGTCTCCTTTTACCAAACTGATCAGATATTCAATATTACAGCGGAGACGATCTTCGTACACTGCTAGATATGGGGTATCAAGTTGAGTTTCGGAATTAATTTTCCACCATTTTTTTTGCATAATCTAGTTTCTTATTTTTTCGATCACTTCAATTAAATTTTGAAATGCTTCGAGTGATTGATCATAAGTTAAATGCTGCAGCATTTCTTTTGAGAATAAATTTGAACCAATTCCAACACAAACAACACCAGATTTAAACCAAGATTTTAAATTACTTTCTTCTAAAGTTACACCTCCAGTGGGCATTATTTTTAAGTTTGGAAATGGTGCTTTTATTGCTTTTACATATCCAGGTCCTCCAATTTTATCAGCAGGAAAAAGTTTTACAATTTCTGCTCCTTGTTTGTTGGCATATAGAATTTCGTTTAATGTAGCCGCTCCCGGAATCCAGTAAATATTATTTTTAGTACAGTAATTGCCAATTTCTAAATCGGTATGAGGACATACAATACAATCAGCTCCTAGTTTATGATAGGTTTCTGCATCTTCAATATTCAAAATAGATCCCACGGCTATTTTAATGTTTAAATTGTTTGCCTTTTTAAAGTTCACCATTTGGCTGAAAACTTCTTTAGAGTCATTTGAACGCGCAGCAAACTCAATAATTTTAATGCCAGCATCAGCCGCTGATCGCAATATTATTTGGGCAGTTTCGATGTCGATTTGGGTTACTAACGGAAGTACACCTTGCGTTTTTAAAATGCTGTACATATTCTTATTTTATCTATTAATTCTATTACTTGAGCCGTTTTTAATAAAATGACTTATTTCGGCGTTGCTGCTTATTGCAAAATCGCCGTGTATACTTTGTTTGACCACGCCGCAGGCTGTTGCCCATTCAATGCATTCTTGCCCGGATAATTTATTGGATAACCCATATAATAATCCCGCGTTGAAAGCATCTCCAGAACCAATTTGGTCCGTTACAACATGTATTTTATGTTCTTGAGTTTTGTAAAAATGGCCTTCATGAATCAGTAAGCCTTTGTACAGATGCGCTTGTCCTTCTGATTTTCTAAAACTCATTGCCAATGTTTTTAAGTAGGGCATTTTTTCTTTCAGCAGCTCAAACGTTTTTTGAAATCGATTTTCATCGGATTCCTTTATATCGGTTTTGATTCCGAAATAAATTTCAATAGCATCTAAATCGGCTACTGTAATTGTGCTGTATTGAAGTAAATCGGGCATAACTTCAGAAGGATGTTTTCCGTATTGCCATAATTTCGAACGATAATTAAAATCAGAAGAAATAGGAAGTCCTTTTTTATGTGCGGTAAGAACTGCTTCTTTACAGGCTAAACCAGCTTCATTTGAAACTCCTGGACTTATTCCTGACCAGTGAAAATGAGTAATATTTTCTAATGCTTTATTCCAGTCAATTTGATCTTTCTGAATGGTTGCAAAAGAAGAATTGCTTCTGTCATAAATTACCTGAGATTGTCTGATTTGATTTCCAGATTCAACAAAATATAAACCTAAACGTTCTCCGCCGTAAACACATTTTGAAGTGTTAACATTGTATTTCTGAAGTTCGTTTAAGGCTAATTGTGCCAGATCATTTTGTGGCAGTCGGGTAATATAGTCAGTTTGAATTCCGAGTTGAGAAAGTAAAACACAAACATTTGCTTCAGCGCCGCCTACGTGAATTTTTATTTCATTGGCCTGCGTAAATCGGTTTCCATCAGCAACATTCATTCGGAGCAATAATTCTCCAAAAGTTGCAATTCTAGTTTGTGGTGTTGTATTCATATTTTTTGTTTTTTGCCACAGATTATATGGATTAAAAGGATTTTAAACGTAGCGCTTATTTTTTTTAAACACATAGAAACATAGTTTTTAAAACTGTATAAAAGGCGTTTCACTTGCATTAACAAACATAGCTCTGTGTAAAAGCTGGCTTTTTTACTTCCTTCCAGTATTCAAGTAAAATCTATGTCTCTATGTGTTTGAAAATTTTGTTATAGTTTATTGTCGCCTCGAATTTCACGAATTTCACGAATTTTCACTAATTGATTGCATGAAAAATAATTCGTGAAAATTCGTGAAATTCGAGGCTAACAAAAAAATAATCCTTTTTAATCATGTAATCTGCAGCATATCTTTTTTTAATATAATTCGAAAACAGCTTCAACTTCTACAGGAATATTGTCTGGTAAAGAACCCATTCCTACGGCGCTTCTTACGCCAATTCCGTTTTCTTGTCCCCAAACTTCTGCAAACAATTCGCTGCAGCCGTTTATTACATAAGGATGTCTTAAAAAATCGCCATTGCAATTCACCATGCCAAGTACTTTTATGACTCTTTTTACTTTGTTTAGGCTTCCAAAATTGGTTACAATTGTAGAAAGCATAGTTAGTCCGACTTGTCTTGCTGCTAATTTTCCTTCTTCGATATCCATATCATCGCCAATTCGGCCAATGATTAAGGATTTGTCATCTCTAACAGGGCCATGACCTGAAAGGTATAAATATTTACCATCAACTAAATAGGGTTTGTAAATACCCAAAGGCTGAGGTGCTGGCGGTAAAGACAAACCAAGAGTGTCAAATTTTTCTTGAGGTAATAAATTCATGATATTAATGTATTATAGAGTTTAAAATAAAAACGAAAATGATTCCTAAAACAGATACTAATGATTCCATGACTGTCCATGATTTAAAAGTATCTTTCAGGCTGATATTAAAATATTCTTTGAACATCCAGAAACTTGGATCGTTTACATGCGAGCACATTAAACTTCCTGCACCAACTGATAAAACCAGTAAGTTTGGATCTAAGCCATTAAGTTGTAATAAAGGCAATAAAACGCTGGCTGTCATTAATCCGGCAGCGGTTGCAGAGCCAACACAAACGCGAATGATCGCAGCCATTATCCAAGCCAATAAATACGGATGAATGTTTATTTGTGTTAAAGCTGCAACAATAGTATCGTTTACGCCGCTTACAATCATAACTTCTTTTAAACTTCCGGCACCGCCTACGATTAAAACGATCAAAGCAACATCTTTAATGGCAATGGCATAATCATCCATTACAGAAACGAGACTTCGATTCATTCTAATTCCCAGTGTATAGGTGCAAAGAAGTAAAGAAATCAGCATAATCATGCTTGGCTCTCCTATCGTTTTGCAGATGTTTACTAAATTTTCATTTGTTGAAATCAACGGCAGTAAAGAAGTAACTGTTAATCCGAAAACAGGAAATAAAGCAGAAAATAAACTAAGCGAAAAGCTTGGAAGTTTGCCTTGATTGGCAACTTCTTCAACATTTATAATTTCGTGATCAGATTCGGTTTTGATGTTTTTAAGTAAATTAGAAAACAATAAACCCGCTATAAAAATAGTTGGAATCGCTATTATTATTCCATAAATCAAAACCAGTCCAATATCGGCATTTAAAATACTGCTTAACGCCATTGGAGAAGGATGTGGGGGCAAAAAACCGTGTGCTACCGAAAGCGACGCAAGCATAGGGATTCCCAGATATACTTTTGACAATTTAAATTGATGGGCTACTGAAAAGATTAGAGGTACTAACAAAACAAATCCAACACTATAAAATAGAGGTATCCCAACAATAAAACCTGTAATCATTAAGCCTAAACGTACGTATTTTTTGCCTGTCCATCCCATAACTGTTTTGGCAATAACATTAGCCGCTCCTGATGAAACGGTTAGTTTTCCAATACAGGTTCCAAACACAATAATCAATGTGATTGAACCCAGCATTTCGCCTAAACCTTTTTGTACTGTTTGTGACAATGTGTTTATTGGCAGGCCTAAAAATAGACCTGCTAATAAAGCTGTTATTATAAAAGCAATAAACGGATTGATTTTAAACCAAGCAATTTGAATGATTAAAAATGCAATGCATGCCGTAAGAATTAAAACGCTCATTTATGAATTGTGTTTTTATTTATCCCACCAGATTTTTGTTGTGAAAGTATCTGCTCCTTGTCGCTTAACCGCTTCTGCTAAGTTAATCGAATTCACTGAATATTCGCCTGTTGGGTACTTTATACGTCTTGGAATTGTGCCATTTGTAACGTTTCCTGGATAGTTTACAGGAACCAAAACAGGATATCCTGTTCTTCTCCAATTGGCATAAATTTCCTGTTCGTCAACAAACAAAGCAACATAAATTTGAGTGTGAATTTGATTCATTTTTACGTCAAATGATCCTGAAGCATTATACGGATTTGCGGTTAAGTAAGGTGTGGCGTCTGCAATTGCATACGAGCTGCCATAAATTCCCATGTTTGCGAAAGACGCTTTTACACCTTTTTCATATAAATCCTTGTCAGTTTCACTAGTATACCATCCTCTTGCTGCAGCTTCTGCTAAATACAAGTTTGTTTCAGCATTGCTTATAAGTACAAGTGGTGCATCGTATTTTAAAATGGTATTTTGATTTGGTTCAGAATAAGTTTGTTGTTCTTCTGGTGATGGAGCCGTTTTTATTCCGTTAGGAAAACCTTTTTGTACCGCCGCACTTGTATTTTGTACAGTTCCCTGCCATACTCCAGAGTAAACACTAATTCTAGGATCGGCAGTGTTTTTTAGTAAATCGATAAACGTTTTAGCCAGTTTACCGCCTTCACGATTTGTTTTTCCATACGATCCAGCTGAGTAATCTTCACTTCTAGAGTCAAAACCAACCGGATTTCGGTTAAAGTTGTTTGGACCTTCTTTATATGTCATAATTGCGTTGTCGCCGCCATTTAAAATTACTCCGCCTGCAATCGCTTTGGTTACCCATGTTTTTGATAAAGCAGGATCAACTTTAGATAATCTTAATCCTAAACGAAGCATTAATGAATAAGAGAATTTTTTCCATTTTGCTACATCTCCAGCGTAAATAAAATCGGCTTTGCCAAAACTTGGTTTCGCAGGATCTAATGCAATAGCAGCTTCGTCAAGTTCTTTCAACAAATCTTTGTATATGAATTCTTGCGAATCGTATTTTGGAAGAAAAACATTTGCACTATTTGCTTTTGCCGCTTCTGTGTATGGAACGTCTCCGTACAAATCGGTGATTTTATGATATAAAAAGGCTTTCCAGATTCTAGCAATATTAAGTTTGTTACTGTCGTTCGGATTGCTTTTTACGGTATTAATTACAATTTCTGTTTCGTTTAATGCCGTAGGGTAGGCTTGGTTGAAATAAGCCGAGTAATACACTTCATTATTTAAGTATTTGTCTCCAACACCCGAAGCTTCTTTGTAGGTAGCATAATGTTGCAGCATTCCGCCGCATTGCAGTATGTTGGTGAAAAAATAGTTGTTTGCCAAGCCATCCAGCTGTGCTCTGCTGAAAATAAAATTCGGATTTGGTTTTTCAACTGCATTTGGGTTCGAATTGATTTCTTCAAAATCTTCCGTACAGGCTGTCATGCTTCCTAAAAGGATACCTGCTATATATAAAAGGGTTATCTTTTTCATGTCTTTTAATTTAAAAATTAGAGATAAAATGAGTTTAAAATTTGATATTTAAACTTAAACCGAAACTTCTGGTTTTTGGCACTCCAAATTGTTCTACACCTTGTGCATTTCCTGCGCTGAATACAGATTCAGGATCTACGTTTGGTGTTTTCTTGTAAAGAATAAACAAGTTTCTTGCAATAAATGAGATCGAAGCTCCTTGAAGTTTTGATAAACCTCTTATTTTATCAACTGGTAATGTGTAGCCTAATATTATTTGACGTAGTTTTATGAAGCTTGCATCATAAATAAATGTTGACGAAATGCTTTTTAAACCATCATAGTAATATCTCAAGTTTTCTGGAGCGATTACCATATCAACAGGATTTCCGTTTGTGTCAACACCTTTAATAGGCAATCCGTTTTCACGACCTTCAAGAGTCAATTTAGTTAATCCCATACGTGTTCCGTACAAATCAGTTCCAGAGTATAAGCTTCCGCCGAATTTACCATCAATTAAAAAGCTGAATGATATGTTTTTGTATTTGAATTCGTTCGTAATACCAGCTGTCCAAGGATGCACACCTTCTCCTAATATTTCAAGTGGTCCTCTTGCAATTGCAGCTGAACCTCCGCTTAAAGTATATACAGTATTTCCGTTTGCATCTTTAAGAGGTCTGTATCCTTTTATCGTGCTGTAAGGATGTCCAACATCACTTGTAATAGTTGCATAACCGTTTACAGAAGTTGCCATTGTTATAGAATTTAATCCATCTGTAAGCGCTTCAACTTTGTTCTCATTGTAAGAACCGTTGAAACTTGCATCCCATGAAAAATTACGAGAGTTGATGATTTTACCGCTTAGTAAAAATTCAATTCCTTTATTTCTCATTTTTCCAAGGTTTAACAAAGCACTGTTTGCTCCTGAACCCGTTGAAATTGTAGTTTCTACAATGTCATTTGTCGTTGAACGATTGTACCATGCAAAATCTAGATTTAAGCGATTGTTGAAAAAACCTAAATCAGTTCCAACCTCAATTGTTGTTGATGTTAATGGGCTTAAAGTTGAATTTGGAACTCTGTTGCTTGTAGGTGTTTGCAATTGTTCGCCATTATGTCCGCCTTGAACCATTGAGTAAGATTGGTTTAATGCATAAGGATCTGGTGTTGCGCCTCCTACTTGAGCCCATGAACTTCTAAGTTTTGCAAATGAAATAAATTCAGGCATTTTTACAATATCAGATACTATAATACTCGTTCCAACTGATGGATAAAATACAGAGTTATTGTCTGGTGAAAGTGTTGAGAACCAATCTTGACGACCTGTAAAGTTTAAAAACACAACATTTTTATAATCTAAATCTACAGCACCATAAACAGAGTTTGTTTTTGTTTTTCCGTAAGGATAGCTGTATGTAATTGTACCTAAGTTGCTTAGTGCATAAAAATCATCCAATACAAAACCAGAACCTTCAATTCTTGTTTCATCTCTCAAAGTAGTACGAGAGTTTACACCCACTAATGCATTTAAAGAGAAATTGTTGTAAATGTTTTTCTTAGTATAATTAAGAATAGCTTCTGAATTTAAATTAGATAATTTCATTTTTGAACCTTGCGCATATCCAACAGGATTGTTTAAAGTTGTTTTTGGAATGTATCCAAAGAAATCATAGTTTGTAAAATCTTGACCAATTCTACCTTGAAGAAATAATTCAGGAGTAAAGTTCAGTTTTACATTCAACATACCGATAAAGCGGTTTTTAGTATCGCTGTTTTTTATTTTATTGACAACAAAATAAGGGTTTGTTGCAATTGCAACCGGGTTCCAAGCTTCTTCAATACCGTTTTCATCATAACCTGGGGCAAGATTTCTAATGTCAACCGTGTTGGCAATCATATAAGTTCCCCAGTTAGGGTTTGCTTCAGCATCTGAAACCGTAACTCTATTATTGTTTTTTTCTAAATTGTATTGCGCCACCACATCAAATTTTAACCAATCAGTTAAGTTTACATTGCTCGCAATATTTACGCTTTTACGGTTAAAACCAGAGTTTGGTACAACAGATTGATTGTCCATATTCGAGAACGAAAGACGTCCAGTTGCTTTTTCAGTTCCGCCGGATAAAGCGATCGAATTGATAAAAGTTGTTCCCGTTTCGTAGAAATTCTTGATATTATTTTTCTGAGGGCTGTATGGTCTTTTCACCCCGTCAAATTGAATAACGTCAGTTCCATCCATTTTTGCACCCCAAGACCAGCGTCCGTAATTTATTGCTTCTGCCTTAGTAGTTGGTTTTTTATTAGCATCTCCAGATCCGTATTCGTATTGCCAATCTGGTATGATCGAAGGCGTTTCGAAAGTAAAAGAAGTATTGTATTCAACTCCAATTCCTTTTTGAATTGAACCTCTTTTTGTCTGAATCAAGATCACACCATTTGCAGCATTTGCACCATACAATGCCGCTGCCGTTCCACCTTTAAGAACCGTAATAGTTTTAATATCGTCTGGATTTATAACAGCAGTTCCGTCACCTCGGTCAACATTAATTCTGGTTTGTCCCGCGCCATTTCCAATTCCAGGCAAATTAAGCTGTGTATTGTCAATAGGCAAGTCGTTAACCACATACATTGGCTGGTTGTTTCCGTTTAAGGAACCATTTCCTCTAATAACAACCCTTGTCGAACCGTTTGGTCCCGTTGCAGTACTGCTCACGTTTACACCGGCAATTTTACCTACTAAAGCATTTGAAATATTAGTTTCTTTAGCCTTTGTAAATTCAGTTCCTTTTAATTCAGTTACCGCATAAGCAACAGCTTTACTGCTTTTTTTAACCCCTAATGCTGTTACTAAAACCTGATCTAAAACATTTTCTGCAGGTTTTAAACGTATAACTAAATCTTTAGCTGCATTTAATTCATATTCTAAAGTTGCGTAACCCATGTAAGAAACGATAATATGAGTTTCGTTTTCTGGCACATTTAATTTGAACTTTCCTGTTTCATCAGTAATAGATGCATTTTTTTTATTGCCTTTAGCATAAATTGTTGCACCTGCAATTGGCATTCCATCATCCTGACCAATTACTTGGCCTGAAATTTCAACCTGACTGCTTTGTTGCTCAAAAAGATGTTTTTTAATTGCAGTCTCTTTCGCGTTTGCTGAGAAGATTATCCCCCCAATAAACACTAATGAAATTAACTTTGTTTTCATAATTTTTTGGTTTTCACGTTTTTTTTTGGTTTTTATTGGCGATCAAATATATATATTTATTTTTCACATTTGCATTTTTTTTGCAAGAAATGCATTTTTTTTGCATATTTTTTTCCTGATGTATTTTTGTTTTCCAAAAAAAGTGCAGTTTTAAAAGGCTGTTTGAGAAAATTTTGCAAAGTGGACTTTTTTATACGCAAATTTTTTTTAGCTGAAAATTCGTATTTTTGAAGTATGAAAACAGCACTAATTCAATCCGATCTATATTGGGAAAATGCTTCTGAAAACAGAAAACGCTTTGAAGCGAAAATAAATTCGCTCGATTCTGAAGTAAATCTTATTGTTCTTCCAGAAATGTTTTCAACCGGTTTTACGATGAATCCTTCTGCAGTTGCCGAAACGATGCAGGGAGAAACCGTGTTGTGGATGAAAGCTATGGCGAAAGCTAAAAGCAGTGCAATAGTAGGAAGTTTGGTTATTGTTGAAAATGAAAAGTATTATAACCGAATGCTGTTTGTTTTTCCGTCAGGTGAAATTCAGTTTTATGACAAACGACATTTGTTTACATTGGCTGGTGAAGATGAATTTTATACAGCAGGAACTCAAAAAGTAATTGTTGATTATCTCGATTGGAAAATTTGTCTGCAAGTTTGTTATGATTTGAGATTTCCTGTTTTTGTTCGAAATGTCGAAAATTATGATTTGCTTTTGTATGTTGCCAATTGGCCAAAAGTACGCACAAATGCTTGGGACACTTTGCTTAAAGCACGTGCTATCGAAAATTTAAGTTATGTTGTTGGAGTAAACAGAATTGGGCTTGATGCCAATAATTTTGAGCATATTGGACATTCGCAGGCAATAGATTTTTTAGGAAATTATATTTTAGAACCACAGGAAACAGAAGATGTTTTTGTGCTTGAACTAGATAAAAATGCAATGCTGGAAGCTCGAAAAAAGTTTGCTTTTTTAAACGATAAAGACAGTTTTAAAATCAATTTGGACTAAGAAACAAGATGTTTTAATTGGAATCTACAACCGTTATTTCTTTTTTTGGGTTTTTGCAACGAACAAGAATCTTTTTATATTCCCATTCTGAACCCATTTTTTTAGCCGTAATATCTAATTTTCCCTTGCTTTTTGTGCCTTTAATTCTGATTGATAATACAACCGAAGTATTGTTGTCCGTATAAATCGTGTTACCTTCTAGAATTGCTAATTTGTCGATAGGCTGAATTTCTCCAACAGTTTCTAAAACTCTTTTGTTTGAATTGGCTTTTTCTATTGCCTTTTCATACAATGCAGTATCATTATACGCTTGGGCAAAATCCATTATGTTTTCGTCAGAGCTGGAAAGTAAATAGCCAGAGATTAGAACTAATGAAAGAACTAACGGAATGATCCATTTCCAGTTTGATTGAAACCAGTTTTTACGCTCAATTAATTCATTATCCATTTTATCCGATTGAATTAGGGTTTAAAAAGCTTTCCTTTTTTTCTCTTCCTTCTTTCTCTTTAAATCATCGTCTTTTTTCTCGACTTCAGGATTGTAAGGAATATTTAAATCGATAGATTGATCAACATCCCAATTCGATCGAACATCTACGCCTTTTTGATAATAAAACACCTCCTCAGCATACGTTTTGTTTAAGAAACTACCCGTGTCGTACATCTTATTTTTATTATCATCATAGATAACTCGAACCGTAAATTCTTCTGGAAGCAGTAAGTTGAATTCAATTTTTGTTTTGCCCTCAGAATATTCAGAAGCATATACATTATCGCCTTTTTTATTGGTAATTTCAACAATTATAGGAAAGCGTTTTACGTTTTGTAAATTCAAAACCAGATTGCCGTAATCTTCAAATTCCTTTGTGGTTAACTTATACGATAACGTATCGTTTGTTTTGTCATAGAAATCAGTTAACGCGCCCGGGAAAAATGTAAAATTATATTTTTGTAAAGGCTCTTTTTTGAAATCAACGTACAATTTCTGTTCGAACTCGTCGTATTCTGTAATAAAATCAACCGCAGTCGAATCTTTATTTACAAGTCTAATTTTTGTTTTATCAAATTTTACCAGAGGAGTTTCAGTTTCTAGTGTGAATTTTTCTCTAAAATTAAGTACACCGTTTTGAACTGCTTTAATATTTAAAGTGTCTTTTTTCTGATCCTTAACCTTAAAAGTGAATTTTTTATTGTACTTGTCATTGCTCACTTCCAACGACAATGAATCAGCTTTTAAAGGTTTGTACCAAACTTGCAGCGAATCTTTTTTCGGGAATTGCGTTACGATAGTTTCCAGAATCTGCCCATTGTTTTTAAGTACAATTTTTGGTTTTGAATTTTTAAAATTCTGTGTTCCTTCATACGGAAGAAGTAATCTGTTTCCAGAAGCTTGAATTGGTTTAAAAGCCTTTAATGGCAGTGTTTCCTTAAATAATTCTAACTCAAAAATAGTATCATTTGGTACCGTAATAAAATGTTTTATAAATCCAATTTTATCGTCTTTTGGATTAAATTTATTATTGCTTCCTTTATCTTTTAGAGCAACTAACAAGTATTTTCCAGCTTTTAAATTTTCAAATTTAAAAGTTCTCATACTGTCCAAAGTATTGGTAATGTATCGCGGAAATTCTTTGTAAATAACAGAATCTTTGTATTTGTCGTTTGCTTCATAAAGCATCACAGAAACAAAATTGTCTACGTTTTTTGCGTAAGCATCTTTAATTTTTCCGCCAAGAGTAAGCGAATCGATATAAGCGCCGGTTGAAAAAATGTATTTAAACTGGTTCAACGGATTTCCTTCGTTATTATCAGTAATACTTTGTCCAAAATTTAAGCTGTAAGTAGTATTAGGCTGTAAAGTATCTCTAAGTTTTATCTTTAAAAATTTACTCACACCAACAGGCGTAATCTGCGGCTCATATTTCATTGGAGGAGAAATAATAAGCTGTTTGTTGAGGTTTTTTAATTTAACATATTCATCAAATACCAGTGTAATCTCGTTTCCCTGAAAATCTGTAGTTAAGTTTTTAGGAGTGCTGGATATTAAAATAGGAGCTAGAGTGTCTTTTAATCCGCCAGTAATATTGCCTCTTTTGGCGCAGCTCACCATTAATAATACCAGTAAAAATGAAATATATTTGAGTTTGCTTTTAAACATAGCGGTTTTTAAATTTGATTGCACAAAATAACAATTATATTTGCTTTAATTGAAATTTTTTGGCCATTTATTAGGATTTCGCACCGTAGATATTTTCGCATTTTTTAGAATTTAAAACCTCTGATATGAGATAATTTCTTACTTTTGATCTTAAATATAATATCACTTCGTTTTGGTTAAAAGATTTTTTTGGGTTTTGTTACTTCTTTTTCTGACTGCGTGCAGCAAAAAAGACCAGCCAATAATTTCTTTTTATTATTGGAAAACCAATCTAAAATTTTCTGAAACAGAAAAAGCAGCTCTCAAAGACAATGAGGTTCATAAACTTTATGTTCGGTATTTTGACATCGGACTTGATCCTCAAACCCAACAACCATTTCCTGTAAGTCCAGTTCATTTTTATGAAAATGTGCAGGAATTTGAAATTGTTCCAGTTGTTTTTATTCAAAATAAAGTAATGCTTGAGAAGTATTTAGATGTTGAAGATCTTGCAAAAAAGACGATTCATTTAATTACCGAAATCAACAGCAAGAATAAAATTAATTGTACCGAAATTCAAGTTGACTGCGATTGGACATTAAACAGCAAAGACAATTATCTGAAGTTTGTTGAGCAGATTAAAAAGCTTTCAAAGAAAAAACTCTCCGCCACAATTAGACTTCATCAAGTTAAGTACTTTAAGAAAACTAAAATTCCGAATGTAGATAACGGTGTTTTGATGTTTTATAATATGGGAAGTATAGCGCCAGATTCATTAAACTCTATTTACAGCAGAAAAATCTCAGAGAAATATCTTAAAAGTTTAAAGAAATATCCGCTGCATCTTGATTATGCACTTCCTATTTATTCATGGGCAATTCATATCAGGAATCAAAAGGTTTTAGGTTTGCGTTCGAAATTGAATAGCAGCGAACTCAAAAAAGATAAAAACTTCGAGCAGATTAGTTCAATATTTTTTAAAGTAAAACAATCTAATTACAAAAACGGTGTTTACTACGAAGAGAATGATCTGCTTAAAACAGAGACAATTTCTCCAGAAGATTTAAAAGAAATGGCTGAAGATTTAGACGATAATAAAGCGCAGGCTCCAAAAGAAATTATATTTTACGATTTAGACGAATTCAATTTAAATAATTATGAGAAGAATATTTTTAAGCAAGTTATTTCTTGGTTTTAGTGCGGCTTTCCTTTTTGCATACGGAATAATTTATGCTTGTGCAGGTGGAGACGATTGGGATTTTTTTGGTTATAACTCCAATTTTACTCCAGAAACTTTTGCAGATAAATCCTATTCTCCGCTTTTTTTGTCGGGCGGTATTTTCTACGGAATTGGTTACGATACGCAGCATAATTCACGTTTCAATGCAGCCATAAAATCAGATTGGGCAGCTTATCTTAAAGGAAAAATCGATACTACAACAGTAAATTATTTTTTAATTGGTGATGAGAAGCCAGATTATTATTCAGATAATAAAAATAAGATTAAGAATAAGGAAGAAATCACAGATCTTCATGTGTATTATAAAGCCAAAAAAGAAAATGCTTCGTCTTTAAAATGGGGAAAAAAGATGCCATTGAAAGAGGAGAAGGTAAAAAACTTTGTTGAGTTTTTGTATTTGGCACAAAAAATAGAAACCGTTTCAATTAGCGAAGATCATTGGAGTTATGATCCCGTTGTGGCCAAAACATTCAATGACGCTAAAATGATTCAGTCAATTGAGAATGTTTACAATACTTTGTCTGATCCGTTCTTAAAAAATAGATATTGGTTTCTTACCATGAAAGCTCGTTTTTACAGTAATAATAAACAAAAAGCAATTGAGTTTTTTAATAAAACAGAAAGCTCAGTTCCTAAAAACACGTTGTATTACCGCGCACTTTCATACGTTGCTGGAATCAATCATAAACAAGGGAAATATGCGGTTTCGAACTATTTGTATGCACAGGTTTTTGATAAATGTCCTGAATTAAGAGTGGTAACAGCGTATAGTTTTGCTCCGAAAAATGAAACAGATTGGAATAAAGCGCTGACAATGGCAAAGACCAATAAAGAGAAAGCAGCACTTTGGGCTATTCACGGCTATTATAAAGATGAAAAACAGGCAATCGAGAAAATTTACGAATTAGATCCAAAAAGTGAGCACTTAAATTATTTGGCTACTAGATTGGTAAACGGACTTGAACAGTCTATAAATAACTCTTTTCAGAAAGATGGTGGAGAAAATCAGCCCGTAAAAAAGCTGACTGTTGCAGAAAATAAAACCGAGAATCAAGCTAAGGTTGATAAAAAAGCGCTGGATTTAATGGCTAAAATTTCGGCGGCAGGAAATACAGACAGACCTTATTTGTGGGATTTGTCTCTTGGATATTTACAGACTTTAAAAGGGGATTATGCAAATGCAGATAAGAATTTTGATAAAGCGGTAAAAACACTTCCTAAAACAGAATTGGCAGGAATGCAGCTTCGTTTATTGCGTTTTGTAAACAACTTAAGCAAAATTGATAAACTGACGGATAAAAACGAGAAAACAATTCTAGCCGATTTGAATTGGTTGTATTATGAACTTCCAAAGAACTATAAAGGACAGGAGTTTCGTTATCAAAATGCTTCTTCGTGGAGCAGAAGTTATTTGTCGACTCTTTATCGTGAAAAAGGGAATTTAGTTATGGCTGAGATTTTTGGTGAATCTCGTTACAGCTATTGGAATGATGGAAATGCTTTTTATGATGATGAGAAGAATTTACAAGGAATAAAAACGTTTTTGTCTAAGTCTAATAAAACTGAAATTGAGAATATTGGTGCAGGAATTTATAGTTTGAAATTAAAAGATATTAATAACTTTCAAGCAGTTCAGGCAACTTTCAAAAACAAAATTCCAGAAGCAATTGAGTTTTTAAAACAAACCGATTCAGTTCAGAATTCTAAATTTTTAGGAAATCCGTTTAACGGAAGTATAAAAGACTGCCACGATTGTGATCACGCCGCTTATCAAAAAAGAAAATATACACAAATGGATTTCTTAAATACAATAAAAGAAATGCAGGATAAGCTGGCTAAAAACGAAGATGTTTACACGAATAGTTTATTGTTAGGAAATGCATTTTATAATATTTCGCATTTTGGAAACGGAAGAACTTTTTACGAAATTACTATTGTAGGTTACGGTTCAAGTCCATATTCGTTTAGAGATTCTATGAAAAAGATGATTACGGATTGCAGTGTTTCTAAAATGTATTATCAAAAAGCATTGCAGGCAGCATCTACAAAGGAGCAGAAAGCAAAATGTGTGTATTTGATTTCGAAATGCGAACGAAACGAATATTATAATACTAAATACAATAGTGTTAGATATTGGTGGGATGCCAATGATGATAAAGTGAATTTTATTGCTTGGAATGGATTTAAAACGCTGCAAAAAGAATATTCGGATACTAAATATTATCAGGATGTAATTGCAGAATGTGGTTATTTTAATACTTATGTAACTCAATTAAAATAAGATGGTAAATAAAATAGAACATATTGGAATTGCCGTAAAAAATATGGACGATGCAAATGTATTGTTTGAGAAATTATTGGGCGTTCCGTCGTACAAAGAAGAAATGGTAGAAAGTGAAGGAGTTTTAACTTCTTTCTTTCAAACCGGGACAAACAAAATTGAACTTTTGATGGCGACGAATCCAGAAAGCCCAATTGCGAAATTTTTAGAAAAAAAAGGTGAAGGAATTCATCACATCGCTTTTGATGTTGAAGATATTCATGCCGAGATTTCACGCTTAAAAAGCGAAGGTTTTGTATTGATAAATGAAGTTCCAAAGAAAGGAGCCGATAATAAATTGGTGGTTTTTCTGCATCCAAAGAATACGAATGGCGTTTTGGTTGAGCTTTGTAAGGAAATTAGATAAAAAAGATACTTTTTTTATTCTCAATAATGTCTTGAAAATCAATCTTGTTTTTGAAACATGGGCTTGGAATTGAAATTAAATGCAAATCATGTCTTAAAATATTTGGAGTGAATGAAAAATAGTAGTAATATTGCATCCTCTAAACCGGTCCTATAGCTCAGCTGGTTAGAGCACCTGACTCATAATCAGGTGGTCCCTGGTTCGAGCCCAGGTGGGACCACCAGCTTACTCGTCCAGACTTTCAAAATGATTGTCTGGACTTTTTTTTGCAGTAAACTCAAGGGGTGCAGAACTTCGTACTCTTTTCTCATATCACTTCAATAGAGACAAGCCTAAAAAAAGGCATTCTTTTAGGTATCCCAAAAATTAAAATAGGTACCCCACTTTTAAATTATTACTATTATGAAAATCAATAAAATATCAATTTTGTTTTTATTGGATAAGGTAAAAACAAACAAACAGGGTAAATGTCCTGTAAAATGCAGAATCACATTTAGTGGTAAAAGAAAACCATTTTCAACAGGATTGTTTATAAAACCTGAATGTTGGTTTAATGATGAGCAATTAGCTAAGCCACCCAATGAAGAGAATAATTACATAAATACTCAAAAAAGTCTGATTAAGAATAAAATTAATCAGGCTTTTTTATTTCTACAAGTTCAACAAGATACCTTTGATGTCGAAGATATTTATCTACAGTATAGGGGAGAAAATGTAAAATCGAACAAAACTATTTTGGTACTGTTTCAGGAGCATAATAATAAAATGGAGAAATTAGTAGGCAAAGATTATGTGATAGGCACCTTATGGAAGTTTAGGCAAGCACGAGAGCTGTTGAAAGCCTTTTTGAAATATCAGTTTAAGAAGACAGACTATGAATTTGCAGATCTTAATCTGAAATTTCTTCTTGATTATGAGTTCTTTCTTAAAACCGAGAAAAATCTGAGTCAGGCTACTATAAACAAAACAATTCAAAGATTTAGAAGAATAGTGAGAATTGCTATTTCAGAAGATCATTTGGAGAAAGAACCATTTTTGATGTACAAAGTTAAGAGATCAAAGAAAGAAATTGTTTTCTTAACCCCTGAAGAATTAGACAAGCTTGAAAAACATCAATTTGCTCAACAAAGACTTCAGCAAGTTAAGGACATGTTTGTTTTTTGCTGTTATACAGGCTTGGCATTTAATGAAATGTCAAAACTTGAACATAAACACATTGTAATAGGTTTTGATGGTCATAAATGGATTAAAATAAATAGAGAGAAAACAAAAAAGCTAGTCTCTGTCCCAATATTATCCAAAGCTACTAGCACAATAGAGAGGTATTGTTCTGAAAACTCTCCATTTATATTGCCTAGGATTAGTAATCAGAAGTTTAACTCTTATCTTAAAGAAATTGCTGAGGTTTTAGGTATTGAAAAGAGGCTAACACATCATACCGCAAGAAAAACTTTTGCGACTACAGTACTTTTATACAATGATGTGCCTATGGAAATTGTGAGTGAGCTCTTGGGGCATTCAAAAGTTACTGTTACACAAGAATACTATGCAAAAGTTGTACAGAAAAAAGTGAGTGAGCATATGGGACTTTTGTCTAGAAAACTAAATATGTTGGATTAGGTAGTTTGAAGGTTTTGCAAAGTTTGCAAGGTTTGCAGATTTTGCAGACCTTGCAAGTAATTACTTTAAACGTGATTTTATGACCTTGTATAAATGGAAAAACTTTGCTGATGATAGTCAATATAGCACTAGAACAATAGAAGAATGTGAATTAAATTTTCGCGACTTACCGACAGAAATTGATTCAATAGTAAAGCCATTTTTCAAACATTATCAAACTACTGAAATACCAACGTTTAATAAGAAGTTACTCGTGGATTTATTAGCATTAAATCATTTAGATATATCATTAGAACAATTTATTACCATTGGGTGTGCTTTACAGGTTCAGTGGAATTCAGCTTTAACAATCTATGAAGATGATGATTTGGTAAAAGATTTTGATTTGGAGAAAGAAAGTTATGAAGCGCTTTTTGATGTTTTAGAAAAGTTTCTTTTTGCAGAAAATCATAAAGATTTGCATTCTCTTTCTTTTAAATTTTTGTTTAGTGGTATTACAACAGTTAATAATTTTTTTGTTTTACGGGATTTATATGAAGCTATTTGTTTAGGTTATGGTATAAACAAAGAAAATTTTGAAGAACGAAAAATTGAAATACTTTCAATGACTAATCGGGTAAAACTTTCTAAGTTAGGAGAAAAAATAAAAACTGATTATGCACGTGCGTTATATGATAATATAGAATCAAAATTTTCTAAAGATTCTGATATACTAAGATTTATTGGGGCATTTTTTCACATCTTCCAAGTTCCAACTAATAATAGTCAAACACGAGAGTTATTGTATGATGATATTTCTGGTACTCTAAAATCGATAGATATCAAAAATTTCAGGCATTATCTCGCAAATAGACCAAGCATATTTCATGTTTAGTTTTTGAAACAAAAAAGCCTCTGTTTTTGTTTTTTTCTGTTTCAAATTGCCTTCTACATTCGACGTAATTTTGTTGCCGAAACAATGGGATAGTCTCATTGTAAATAAAAAAACAAAATATATGAATTTAGATTCAAAACAAGCAGATTCTGAGGGTTCGTCATCTTCTGCGCAATTGGTAAGTTTAAATAAAAAGATGCCAGATGAGGTGTTTGAAAACTTGCCAGAACCATTAAAAACAATTACAGAAAAATTTGAAGGCAGAGAAAGAGATGTTTTACTCTTGTCGTCAATAGGAGTAATAAGCTCTGTTCTTCCAAATGTTTATGGGGTTTATGATGGAAGGACTTTTAATAGTAATCTTTATGTCTTTATTGTTGCTCCTGCAGCTTCTGGAAAAGGAACAATGAATTGGTCAAAAAAATTAGTGGAGCCGATACATGAAAAACTGCTTAGAGAAAGTAATGCAAACAAAATTAGATGGAAACAGTCTGAAGAAAGAACTAGGGGAGAAAAACCAAAATCACAATTAAAAATAGTTCCTGCAAATACTAGTTCGTCAAAGTTGTATAGCCATTTGGAAGAGGCAAACGATAGTTTGTTGATTTTTGAAACGGAGGCAGACTCTCTTTCAAATATGTTAAAACAAGATTGGGGTAATTTTTCAGATTTGCTTAGAAAATCTTTTCAACATGAAACTTTATCACTTAGTAGGCAAAGTGATGACAGATTTATAGAAATTAAAAAGCCAAAATTATCTATTGTTATATCTGGGACACCAGATCAGGTAAAGCCATTAATCGAGACTAAAGAGAATGGATTATTTAGCAGATTTATTTTTTATGACTTTGATGAGGTAAGTGGCTGGAAGGATGTGTCACCTAAAGCACATAGGATTAATTACGATGATTTTTTTGAGGAGCAAGCAAAGTTAATTCTTGAGATCCATGAAAAGTTAAAGCAAAGTAAAGGTGTAGAAATAACTCTAACAGAAGATCATTGGGATAGATTTCAAGAGAAAATGGAGATAGCTTTAAATATCATTTTAGGAAATAACAAAATAGATTTTTTATCAGTAATTAAAAGATTTGGATTAATCTGTTTCAGGATATGTATGATCTTAACGATATTAAGAAACAAAGAAAGAATTACTGTTCCTGAGAAGATAACCTTAGATGTTACAGATGAGGATCTGAAAATCAGCCTATCAATGGTTAAGAACTTGATTGATCATTCGCTTTTGATCTTTGATAAGTATGATAAAAATGCTGTCTCATTGACAATGGCAGAAAGAAATCTATTAAATCAATTGCCAAACGAATTTAAAAGAAGTAAAGGTTTAGAACTTGCAAATACATTATCCATTCCTGAAAGAACATTTGATGAAATATTAAAGAGATGGGAAAGACAAAAAGTCTTAGACAAAGTAGCATATGGTCAATATAAAAAAAGAGCATTAAAATAGAACAACAATAATTGCAGACTTTGCAAACTCTGCAGTAAATCAATTCAAGCAGATATCGTGAGGTATCTGCTTTTTTTATGAAAAAACATTCAATTTAATATTAACAATTTTAAAGATTAAAATTATGCAATTAAAACAATCCGAAAGAAAACAAGTAAAGCTACGCTTAGGAATTAGTGGAGCTTCAGGGTTTGGAAAAACCAAATCAGCACTTTTATTAGCCTACGGAATGACTAATGATTGGAGCAAAATAGCAGTTATTGATACAGAAAACTCTTCTGCATCTTTATATTCAGATTTAGGCAATTTCAATGTCATTGATTTGTCAGCACCATATTCTCCTGAAAGATACATACAAGCCATTGAGATGTGTGAAAAAGCCAATATCTCTGTGGTTGTAGTGGATTCGATCTCTCATGAGTGGAATGGTACGGGAGGTTGTTTGGAAATACATGAGAAACTTGGAGGTAGATTTCAAGATTGGGCAATTATTACACCAAGACATCAGGCATTTATTGATAAGATCTTAAATTCTAGTTGCCATATAATTACAACAGTAAGAAGAAAAATTGATTACAGTATGGAATCAGAAAATGGCAAATCTAGAGTCGTAAAGCACGGAACGAAAGAAATAACACGTGAGGGATTTGAGTACGAGTTAACAGTCAATTTTGAACTAATTAATGATAACCATTTAGTACGAGCGAGTAAGGACAGAACTTCCTTATTTGCTAATAAACCGGAATTTGTTATTACAACAGCAACAGGTAAGCGAATTTTAGATTGGTGTAACGTAAAACCAGCCTCTATCAAAGAAATGCTGGATAAAATAGAAAGTGTATTATCTGTTTCCGAGTTAACAAAGCTGTACAATGAAAATCCATCTTATCAGCAAACATTAAAAACACAATTCACTGATAAGAAAATACATTTAGAAGGATTAACTAACCAACAAAATTTTAGTTCAAATGGACACAAGCATCTTTGAAATTAGCCAAGAGAGGGAATTACAAATAAAATCTGTAATTCCTCAAAGTAGAGTTCTACAAGGGAATGATAATATTATTTCTTCTAGTGTATTGTATCTCCCGAAGCCATTTATTGAAGCAAATACAATGGAAGTGAATTTAAGTTACTTAAAGAATCATTGTGTAATACCAGTCTTTTCAAAGGACAATGAAAGGACAATTGCGCATCAAGAGTTTATAGAAATTGTTCAAGGATGTACAAGTAGAGCTTTTCCTAATCATGTTTTTGATAAACCTGAAATAAGGGTTTCCCATGAAATAAAAGGAAGAATCCCCGAAGCAATACAAAAGCAAGCAAAAGATTTACTAGATCACGAGAGAACTCAGTATTTTGAGAGAATGGCTTTCATTATAAGAATTCCTAGTATAACAGAAATAATTAATGGTAATGAAATGAGCTTGGTAATAGGTGGGGTTCGAAGTTATAATCTTGAGAATTTATACAGTAAGAAATCTTTTGAGAAGTTTAAGTTTTTTATTGGGTTTCAGGTAAAAGTTTGTTGCAATTTATGCGTAAGTACAGATGGTTTTGCAGAAGAAATGAGAGTAACTAGTTATGTGGAATTACAGTCAAAAATTATGGAGATTCTTCAAAATTATAATGCTGAAAAGCATTTAGTACAAATGAAAGAACTTTCAGATTGTTCTCTTACTGAGCATCAATTCGCAACTTTAATAGGAAGAAGTAAGCTTTATCAGTATCTACCGAAGAAAGACAAGATTAATATTCCAGCATTGAATTTTAATGATGGACAGCTCAATGTTGTGGCTAAGGACTATTATGAAGATGAAAACTTTGGAAGAAACTCTGATGGAGATTTGAATCTATGGAATATGTATAACCTGTTCACAAAGGCTAATAAGAGTAGTTATATTGATACATTTTTAGATAGGAATGTAAATGCCTTTGATTTCACGAAAGACATTGTAAAAACACTAAATAATAATAGCTATCATTGGTTTTTGAGTTAAAACTCTGCCTGTTTATAACAGGCAGAGTTTTTTTATTTTTTGTAACCAAATTAACATATATTTGATTTGTAAAATTCTCAAAATGACTAAACCTTCAATAATAATTGAAATTGAAATTTTTTTAAAT
>NZ_NRQU01000062.1 GCF_004119495.1 Flavobacterium sp. YO12
TTTTTTTATATAAAAGTTATTCGTGTAAATCCGTGACTCGAGCGAAGCGAACAGACGAAGTAAATCCGTGTTTTAATTCAAACTAAAATTATAAATAATTTTTCCCACTTGCTTAACCGGTGCATCATTATCAGATTCCCATTTGGTATTCATTGCAGCAATTCGTGCTTGATCAAGTAAACATTTCGCTGTATTGGTTGTACCTTTAATTCCTGCAGTTGCGCTTATTGTTTTTCCATTTTGATCAACACTTACTTCAACAACAACTTTTCCTTCTTCGTTACAAGTGTATTTTGGTGCAGGTTTAGATAAAGCTTTTCTGTTTCCGAGAGAATAACCAGATCCTCCTCCAGAGCCGCCGCCGCTTCCTGCTCCGTAACCGCTTCCGGTTCCTATGCCATTTCCAGTTCCGTTACCGCCTCCAGTTCCTCCGCCAGAACCACCAGTTCCGTAATATCCATTAGAACCTAAACTTCCGCCTGCTTTTCCTTTGTTTCCTGCAACTTTATCATCGCCGTCGCCTCCTTTATTAGATCCTTTTAAAATACTTGATAAAGCATCATTTGTAGAATTTGAAACTTTTGGTTTTTCAGGTACTGGTTTTTGTATTGGTTTTTCAACAGGAACAGGTTTCTTAGATTTTTCTTTTGTTGGAATAATAACATCTGCTTTATCAGATACTGAGTTTTCCTGAGTAATAATAGCTTCTTCTTCCGGAGTTGCTTTTGCAGGCGCCTGTTTTACATTATTTTTTACCTCAAGAACTTCACTTTTGTAATTAGCACCAGAACCTAAATCGCTGTCGCCAAAATTTACAGTAACACCGCCTCCGCCTCCGCCGCTGGCAAGAGCAACATTGTTATCTGGATTATAAGGAGGCCAAAAACGTATGAAAAACAGTAATATTAAAATTACCGCATATATAGCTGTCGTAAAGAGTAAGGATTTCTTTTGATCTGAAGAAATAGTGAAACTCATTTTAATTCTGAATTTTGAAATGTATAATTTTAAAAACGTTTAAAAGTAGTAAAAATTGTTTAGAATGAAAGAGAGAATTTAATGCAATCCCGATAGCGATCGGGAGCTAAGGTTTTATGCAAGAAATACAAATGTTTTTTTTAGCATTGTTTAAAACCGTACTGTTTGTCATTTCGACGAAGGAGAAATCACACTAGAAGCTCGACAAAGATTGGAGATTCTGTTGTAGATTTACGAGTGTGATTTCTCCTTCGTCGAAATAACATAAAATGAGAGAAAGCTTCGTGAACTTTACGGTTAGATCTAAATAAAAAGCGAGCTAAGTAATTTAGCCCGCTTTAGAAATAAAGTATAAAATGAGATTATACTAATTGTTTCAATGCAATTTCAAAAGCCGTTGCACTAATATTTGTTTTTGATGAATTTAAAGCGTGAGCTTTTACAATCGCATTTTTTATAGTTTCAGAAGTATCGTTGAAGATAGCCTCATCTGTCATTTGAACTTTTTTCTCCATGAAGTAAGCAAAAACTCTTGCCATTCCGCAGTTTGAGATAAAATCTGGAATCAAACTTACTTTATGATCCACATCTTCCATAATAGGACCGAAGAAAATTGCTGCATCAGCAAAAGGAACGTTTGCACCACACGAAATAACTTCAAGTCCGTTTGAAATTAAACTGTCAATTTGATTTTGAGTAACCAATCTTGAAGCTGCACATGGTGTAAAAATTTCTGCACCAATTGTCCAGATTTTAGAGTTAATTTCCTCAAACGGAATCATATTGTCCGCAACTAATTTGTTTCCGTCTTTATTTAAAAACAAAGTTCTGATTTCTTCAAAAGAAAAACCATCTTCTTTGATTAGTCCGCCATCGCGATCAATAATTCCAATTACTTTTGCGCCCATTTCGGCTAAATAAAAAGCAGCTGCAGAACCAACATTTCCAAAACCTTGTACAATCGCTTTTTTACCTTTTATTTCTCCGCCATAAGTTGCATAAAAATGACGAACAGCTTCAGCAACGCCAAAACCAGTAATCATATCGGCAACAGTATATTTTCTAGTTACGTCTGGAGAGAATTTTGGGTTTTCGATAACCTTGATAACACCCTGACGTAATTGCCCGATTCTATTAATTTTATCGGCTTCTGTTGGTTTAAAATGACCGTTGAAAACGCCTTCTTGCGGATGCCAAACACCACATTCTTCTGTCATTGGAATTACTTCATGAATTTCATCAACATTTAAATCGCCTCCAGTTCCATAATAACTTTTTAATAATGGAGAAACTGCTTTATACCAGCGTTGTAAAACTCCTTTTTTGCGAGGATCATTTGGGTCAAAGTTTATTCCAGATTTAGCACCTCCAATAGCAGGGCCGGAAACAGAGAATTTTACCTCCATTGTTTTTGCCAATGATAAAACTTCGTTCATATCTAAGCCTTTTCTCATTCTAGTTCCTCCGCCGGCAGCTCCGCCTCGCAGTGAGTTAATCACGGTCCATCCTTCAGCCTCTGTTTCAGAATCTTTCCAGTTAAAAACAATTTCAGGTGCTTTATTTTCAAATTGCTGTAATAAATCTTTCATTTTGTTGAGATATGTTTAGTTTGCGTAAAAGTATAAAATAGAATAATGCGAATAATGTATTTTGCTTCAAATTTATTAAAACAAAAAAGAAAGCCGAAAACTATAAGGTTTTCGGCTTTCGAATATGGTAAAGAATTAAGAATTATATCCCTAATAAATGCTTTTTTAATGTTTCGTCAACCGGCTTGTCTGAAAGCCAAATGCCAAATAATGCTTTTTTGAAATCAAATCCTTGAATTTTTCCTTTTAAAACCTCATTTTTATAAACATTGATTGTTTGGTCAAGCGGATTATAAAACAAAATGAATACATCTTTCTCTGTAATTGCATCACTTAAGTATGTTTTAAACTGCTCAATTCGAGGGCGTAACTGCTCAAGATTACTTCCAGCAGATTTTTCGAATCCAGTATTCATTGCTTTTGTTAATTTATTAGAAGAAACCATCGATGAGGTAATTTCAATTCTAATAGCCATTTCAGTATCACTGTCAATAATAAATTGTGGATCTTGGCTTAATTGCGATAAGTACAAAGCCTGCACATAAACTTCCAACCACATTTTTGATCTTCCGCCGGCACCGTTAAGCTGTAAGGATTTGCTTTGAAATTCTATTTTTCTTGGAACAGTAACACCATTTACTTCTAATTGAGTTTGTGCCGAAACTGTAGAAAATTGCAGACTTAAAAGGAGTGTAAGCAATAGTAAAATCTTTTTCATATTCTATCAATTATATATTTTTTGAGCAAAAATAATGTTAATTTATCAAAATTTTACGTTCTATTATGAACTTTTTTTCTGAGATTTTTTGCGTATTGTTTTAGAAATCAAATTAGTAGGACTAGTTTTACGTAGATTTATATCTTTTATAAGTAATATGACTTTTTTAGAGTAAGAATTATGCTTAGAATTTAAATTCGGTTATTTTTTATCTGCATTTTTAATCTTAAAATTTAGAAAAAAAGCTGCATGATTATTGTTACTTCGTCGAAAAAGCTAAATATTAACGAAAACGTTATCGTAAATATTGCTGATCTCTCAATTTTATATGCGCGCATTGTAAATTTCACATTTAAAATTTATCTTTGAAAGCCTTTTTGTGTAAAAAAGGACTTCAAGAAAACAAAAAAACAAACCAGCCACAATGGATTGTCATTTGATGGTAAAAAAACAATAATTAAAAAAACTATGGATTTTAATCTTACCGAAGAACATTTAATGATTCAGCAAGCAGCAAGAGATTTCGCTCAGAATGAATTGTTACCAGGAGTTATTGAACGTGATGAAAAACAAATTTTTCCAACTGAACAAGTTAAGAAAATGGGTGAACTTGGATTCATGGGAATGATGGTTGATCCTAAATATGGCGGAAGCGGTCTTGATGCGATTTCGTACGTACTTGCAATGGAAGAAATTTCGAAAGTTGATGCTTCAGCTTCTGTAGTAATGTCGGTAAATAATTCTTTAGTTTGCTGGGGATTACAAGAATTTGGAACAGAAGAACAAAAACAAAAATATTTACCAGGTTTAGCTTCAGGTCAAATTCACGGTGCTTTTTGTTTAAGTGAACCAGAAGCGGGAAGTGACGCAACTTCGCAAAAAACTACAGCTGTTGATATGGGCGACCATTATTTGGTAAACGGAACAAAAAACTGGATTACAAACGGAAATACAGCATCTGTATATTTAGTTATTGCTCAAACGCACCCAGAATTAAAGCACAAAGGAATTAATGCTTTGATTATGACTAAAGATATGCCAGGTTTCTCAATTGGTCCAAAAGAACAAAAAATGGGAATTCGTGGTTCAGATACACACTCTTTAATGTTTAGTGATGTAAAAGTTCCAAAAGAAAATAGAATTGGAGAAGATGGTTTCGGATTTAAATTTGCAATGAAAACACTTGCAGGAGGACGCATTGGTATTGCTTCTCAAGCATTAGGTATTGCTTCTGGAGCGTACGAATTGGCTTTAAAATACTCTAAAGAGCGTAAAGCTTTTGGAACTGAAATCTGCAATCATCAGGCAATTGCTTTCAAATTGGCAGATATGGCAGTTAATATCGAAGCAGCTCGTCATTTATGTATGAAAGCAGCTTGGGATAAAGATCAGCATAAAAACTATGATGTAAGCGGTGCAATGGCAAAATTATTTGCTTCGCAGGTTGCAATGGATACTGCGGTTGAAGCTGTTCAAATTCACGGTGGAAACGGTTATGTAAAAGAATACCATGTTGAACGTTTTATGCGTGACGCAAAAATCACTCAAATTTATGAAGGAACTTCTGAAATTCAGAAAATTGTAATTTCAAGATCAGTTATCGCAGGATAATAGATTTATAATATTTTCAGTAAAACCCTTTCAGGCTTCTTGGTCTGAAAGGGTTTTCTTTTTTAATTGGTTATCTTTACTAAAAGAAAGTTTTTTATGTACGAAGATTTAAAATATTGGTATTTGCGAGATCATAAACTGTTTCGAACTTTGAGTTATGCTCAAATCAAGCAGTTGTGCATTATTACCGGTTTTAAAAAAGCATCAAAAGGCGAAATTATTTATTTCTCGACTTCAGATCTGCCGCGTATATTTTTACTTAAAAAAGGCAATATTAAAATTGTTGCTGTTGATGATGAAGGCAATGAAACCATAAAAGATATTATCCAGAAAGGTGATTTGTTTGGCGAATTGACTTTGGAATCGGATGATAAAAATGAAGAATATGCAAAAGTCCTTTCAGACGATGTGACAATTTGCAGTTTTTTAATGTCTGATTTTGAAGATTTATTGCTTAAAAATCCCACACTGGCACTTTCGTATACAAAATTCGTAGGCTTGAAAATGAAACGAATAAAAAACAGCTATGCCAATTTAATTTCTAAAGATGCAAAAACAAGATTGTATCAGTTTCTAAAAAACTGGGCAGAACAGGAAGGCAGTAAAAATGGAAATGTTGTTACGATCGAAAATTATCTGACACAAAATGATATTGCTCAAATTATTTGTACTTCTAGGCAGACGGCTACACAATTATTGAATGAAATGGAATCTAATAATTTGTTAAGTTATAACAGAAAAGAAATTATAATTCAGGATATCACCAAAATATAACTTTTTTTAGCTAAGTGTAAATTAGCTGACATTTTGCTTTTTCAGACTAAAGTAATTTTACAATATCGAATAAGATGTAAAATTAAAAATTATGAAAAAGTTCTTTTTTATGGTGTTAGCAGTTATAACTTCAACTGTTAATGCTCAAAATACTGTTCCAAAAACAGCATTAGATATTGCTCCTTTATTGATAGGAGAAAAAATACCAAACGCTACTTTAAAAACATCTGAGAATACAGATGTAAAGATTTCGGATTTACTTAAAAAGAAAAAAACAGTTTTAGTTTTTTATCGCGGCGGCTGGTGTCCGTATTGTAATATGCATTTGCAAGCATTGGCTGAAGCCGAAAAAGAAATACTGGATTTAGGATACCAAATCGCCGCAGTCAGCCCAGACGCGCCTAAAAATTTAAAATCAACAGAGGAAAAAGATAAGGTAGAGTACACACTGCTTTCTGATTCAAAAGGAGAACTTACAAACGCCATGGGAATTGCATTTCAAGTCCCAGAAAACTATAAATCAGTAATTAATGCAAATTCTAATGGCGAGAACAAAAGTTTTCTGCCAGTTCCATCTGTATTTATTGTCAATCAAGAAGGCGAGATTTTATTCGAATATATTTCTCCAAATTTCAAACATCGTATATCAAATGAATTGCTTGTTTCGGTACTGAAAACGCTTAAATAAAAGGAAAATGAAAAAGACAGCAATACTACTATTGATTTTAGTTTCGGGTTTTTCATTTGCTCAAAACGACACAAGGCGAATGGATCAGTTTAATCTCAAAAATAAAATTGCAATTCAGGGTTATGATCCAGTTGGGTATTTTAATGAGGGAAAAGCAATGAAAGGAAAAAATGATTTGGCAGTTTCTTATCAAGGAGTTGTTTATAAATTTTCATCCATTCAAAATAAAGAAACATTCTTGAAAAATCCTTCTAAATATGAACCTCAATATGGAGGATGGTGTGCATACGCAATGGGAAGCAGTGGAGAAAAGGTTGAAATAAATCCTGAAACTTTTAAAATTGTTGAAGGCAGACTTTACTTGTTTTACAACGCTTATTTTAATAATACGTTAAAAAGCTGGAACAAAGACCAAACAAGTTTGATGGCTAAAGCGGATAATAATTGGAGAAAAATAAATAAATAAGAATGTGATGAAACTGGAAAAAACAACATGGATTTTAAGAATTATTGCTGCAGCAATTTTACTGCAGACACTATTTTTTAAATTCGGAGCAGCAGCAGAAAGTATTTATATTTTTTCGACTTTAGGAGTAGAACCTTACGGAAGAATTGGTTCTGGAATAGCAGAGTTAATTGTCGTAATTTTAATTCTAGTTCCCAAAACAACATTTATTGGCGCTTTGGGCGGATGCATAATTATGATAGGGGCGATTTTGTCGCATTTATTTATACTAGGCATAGAAGTACAAAATGACAACGGTTTTCTTTTTATACTTGCCATTATTACATTAATATGCTGCGCAGGACTGCTTTACTTCAATAACAAACAGAATATTTAATTTTCTAAAATGTAAAAACTATGCTATTAAAATCGATACAGAACAGTTTAGACGAATTAATTTATCTCTTAGATCAACTTTCAGATAAACAATATTCTAATTCTTGCACCGCTTTAAGTGATGCAACAATTGGGGAGCATACCAGACACATTATCGAAATGTTTCAGTGTCTCGAAAATGGTTATGATTGCGGTGTTTTGAATTATGATAATCGAGAAAGAAACACCAAAATTCAAACTCAAACCGCATTTGCAAAGCAATCAATTATTGAAATAAAATCAAGATTGAAAAGCGAAAACAAAATCATTTACTTAGAACAAAAAAGTGAGGAGTCTGCTCTTAGTATTCAGAGTACTTATTACCGAGAATTACTGTATAATCTAGAACATTGCATTCATCATCAGGCTTTGATAAAAGTGGCTGTTTTACAATTTGAGAATATTTTGATTGATGAAAATTTTGGTGTAGCTCGTTCAACCATTGAATATAGAAAACAATGTGCACAGTAAGTTATGTAAATAATAATGGAGTTGTGATAATAACTTCAAATCGAGACGAGAAGGTGATTCGGCCAGAAGCAATTTCGCCTAGAAATTATTACCACAACGGTAAAAATATCACGTACCCAAAAGATCCTAAAGCTGGAGGAACTTGGTTTGCTGTAGATGAATACGGAAATGTTTTAGTACTCTTAAACGGAGGTCTTAAAAAACATACTTCCTCGTTTGCTTATCGAAAAAGCAGGGGATTAATTGCTTTGGAGATTATTTCTAACGCATCACCAAAGGATTTTTGGAAACAGATTGATCTTGAAAATATAGAACCGTTTACCTTGATTCTATGTCAGCAGCACAAATTGTATGAGTTAATCTGGGATGGTTTGAAGAAAAGAACAACGCAATTAAATGAATTGCAAAATTATATCTGGTCATCTGCAACTTTATATTCAGATCAAACTAGAAAAGAAAGAGCTTCTTGGTTTTTTGATTTTTTGAGTAAGACAAATGAAGTTTCAGCTTCAGAAATTTTTGGTTTTCATCGTTATACGAAACGGGATGATTCTAGGAATGGTTTGATTATCAATAGAGAAAATACAATAAAAACACTGAGTGTAACACAAGTGATTATCATAAAAAATAAAGGAACAATCAGGTATTGTGATTTAGTAAACGCACAAGATTTTTCGACTTCATTTATAAGTATTTAAAAATATAAAGATGAAACTCTTTTTTCATAAAATTACCAATTGGGAGTATTGGCCGTTTCAGGTGCTCTATTTTCCTATATATTTTCTTTGGGCATATTATGCTTTTAAAGCAAGATCTATTTTCTTCTTTAATGCCTCAAATCCTAGAATTAAAAACGGTGGTTTTTTGATGGAAAGCAAAAAGAGAATTTATGATTTACTTCCTAAAAAGCATTATCCCAAAACAATTTTAATTAAAGAAAACACAGATTTAAAAAAGATTGTAAGTACTATAATCGAACATGAAATTTGTTTTCCCTTAATTGCTAAACCAGATATTGGTCTTCGTGGTTCTGGAGTAAAATTGATTAAAACGGTTTCTGAATTGAAAAGATATGCAGATAAAGCAAACTTTGATTTTTTAATTCAAGATTTAATTCCATTTAAAAATGAAGTTGGAATTTTTTATGTGCGTTATCCATCACAAAAGAAAGGAAAAATAACCGGAATTGTTTCTAAAGAATTTTTGAATGTTACCGGCGATGGAGTTTCGACGATTGAAGAGTTAATATATAAAACGCCAAGATTTCAGATTCAATTTGAATTTTTAAAAGAAGAATATGGCGAGCAGCTGCAGCGCATTTTACAAAATGGAGAAGTCGCAAATTTAGTTCCGTTTGGGAACCACGCTCGAGGGGCTAAATTTCTTGACGGAAGTGATTTAATCACGCCAAAATTAACCGAAATGATTAATGAAATTGCAGATCAGATTCCAGAGTTTTATTATGGGCGTTTTGATATTATGTACAACACATTTGAAGAGTTAGAAAGAGGCGAAAAATTTCAAATAGTAGAACTTAATGGAGCCGCAAGCGAGCCGACTCATATTTACGATCCTAAACATTCAGTTTGGTTTGCCTGGAGAGAACTTGCCAAACATATTACCTATATGTACGAAATAAGTGCTCAGAATCATAAAATGGGAGTTCCATATTTAGATTACAAAGTTGGAATTCGAGAATACAAACTTCATGTGCTTCAGAATAATAAGATCGTAAATTTTTGAAATCGATCTGAATTTATATTTACTTAACAGAAAGTAGATTGCAATTGAAAAAAAGTTAAAATAGTATTATATTGCAGGAACTTTGAGAGCTGCTTTTTGAAACGCTTGTTTGATTATAATTTTAGAAGTTCATTTTCAAAATGCAGGTCAATTTTCAAAGTATGCAATATCGTTTTTTGTCTTAAAAAAAGCACTAGATATTAAAAAACTATTTTAACCAGTCTTCTATAGAAATCTAAATCATTATTATGAAAAAACTCTACTTTCTTTTACCGTTTATTTTTTTTGCCTGTAAAACAAACCCTACTGCAGTAAGCGAAAAAAAATCAAATTCTAAACCTATTGAAGTTACTTATAAAGTCAATCAAAATGAAGTTTCTAATTTTTTAGAATATCTTTCTTCAGATGAACTGGAAGGACGCGAAACTGGCACAAAAGGAATCGAAAAAGCGGCTGTTTTTTTAGAGGATTTTTTAAAGAAGAACAATGTCAAGCCTTATTTTAAAACATATCGAGATACATTAACCAATTTTAAATCTCCAGCTTTTAATATTGTCGGCGTTCTTGAAGGGACAGATCCAACTTTAAAAAATGAATATGTTGTTCTAAGTGCGCATTACGATCATATTGGCATCGAGAAAAAGCAGCAAGCAGATGTTATAAATAATGGCGCAAATGATGATGCTTCTGGTGTAACTGCTGTTGCTCAAATGGCTAAATACTTTGCCGAAACAAAATCGAATAAAAGAAGCATTTTAATTGTGTTTTTTGCTGGAGAAGAAAAAGGACTGCTGGGTTCAAAAAGTTTAGTTCAAAAACTGAAAAAGCAAAATTTCAATCTCTACACACAATTAAATATAGAAATGATTGGAGTTCCTATGAAACGCGATTATTTGGCTTATGTTACCGGTTTTGATAAATCGAATATGGCGGAGAAAATCAATCAATATACGGGTAAAAAAACAATTGGATTCCTTCCAAAAGAAGCTGAATACGAATTATTCTATAGATCAGATAACTACTCATTTTATGAAGTTTTCAAGAAGCCATGCCAATCTATAAGTACTTTTGATTTTGAAAATTTTGAGTTTTATCACCATGTTTCTGATGAGTTTAAAGTAATGGATATTCCTCATATTACTTCATTTATTCAAGAGTTTTTGCCTGCTGTAACAAAAATTGCAGTAACTCCAAGTCAAGAAATTACAATGAATAAATAGTCTTTCTTTCTATTGTATTTGTTTATTTTTGCTTTATGAAAAATATTATTGTTACAGGAACGAGTAGAGGAATTGGTTATGAACTGGCTTTGCAGTTTGCAAATGCTGGAAATCAGGTTTTAGCTATTTCTAGAAAAACACCAAAAACACTTTTAGAACATAAAAATGTAACCTGCTTATCAATCGACTTAGCAGATGAAAGTGCTTTGCACGAAGTTGAGCATTTTATTGCTTCGACATGGAAAAAAGTTGATGCCTTAGTTCATAATGCAGGAGCTTTATTATTAAAGCCTTTTGCAGAAACTACTCAAGCCGATTTTGAAAGTATTTATAAAGTAAATGTTTTTGCAGTTGCAAACCTTACAAGAGTTTGTCTGCCTTATTTGCAAAAAGGAAGTCACGTTGTAACCATCAGTTCAATTGGCGGCGTTAGAGGAAGTCTTAAGTTTGCTGGTTTGGCCGCTTATAGTTCCAGTAAAGGTGCTGTAATTACTTTAACAGAATTATTAGCTGAAGAATATAAAGAACGCGGTATTTCATTCAATGTACTGGCTTTAGGCTCTGTTCAAACTGAAATGTTAAACGAAGCTTTCCCAGGTTATCAAGCGCCAATTTCTGCCGAAGGAATGGCAACATACATTTATGATTTTACACTCAACGGAAATAAGTATTTTAACGGAAAGGTATTGGAGGTTTCTTCAACTAATCCATAAGAAAATTTCAATAGTTAAATTCCAGATTCAAATAGAAATGAACTTTTGACGTTTAACAAATAACATTTAACCTAAATTGAGCGAAACTTTAGCAAAATATATTCCAGAGCATGCTGTAAAGCCTGTTTTTGATTTGATTGTATCCAATCAGGTTCATTTGAAAATTGTAAATGAACGTCAAACGCGGCATGGAGATTACAGACGCGGGCCTAGTGGTAAACATGAAATCACAGTTAACGCAAGTTTAAACAAATACAGGTTTTTGATTACCTTAATTCATGAGATTTCGCATTTGGTTGCATTCGAAAAATTTGGGCGAAATATAAAACCACACGGCAACGAATGGAAATACACCTTTCAAAGAACGATGGTTCCGTTTATCAGGCCAGAGATATTTCCAAGTCAATTACTGCCGTTATTAGCCAGACATTTTAAAAATCCATCAGCAAGCAGTGATACAGATACAACTTTGTCTTTGGCTTTAAAGCAATATGATTCTGCAAGTGATAAAAATTATGTTTTTGAAATACCGTACGGAAGCGTTTTTCGAATAAAAAATGGTAAAATCTTTAAGAAACTTGCCGTTAGAACCAAACGTTTTGAATGCATAGAAATAAGCTCCGGAAAGACTTATCTTTTTAATCCAAATGCCGAAGTAGAGCTGATAGATTAAGAATTTAGATGAAAAAAGAAATCCCAAATTCCAATTTTAAATAGTTAGGAATTTGGGATTTTATATTTTTGAATATTGTGAAGCTTTTAGCCTTTCAAATATGCTTCTCTTACTTTTTTAAATAGATTAGAAGAGTACACAAACTTGACAATATCTTTATTGTCCGTTCTAAAAATTTCTTCTTTAGTTCCCTGCCACGCTTTTAATCCTTTTTTTAAGAAAACAATATTCTCACCAATTTCCATCACCGAGTTCATATCGTGTGTATTAATTACAGTTGTAATATTATACTCCTCCGTAATTTCCTTAATCAAATTATCAATCAAAGTTGAGGTATTTGGATCTAAACCTGAATTAGGTTCATCACAAAATAAATATTTCGGATTGTTTACAATAGCGCGTGCAATAGCTACACGTTTCTGCATTCCTCCAGAAATTTCAGAAGGTAATTTTTTATGAGCATCGACTAAGTTTACTCTTTCTAAAACGAAATCAACACGTTCTTGGATTTGCGCTTTGTTATTGTTGGTGAACATTTTTAGCGGGAAAGCAACATTTTCTTCAACTGTCATTGAGTCAAATAAAGCACTTCCTTGAAATACCATTCCGATTTCAGTTCTTAATTCACGTTTTTCATCTTTGTCTAAATCAGAATAAACTCTTCCGTCAAATTCAATTGTTCCAGAGTCTGGTGTATGAATTCCTAACAAGGTTTTTAATAAAACGGTCTTTCCAGATCCACTTTGTCCGATAATCAAGTTGGTTTTTCCAGTTTCAAATACCGTCGAAACGCCTTTTAAAACTTTGCTGTCACCAAATGATTTTTCTATATTTTTTACTTCTATCATTATCCTAGTAATAATTGAGTTAATATATAATTTAGAAGAATTATGGTAACAGACGTCCATACGAACGATGTTGTACTTGCTTTACCAACTTCTAATGCGCCGCCTTTCATATAGTATCCATGAAAAGACGGAATTGTTGCCAATAGCATGGCAAAGATTAAAGTTTTGATAAATGCATAAGTAATATGAAAGGGTATGAAATCTTTTTGAGCTCCCATGATAAAATCATCACCAGTTGAAAATCCTCCGTATGCGCACGCAAGCCATCCACCAAAAATTCCTAAAAACATACTAATACCAATTACAAAAGGGTACATTAATAAAGCTATGATTTTTGGGAAAATAAGATAATTTACGGAGTTAACTCCCATAACTTCTAAAGCATCAATCTGTTCTGTTACACGCATCGTTCCTATACTAGAAGTGATGTAAGATCCCATTTTTCCAGCCATAATTACCGAAATAAAAGTAGGAGCAAACTCCAAAACTACAGATTGACGTGTAGCAAAACCAATTAAATATTTTGGAATTAAGGGATTGGTTAAATTTAGTGCTGTTTGAATGGCTACAACTCCACCAATGAAGAAAGATATAAAGCAGACAATTCCAAGAGAGTCAATAATCAAATCATCAATTTCTTTGTAAATTAAATTTTTCATAACAGGCCATTTGGTCTGTTTATTGAAAATTTCTTTCAGCATTAAAAAATATTTCCCTATTTGAGATAAATAACGAATTAGCATCATAAGTTTTAAATATTGGCTAAATTAAGGATTAGTTTACAGTTTACCGTTTCAGTTTGCAGTTTTTAATTTTTTTTAAGATTAAAAAAGCTTCTGTTTCATTTTTTGAAAACGATAACTTCTAATAAATTTAGCTTGTTCAGGGGTAACTAATAAAGGAGTTTTGGCGTTTTTGGCTTTCCAGAATCCTTTTATATAATCTAAAAACAAGAATGGTTTTTTCTTCATCATAGCCAATTTTGCCGAGGCAATTGCTGTGATCCAAAAACCATAACCTAAAGTATAAAAAGCTTCTCCTTGTTTGTATCTAGCTGTTTTGTTGTAGTTTGCTCCAGTTGGTTTTAAGTGTTTTACATGTAAAGATTCGTCAGTAACAATTTTCCAATCGTAATATTTACATAATAATTCATCAACCGTGTCCCAGCCCATTGCAGGTTTTAAACCTCCAATTTGCTGATAAGTTTCCTTGCGATATGCTTTTAGGGCCCCGCGAATATGATCTTTGTCGGTTAAGTTTTCTAAAACCCATTCGCCATTTTTATCGATATAGCAAAATCCGCCAGCCATTCCTATTTTAGGATCAGATTCGAAATGTTTGATTACAGTTTCAAAATAGTTAGGAGGAAAAATTAAATCGCCGTCTATTTTTACAATAATGTCATAATTAGAATCCAAAGTTTCAAAACCTTTTTGAAACGCCTGAATTACTTTGCTTCCCGGTAAATGAATAGCGTCTGAAGTTTTATTTACAACAGAAATATACGGGTTTTCCTTTGCAAAACTCAATACAACTTCTTCCGTCTTATCTGTAGAATTGTCGTTTACAACCACAACTTTTGAAGGTAAAACAGTTTGAGAAATTAAAGATTGTAAAGTCAAGCCAATTAAATCCTGTTCATTATGTGCGGGAATGACGATGTAGTATTTCATGTGAAAAATTTTAGATTTTAGATTTTAGATTTTAGATTATTTGGAAGTCATCTAAAAATCAAAAATCAAAAATCGTTAATCTGCAATCTTAATTCTTAACTCTTTCCGCTGCAACAATATAGTATCTTGGAGTGAAATATCTTAATAAGGGTCTAAAACCAAACTTTTTTACCGGATGTGTAAACTGCAGACGATCCGTTATTTTCCATCCTGTTTTTTCTAAAAGCCAGTCTAACTGCCAATCTTCGAATTCGTGATAATGTCTGTCCCACATATCCGTTTTAGAACGATATGCTGGAGAAAACCATAAACGTAACGGAATTGAAATTAACAATTTGTCGCATTTTACATTTTGTAAAATTGTGTATGGATTTAGTAAATGTTCGAAAATTTCAAATGCAGTAAAAACAGTGTATTCTTCAGTTTGCAAAGCAGTTTGATCGTTGTCTAAATCTTCGCCTTTTGTGTTTTTTACAGTATAGCCATTTTCTTCCATTATTTTAGAAAACGGATTTGGTACACCAAAATCAAAAATGGTTTCTGATGTGTTAACGTGCTTTTGTAAAAACTCTAAGGTAAGTTTGAATCTTTTATTCGGAAATGTTTTTTCGTACATTATATATGTTTTAAACAACAAAGGCGCAAATATACTAAAAAAGTCCGCATCTTATAGTGCGGACTTTTTTAGTTTTGCAGTGTTCAGTTACAGTTTTGAGTCTGGAAACTAATTACTGCGAGTGTAAACGGAATACTAATATCTGTATACAAAAGCATTAACGTTCATTCCTGCTCCAACAGAAGCAAAAATTACAACATCGCCTTTATTAATAGTGTGATTTTCGATTTTTCCTTGAAGAATTAAATCGTATAAAGTAGGAACCGTTGCAACACTGCTGTTTCCTAAATCGTGAATACTCATTGGCATAATGTCTTTAGGAGCAGTTTTGTCGTATAGTTTATAAAAACGTTCGATAATTGCTTCGTCCATTTTTTCATTTGCCTGATGAATCAGGATTTTCTTTACTTCATCAATTGAAATGCCGCTTTTGTCTAAACAGCTTTTCATAGCACAAGGAACATTGCTTAAAGCAAATTCGTAAATTTTACGTCCGTACATTTTAATGTACTTAATATCTGGATCTAAATCAGGATTATATGATTTTCCGAAGAAAAGGAAATTAGCTTCATCATTAGCAAAAGTGGCACTTTCGTAAGATAAAAGTCCAGCTTCGTCTGTTGAAGCTTCTAAGATTGAAGCACCGGCTCCATCAGAATAAATCATCGAATCACGATCGTGATCATCGACAACTCTTGAAAGAGTTTCTGCTCCAATTACTAAAACTCTTTTTGCCATTCCAGATTTGATAAAAGCATTTGCTTGAAGCACTCCTTCAATCCAGCCTGGGCATCCAAAAAGAATATCGTAAGCAACACATTTAGGGTTTTTAATGCCTAATTTATGTTTAACACGTGTTGCTAAACTTGGTAAAATATCAGATTGTGAAGTACCTGATTTTACATCACCAAAATTATGGGCGAAAATGATATAGTCTAAAGTTTCAGCATCGATTCCTGCATTTGCAATTGCTTTTTCAGCAGCGAAAAAGGCTAAGTCTGAAGCAGTATGATTTTTTTCGGCATAACGGCGATTTTCGATTCCGGTAATACCTTTAAATTTTTTAATAACGACTTCATTCGGGTAACCAAAAGGAGTTCCATCTTCATTCAAAAAAATATGCTTGTCAAAGTCCGTGTTTTTTTACTTCTAAATTAGGAATATAACTCCCAATGCCAATTATTTTTATTTCATTTTTCCTTAATTATCCGATAAATTTATTGCTAAAGTATAAATAAAATCATGATAACTATCATAAAAAATACTATGCATGCATATAATTGTGGAATAATTGTTTTTTGAGTGATATATTGATTATTTTTTAATGATTTTTTAATTTTATAGAGATTTCAAACGTTTGAGATCACTTTTGGAATCTATTTTTATTTTATCTCAATATTTTAAAGTGTTATAAAAAGCAACAAACTTTTTAAGAATGTTATAAAAAAATAAAAACCCGATAACTGTAATGTTATCGGGTTTGTTTTATGAAATAATCTATGATTAATTTTCCATGTAAGCTTCAATAGGAGCACAGCTGCAAACTAAGTTTCTATCACCATAAGCATCATCTACACGACGAACTGATGGCCAGAATTTATTGTCAGCAATATATTCTAATGGGTAAGCCGCTTTTTCTCTAGTATAAGGGAAATCCCAATTGTCAGTAGTTAACATAGCCAATGTGTGCGGTGCATTTTTCAATACATTGTTTTTGTCATCAGCAGTTGCCGCTTCGATCTCTTTTCTAATTGAGATAAGAGCGTCACAGAAACGATCTAATTCAGCTAAATCTTCAGATTCAGTAGGTTCAATCATTAAAGTTCCTGCTACTGGGAAAGAAACCGTTGGAGCGTGGAAACCGTAATCCATCAAACGTTTTGCGATATCGCCAACTTCAATTCCGTTTTCTTTGAATGAACGACAATCTAAAATCATTTCGTGCGCTGCTCTTCCACATTCTCCAGTATAAAGAATTGGGTAGTGTCCTTCGAAACGCGCTTTCATGTAGTTCGCATTTAATATTGCATGTTCAGTAGCGCTTTTTAATCCATCAGCACCCATCATTGTGATGTAACCGTAAGAAATTAAACATACTAAAGCAGATCCGTAAGGTGCAGATGAAATAGCTGTAATCGCTTGTTCTCCACCAACGTTTAAGATTGGGTTTGTTGGCAAGAACGGAACTAATTTTTCGTTCACACAGATTGGTCCAACTCCAGGTCCACCACCACCGTGAGGAATAGCGAATGTTTTGTGTAAGTTTAAGTGACAAACGTCAGCACCAATTGTAGCAGGATTTGTTAATCCAACTTGCGCGTTCATGTTTGCACCATCCATATATACTAATCCGCCATTGTCGTGGATTAATTTAGTGATTTCAATAATTGAAGATTCGTAAACTCCATGAGTAGAAGGATATGTTACCATTAAACAAGATAAATCATCTTTATGCTCAATTGCTTTTTCTCTTAAATCTTCTACGTCAATGTTTCCTTCTGGAGTCGTTTTTGTAACGATGATTTTCATTCCAGCCATCGCTGCAGAAGCAGGGTTTGTTCCGTGAGCTGATGAAGGAATTAAACATACATTACGGTGACCTTCGTTTCTTGATAAATGGTAAGCACGAATCGCCATTAAACCTGCATATTCTCCTTGAGCTCCAGAGTTTGGCTGTAAAGTTGTTCCAGCAAAACCTGTAATTACATTTAATTGCTGCTCTAATTTTTTAAGCATCGTGATGTAACCTTCAGCTTGTTCAACTGGTGCAAATGGGTGAATGCTGTTCCAGTTCGGCATTGATAAAGGCAACATTTCAGAAGCTGCATTTAATTTCATCGTACAAGAACCTAATGAAATCATAGAGTGATTCAATGATAAATCTTTACGCTCTAATTTTTTGATGTAACGCATTAACTGACTTTCTGAGTGATGATTGTTGAAAACATCATGCGTTAAGAAAGAAGATGTTCTTTCTAATGAAGCAGGTAATTGACTAGCTTCAGTTAATTCAGAAACAGAAACAGTTTCTTTTCCTAAAGCTTCAGCAAAAATCGCAATGATTTGGTTGATGTCAGCAATAGAAGTTGTTTCGTTGAACGAAATAGAAATCGTATCAGCATCAACATAGAAGAAGTTTACTTCGTTTTTCTCAGCAATAGCTTTTACTTTTTGAGCATCTGCTTTTACTAAAATAGTATCAAAGTAAGCTGTGTTAGTTTGGTAAACACCTAATTTATTTAAAGCTTCAGCAGTAGTAACCGCCGATGCGTGAACTTTATTTGCAATATATTGTAAACCTTTTGGTCCGTGGTAAACGGCATACATTCCAGCCATAACTGCCAATAAAACCTGAGCAGTACAAATGTTTGAAGTTGCTTTTTCACGTTTAATATGCTGCTCACGAGTTCCTAAAGCCATACGCAAAGCGCGGTTTCCATTTGTATCTACAGAAACTCCAATGATACGACCTGGCATAGATCGTTTGTATTCGTCTTTAGTTGCAAAAAATGCAGCGTGAGGACCACCGTAACCCATTGGTACACCAAAACGTTGTGTAGTTCCAACAACTACTGCAGCTCCCATTTCTCCTGGAGAAGTTAAAGCAGCAAGTGATAAAATATCAGCAGCAAAGGCAACTTTGATTTCGTTTTCTTTTGCTTTAGCAACAAAAGCGCTGTAATCATTTACCTGACCATATTTTCCAGGGTATTGTAAAATAGCTCCGAAGAATTCATTTGAAAAATCAAATGTTTCGTGGTTTCCAACAACTAATTCAATTCCAATTGGAGTTGAACGTGTTTGAAGTACAGATAAAGTTTGAGGTAAAATTTCTTCAGAAACGAAGAATTTATGTGTATTGTTTTTCTTTTGATCTCTTGTACGAACGTCAAATAATAACGCCATAGCTTCAGCAGCAGCAGTTCCTTCATCTAGTAAAGAAGCGTTTGCGATTTCCATTCCTGTTAATTCGATAACCGTAGTTTGGAAATTTAAAATTGCTTCAAGACGACCTTGTGCAATTTCTGCTTGGTAAGGAGTGTACGCTGTGTACCATCCTGGATTTTCAAAGATATTTCTTTGAATTGGAGCCGGAACAATAGTTGGGTGATAACCCAAACCAATGTATGATTTGAATACTTTGTTTTTCTTTCCTAATTCCTGAATGTGGTTTGCGAATTCGTACTCTGTCATTGCAGGATCCAAATTCAAAGGCGCTTTTAAACGAATATCGTCCGGAAGGGTTTCATAAACAAGTTGTTCAATCGAGTCAACACCAATGGTTTGTAACATGTGTTGAAGATCTGTTTCTCTTGGACCAATGTGTCTTAAAGCAAAAGCATCTGTTTTCATTTGTAGCAGTCTATTTTTTAAAGATCAAAACGCAATTTGCCGAGTGTTTTTATTTGAGCTAATCCCATGTAACACAAGGTTTATTACATTTTATAGTAAATGTGTTGTTTTTTTGTGGGGCAAAATTAAGTATTATTAATAATTTAATAGGTATTTTTAACTTCAATTTTTATCAATTTTATAACTAAAGAGTTGATTTGTTACCAATTGATTAGATTTGGATATATGAAACTTCTAAAACAAATTTTCGATTTTTATTTAAACAGCAGTATTCACGTGGCTTTATCGTGTTATGCTTTGGTGCGAATTACGTTTCATGTGTTTCATATTCAGTATGATGAACCAATGGCGTTGTTTGTTTTTTTCGGAACAATTGTAGGGTATAATTTTGTGAAATATGATGCTTTGGTTCGAGTAAAGAAAAATCCGATTGGAAATCAGCTAAAGATTATCGCTTTTTTGAGTCTCGTTTCGGTGGTTCTGGTGGGGTATTATTTTTTCCATTTACAACGAATTACACAGATTGTTTCGGTAGGAATTTTTGCGATAACGGCGCTTTATACTTTGCCTTTTTTTCCAAACAGAAAAAACGCTCGAAATTGGGCTGGAGTAAAAATTTATATTGTGGCGCTTTGCTGGGTTGGCGCGACTTTGGTTTTACCGCTAATTAATGCCGGAATTCCGTTTACAACAGACTTCTTTATAAAATGTATTCAGCGTTTTATTCTAGTTTTTGTTTTGATTTTGGTTTTCGAAATAATTGATCTGGCAAATGATGATCCGCATCTTCAAACTGTACCGCAGACTATTGGCGTGAAATGGACAAAATATTTAGGATTACTTCTTTTAGTGCCATTTTGTTCTTTGGAGCTTTTCATTTCAACATTTAATGTTCATGATCTTTTTATTAGCTTGGTAATGTTAATTACTTTGATGTTGTTTATAGTTTTTGCCAATCCCAATAGGTCTAAATATTATACCTCTTTTTGGGTCGAAAGTGTACCCATTTTTTGGTGGCTGATGGTGATTTTTTTATAAAAAAAAACCGAAGCATCAGCATCGGTTTGGATTGAATTTATTTTGTTTTCTGTTCAGCTAAAGCTTTATTCAAATCAGCCTTAGCTTCATCTAATTTTTTTCTTTTTTATCGATCTTTTCTTTGCTTTCTTTTTCTTTGATGGCTTCATTCAAGTCGGCGGTTCTTTCGTTGACTTTTTGCTGTTTCTCTTTTACTTTTTTGTCAAGATCATTATTAACTGTTTTTGTGGTGCAATTTTTCTTGGTTTGTGAGATTGCATCTTGAACGCCTTTGATTTGATTTTGATTTCCAGCTTTTTTAGCTGCAGCTAATTTTACGTTCAATTCACATAATTTTCTTTCACATCCTTTCAAATCTTTGCAGTTGCTTTGTGCAAATCCCATAAAAGAAAAAGTGAATAGGAGGGTTGATATTATAACTTTCAATTTCATATTTTAATTTTTTAGTTCTCTTTAAGGTTTATTTTATTTAAAAGTAGGAAATTTATTTTAAATGTTTTTTTTCTGAAACTTCTTTTAAAACTTTATTTCGTTCTAAAAGAAAGTTAGTAAGGTGCTTTTTGAGAAGTAAAACATCGAATAGTTTTCCTAGAATTCCAAACGGCGTTTCATACTGTAATTTATCTTTCATGATTGTAATTCCATTTTCTTCCTCAAAAAAGTGTTCATGTTTAAAAAAAATGAAATTACCTTCCTCCATTTCATCTACAAAATAATCGTAGAGATTCATTGCCGGAATTCTGCTTTTGTGCGTGAGATAAAAGCCAAAATGTCTGCCACGCCAAGTTACCGTTTCATTTAGGTTTATTAATCCTGATGTTACACCAGCAATTGCTTTTTCTTTTGACGGACTTGCTGATTGCTGATGAATATCAATGTTTCGTGAAGCGTCAAAAACGATTTGTTTTGGTGCGTTTATTTTGGTTGTGAGATTTATTGTTGTCATTGTTTTGCATTTTATTTTTGCACAATCTTGTCATCTCGACGGAGGAGAAATGACACAAAATGCTTAAATTAAATCTTTCAGTGCTTTTTCTAAATTGCCAAACTTAAATTGAAAACCATTTTCTAAAAGACGTTTCGGAATTACGTTTCTACTTTTCAAAATTAACTCGGGTTCTGTTCGAATAAAAAATGCTCCAATTTCAAGAAAGAGTTTATTCAATGGAATTCCAAACGGAAAACCAGCGGCCTTTCTCAATTTTCGCATAAAAAGAGCATTTTGAATTGGCTTTGGTGAAACGATATTGATAACGCCAGTCATTTCTTTTTCAATAATAAAATCAATAGCTTTTGCAAAATCGTCTTCATGAATCCAACTTACAAACTGATTGCCGCTTCCTTGTTTTCCTCCAAAACCAGTTTTTGCCAAATTTTTTAGCGGAATAAATGCACCTCCTTTTTTTCCTAAAACAATTGAAGTTCTTAAAGTGGTTTTCATTGTCTTTGGCGTTTCAGTTTTAAAGAATGCTTTTTCCCAAGAAAGCGCTACGTTTATAGAAAAATCATTTCCGATTTCGCCGTCAACTTCATCCATTTGTTTGTCAAGAGAAAATCTGTAAATAGTAGCCGTTGAAGAATTCAGCCAATGTTTCGGCGGGTTTTGGCAATTCAAAACCGCTTTGTTTAGAATTTTGGTGCTTTCAATTCTTGATAAAAGAATTTCTTTTTTGTTTTCTTTGGTATAACGACAATCAACCGATTTTCCTGCAAGATTAATTAAAACGGCTGCATTTTCTAATTCACTTTCCCAACCCGAAAGAGTTTTTGCATTCCAGTTTACATATTTAATTCCGTTAACTATCTGCGATTTTCCACGTGTTAGAATGACAATTTCTTCAAATTTATTTTTGAAATGATTGACTAAAACTTGTCCAAGAAAACCTGTTCCTGCTGCGATTATGAGTTTTTTCATTTGAGTTTTTTATAGCCATGAATTGCACGAATTTTCACGAATTTAAAAATGAATAAAGGCAATTTGAAAATTAATTCGTGAAAATTTGTGCGATTGCTTCGCCTGTTCGCTATCGCTCGAGTCGTGGCAAACTATTTTAAGCTTTAAAAACTAATCTTTCTTCTCTTTGTGCTTCTTTTGCTTTTCTTTTTCCTCTAAAAAAGAAATACAAATTAAAGAATAACATGACGCCAAGATAAATAGAAAATCCTCCAATTTTATAACTTAAATTTTCAATTAATTCTTGATAGCTGTTGCTGTATAATTGCAATTTTAAAATCATTAATGCAAAACCAATGTTTAAAAGATAAAAACCAGTTTCAAAAAGCTTGTTGGTTGCCTGCGCAATATCTTCACGGCCTTTAAATATATCAAGCATAAAGATTTTTCCGTTTTTGAAAAGAGTTTTAGAAACATAATAGGTAAGAAATAAAGCAACTGGTAAATAAATTCCGTAACCGATTAAGATTTTTGTAGTTTCCATGATATTTAAATTTAGTTGTTATTTGATTAATTTATGAATGTACTTTGTTAAAATTATAATGTTGAGATAATGTAAAGCCGATATGATAAATATGATAACGGCTGTTTTTGTGCCAATAATTTCTATTAATTGAGTTGATGAAGTAATTTTAATCCAGGAAATTAGTGTCATGGCACAATAACCAATATTTAAAAGGTAATATCCTAAAAGTAAAATTTGATTGATTTTTTGACAAATGTCTGCATGATTTGGAATTAGTTCTAAAACAAAAACATTTCCGTTTTTATAACAGATTTTCCCCACTTTTAGAATAATGAAAATCGTAATGCTGAGATAAATAAAATATCCTGTAATATTAAAGTTCATAATTGCCGATTTATAAATTACTAGTTGAAAAACTATTATGTCATTTTTTCTAAAACATTTACTGATTCTAATTTTCGTTTATTCATAACTGTGATTTTTGATCCTTTGGCTAAGAAAACTGATGATGGTTTTATGTTTTGAAGAAATCCAAAATCACTTCCGTAAGTTTTTTCAAAATCAATTTCAATGTTATGATCTAAAACCTCAAATTGTTCCCATCTTGGATGTGTCACTTCGTATTCAAAAGTGGTATGTTCATCAATTTTTGTGTAACCAAAATAATGTTCTGTAATAAATTCTGCTTCAGAATCAATCTCAATTTCTATTGGATTCTTTTTAGTTTCTATTTGAATTGTATTCCACTTTTTGTCGTTTTTCCATTGATAAATAAAAGTATTGGTGTTTTCATCTTCAATAATTTCATGTTTCATTTTTTGAGTTTCGTAATGTTCCTGATACAAAGTATTCGCAATAAAAGTGATCGCTTTTTTAGGAACAATTTCTTTAATAAAAACTACACCGCGTTTCCATTCGCCATTTTCAAATCGTTTTACATAGAATCTCAAATTCACTTCTTCGAAATTGATATGAAATGGGATTTTAAATCCTAGAACTTTCGTGTTTTTAAACATAAATCCAACTAGACTGATGTAACATTTGTTATTCCAAATATCAATCTCAGTTCCTGATGGGAGATATTTTTCTAATATTTGAGCATCAACTTCATAATTGAAAAGAGCTAAATTTTTCCATTCGGCTTTTAAGAAGTTCATTTGTTTGCTTTTTTATAGATTAATAATGAAATATAAAATGCCAGTATTGTTGGTATTCCCATTCCGAAATAAGTTTTGAAATCATTAGATGAAAAAGGATCGATGTAAATCGTAAACAAAATAGAAAACAACTCCTATGATGTACAATTGAAGTATATTTGTTTTGAGGTTCGTTAAATAACATATACCCACTAATAATAATTTGAAATAATCCCAAAAGTATAATGGACAATAAGCCGAACACTGTTAAATCTATAATTTTTAAGGAAGCTAATAGAAAAATGATTAGAGGTATTCCAAGAAGAAAAGTATTGATGTAGTTTATTGTTTTCATACTTATTGATTTTTTTAAACTTTCAGAAAAAAATGAAAGTTTTGATTAAATTTTTTTACTTCATCATTTTCATAACCAATTTACCCAACCAGTTATCATTAAACTCAGTCATTTTGTCTAACATATTGTCTGCTTTTAAAACGAAATCGTACAATTTGGTAGTCTGATCTACAAAGTGTTTTTCTTCGGCCGAATCTTTAGCCTTGATTGTCGAAACTTCTTTTAAGATTTTCAGCGTTGGCTTAATTTCTCTTTTGCTTCTTTCTCTGGAGATTTTTACTGCTAATTCGTCTAAATCTTTTTCTGCAGTAAAAAATTCTTTTCTTTCGCCGGCTTTGTATTCTTTATAGACAATTCCCCAATCCATTAAACCTCTAAGGTTCATGCTGGCATTACCGCGAGAAATTTGTAATTCTTCCATAATGTCTTCCATAGAAACAGGTTCGTTCGAAACCATTAATAAAGCGTGGATTTGTGCCATCGTTTTATTAATTCCCCATTGAGAACCTAATGCCCCCCAGGTTTGTACAAACTTATTTTTTGCTTCTTTGAATTCCATAGATCAAATGTAAGTAAAAGTTTTTAAACTTTCAAAAATAATTGAAAGATATTTAACGAATTATAAAGTTATGTTAATTCAAGCCTTGAAATTTTCGATTAAATAATGATGCAGCTATTTTTGTAAAAATCATATTTATGGAATTATACTACACTTTTTCGGTACTTATTGTACTAGCTTCTTTCTTCGCCTATTTAAATTTAAGATTTTTAAAACTTCCGGGAACGATCGGAATCATGATTATTGCCATGTTGGTTTCAGTAGGAATTCGTCTTCTAGGAGATTCTTATTTTCCTGCTACGACAAAGCATTTTTTTGAGTTAATAAAGGAATTTGATTTCAACGAAATCCTAATGGGAGCGATGTTAAATTTTCTTTTGTTTGCGGGGGCACTTCACGTAAATATGTCTGATCTGAAAGAACAAAAAGTTCCTATTATGATTTATTCTACAGTGAGCGTAGTATTGTCTGCATTAATTATTTCTACACTGCTTTATTATATAGCGCCGTTTTTAGGAATAAATATTCCGTATATATTTTGTTTGGTTTTTGGAACATTAATCTCTCCTACAGATCCAATCGTGGTTTTAGGAGTTCTAAAAGAGGCTAAAGTTCCTAAAAGGATAGAGACTAAAATTGTTGGAGAATCATTGTTTAACGACGGTGTTGCGGTAGTAATGTTTGCTGTTGTTTTAAAAATGGCAACTGATCCAACATTTGATGCCACTTTTGGCTCTATTTCTTGGTTGTTTATTAAAGAAGGAGTTGGCGGGCTTTTATTAGGAGCTGTTTTCGGATTTACTGCATCTAAGGTTATGAAGAGAATTGACGATTATAAAGTTTCGGTTTTGATTACGCTTTCTATCGTAATGGGAGGTTTTTTGATTGCGCAAAGTTTACACGTTTCAAGTCCTTTGGCAATGGTAGTTGCGGGATTAATTATTGGTAATTATGGTAAAAAAGTCGCAATGAGCGAGGAAACCAAGGATTATTTAGAAAAGTTTTGGGAACTTATTGATGAAATTCTGAATGCTATTTTGTTTTTATTTATTGGTTTTGAATTGTTATTGCTGCCAGATTTAAACAAACAATTGCTGACTGGTTTTGTGGCTATTTTTATAGTTCTTTTTTCAAGATTAACAGCTATAGTTCTGCCTTGGAAATTCTTTGATATATTTAAGTTCTTTGGAATTAAATCGGCTTACAACAAAGGCTCTTTAATGGTTTTAGTTTGGGGAGGAATTCGTGGAGGAGTTTCGATTGCGCTGGTACTTTCTATGCCTGAAGGCGAATATAAAAACCTGCTTTTGGAAGTAACTTATATTGTGGTATTATTTTCAATTGTAGTTCAAGGACTGACTGTTGGAAAATTAGCAAAGAGAGTTTTAGAGAAAGAGTAAAAAGAATGTAGAAAATAGAGTCAAGAATAAAGATTTTATTTTAAAATCATGTGTGAAAGACCTGCAAGAATATTTGCAGGTCTTTTTTTTAATTTGCCTTTTTTTGATATTTTGAACTTAAGTCGCTTTTTTTTGAAAGATTATTCTTATTTTTATATATTGATTTAGTATGTAACTATTATTTAGTTGCAAATTGAAAATTTAATGATAAATTTGTATGAGTAAGATTGATAAACTTATTGAAAAGTTAAAATCAAAACCAAAAGATTTTTCTTGGGATGAAATGGTGAAAGTTCTGAATCATTTTGGTTATAATCAGATTTCACAAGGAAAAACAGGTGGTTCAAGAAGAAAATTTGTGAATGTAAATAAGCAGATTAT
>NZ_NRQU01000063.1 GCF_004119495.1 Flavobacterium sp. YO12
TGTATTTATAATGTATCATTAAAAAATTAAGAAATTAAAAACAATAAAAATGCACAATTTCTAAGAGGATTTGGTCATAGAATTATCTCCAATTTTGCTGTAAAAACTTCAAATGCCAATCTTTCACAATACTAAAAAAATACACTCTAATCTTTCGATAATTTTTATTTCATATTTCAGTTATCGACAAATTAATTATAAATTCGAAATCATACATCCTTTTCAGGATGAAAACGGTCGTGTGGGACGATTAATTATTTTCAAGGAATGTCTTGCAAACAACATAGTGCCATTAATAATAGATGAACAGCTTAAACTTTTTTATTACAGAGGACTCCAGGAATGGAACAATATAAAAGAATATCTAATGGATACCTGTCTTACTGCGCAAGATAATTACAAATCAGTTCTCTATTATTTTGAAATAGAATACAAATAAAAAACAGGACAAATCAATCAATTATAAAATAAAATCTTATATTTACACCACAAAAGAAGCATAGCAACAAAACACAAGTTAAACAACTGAAAAACAAATAATTAAACAAGCAAATTGATCACTTTTTTTTCATGGCAACATCGTGGCAACAAAGGTTTTACAAAATAAAAAATGCAGTATTGGCAAGGGTTTAGACGATCAAGTTCGAATCCTGCTCTCCCCACTAAAAAAGTCCTAATGAAAATTAGGACTTTTTTTTTATACATAAACTTCAAATTTATTTAAGACTGCAAGATCTTCAAATACTAAGATTCGTAGATTTTATTCTTTTACACTGTTTTTCAATTTTCTTAAAACCAAACAAAATCTCTGTGGCAAAATCGTGATAAAAATAAACGGAAAACTACAAAAAGACCCAACGTATTTAGATTTTTCAAAACTGCAGCATAAAGCTACATATTATAAAAAAAATAGCTAGAATACTTATTATTTACTTCTTTGACAACTAATTCCCCACGATTTACCAATCCCTTTTTACTACAAACCTAACTCAACAATCATTTTGAATTGTAAAGTTATTTTAAGACTTTTACGATTATATTGCTTATAACAAATTTTATGGAAGATTATCTTATTGGCTTAGGAAAAAGAATTAAAGAAATTCGTAAAAAAAACAACCTTACTATTAATACAGTTGCCACAAATGCAGATGTAAGTAATGGCCTTATTTCACGAATTGAAAACGGAAGAACTATACCATCGCTTCCGGTTCTTTTGCACATTATACAAGCACTCGGAATTGAGGTATCGGATTTTTTTAACGGTCTTCCAAAATCTGATAAAAGCAATTTTATAATTTCTAGAAAAGAAGACAACGCTATAATTGAAAAAGAAGATGAAGCAAAAGGATTCTCCTACCTTTCTATTTTTGGAAAACAATTATCTTCAGTAGCTTTTGAAGCGGTTTTACTCGAAGTACAACCCGCTTCGCAACGCGGAAAAGTAGAAACAGATGCTTATGAATTTAAGTATATTTTAAGCGGCGAATGCTGGTATATTATTGGCGAAGAAGAAGTTTTACTTAAAGACGGAGATTCTATATTCTTCGACGGAAGGATTCCGCACGTTCCTGTAAACAAAGGAAATATACCTGCAAAAATGCTGGTACTTTATTTCTTTCTGGCTAAAAATGAATAAACCCGCCCTTTACAGACGGGTTTACTGAGTCGAAACTTCTTATTGAAATAAAATACCTTCAAGCTCAGTCACATCATTCAAAATATAATCGGGGTTAGCTATTTCTAGCTGTTCTTTATTCTGCGCTCCGCTAAGAACACCAACTGTTATTGCACATCCGGAGTTTTTTCCCTCCATAATATCAATTTCCGAATCACCTGCTTTTAAAACCTGAGCAGGATTCGTGATCCCAAACTTAGCCATTGCCATTTGAATCATATCCGGATTTGGCCTTCCGTTTACAACATCATCAGATGTAATCAAAGCATCTACCTGATCACCCACTTTCCAATTTAATTTTTCCAATAATTTATTCGCCGTTTTAGAATCATATCCTGTGTTCAGCGCAATTTTGATATCATGTTTTCTTAAAGAATCAAAAAAGGCTTCCATTCCGTTAAAAGTAGAAATCTGAGCTTCATCATAAGCCGTTTCCAAAGCAACTTTAAAATTACTATAAGCTTTATCTGCAATCGTTTTAATATCAACATTGGTAGTACAGGCAGTTAAAACATCTGTTATAGCCGTATGCTTTTCCTTACCAGCACCATAAAGCAATACTTCATCAAGTGAAACCGAAAACCCTTCCTGATTAATCACTTTTTGAACAGTTTTATATACAAGATTATTCTCATTTACGGTAGTTCCTGCCATATCAAAAACTACTAGTTTAATATCTATCATCTATTTTAAATTAAATATGTTTTTAATGTTTTCTTTAGAAAATCCTGCACTTCCTGTCATGCCTTTTCCTCCAATTCCCGTTACTATATGAATGTTATTTTCTATAGTATGTTCAAAAATATCATTCTCTTTACACTGAGAATACATACCATACCAACGGTTTTGTATTTCGTAAGTTGGCAGGTTGAATATTTTTTTAGCTTCAGCAATCATAAATTCATCTACGTCCATTCGTAAATCAAATCCAAGGTCGTCGATATTGGCTGCATCAGCATATTCATGCGAATCTCCAATAATAACCGATCCATCAGTTGCTTGTTTAAACAGAATATGAACACCCCACTCTTTCTCAAAACTACCTGATGCTTCTTTTGCTTTAATTCCGTCGAAAGAAGGACACTCATAAAAAGCTTCATAACGACGAATAGAAAGTCCGGTTAATATCGAACCGTTTAATTGATAGTCCGCTTGCGGTTTTGTCTGAAGCATTTGTAATTTGGTCACTTCAAGATCGCTTTTTGCAAATACATCAGGATACAATGTTTTGAACTCTGAACCGCAGCACAATATTACTTTTGACGTTTTATGAATTTCTCCATTAGCGGTTACAATTGCAACTTCATCTGAAAGCGAATCGCAACGCACCACTTTTGTATTTCCAAAATAAGCTAAACCTTTATTTTTTATAAGAAACTCCAATAAACGGTTTATCATTATTCTTGGCTCAACTGTAACCTCTTCAGGAAAGAAAAGCCCCGCCTTTACATATTCGTTTCGTAAGCCTGAATATTTTTCAAGACATTGTTCTTTGGTTAACAATAGCGATTCATACCCATTGTTTTTGTTTATGATGCTTAATTCCTCAATAAGCTGTACTTCCTCATCATTTGAAGCTAAATATACTGAGCCGTTTTTCCGAATCGAAATATCAAAGTGGCTTTGAATATCATTATAAATCTTAAGACTTTCTCGTCCATAATTCTGCCACTTTGTATCCATTCCAGACGGCACTACCTGACCAAAATTGCGAACTGTAGCACTTACCGGCAGTTTGTCTTTTTCTATTATGGCAACTTTTAAACCTTTTTGTAATGCGTGGTAAGCATGAAAAGTTCCTAAAACTCCGCCACCAATAACAATTAAATCGTATTTAGTATTCATTTTTAATTAATTATAAAAATTAAGAACAAAGCATTGCTGCTGATTTTTGTTTTCTTTGTAAAAAACGTCGATTGAAATACCACATTGAAAAAAGTGTAATCATTCCGATCATGATTGCTGACGTAATATTCAACGATACAAAAAACTGAGTCCAGCTTTTATTAAAACCCGTAATTTCTTTTAAGACAAGTACCATAACGCTTCCCAAATAACCAAAAGCATCGGCGATATAAAACAGAAAACCTACATTTCCTTTAAAACTTAACAAAGCCACAAGTCTCTCAAAAATTAGACAGTGAAATAAGATATATGGCAAATAAACCCCAATACCGCTAATAATCATCCAGTAAACCGGAGACATTAAATGATTATTAAACAAAACCGTTGAAATCAAAACCATCACTGAACCCAATACAGTAAGACTCATCCCGATGTTATAAGCCAGCTTATTTTTACGTATTAAAGTTCCCGCAGCAGCAATTAATAAAACGGTTATCGCAACAGGAATTTCTGTTAGTGTGATAATTTTTGGTGTACCCGAATAACCTTGATCCGCCCAAAACTCAACAATAAAATTATCTCTAAAATCTCTTACAATGGTTAACAACACATAAATAGCAACTAAACCAAAATAACCAATCCAATTTTTTCTTAAAAAATCTTTTCTTTCTTTTTTATACATTGGCTGTCTTTCGGAACGTTCTTTTATATCGCTTTCGCTTGGCGCTTTCGAATAATTAAGAACGATAACAGAAAGCAGAAAAAGCGGAAAAAAAAGCAATCCTGTCAAAAAAGGCATATTATATTCGCTTACATTAAAATCACGCATCAAAAGCAAACCGGCGGTTTTTACAAGTCCGGTCGAAAATATAAAAGTGGCGCTAAGTGCTGCTGCCAATAACTCGGTGTTTTTTCTGCCTTCAATGTAAGAGAATACAATTCCGAAAACCATTCCTAAAGGCAATCCATTAAAGAATAAAGCCAATACTTTTAACTTAGGCGGTACGATTGCAAATAATCCCAACATTGCCAAACTGAAAGTTATAAAACATACCAGCCAAATCGCTCTTTTTTCTTTCTTCATTTCAGAAATCACCTTAATACCGATGAATTTTGAAACCATATAACCCAAAACCTGACTTATCACTAAAGTTATCTTTGCATTTAGTCCAAAACCTAAGGAAAGATCTATGTATTGACCTGCTAAAAACGACTTTCGTATGGCATACATTCCTGTGTAACACAAAAAGACCGCTATAATAATTAACATCGTCGATGTTTTTTTACCATTTGTAAACTTATTTACCTTCTTAAGCATAATTAATCTGTTTTTACAAGTACAAAAGTAGCATTCAAAACAAAGACTAATATTAAGCAAAAGTAAACATATTATTAATTATTTTTTACAAATAGTAAAATTTTATCTATAAACAATAAACAACAAAAGAACAAACAAAAAGCATCAACACTAACAAAATCAAAACATTAAACATTTAAAAATCTGTTTTTCTTTTAATTAACATTTGAATCAAAGATAAATTTTCTATGAAGTGTGCTTTTAAAGTTTACAAATAAAAACACCAAACAATTAAAAAATTACAAATAGTAAAATTTTATATTTTAAAATCGAATAAAAATTTCATTATAACAAAACAACCAATCTCATAAAAAAAGGAAAAGCCGGCATAAAACCGACTCTTCCAATAAAAAAACATCAAACAAAATTTTATTCTACAGGCTCCATTTTATCCCCATTTGCCCTCTGATTCCGTAAAGCTCTACTTGTTTTGGTCGGCTGTCGTCTCCATAATAATATTCCAATTTATCATTAAGAAGATTGTTTGCTTCAGCAAAAATTGTAAAATGCTTCGTTAATTTGAATGAAAACGTAGCATCTAATGCAGAATAAGCTCCGTAATAAACATCATCTCTATCCAAACCACTTGTACCGTGCTCGGTAATATATTTTGATTTAAAGTTATACGCTGCCCTAACATTTATTCTTCCTTTTTCATAATACAATTGTGCATTTGCTAAATGATCCCCTTGTCTAGGCAAACTGGTTTTTCCTGCGCGACCTGGTATTGTCATTTGCGACTTAGTAAAAGTATAATTGGCTTGCACACCAAAACCATTTAGGAATCCTGGAAGAAAGTCAAACTTTTTGTTTCCACTAACTTCAGCACCAAAAAGCCATGCATTATCACCATTCATAGGTTGTGAGATTTCAACTCCTGTATGTCCGTTGATATCACCTTGTTTGGTATCCATAAAAATAGGATCCGTAATTGTTTTGTAAAACACTCCAGCAGAAACAACATCAAGTTTTCCAAAATAATGTTCTCCCATCAAATCAAAATTATAAGAATACGTAGGATTCACATCCGGATTACCTCCGTCATATTCATTATCAGCAGCCAAATAAGTACCTCCCGGCGCCAGATAACCAAAATCAGGTCTTGTAAAAGTTCTCGTTGCTGCCAGTCTTAGGTTTGTATTTTCCTCAGGAGAATATTTTAAGTGAAGCATTGGCAAAAGCGATAGATAGTTTTTTGTTTTTGTAACTTTAGAAAGTAACCCATCCGGATTTTCAGGCGTTACATCATATTGATAACCGCTTACTTTTGTATTGGTGTTAGTTGCTCTCAAACCTCCTAAAAAAGTCAGTTTACTATTTATTTTATACGTCGCCATTCCATATACAGAAGTATGCGTTTCATCAACATTGAAGTTACGCCCTAATCCGCCGCCGTTGGCAAGAATTTCAGAATCGCTTTCAGACAATTTCAAATTACCGTTATTAAAATTATCATTGTAAAACTGATTCATACCCGTTGGAGAAAGTACTGGCCCAAAACTATTTCCGATATTAGTATCAAGCTCTTTCAGGTATTCTGTCCCTTTTGGCTGCATAATATTATACTGTCCATAACTTGCCAAAGTTGGCGCCGCTGCCGCTCCGCTCCAATTGTAAAACTCATCTGCAAAAGTGGCAATTCTGTCTTTATCTCTAAATTTAGCACCAAATTTTAAGTTAAGATTTTCATTCGCATCAAATTCATAATTCGCCGATGCCACAATATTATCTCTTTCTTTTACAGCTACTTTATAAAGTTCCAACGTACTAAATTTCATCAAATTAGGACTGTCCTGAAAATTAGGATTTGACAAATAACCAAACATATTATCTGTATTCATATATCCTCCATCAGAATCCCAATACGCTCTAGGACCGTTCCCTCTATCTTGAAGATAAGCAGGATTTAAACCTACTCCGTCTTGCTTAAAAAATACAGAATAATAACTGTTGTTTTGAGCGTCGGGTACATTTCCGTAATAAAACTCCGTGCTGTAATGTGCTGCACTCCAATCAAAAACTCCTTTGTTTCCGATATGTTTTCCTCCAACTTCACCACCATAGAAATCAAAGTTCAATTCATTGTAGATATTCTGAAGCTCCACTCTTCCTGCATTTGTTGTCGCATTGAATTTATCAAAACGGATACGACGTTTAAAGTGCGTTTCTTCATCAAGAAGTTTTCCGTAATTCAGTTTTACGAAAAACTTATTTCGCTCATTTGGATTAAATTCAAATCCGCCATTAAAACCTGTTGTATGTCTTTCACCTGTATAATCTCTTAATTCTAAGCGGTAAACACCTTCGTCTCCAGATCTTCTTGCTTCAAAATTATCAGAAGCCCAGTTTCTGTTCCATTGCGAAAAATTCAGTATATAACCAAACTTTCCATTTTTAGATTTGTCTCCAACCAAAACAGAACCACTATAAATTCCTTTATCCGATTTTGCATTGTATCCCATACCAACACTAGCATCTACAGTAAATTTAGAAGGCGCTGTTTTTGTTATAAAATTCACACTTCCGCCTAATGCATCAGCATCTATGTCTGGTGTTAAAGCCTTAGAAACCTCAACATAACCAATCATTTCCGTCGGAAAAAAATCAAATGCCGTAGCTCTGCTTGCCCCTTCATCGGCTGCAGTTGGAATTCGGTTTCCATTCATTGTAGTAGAACTCCATTCAGCAGGTAATCCGCGCACGGCTACATAACGACCTTCTCCCTGATCACGCTCAATAGATACACCCGGAACACGTTGTACTGCTTCGGCTGCATTACGATCCGGAAGTTTTCCGATTCCATCCGCAGCTATAACATTTACCAAATTGATCGCATTTTTTTGAATATTTAATGCCTTGGCTTCACTTAGTCTTTTTGAATTATCTTTCACCACTACCTCATCCAAATTATTTGAGGAAGTTTTCAATAAAATATTTGGAACAACCATTACTTTTCCAGCGCCGATTGTAATTTTCTGGTTGATTTTTTCGTAACCTAAATAAGTAACCACGATTTCATAATCTCCGGCTTCAATTCCGGTAATATTATAACTTCCTTCAAAATCTGTTGAAGCATTTTTTTGAGTCCCATTCAACTGTACTATCGCGCCCGGAAGCGGAAAAGCACCATCAAACACTTTACCTTTTATAGCTCCTTTTTGTCCTGCTGCTGTCAGCGAAACCAATAAAAAAACTACATAAATCAAAAACCTATTTTTTTCCATTTCAGTTAAATTATTAATATTAGTAAATATTTCGTTGCAAAAATGGATATAAATTTACTTATAGTAAATTTTTAGATTTTAAGAAATTCTTAACAGAGGATTATTGTTATGTAATTTTAATGTTAACAACGTCAGTTTATTGAAGATAAAATCAACAACAAACACAAAGTATAACCATTCAAAAAAATATTTACAAATAGTAATAATTACTATTTCATGAAGCAATACAAGAAGCTACAGAAAGATAGACAGCTAACAAAACAAAGACTCAAAGAATTCAAATTCACAAACTTTATTATAATCTTTTCAGTTTAAAACTTACAGTTTTCTTCTCCTGAATACAATAAATTATAACAAACAAAGAAATTAGCAACATCCAACACAAACAACTAAATAATACTATTTACGTTATTTTTCCACTCTAAAAAAGAAACCAACAACACAATTATAGACACAAACAACTAACTCACAACACTTTGTTAGTTAAAAAAAGTAAAAACCTGAATTTTCTTTTTCTTTCTTTTATTTTGTTTTGTTTTTCTTTTATTTTGTTTTACATTTGCTTTATATTTGTTTTGCATCTACTTTAATTTGTTTTGCAATTGTTTATATTTGTTATTCACATATTAAAAACAAATAACATGTTAGCAAATCAAAGAAGAGAAAAAATACTAGACCTGTTAAAAGAAGATGGTTTTGCAAAAGTGAACGATTTAGCTCGCTTATTCAAAGTCACAGAAGTAACAGTACGTCAAGATCTTGAAAAATTAGAAAGCGAAGGATTGATTCTTAAAGAACATGGTGGAGCAAGCATTAAAAATGTAGAAGATCAGGTTAGAAGTTTTTCACTGCAACGTCAGGAAAATTTGGAACAGAAGTCGGCTATTGCGCAGAAATGTCTGGAATTCATAGAAAATGGTGATACTATCATTCTAGATTCAGGTTCAACAACAACAGAGATCGCAAAAAAACTAAAAGGTCACAAACGATTAACTGTAATTACAAATGCATTAAACATCGCTTTATTATTAGGTGCTGACCCGGATATCGAAGTGATTATGACGGGAGGCGAATTCAAACCGCCTACATTATCACTTACAGGACAAAAAGCAGCAGACTTTTTTAAAGGATTACATGTTCAGAAGTTATTTTTAGCCACGGCAGGAATTTCATTAAAAGCAGGACTTACCTATCCAAGTATTAGTGACCTGGTTGTAAAAAAAGCAATGATTGAGGCTGCAGAAGTAACATATCTAGTCGCTGATAGTACAAAAGTGGGGAAAAGCGCATTAGCCAGTTTGGGAGCATTATCCTTAATTGACTACATAATAACTGATGATAACATCGAGGAAAAACACAAACAAGTATTTAGAGACAATGAAATTGAAGTAATAATAGCATAAAAAAACAAACCCAAAGAATGACAACATCAACATTAGGAGTAATTATTGGAAATAGAGATTTTTTTCCAGACAGTTTAGTAGAAAAGGCCAGATTTGAAATTATTGAAATTTTAGCAAAATTAAATATCAAACCTATTTTACTAGACAGTACCGACACCAAATTAGGCGGAGTAGAAACGTATAAGGAAGCGCAAAAATGTGCCGAATTATTCAAAAGACACCAAGACGAAATTATGGGTGTGCTTGTTTTACTACCAAATTTTGGGGATGAAAAAGGTATTGCCGATACTTTAAAATTAGCCAATCTTAATGTTCCTGTTCTTATTCAGGCGTACCCGGATGAATTGACGAAAATGAATGTGGTAAACAGACGTGATTCCTGGTGCGGTAAAATCTCAGTTTGCAACAATTTATATCAATATGGAATAAAATACTCTTTGACAAGTCAGCATGTAATGAGTCCTTCTGACCCTGTTTTCCAGAAAGACTTACTAGATTTTACTGCTGTCTGCAGAGTGGTAAAAGGAATGCGAAATGTAAGAATCGGCGCTATCGGAGCAAGACCGGGAGCCTTTAATACCGTTCGTTATTCTGAAAAAATATTACAAAGAAACGGCATTACCGTAACCACAGTAGATTTATCTGAAATTCTAGGAAAAGCAAATAAACTAACAGCTGAGGATGCATCGGTAAAAAAACATTTAGAATCGATTAATGCTTATGTCGCTCAAGGCAAAACTCCAAACGAGGCTATGCTTCAAATTGCCAAATTAGATGTGGTATTAAAAGATTTCATGGAAGAATATGCTCTGGATGCAACTGCCATCCAATGCTGGACTTCATTGCAACAAAACTATGGCTGCAATGTATGTACAAGTATGAGTATCATGAGTGAAAACATGCTTCCGAGTGCTTGTGAGGTGGATGTTACAGGAACTTTGAGTATGTATGCCATGCAATTAGCATCAGGATCACCAAGTGCATTGGTAGACTGGAATAATAACTACGCTGATGATCCTGAAAAATGTGTTTTATTTCACTGTGGAAACTGGGCCAAATCATTCTTGCCAGACATTCAGTTAAGCACCGCTCCTATTCTTGGAACTACTGTTGGAGTCGAAAACACTTATGGCGCTTTAGACGGAAGAACACCTGCAATGCCTCTAACTTATGGAAGAATTAGTACTGACGATCCAAAAGGTATTATTAAAGTATACATTGGTGAAGGCGAACTTACAGACGATGCACTAAACACTTTTGGAAACAGAGCTGTTGCTCAAATACCTGACCTGCAAGGACTAATGCAATACATTTGTAAAAACGGATTTGAACATCATGTCGTAATGAATGCTTCAAAAACAGCTGCCATCTTAGAAGAAGCTTTAGGCAATTACATGGGTTGGGAAATTTACAGACACTAAATGGAATTCATCACATGGATTTGCAAAGTTTTACAAACGATAAATTAATATAAGATGCACATTGACGAATTAAAAAGAAAATCAATTGAGGGTAGAAAAAAAATACTCAAATACATCTATAATGCCAAAGCTGGTCATACGGGAGGAAGTTTGTCTATTTTAGACATACTCAATGTTTTATACAATAATGTAATGAACGTTTCTCCTGAGAATTTTAATTCTAGGACCAGAGATATATTTATTCAAAGTAAAGGGCACTGTGTTGAAGCTTTATATGTAGTACTTGCAGACAAAGGTTTTTTTCCTGAAGAAGATTTATTGACACTTTGCCAATACAAATCTCCTTATATAGGACATCCTACCAAAGCTATTCCTGGCATCGAACAAAATACAGGAGGATTAGGTCATGGTTTACCTATTTGTGCAGGAGCTGCTTTAGCTGCAAAAAGAGACCATTCAGATGTAAAGGTTTTCACTATTTTAGGTGACGGTGAAATGGCAGAAGGCTCTAACTGGGAAGCCATGATGTTTGCTGCTCACTATAAATTAGATAATCTCTGTGCTATTTTAGATTACAATAAACTGCAAATTACTGCCCCAAACGCCGATGTTATGGGACTCGAGCCTATAGATCAAAAAATGGAAGCTTTTGGCTGGGCTGTAACCCACGTAGATGGACATAATTTAGAAGAACTTTCAAAAGTACTCAATAATTTACCATTGAAAAACGGCAAACCAAGCTTTATCATAGCGCATACAATCAAAGGAAAAGGAATTAGCTATATGGAAAACGTATTGAAATGGCACCATGGAGTTCCTTCAAAAGAGCAATACGATTTGGCTGTAGAAGAGTTAGACAAACAATTACAAGAACTTGAAACTGTTTTAAAATAATGGTAGAAATAAAAACAAGTGATGCCGCTAACCTCGAAGTCTTTTCTGAAGTTCTTCAATCGTTAGCAGCAACTGACAGAGATATTATGGTTGTTACGAGTGATTCTCGTGGCTCAGGAAAATTAGTGCCGTTTGGACAAAAATTTCCTGAACAAATTGTGGAAGTCGGGATTGCCGAACAAAATCTTGTAGGCGTGGCTACAGGTTTAGCCAGCATGGGCAAAAAAGCTTTTGCCGTTTCTCCTGCTTGTTTTCTTACGGCTCGTGCATTGGAACAAATTAAAAACGATGTTGCATATTCTGATAATGCCGTGAAATTAATCGGTATTAGTGCCGGCGTAAGTTATGGCGCTTTAGGAACTACACATCATAGTTTACATGATTTTGCAGCACTCAGAGCCATCAATAACCTTACTATTGTGGCACCTGCAGACAATTTTGAAACCGCTGAAGCCATCAAACAAGCAGCCGAAATGCAGAGTCCTATTTACCTGCGTTTTGGTAAAAAAACAATGCCTGCTAATCTTAACTCGAATGTAACCGATTTCAAAATTGGAAAAGGACGTATCATTCAGGAAGGAAAGGATCTCACTTTTATTGCTACCGGCGAAGCTGTGCTTCCTTGTCTTGAAGCTGCTAAACTATTGAAAAAAGACCATAATATTTCCAGCAAAATAATCAGTTTACATACTATTAAACCATTAGATACTGAATTATTATTGAGTACTGCCTCAAACAATAAACCCATTATTACTGTGGAGGAACATTCTATTAATGGAGGCTTAGGAGAAGCAGTTGCTTCTTTATTATTTCAAAATGGCTGCGTAAACAAATTCAAAATTATAGGATTGCCGGATGATCACACCGTTTCCGGTTCTCAAATAGAAATTTTCAACCATTATGGTATATCAGCAGATGGGTTAAAAAACACCGCTTTAAACCTACTAAAACCATGAAGACAAAACACTTTACCTTAGTGCTGCTAACCTTGGTTTTAATCTTTGGATGTACTTCCAAGGAGAAGGCTGAAAAGCCAAAAATTGCAGTTGTGGTTTCAACATTAAATAATCCGTGGTTTGTAATGCTGGCAGAATCCGCAGCTGAAAATGCCCGAAAACTAGGTTATGAAGCGAAGATATTTGATTCGCAAAATAATCCTGCCATCGAATCGGATAATTTTGAAAACCTCATTTCTTCTGGTTATGATGCCATTCTTCTAAATCCAACAGACTCTGACGGTTCAATTTCCAGTATCTTAAAAGCAAAAACTGCAGGAATTCCTGTTTTTTGTATGGATAGAGAAGTAAACGTGGATGATGCGGCAACAAGTCAAATTCTTTCAGACAACTACTCAGGTTGTGTTTCTATCGGAATTGAATTTGTAAAAGAATTAAAGGAAAAAGGAAATTATGTAGAGATCATTGGGCTTGTAGGTGACAATAATACATGGGCAAGGTCAAAAGGATTCCATTCAGTTGTGGATAAGTTTCCAAATCTAAAAATGGTCGCACAACAAAGCGGTAATTTCGACCGAACTAAAGCTATGGAGGTTTTAGAAACCATTATGCAGGCAAATCCTGATATTGATGCTGTTTTTTGCGGCAATGATGCCATGGCAATGGGTGCTTTTCAAGCCTTGCAAGCAGCAGGAAAGGAATATAAAGTCAAAATTTTTGGATTTGATGGCGCTGGAGATGTAATTGAAAAAATCAGAGAAAAGAAAATTGTAGCCACCGGTATGCAATTTCCCAAAGTAATGGCTCAAACAGCTGCCCAATATGCAGATGAATATTTTAAAGGGAGAAGAGTTTTCCCTCAAAGAGTTCCTGTAGAAGTCGAATTAATAAACGCAGCAAACATAAAAGACTATTAAAGATGAAAAAAAAGTATGTTTATATTTTAGCCTTCCTTATAATAGCCATTTTAGGATATAATTCGGTTTATTTTAAAAAACTGAGCGATGTTAAAAAAGCACAAAAAGAATCTTTTGACTTTAAAGCTTATGCCGATTCCATTTACTATAAAGGCATTTTGAAAAGTAAAAAAACTATCGATTTAACTACGTTAATCGCTTCGGTAAAATCAGATCAGCAAGCTGCTTTTAAAAATTATGGAAACCGTCTTGGAATAGGAAATTCAGCTTATTTTATGATTAAAAGCACTGGCAAAATTCTCGATATAAAAGATGGTATTTACACCATTGCTGACGAAAAAAATGGTATCATTTTTATTGATACCAAATACATTTTCGGAAATGCTTTAAGAGATGCTTCCGGCTTAGTTAAACTAACTGATTTTAAAACCAATGCTCAATTTAACAAAGTTTCAGAAAGCTTAAATGATATTGTTCGCAATGAGGTTGTGCCAAAAGAAATTAAAAAGGTAAAAATTGGTGATAGCATTTCATTCTCGGGAGCCATTAAATTGAGTAAAAAACAAACTCTGTTTACTGACCTTTTAATTATTCCATCACAAATTAAACTTCAGTAAATTGTTAGAAGCAATAAACATATCGAAAGAATTCCCAGGCGTAAAAGCACTTAATCAGGTAAATTTCAAATTTCATCCTGGAAAAGTCAATGCCATATTGGGAGAAAATGGCGCAGGAAAATCAACCTTGTTAAAAATTCTGACAGGTGTTTACACCCAATACGACGGCGAAATTCAGTTAAATGGACAAACAGTTTCATTTTCGAATATAAAAGAAGCACAAAATGCAGGCATAGCTATTATTCATCAGGAATTAAATTTGATTCCTGAACTGAGCGTAACAGAGAATCTATTTCTGGGAAGAGAAATCTTAACCCCTCTGGGGCTTTTAGATTCCTCAAAAATGGAAGCGGAAGCCAAACGCATTTTCGAAAAAATTCAATTGAATGTTTCTCCCAAAACATTGGTTCAACAACTTAAAGTAGGAGAACAACAACTAATCGAAATTGCAAAAGCACTGCTTTGTAATGCTGATGTTATTTTGATGGACGAACCAACTTCTGCTTTAAGCGATAAAGAAATAGACAACCTGCATCGTATTATTTATGAGTTAAAAAAAGAAGGCAAAACTATTGTCTACATTTCTCATAAAATGGATGAATTGTTTAAAATTGCCGAAAACTATACTGTTTTAAGAGACGGAAACAGCATAGATGAAGGAGAAATGAAAAATGCTACCGAGCAGGATTTAATTCGGAAAATGGTAGGTCGTGACGTGCTTATTGAGAGAAAAAATACCCAAAATGAATTTCAAAATACCATTTTAAAAGTTGATAATCTCAACCTTATTAATCCCAACAATAAGAAAAGAAAACTCCTTCATGATATTTCTTTCGAATTGAAAAAAGGTGAAATCCTGGGCATATTCGGTTTGATGGGAGCCGGCAGAACTGAACTTTTGGAAACCCTATTTGGTATGCATCCCGCAAATAGTCATTATAATTTAGAAATTGACAAAAAAAATACCTTTCACAAAAAACCAAAAGATGCCATTGAAAATGGATTAGCCTTTGTGACCGAAGATCGTAAAACTGAAGGGTTAATTTTAGGAATGGATATCTCATCCAATATAAGCCTGACCAGCTTACCTACCTTCGGAATTTTGAACCCTTCGAAAGACAAGCAATCCTCAAAGGATTATATCGAAAAATTGCGTATCAAAACACCATCTGAAATGCAGCTCTGCCAGAATTTAAGTGGTGGAAATCAACAAAAAGTAGTTCTGGCAAAATGGCTCGCGACCAATCCTCAAATTTTAATGATGGATGAGCCAACACGCGGAATAGATATAAATGCCAAAAATGAAATTTATAATCTAATAAAAGAACTCGCAACTAACCAAATGAGTATCATTTTAGTTTCTTCCGAAATTCCCGAAATACTAGCCCTTTCGGATCGAATTTTAGTAATGGCTGAAGGGAAAATTAAAGCCTCCTTTCTGGCCAATGAAGCTAATGAAGATAAATTATTAAAATCAGCTTTACCAGAATAACCACAACTATGACTATCTCTCTAAACCACCCTATTATTAAGAAATCGCAATCCCTGATTGCATTGTTTTTGCTGTGTCTTTTTATCAGCTTATTGTCTGATAAGTTTATGACCAGCGCTAATCTTTGGAATGTACTAAGACAAATCTCTGTCAATGTTTGTATTTCTGTCGGAATGACCTTAGTGGTTTTGATGGCTGGAATAGATCTTTCAGTAGGTTCTGTATTAGGTTTCACCGCAGCAGTATGCGCCGGATTATTAAAAAACGGAATCCCTTTTGAGTCTATGGATTTATTTGTGGGGTTTTCCGTCTTAGGAGCAATTTTAGTATCGATTCTTATCGGAATGGCTTTAGGGCTTTTTAACGGCTGGGTCATTACTAAATTCTCCATTCCTCCTTTTGTAGCAACATTGGCCATGCTTACTATTGCCCGTGGGTTTACGATGCTTTACACTGAAGGAATTCCTATTTCTAATTTAGGTTCTGAATTTGAATTTATAGGTTCGGGCTGGATTCTGGGAATTCCGGTACCGGTATGGATTTCACTGACAATGGTTCTCATTGTTATTTTTTTAACTAAGAAAACAACCTTCGGAAGATATATTTATGCTATTGGTGGAAATGAAAAAGCGGCTTTTTTATCCGGAATTAACATTAATAGAATCAAACTAGCCGTTTATGGAATCGCAGGAATGATGGCTGCTGTCGGTGGTATTTTAGTTACTTCAAGACTAAATTCTGCACAACCTAATGCTGGTATGAGTTACGAATTAGATTCAATCGCCGCAGTAGTTATTGGAGGAACTTCACTTTCAGGAGGTATTGGTACCGTAGCAGGGACTGTAATTGGCGCAGTAATTATTGGGGTTTTAAATAATGGATTGGTTTTATTGGATGTATCACCTTTTTGGCAGCAGGTCGTAAAAGGATTTGTTATTTTATTAGCGGTAATCATTGATAAAATGAATCAAAAAAACAGATAATACCTCATAATAACTCTTGTTATTCCTGTTAACTTTCAAGATGGCATTTGTCATAAATAAATTCTTAATTTAAAAAACATGAACAAGCTGATTTTCACGATTTTATTTTGCTCCTTTTCTACTGTAATTCTAGCACAACAGCCAGTAACTGTTAAGCCCAGAATTATAGTAAGTACTGATATTGGAGGTACAGACCCAGATGATAACCAATCGATGATTCATCTCTTAATGTATAATGAAAAATTTGATATTGAGGGACTTATTTCTTCACCTTCATATGGCGAGGGCAGTAAAGAAGAAATTATTAGAACCATTGATCTATATGAAAAAGATCTTCCAAAACTACAAAAACACATTCAAGGATTAGCAAGTCCACAATATTTGCGTTCAGTAACTAAACAAGGAAAACGTGGTCGTTTTCCTTTTAAAGGCTTTGCAACTTCAACAGAAGGATCGGACTGGATTATCAAGTGTGCTTTAAAAAAAGATAAAAGACCTCTTTGGATTCTGATTTGGGGTGGTCTTGAAGATTTGGCACAGGCATTACATGATAAACCCGAAATCCAGAAAAATATAAAAGTCTTTTGGATAGGTGGCCCTAATAAAAAATGGAGTGCAGATAGTTATGCTTACATAGCAGCTAATTTCCCAAATCTTTGGTTTATAGAATCTAATTCATCATACTATGGATTTTTCTCAGATAATGTCGCCGAGAATTTAAACGAAAAAAATTACTATAAGAACTATATTAACGAGGCGGGGTTTTTAGGTAAAGATTATAAAAATAACCGTTATGAAGGCAGGCTTAAAATGGGTGACACGCCATCATTACTTTATATGATGGATGGAAATCCAAATAATCCAATGAAAGAAAGCTGGGGCGGCAGTTATGTAAGGATAGCGCATAGCCCTAGAATTGTATTTGATAGAAATACGACAGTGAAAGATACTGTACCCGTATTTTCTATAATGGAATTTCATTTTAAAGGACCTATTGTTAATATCCCAAAAGATTCAGCTTGCATCACAATGACTGTACAGGCAGAAATTGGCGAACAAAAATGGGAAGGATATTATATAGGTAATGGGAATTATGTAGTTAGATATTGCCCAAAACGCACTGAAAAATTAAGCTATAAAGTTACTTCGGACATTCCTGGATTTGAAACCCAGAGCGGCACTTTTTTAGTAAGCAATCTTTGGCCAGGCAAACCTAATGCAACAGACTATAATTTAGGTAAAAATTGGTTCACGGATCGAACAAATCCTGAACTTTATGATGATATTTGGCAAGGCGGTAAAACGGTTTTAAAATGGAGAACCGATGTGCTTTTAGATTGGGCTAAACGTTGGGATTGGCTTAGATAATACCTTTATTTCACTCCAAAAAGCCTTATCACTCTCAAATTGTCAAAAATCAATTTTTACTGCAAAAGATAATGAAAAAATATATTCTAGCTATTGACCAAGGTACGAGTAGTACCAAAACCATACTTTTTGACCAATTAGGACTAGCTGTTTCTAAAGGCAGTGTAGACTTAAAAACAACTTATTTTGACAATGGTTTTGTAGAACAAAATCCAGAAGATATTTACCAAAATGTACTTGATTCTGTTCGCCTTTGCTTGAATAATTTCACTAATCAGGGACTTCAGTTAACAGATATAACATCTTGTGGCATTAGCAATCAAAGAGAAACATTTGTTCTTTGGGATAAAAACGGAAAAGCGCTGGCACCAGCAGTAGTTTGGGCCTGTAAGCGTTCTATTGATATTTGTACTGATTTAATTGAAAAGGGACAAAATGATATAATCAAACAAAAAACAGGTTTATTATTAGACCCTTATTTTTCTGGCACTAAATTGCTTTGGCTGTTACAAAATGATGCTGTATTAAAAGAAAAAGTAACACAAGGTGAAGTGTATTTTGGAACAGTAGATTGCTGGCTTTTGTATAAATTGAGCAATGGAACTCATTTCAAAACCGATTATACAAATGCTTCCAGAACATTGCTTTTCAATATTCATACCCTAAAATGGGATGTTGAAATTCTTGAAAAATGGGGATTAAGCCACTTAAACCTGCCTCAGGTCTGCCCTTCATCACATGATTTTGGGGAAATGGATTTACATCAGATTTTCGACAATACCCCCCCTATTTCTATTCCGATTACAGCTTTAATCGGCGATTCTCATGCTGCTGCTTTCGGAGAAGGCTGTTTCGAAAAAGGTACTGCAAAAGTCACAATGGGAACAGGAAGTTCTATTATGATGAATATTGGCAGCGAAGCCGTTTTATCAAATTTTGGAATGCTCACAACCATTTGCTGGAGTACCGAAGACCGAATAGATTATGCGCTTGAAGGCGCTATTGTTTCCTGTGGCTCCACTATAGAATGGTTAAAAAATGAATTACAATTATTTTCAAATCCTGCTGAAACAGCCTCTATGGCAATGGAAATCTATGACAATTCTGGTGTGTATTTAATTCCTGCTTTTAGTGGATTAGGTGCGCCTCACTGGCAAATGAACCGAAAAGCATCCATTGAAGGAATGACTTTTGGAACGACTAAAAATCATATCGTTAGGGCGGCTTTGGAAAGCATTCCTTATCAAATCAAAGATGTAATTGAAGCCATGACAAAAGACATGAAAGCGCCATTAAAATCTATTTCTGTAAATGGAGGTATGACTCAAAATAAATTTGTGGTTCATTTTTTAGCAGATCTACTAGGAATTCCACTAAATAAGCAACAAAACTCCGATATTTCTGCTTTAGGAGCTGCCTATTTATCTGGTTTGAAAAGCGGTATTTATAAAAACATTGAACAACTCGCTGCTCTTGTTAAAAATCAAACAGAACAGGTTTTAAGTGATTCGAATAATGAACTGCCTGCAAATGGATATTTGGGCTGGAAGGAAAAAATAAAAAAGGAAATAGTTTAAAATTAAAATCTGCTATAAGCTAAAAAAGCTTCAGTAATATCTGAAGCTTTTTAATTTATCATTAAATCAATTATTAAAGACCTAAATTAGGCAGCACAAAAGATTCAGTATTTGGGTGTAATCTTATCCATAACCCTGGATTTGCATTTAATTGTTGTAATAATTGATCTGTATCTGAACTCAACTGTGTATTAATTACGTTTGCGTAAGTTTGAACTTTAGCAGGGGCAGAATCAGCATCTACTACAGACTGAACGACCTTCTTGGCTTGTAATATGGCTGCTGGACCTAAAGTGAGAATATATTTTGCAGATCGACATTCTTTTTCATCATTTTCATTTATAAGGCTTCCACCTGCTTTAAACTTACTAATGTGATGCTCCAAAATGCTATTAGATATTGGAATTATCCCTGCAATGTGCTCACTTTTTGCTCCAGAAAAAGGTTTAATGTAAGCCAAATGTGATGCATGGTTTTCTTCAGGACCATGACCTATAAAAAATATATCCAAACCTCCTAATTCTTCCAATTTAGTCAAATACTGTACAAGTGCGGACTCTAAATCTTCTGTATCTGTTCGAATTGGTGTAAAACTTTTGATCTTTTTAAAAAAGGCATCACCTAAAATACGCTCAAAATCTCTAACAAAACTTAAACCATTATTCATACTCAATGAAGCAAGCGCATCCTGAGTAAACACATTCAGTCTTGCAAGTAAAAGGTCTTGCTCTGTCGATTTGGCTAAGTTTCCAAGCAAACGGTGCAACTCCTGAGCCCCTCTACCACCAAGAAGAGCAATATTGATATCCCCCTCTTTTGAGGCTGCAGTATCGTAAAGTTCCTTTAACATTGCCTGACCTACCTCTGCTTCACTTCCAAGAACAGTAGGAACTATGCCATAATCATTAAAATTAAATTCCTCGCCGCTCTTTTGAGACAACCACACATTATTATTCTCTTCGTATCTTGTAAATTGTGAATTTGATATATTCATTATGATTATTTATTTTATTTTAATTAGTTAGCATTATCTCGTATCCTTTATAAGAACTTTTTTATCTGAGCAGTTTATCTAAAATCAGGTTATTTTTAAAATTTTAAAATTAAAAAACATTCCATCTAAACAAAATGAGTCCTTTATATAGGACTCATTTCTATCAAACTAATTATAACCCTAATGCAACTTTTTAAACTCATGGCCTACCGGTGTCTTGAAATAGTCCACAATTTTATCAAACGAGAACTAATCTTAAACGCTCATTTTATTTATAAGCCTCATTTTGAGTAATAACACCTGGATTTTGATTAATTACTAAAAACGGAATAGGCAATAATAATTTTGCTTCGGTAAGCGTGATATTTTTACTGCTGCCTTTAATTACCGGAATAGCTCTTCCTGTTCTTATTAAATCAAACCAACGATGGAATTCGCATGCAAATTCTACCTGAGCTTCATGTTCTAAAGCAAGAGCTACCGTATTGTACTTAGTCGGATAACCTGCCGTTCCATAAGCTGGCAGCCCAACACGGGTACGAACTTCGTTCATGTATTTTGGATCTGCAGTTGCTTCTGTTAACATTAGAAGAACATCCGCATAACGAAGAATGATAAAGTTATTATCCGAAGCTTCTCTTAAACCATTAACAGGAGCTTTTGCATCTTTCCACTTAATTGAAAATTTCACATTAACAGTTGAACCGTTAGGTGTTTTATATCCATTTTGAATAGAAATATCTCTCCTTGGATCATTTGTTTCATAGGCATTCCATAAATCATTGGTTATTTGATTAAATCCTCCTCCCCAAGCGGTAATCACACGATTGTCAACCGGTGTAAACATGGCCCAATATGAACTGTACGGATTAGCTACGCCACCTTTATATTGAATCTCAAAAATAGACGATGCACCATTTTTCTTGGTTAAATCCCATAAATCGGCGTAAGGCACCAAACTAAATTTACCATACACTTTCAATAAAGTTTCTGCTGCTTTTGCTTTATTTCCAGTAGTTAGGTAAACCTTACCTAACAAAGTATTTGCAGCTTCCTGACTAGCAGCTCCTACAAAACGCTGACTTGTTTTTACAGGTAATTTAGCCGCTGCAAAATCAAGATCTTTAATAATTTGATCATAAATTTGATCCTTTGGCGTGCGCGCTTGTGCATAAGCTTGATCAATACTAATTGGGGTTGTAACCAATGGCACATCGCCCCAAGCACGAACCATGTCAAAGTAATATAAGGAACGTAAAAACTTTGCTTCTCCAATTAAGGCATCTCGATTGGCAAAATCAAGTTTTTCGGCGCTGGTAATAATATTATTTACAATATAGATTGATTTATAATAGTTGTTCCAGAAATTAAACACTAACTCATTATCGATTGTCATTGTGTGCAATTCGAAACTTTCATAGTCTTGTATTCTTCCAGCAGCATTATCACTATACGCGTTATCAGACATTAACTCACCATAGAATGATGGCAGACTTTCTGGACCATTCAGTAGATACAGCGAATTATAAGCAGACCATAACGCTGTTTCAATATCTTTCTGAGATTTATAGAAATTCTCTTCGTTAGCATTTGAAACAGGGGTTTTATCTAAAAAATCTGAACTGCATCCTATTACGAATAAGCTGCAAAAAAGCATTGATATTATTTTTTTCATTTTTCTTACGTTTTAAATGATTTTTATCGATTTTTAAAAACTAACATTTAGTCCCATAGTAGCAGTAAAAGGATTTGGATACGCTCCATAATCGAAACCAACCATTGCACCAGATTGATAAGTACTGCCCTCTGGATCATATCCTAAATAATCCGAAAACACATGAACGTTTTCCATATTTATATATAATTTTATATTACTTATCTTTAGTTTTTGAACTAAATCTTTTGGCAAATTATAGCCTAAACGTATATTTTGGATACGAACAAATGATCCGTCTTCAACCCAATAACTTGAACCAAAATCCTGAACAGTGTTTGGCGACATACGAGGTTTCGGAATCATTCCGTTTCCTGGATCAGCATCAGATTTCCAGTAATTGTTTACAACAGAATACATGTTACGGTTACCTCCACCTACACCTGATTTCAAATATCTAGCAGTATGATTAAGGATTTCTCCTCCCTGTGAACCGCGAAGCAAAACAGAAAGCTCAAATCCTGCGTAAGAAAAATTATTAGTCATACCCCATTGAAAATTAGGCTGATAGTTACCCAAATAAGTTCGGTCATCAGAATTGATTTTACCATCGTTGTTAACATCTCTTACTCTTGGATCACCCGCTTCACTGCCCGGCCATACAGGATATGCTTTGCTGTTCAACTCTGCTTGTGACATAATTACACCGTCAATAATATAACCATAGTACATCCCTACCGGCTGTCCAACTGCTGTACGTGACGTCATACTGCTCACATTAATATCTATTGGAGCATCATTTGCACCTAGTTTTAACACTTTATTTCGATTGGCAAAAATGTTAAAATCAGTACTCCATTTGAATTTTCTATCAAAATTAATAGTGCTTAGACTTACCTCAAATCCTCTATTTTCCAGCTCTCCGATATTCGTCAAAGTAGAAGAAAACCCAGAAATAATTGGAATAGGCACATTAAGTAATAAATCCTTAGTTTTTGAGTAATAAATATCACCCGTAAATTTCACACGTCCGTTAAAAACACTGAAATCAACCCCAAAGTTGGTCTGACCCGTTTTTTCCCATTTCAAATTTTTATCAGCAAAATTTGAGGTATAAATACCTTGGTTTACCGTACCAGAACTTACATATGGGCTATAACCTAATAATCCTATTGATCCATAATTTGGAATCGAATTGTTACCCGTTTCTCCATAACTTAATCTAACTTTCAAATTAGTTAACCAAGAAGATTCTTTTAGAAAAGATTCTTCAGATATACGCCATGCCAGCGATCCTGATGGGAAATACCCCCACTTGTTATTGGCTCCAAAACGAGAAGAGCCATCAGCACGAATTGCAGCAGTTGCCAAATATTTACCTTTATAAGAATAATTGGCACGAGCTAAATAAGAAAGTAATGACCATTCTTCTACAAAAGTGTTACCGGCATTCACTACACCAGCATTCAAAGTATGCACTAAATCATTTGGAAAACTACCGGCTGTCATACTGCTTAAATCGGTACGCTGTTCCTGAGCAGAAAACCCTGCCAATACATTCAGATTGTGATTTTCATTAAATTTCTTATTGTAATTCAGTGTACTTTCTGAAATCCAATTATTAGATTGCAGCGTTTTGAAATCAGCCTGCGCTGGTACCCATCCTGAATATCCCCAGTTTTGACCTGCATTCCAATAGAAATTATGAACTGTATTCTCAATATTAGAACTCACAGAAGTTTTAAAAGTCAAATCTTTAATAATATCCCATTCAAGGAAAGAAGTAAGTATGGATACATTCGTTCTTTTTTTGGCAATTGCCTCTCTTGTTAAGGAATAAGGATGCCAAAGCTGGAAACCATATTTAGAAAATGTGTTCCAAATTGAGGCAGGATCCTTAAAACCAAGGCTTCCTGTTTCAACATAAAGAGGAAAAAATGGATCACTTTGCAGAGCAAGCCCCACTACATCACTTTTTCCACCTGTACCGTATGGTGCTTCGTTTACCTGGCTAAGTCCAATGTTTATTCCCATACGAAGTTTATCATTAAACTTATGCTTAAGGTTTGATCTAACATTAATTCTTTGATAAGTGTTACTGTCCACAACACCTTCTGAACTTATATATCCTAATGATGTCATAAATTGAGTCTTCTCGGTTCCACCAGAAGCCGACAACTGAAAATTCATGTTAGTGGCAGTTCTCAATGCAACATCCTGCCAGTCAGTTCCATTTCCGATACGAGCAATCCAAGCTGGATCAGAGAATTCTACAGGAACAGTTACGCCAATTCCTCTTGTAGCTGATGGATTCGCAGCAACGGTTGTCGCCCATGTATTGTTTCTAGCTGCTGTATTGTAGGCAATAAATTCTTGTGCATTCATCATGTCAACTTTACGGTTGACTTTAGAAACACCACTCTCAAAAATTGCGTCAATTTTGGTTTTACCAGCTTTTCCTTGCTTGGTCGTAATGATAACAACACCATTTGCTCCTCTGGAACCATAAATAGCTGCAGACGATGCGTCTTTCAAAATATCAATTGACTCAATATCGTTAGGGTTAATAGAATTCAATGGATTTCTATTAAAACTCAAATTACTTCCTCCGCTGATTCCTGAATCCGTAGAAGTGGTTGTATTATCTTCCAGCGGAATACCATCTATAACATAAAGAGGAGTTGTTCCTGCATTTATGGAAGAAGCTCCACGTATTTTTACGGTAGGAGCAAGACCCGGAGCACCTTGAGACTGTATAATTTGAACACCAGATGCTTGTCCTCCAAGTGATTGAAGTGCATTAACATTTGACCTTCCTTCCAATTTATCTGCACCAACAGAAACTACCGCTCCTGTTAAGTCTTTTTTCTTGACAGAACCATACCCCACAACGACTACTTCATCTAGTTTGTTAGAGTCTTCTTCTAATTTAATCGAAATATTAGTTTGGCCATTTAACAAAACTTCTTTTGTTTTAAAACCTACATAAGTAACAACTAATACTGCTTTATCACTTTTTACCTTTAATGAAAATTTACCATCAAAATCACTTTGAACTCCATTTGTGGTTCCTTTTTCAACAATATTTACTCCTGGCACAGGTAATCCGAGACCATCGGTAATTTTTCCACTTATTTCTTTTTGTTGCTGTCCATAAATTGGCATACATAATAATAGTCCGAGAAAAAATATATAATATTTTAGTTTCATTATTTTATTGGTTATTTGGTTGTTATAAAATTTTGTATTTTCACATTTAGTGAAATTGAATTGCTTTTTTAATTTTTCAATAGTTTATTTTTAGATTAATAATTTTACATTATACAGCATAATACGGCAACAATTTCCTGAGCTTTTAAAACATTTTAGTCCGTTTCGATGCAAATTTTCGTTTCCAAATAACGACTGTATAGAAGTCGTTTTCTTTCAATTTTGATTTAGCCAGATTTTTTTTTACTTCAACATATCGGTTAGCTCCGTATTTTAAAATTATATTCCAAAAGAAATCGGAGTAAAAAATCAGGACAGTTTTAGACTATTTACAATTTTAAATAGCCTCTACTTTTATCTTTTTTCCATGTATATATTTTTTTGGTTAGTTAAAAAACTTCTTACTATTCAGCATTTATGATTTTAAATAATAATTAAAAAAAATCAATAATAAAATATAAATAACTATAAAAAAAATGACAAAACGAAAAAAATAGAAAGAAAAAAAATTAAAAGAATAAAAAAAAGAATAAAAATAGAAGATATTGATTTTAAAATAG
>NZ_NRQU01000064.1 GCF_004119495.1 Flavobacterium sp. YO12
ACACAAATATCAAAATATTAATTAACATTAAAAATGTAAGTCACTACCTATCAATAAAATGATTCCCTTTTATCGCTGTATGTTTTACAATATTTAATTACTTAAACATCGATAATACAAGAAAAGGCAGCACGCAAAATTAGAATACATTCATTAAATTAATAGGTAAAATGTTAATTTTGTAATATTTAAACTATTATTATAAACTTTTATCAAAAAACTTGAAAATTTTATTAGGTAATTAAAATCTATTTCATTTTATTTGGCAAAAAATAAACCCTTAGTCAATTAAACTTATCAATGAAATCCTATTCTATTCAAGAAATTAACGAAGTAATTAATGGTGTAATCTACGGCACAACTTCACAAAGCGTAACCGCAACCGAGCAATTAGAAAAAGCCACCACTTCTGAAATTTCGTTTATAGGAAACAAAAAATATGAAAAATATTGGTCAGCATCAAATGCTTCAATTGCAGTTGTTAATGAAGACATTTCGATCGAACCAGGAGAAAATCGTGCTTTTATCAAAGTAAAAAACGCAGATTTAGCGATGTCACAAATTCTAAATCTTTTTGCCCCTCCTACTCCAATATTTCGCACAAACATTCACAAAACTGCAACTGTAGATGAAACTGCAATAATTGGTGAAGGCGCTAAAATTGGTGCAGGATGTTATATTGGTCCAAAAGTTGAAATTGGAGCAAATGTTACTCTATATCCAAATGTGACAATTTTAGACGAATGCACTATCGGGAAAAACACTGTTGTTTGGTCAGGATCAGTAGTTCGCGAGCGCTGCCACATCGGTAACGATTGCATCATTCACCCAAATGCCACGATTGGAGCCGACGGTTTTGGATTTCGCCCATGTTCTGAAAACGGTTTAGTCAAAATTCCACAAATTGGAAATGTAATTATAGGAAACGGCGTTGAAATTGGAGCAAACTCTTGCGTTGACCGCGGGAAATTCAGTTCGACAATTTTAGGCGACGGCTGTAAAATTGATAATTTAGTTCAAATTGGACATAACAGTAAATTAGGAAAATTTTGTATTATGGCTGGAAACAGCGGTTTGGCTGGATCAGTAACTTTAGGAAACGGAGTTATTATTGGCGGAAGCGCTTCTATAAAAGATCACACGACAATTGGCGACGGTGCTGTTATTGGTGCTGGATCTGGTGTTATAGGCGATGTTCCAGCGGGAAAAACAATGTTGGGTTATCCAGCTGTTGAAGCTCGTGACGCTTTAAAACAATGGGCAACACTAAAAAGAATGGCTTGCAATCCGAAAAAATAATACAACTTATATAGCTATAGAAAAAGCAGAAGCCAACCGCTTCTGCTTTTTTATTTAAGAAAATAAAATCCTCTAAAATAAAGTTCAGACAAATTTGAAATACTCTGTTTATTTCAATTGATTTTGTAAATTAGCCAACACTATTTTACAAAATCAATACTATATCATGGATTTAAACTTCAATAAAAACGAAGATCATAATAAACTACTCCTTTCTGAATTAAAACAAAAGGTTGCCAAAGTAAAATTGGGCGGCGGTGAAAAACGCATTGAGAAATTACATGCGGAAGGAAAAATGACGGCTCGTGAACGAATCGCTTATTTATTGGATGAAAATTCAAATAGTATTGAAGTTGGCGGTTTTGCAGGCGAAGGAATGTACAAAGAACATGGCGGATGCCCTTCTGCTGGCGTGGTTGTTAAAATTGGTTATGTAAAAGGCAAACAATGTATTGTTGTTGCAAATGATGCTACTGTAAAAGCAGGGGCATGGTTTCCTATAACTGCCAAAAAAAATCTGCGAGCACAGGAAATTGCGATCGAAAACAAACTTCCTATTATTTATTTAGTTGACAGTGCAGGTGTTTATCTGCCTCTTCAAGATGAAATCTTTCCTGACAAAGAGCATTTTGGACGAATTTTTAGAAACAACGCTCAAATGAGCAGTATGGGTATTACCCAAATAGCGGCTGTAATGGGCAGTTGTGTTGCTGGCGGAGCTTATCTTCCAATTATGAGCGACGAAGCCTTAATTGTAGATAAAACCGGCAGTATTTTCCTTGCTGGAAGTTATTTAGTAAAAGCAGCTATTGGCGAAACAATAGATAATGAAACTTTGGGCGGAGCAACAACGCATTGCGAGATTTCGGGCGTTACCGATTATAAGGCTAAAGATGATAAAGATGCTCTAGACAAAATTAAAAATATAGTTGATAAAATTGGTGATTTTGATAAAGCAGGTTACAGTCGAATTAAAGCCGAAAAACCAGCATTAGAACCAAATGATATCTACGGAATTCTACCAAAAGCTAGAAATGAACAATATGATATGATGGAAATAATCAATCGCTTGGTTGACAATTCAGAATTTGAAGCTTATAAAGATGGTTACGGTCAATCCTTAATTACTGGATACGCAAGAATTGACGGCTGGGCCGTCGGAATAGTTGCTAATCAACGAAAAGTAGTTAAAACAAAAAAAGGCGAAATGCAGTTTGGCGGTGTTATCTATTCTGACAGTGCCGACAAAGCAACCCGATTTATTGCTAATTGTAATCAAAAGAAAATTCCTTTGGTATTTCTACAAGACGTTACTGGTTTTATGGTTGGATCAAAATCTGAACATGGCGGAATTATTAAAGACGGAGCCAAAATGGTCAATGCCGTAAGTAATTCGGTTGTCCCAAAATTCACTGTAATTGTAGGAAACTCTTATGGAGCAGGAAACTATGCCATGTGCGGTAAAGCTTATGACCCAAGATTAATTTTTGCATGGCCGAGCGCTGAGCTTGCTGTTATGGGCGGGACTCAAGCAGCAAAAGTTTTGGCACAAATTGAAGCTTCTTCACTTAAAGCAAAAGGAGAAATTATCGACGAAGAAAAAGAAACTGAACTTTTTAACAAAATAAAAGCACGTTACGACGAACAGACTTCTCCTTATTATGCTGCGTCTAGATTATGGACAGATGCTATAATTGATCCGTTGGATACACGTAAATGGATTTCTATGGGAATTGAAGCGGCAAATCATGCACCGATTCAAAAACCATTTAATTTAGGAGTAATTCAGGTTTAAATTGCGCACCTCTTTTTAAACTTGTTAAAATAATATCAAAAAACTTATTTCCAGATACTTAAATTAAATATATCACTAAAAATTAGTAACTTAGTATATAATTTTTAATCTCGTTGTATCATGGAAAATGTAAAAAGCTTGAATAAGTGGGCAAATTCGCATACTTATTTACCAGTAGATTTAGTACGCATAATATTGGGGGTTTTCTTATTTATGAAAGGGGTTTCTTTTGTAACCAACGTTCAATATTTGCATGATTTGATTTCTCCAATAGATCGATTCGGAGGCGGAATGTTTCTTTTGCATTATATCGCACCGGCTCACATGATTGGAGGCATAATGATCTTTTTTGGGCTGCTTACCCGTTGGGCAATCGCCGCTCAATTGCCAATACTATTTGGAGCTGTTCTTATCAATTTCATGGGACACATGCATTCTGAAAGCTTAGCTTTAGCAATCGTTGTATTGTTACTCTGCATATTTTTCTTATTTTATGGCGGTGGAAAACACTCTGCTGACTATTATTTTAAAATGCAGCAATAATGTTTTATTATCCTCAATTTAATCAAAATAAATTGAGGATAATTTAATAAAACATTTTTTAAGAAGTAATTAGCACTCTAAATTTCTTTTATTGTATTTTATGAACTAATTTCGCCCGCATGAATTGGATTCGTAAAATTGTATTTTTTATATCACTCTTGATTATTGGACTTTTTGCTGCTCAAGCAGAAAGTTCTGTGGTGCAAAAAATCGAAACTCAAAAAACGGATACCAATTTCGGTAAAGAAACACCAGATTCATTTGCATTTATTCAACCGCAGGCAGGTTATCAATTAGCCGCAAATATTAAACACACCAATTCTGGTGTAATAAAATGGTTTGATTCTTTACTACTGGCTATTCCAAACTATAGAATTGAAAAGCCATCTTCAAACTTTGTCAATCAATTTTCTACTCAGAGCAAGAAAATCTTAATAATGCTCTACCCTTTCCACTTTTTTTGGTAGTATACCTATGAAACTTTAAGGAAGATTATTTTCTTCTCACACTCGTAAACCGTTTTCTTTCAGGAAAACTGTTTATAATTTCATGTATTTATCAAATTTAAAAAGAAATGGACACAAGTATTACAATAATAGGCATTGTGATTGCGATCATAGTTGCCGTACCAGTATATTTTTCTGCACGATCGAGCGCAGCGAACAAATCAAAAATTCTAGACATAAAAAAGAAGTTCAATCCAACTCATCCCGAAGATTTTGATTTAACGGAATCACAAAACAATAAAACACTTACAATAGATCAAAAAAATCGAAAATTTATTTTAATGAACTTCAATCCTAATCAACAGGAATCAATTTATGTTGACTTAAAAAGTGTATCATCATGCAAGTTAGTTTTAACCACCGAAGGCAATTCAGAAACCATTGTTAAAATTGATTTTGAATTTCAGGATAAAGAAACTTCTAAAAAAATTACAATTCCATTCTATGATTTTGACGATGACCGCATCAAACAGATAAGCGTATACCAAGATCATATGTTTGCAAAAAAATGGCTTAAAATCATTCAGGATTCTATTTAATGTTAGTTATTTAATTCAGTAAAGGGAGGTTCATTATGAGCCTCCTTTTTTTTGATCGATACATGACATTTGTCATTTTACATCTTCTTATCAATAACTAACTTTGGGGGAAAATAAATTTGTCTTATGAAAATTTCACTAACCCAGAAGTACAATGTACCAGGCCCTAGATATACAAGTTACCCAACTGTTCCTTATTGGAATGAATCTGCCTTTACTGTAGAACAATGGAAGTCTTCTTTTCAAAAATCCTTCTCAGAGAGTAATTCACAAAACGGAATTAGTTTATACCTGCATCTGCCATTCTGCGAAAGCATGTGTACCTTTTGCGGCTGTAACAAAAGAATTACAAAAAATCATTCTGTTGAGGAGATATACATAAGTGCAATTTTAAAAGAATGGAGATTATACTGTGAGTTACTTCCTGAAAAACCTTTCATAAAAGAAATTCATTTAGGCGGCGGTACTCCAACCTTTTTTTCTACAGAAAATTTAGAACATTTAATTAATGGCATTTTTAAATTAGCCGACAAAGCCGATAATTATGAATTTAGCTTTGAAGGACATCCTAATAATACTACCTACGAGCAATTAAAAAAACTATATGATTTAGGTTTCCGCCGAGTTAGTTTTGGTGTTCAGGATTATGCCGAAAAAGTACAAAAAGCAATACATCGTATACAACCTTTTCATAATGTCGCAAAAGTAACTTTTTGGGCAAAAGAAATTGGTTATAAATCTATAGGACACGATATTATCTTCGGTCTTCCATTTCAAACCGTTGAAGACGTTATTGATACGGTTGAAAAAACAAATTCATTAAAACCAGACCGTTTAGCGTTTTACAGCTATGCTCATGTACCTTGGATAAAAGGAAACGGACAACGCGGCTTTAATGAAGAAAACCTGCCTAAAGATGCAGAGAAAAGACAACTATACGAAACTGGAAAACAATTGCTTTCTGCCAATGGTTATCATGAAATTGGTATGGATCATTTTGCTTTGTCTTCTGACAGTTTATTTGACGCCGCGCATAATAAAAAAATGCATCGAAACTTTATGGGATACAGTGCATCTAAAACGCAGCTTATGATAGGTTTAGGTGTTTCATCTATCAGCGACAGCTGGTATAGTTTTGCTCAAAACACAAAAAGTCTTGAAGAGTATTACCGAATTTTAAGAGAAGATCAACTGCCAATCGTAAAAGGACATATTTTAAATGATGAAGATTTAATTATTAGAAAACACATCTTAAACCTTACTTGCGATCTTGAAACTTCTTGGAGCAGCGAGTCTTTATATTTTAAAGAATTACCATCTGTATTATTAGATCTTGAAGAAATTGAGAAAGACAAGTTAATTGTAATTGAGGAAAATAAACTAAAAATTACTGAAGCAGGAAGACCATTTGTTCGTAATATTTGTATGGCTTTTGATTTGCATTTAAAAAGAAAATCTCCTGAGACTAATTTATTCTCAATGACAGTTTAAAAACATCAAAATTTAAAGAGAATTTGAAATAGAAAGGTTTAATGACAATTTGGAGTTGCTTGAACAAACAAATTCATATTAGAAGGAGATAAATAAGGAATTCCTAACCCTAAACCTCTCAAAATAAACAACGCTCCAATTATTACTGCAACATAAGGAATTGCTTTTTGAATTTTGTTTCTAAAAGGTAATTTTAGTAATGAATTAATATAAACTACAACTGTCATTAAAGGAATAGTTCCTAATCCATACAACAGCATATAGAACACACCAAGTCCTGCGCTCTGCATGGCAATTGCACCAAACAAGGCAACATAAACCATTCCGCATGGTAAAAAGCCATTTAATAAACCAATAGTAAAAAGAGACTTGTAACTTTTCTTTTTAAACTGACTTCCCAGACTAGATTTTATATTTGAAATAATTTTATATACTGGTTTTGAGAAATTGTATTTAGCAAATACTTTTTCTGGAATTAGAACGATTAAAATCATTGCAACACCAATAAAAATCGACATATTTTGCTGCATTCCGGCAAGAAAAAAACCTCTCCCTAACAGTCCAAAAACCAGTCCGATTATGGCGTAAGCAGATAATCGTCCTAAGTGATAAGTAATAATCTGCGCTGCCTTTTTAGTTTCATTGTTATGATCTACTGGAAGCATCATAGCTATAGGTCCGCACATTCCAACACAATGCAGACTGCTTATAAGACCAAATATTAGAGCAGAAAATAACATTTTATGATTAATTTACGTAGATAACTTCTTTTGTCAGGTATTTTTTCCCTTCATACTGCCACTCCATATTAACATCCCAACGCCCTTTTATTAATTTTTTCTGCGGAATTAACAATGAAGAATTTGTTAAAGCAATCTGAGTATCAAAATCAAATTTCTTATTTGAAGGTCTATATAATAAAACATTCCCTTTTACTTTACTTCCTTCAAAGTCTGCTGGAAAAGTAACCTGCACACCATCTTCACTATATTTAATAGACGGCTTATGCTGCAAATCATGCGCATTTTGAATTCTTGCCATTTCTTCCTGAAAATGAGTATCATGCTTGTAATACTCTTCTACAACCAAGTCATTATCATATTTGCTATTTGATTGTACTTCGAAAACAAAGTATAATATAAATGTCATAAACAATGCAAATGCAATGACAATTCCAGTTCCCCAATTAATTTTCATGATACTTGTGTTTATTTAATTAAAACTTCTTGGTCCTAAGAAATTTGTATTTGTTGTTTCAAGCAATTCGTTACCATTATAGACACCAATTTTTACTTTGGTTTTGTCACTTTCTAACAATACTTCATTTATTTCAATAAATAATGTTCCTTGCGAAATTCCTTCTTTTGGAACTTTAAAATGTTGTTTTCCTACGTTTCTAATTTCTCCTTTTTGATCGATTAACTCAAAATGAATATCATTGTAATCTTTCATTGTTTTGTTAACAATCTTGTAGGTATAAACATTACTGATTTTATCTCCTTTATGCTGAAAAAGCTGTCCAGGTAAACGTAAAACAACTGCTTGAACATTTGTTCTTAAAAACAGCATTCCAACAAAAATACTCAATAAAATAAACAGTACAGCGGTATAACCTTTCATTCTTGCTGTGAACTTAAAAGGCTCTTTTTTAGCAATCTCATCTTCAGAAGCGTAACGAATAAGTCCTTTAGGCAATCCTACGCTTTCCATAATATGATCACACTCGTCTATACAAGCTGTACAGTTTGTGCATTCAAGCTGTGTTCCGTTCCTAATATCAATACCCATTGGGCATACATGAACACATTGAAGACAATCAATGCAATCACCTTTTCCTGTTAGTGCTCTATCTTCTTTTTTATTAAACTTGGCTCTTCCATTCTCTTTTTCGCCTCGTACGAAATCATACGCAACATTTATTGATTTATTATCTAATAAAACACCTTGTAATCTTCCGTAAGGACAGGCAATAATACAAACCTGTTCACGAAACCATACAAAAACGAAATAAAAAACTCCAGTAAAAATAAGAAGTGCTATAAAATTACTTGCCTGTTTAACAGGTCCTTGCTCAACCATTAAAAATAAAGCGTCGGAGCCAACTAAATAAGCGAGAAATACATTTGCTATACCAAAAGAGATTAAAAAGAAAATGGTCCATTTAACAACTCTTTTTCTAATTTTTTCTGCATTCCACTCTTGCCTTGCTAAACGAGACTGTGCTCCACGATCTCCGTCAATCCAATACTCGATTCGGCGAAATACCATTTCTAAAAAAATGGTTTGAGGGCAAATCCATCCACAAAAGATTCTTCCAAAAACAACCGTAAATAATATAATGAATACAACACCGACAAGTATTGAAATAACGAAAAGGTAGAAGTCCTGGGGCCAAAAAGGAAATCCGAAAATATTAAAACGACGTTCAAGTATATTGAACATCATAAATTGGTTTCCGTTTACTTTAATAAACGGGTTAACAATTAAAATAGTCAGTAAAACATAACTGACTATTTTTCTGTAATTATAAAATTTACCAGACGGTTTCTTAGGGAATATAAATTTCCTGTTACCGCCTTCATCTATAGTTCCAATGGTATCTCTAAAAGCTTCGTCTGGTAAATTTGACATGATATTCTAAATTATTTTTTAACTTCTGTGGTATCTTTTGGTGTATTTGCTGCAGTATCTGCTTGAGGAGCACCTTCTCCTGCCCATACTTCACCTTCGGCTTCTTTTGGGTCTTTTGGATTACTTCCTTGCAATGACAAAATGTAGCTGGCAACCTTTTGAATTTCTTTTGGTTTAAGAGTTCCTTTCCAAGCGATCATTCCTTTACCGTCACGACCTCCGTTTGTAATGGTGTGGAATATCTCTTTTATTCCTCCTCCTAAAATCCAATGATTATCTGTTAAGTTTGGACCAATTTGTCCTCCTCCATCTGCTCTATGACAAGCTGCACAGTTTGTTGTAAATATTTCCTTTCCGGCATCTAAACTTGGTGCATCTGTAAGTAAAACAACTGTTTTTTCATCCATCAAATCTGGAGCAGTTTTCATATACTCTTCTACATCAATTTTTGCCTGAGCCATTTCTTTTTTAAGCTCCATTTCCTGATCATCAGCTCCTAAAACATCATAACGAACTACATAAAGTACTCCAAAAATGATACAGATGTAGAATAAATAAACCCACCATGGCGGTAAATTATTATCAAGCTCTTTAATGCCGTCATAATCATGATCTAGTAATAAATCTGCTTCTTTAGACATTGGTACTGTCTTAGTAAGTTTATGCATTAAGTCTTTGTACCAAGTACTCTCCTTAAGACTCAAACTGTTTTCATACTCCGCTTTTGCTTTTTCTTCAGGAGACATTAATTGATACATAATTCGATTTACTGCACTAAGCGTAATTTCGATTGCAATCAAAATAAATAGAAATACAAACAAAAAGACAGATACCATTGGGTATTTAATAAATGCCGGTTTATCACCTGAATCTATAAAATACTCCATCAAAGCAAAAACGATGAAAAAAATCAACGGTACTCTAACATATACTGGGAAAAACTTTTTCATTTTATCTATCTTTTGAAATTAAATTATCCTCTAAAGGTATTTGGCTCATTTCTTGAATTTTATCTTTTTTATAAGAGAATACCCAAAAGCCTAATCCTACGAAAAAGAAAAAGAAAATCAAGAGAGAAAGAATCGGGTAAATTTCTATACCCGATATCGTTTCCATATTGTGTTTTATTTGTTCAAACATAATGCTGTTATTTAGAAGTTTCTTTTACTTTAATATCAGTACCAAGTCTTTGAATGTAAGCAATCAAAGCAACGATTTCTCTTTCATTCATCGGAATAAATTTCTCACCTTTAGCTTCTGCTTTTTTCCTGCTGTCTTCATAACTTTTTACAAAATCAGGATCGCTTTCTAAACTTTTTTCAATTTTAACTGCCTGCTCTCTTAAAGTTCTTTGTGCATTTGCAACTTCCTCGTCTGTGTATGGCACACCAAGCGAAATCATTGCTTTCATTTTCTTCTGAGTTAATGAAATGTCCATTGGCTCATTGTCAAACAACCACTTGTAACCTGGCATTATCGATCCTGCAGATGTACTTTGCGGATTCCACATATGGTTAAAATGCCAGTTATCATTATACTTACCACCAACTCTTAATAAATCTGGACCTGTACGTTTTGATCCCCATAAGAATGGATGATCATAAACAAACTCTCCTGCTTTTGCCTGTACTCCATAACGCTCAACTTCACTTCTAAATGGTCGAACTGATTGTGAGTGACAACCTACACAACCTTCTCTGATATACAAATCACGTCCTTCAAGTTCTAATGGTGTATAAGGTTTTACACTTGAAATTGTTGGTATATTCGATTTTACCATAATGGTTGGTACAATTTGAATAATCCCTCCAATTAAAATTGCTATTGTAGCTAAAATGGTCAATTGAATTGGTTTTCTTTCTAACCAAGAATGGAATTTCTCTCCATTAAGTCTTCCGCTGCTGATTTTTTGCAGTGCTGGAGCTTGAGCCAATTCATCTTCAATTGTCTGACCAGCTTTTACAGTCATAATGATATTGTAAACCAAAGTCAACATACCTATCAGATACAAACTTCCTCCAATTGCTCTCATCCAATACATTGGCATAATTGCAGTTACTGTTTCAAGGAAATTTCCATACGTTAATGTACCATCTGGATTAAATTGTTTCCACATTGAAGCTTGTTGAAAACCTGCTACGTATAATGGAATTGTATATACTATAATACCTAATGTACCAATCCAGAAATGAAAGTTTGCTAATTTCTTAGAGAATAAATCCGATTTTGTCATTCGAGGAATCAACCAATAAATGATACCAAAAGACATAAATCCGTTCCAAGCTAATGCACCAACGTGTACGTGAGCAACGATCCAGTCAGTATAATGCGCGATAGCATTTACATTTTTAAGAGATAACATTGGTCCTTCAAAAGTCGCCATACCATAACCTGTAATAGCTACTACAAAGAATTTTAAAACTGGTTCTTCACGAACTTTATCCCAAGCTCCTCTCAATGTTAACAATCCGTTGATCATACCTCCCCATGATGGAGCAATTAACATTACTGAGAATGCAACTCCTAAATTTTGAGCCCAGTTTGGTAATGCTGAATATAATAAGTGGTGCGGTCCTGCCCAGATATAAATAAAGATCAAAGACCAAAAGTGAATAATTGATAATCTATAAGAGTATACTGGACGATTTGCTACTTTAGGCACGAAATAATACATTAATCCTAAAAATGGAGTCGTCAAGAAAAATGCAACCGCATTATGACCATACCACCATTGTACTAAAGCATCTTGTACACCAGCATAAACGGAATAACTTTTTAATGCTGAAACTGGAATTTCGATATTATTAAAAATATGAAGAACTGCAACAGTTACAAACGTAGCAAGATAGAACCAAATAGCTACATATAAGTGACGTTCCCTGCGTCGCAGCATTGTACCTATCATATTGATCCCCATTACTACCCAAATAAGCGCTATGGCAATATCTATAGGCCATTCAAGCTCAGCATACTCTTTTGAAGAAGTATACCCTAATGGCAATGTAATTGCAGCGGCTACGATAATTAACTGCCAGCCCCAAAAATGTAAATTACTTAAAAAGTCACTAAACATTCTGGCTTTAAGCAATCTCTGCATGGAATAATACATTCCGGCAAAAAAGGCATTTCCAACAAATGCAAAAATAACCGCATTGGTGTGCAACGGTCTCAAACGACCATAACTTAACCACGATATCCCATCTGTCAAATTGGGAAAAAGGTACATGACCGCTAAGGTCAGCCCCACTAACATACCCACTACTCCAAAAAGGATGGTGGCGTAAATGAATTTTTTTACAATTTTGTTGTCGTAATAAAACTGTTCCATTTCCATAATTATACTTGTTTTTCTTCTATTGGTGAATTATTATTTTGGGAAGTAATTTTGGTTTCGTCGTCAAAAAGTATTCTGACCGAAGGCGTATAATCGTCATCGTACTGCCCAGATTTGACCGCTGCGATGAAAGCAATAAAGAAACATATTGCTACGAAAATACTTACTGAAATTAATAGATAAATAACACTCATACCGTAAATTTATGTTAACAAAATTAATAGGTTACCTGCGTGTAAAATATGATAATTATCATAATCAAAGAATAATGTTAAATTTATAAAATTTACTCTTTGAATTATTTAAAATCATTCTAAACTACTCTTGCTGAAATAGTTAGACATGATCGTTACAAAGCTGACAATTGTAATTGTACTCAATGGCATAATAATAGCCGCTACTAAAGGTAGTAAATTTCCTGTTACAGCAAACGAGAGCCCGACTACGTTGTACAACAATGACAATCCAAAACTCAATTTGATTATTAATATCGATTTATGCGACAGTTTTAAAAAATAATCTAATCGATAAAACTCTCCTGCATCCAAAATAGCATCACAAGCTGGAGAAAAAACATTGACATTTTCAGAAACTGACACTCCTACATTACTTTGTGCTAATGCTCCAGCATCATTCAGTCCATCGCCAACCATCATAACGTTCTTTCCTGAATCTTGCAGTTTTTTAATAAAATCAAGCTTTTGTTCGGGTTTTTGATTAAAAACCAATTCTGTGTTTTTAGGCAATATAGCTTCGAGATTAGCTCTCTCCCCATCATTATCTCCTGAAAGGACTTTAATATTATAATCTCTGCTTAATGTTGCAAAAAGTTTTTCCAAACCTTCCCTATACTTATTCTGAAACACAAACTGTCCGTAATACAAATCATCAATCTTAATATGCAATGCGGTTCGTTCGATTTCTGATGTATTTAAACCTGGATTTCCCACAAAAGAAGCTGACCCGATTTTTATTGTTCGATTATTAACTACAGCCAAAATTCCCTTTCCTGTTATCTCCGTAAATTCATCAATTTTAACTCGATCCTGATCAGGTAAAAAATCATACAGCATACGGCTTAACGGATGGTTTGAACCGCGAAGAACATTTTTTATCAGGATATAATTTTCTTTCGAAATTTCTTTTCCTTCATATAAGATATTTGACTTTTTATTGGTGGTAATAGTTCCTGTTTTATCAAAAACTATAGTATCAACTTTTGCTAACTGCTCAATAACCAATGCATTTTTTAAGTACATTTTTTGTTTCCCCATTATACGCAGTATATTACCAAAAGTAAATGGTGCCGTTAAAGCAAGCGCACAAGGACAAGCAACAATTAAAACCGCTGTAAAAACATTAAATGCTGTAGTTGCATCGATAAAAATCCAATAACCGAAACCTGCAAAGGCTATCAGTAATAAAATAGGAGTAAAATAACGGCTTATGGCATCGGTAATCGTTTTATGCTTTTGAAGTACTTTTTTCTGAAATATCTCATTACTCCATAGTTGCGTTAAATAACTTTGCGAAACAGATTGCAGTACTTCCATTTCAATAACTTTTCCAATCTGTTTTCCGCCGGCAAATACTTTATCTCCAGACTTCTTAATAATAGGATCTGCTTCTCCAGTCACAAAACTATAGTCAATCTCAGCCTTTTCGCTTATTAAAATTCCATCAACAGGAATTAATTCTTGATTTCGTATCAACAAACGATTTCCTTTTAAAACATCATAAATAGGAACGCTTTCTTCTGATAAATCGGAATTTATACGAGTAACTGCAATAGGAAAATAAGATTTAAAATCACGTTCAAAACTTAAAAAGCTATACGTCTTAATTTGAAACATTTTTCCAAGCAGCATAAAGAATACTAACCCTGTTAGACTATCAAAAAAGCCAGGACCATAATTCATCACCATATCAAAAGTACTGCGAATAAACATTACGATGATTCCTAAAGCAATTGGAATATCTATATTAAGCATTTTTGATTTTATACTTTTATAAGCTGAAACGTAATAACCACTTGCAGAATATAAGAAACTTGGCAATGCCAAAACAAAAATCAAAATCCTAAAAAAGGGTTTATAATTATCCAGCCAAAACTCTTTTATTTCAAAATACTCAGGAAACGAAAGAAGCATAATATTTCCGAAACAAAAAAAGGCAACACCCAGTTTGTATGTCAAACTTCTGTCAACATTGTTTTTTCCTGTTTCGTAATTTTCTAAACTTATATAAGGTTCATAACCAATTGAGCTTAATAAATAAGCTATTGATTTTAGTGAAACTACGTCTGAATTGAAAGTAATTCGAACTTTTTTTCTCAGGAAAATTAACCTGAGAAGTACTTATTCCCTTTTCAAGACGATTAAGATTTTCTAGAATCCAAATACATGAACTGCAATGAATATGTGGAATACTTAATGAAACTATAGCGGTATTTCCTTCCTGAAATTCTAAAACTTTTGAAAGGATTGCTTCATTATCTAAAAAATCATATTTTCCCTGAATATCTTGCGGTGTGGCTCCTGGTGATTTTTGAAAATCGTAATAACAGGTCAAATCATGAAAACTGAAAATTTCGTAAACCGTTTTACAACCGGCGCAACAAAACTTTTTTTCATCAAAATTGATTTCTTCATTTTTAGGAATAGTTAATCCGCAATGAAAACAACTCTGCTCAATCATAATTTGTTTTTTTTAATGCAACAAATATTCAAAATAAGTCCCTCTTTTTACTATGACAATTATCATATTAAAATGAAATAGAATTCTAATTTAATGAAAATAAAACTGCCAAATTGCGTCATCCTCTTTTTTATAGATATTTTAAACGATATTACTAGTATTAAACGTCAATATTGGTTAATTTTGCACTAAATTTTTTTGCCATGAGTAAATGTGATCAATGTATCGTAAGACAGCTTTCTTCTCTAAAAGCCCTCAGTAAAGATGAAGTTGTAAAATTGGCTAGCAGCAAAACTACCTATACAATTAAAAAAGGCGAAGCTATTTTTGAAGAAGGCGAAGTTACCAATGGTGTATTTTGTGTCAAAGATGGTGTTGGAAAACTTTCTAAATTAAGCGCTAACGGAAAAGATCAGATTGTAAAACTGGTAAAATCTGGTGAATTATTAGGACAACGTTCAATGATCAGCAACGAACCTGCAAACTTAACTGCAAAAGCGGTTGCAGATATGGAGGTTTGTTTTATTCCTAAAAACGAAATCATACATTTCTTTAATACAAACAATCAATTCTCTTTGAATTTAATGCAGTCTGTCTGCGAAGATTTAAAAGAATCTGAAAATGATAAAATTGCTTTAGTTCAAAAAACAGTAAAACAGCGTTTAGCAGAAACTTTATTGCAATTGCATGAAGGTTTTGGCGAAAACACAGACAAAACCTTAAAAGTACAACTTACAAGAGAGGAATTGGCTGGAATAATTGGTACAGCAACTGAAAGCTGTATCCGTTTATTATCTGATTTTAACAAACTAGACTTAATCGAGCTTGTTGGAAAAAAAATTATGCTTAAAAATATTAAAGCCCTAAAGAAAATGGCCGAATAGTTTATTGCTTTTTTGCTTCATTCCAGAAAACATCCATTTCTGCTAAAGTCATATCCATTAAAGGTTTCCCTAATTCACTTGCTTTACTTTCTAAATATTGAAAGCGTTTGATGAATTTTTTATTAGTGCGCTCCAGAGCATCTTCTGGATTAACATTTAAAAAACGGGCATAATTTATCATTGAGAATAGGACATCTCCAAATTCGGCTTCGATTTTATCTTGATCGCCGGATTTAACTTCTACTTGAAGCTCTTCTAATTCTTCTTGAACTTTATCCCAAACTTGATGTGGTTCTTCCCAATCAAAACCAACACCTTTTACTTTATCTTGAATACGACTTGCTTTTACTAATGCAGGAAGACTTCTTGGCACGCCTTCTAAAACTGATTTTTTACCCTCTTTCAATTTAAGCTTTTCCCAATTTTGTTTTACTTCTTCCTCATCTTTCACAACTGTGTCGCTGTATATATGAGGATGGCGATGAATTAATTTATCACAAATTTCATTGCACACATCAGCGATATCAAAATCATTTGTTTCTGAACCTATTTTTGCATAAAAAACAATGTGAAGCAATAAATCACCCAGTTCTTTTTTTACTTCATTCAAATCATTATCTAAAATAGCATCCCCCAATTCGTAAGTTTCTTCAATCGTTAAATGTCTAAGTGTTTGCAATGTCTGTTTTTTATCCCACGGACATTGCTCACGAAGTTCATCCATTATAATTAATAATCTTTCAAAAGCTTTTAATTGAAGTTCTTTGCTCATTTTTTCTTGTTTTTATATTTCAGGCAAGTGATTGTAAAAGTAAAAAATCCTGTCAAGAAAACATCTCAACAGGATTAATATATTTAATTCGGAAAAACTATTATTCTTCTTTCTGAGCTTTTGCTTTTTTTAGCAGCTGGCGCTTTTTTAACTTTTTCTTCTACTGCTGGAGTTTCTTCTGGAGCTTCTGCAGCAGCTGGTGCTAAATCAGTAACCAAACCTTTAGCTTGAAGTGTATTGTACCAGTTTAATACTTTTTTAATATCAGAAGGATAAACTCTTTCTTCATCATATTCTGGCAAAATTTCTTTAAAATAAGCGCTTAATGTTGCGTTATCTTCTTTGTGCGAAATAGCTTGACCTTTGTTTTCTTTAGCAGCAATTTTTTGCATTACTTCAGTCAATGGTTTTTCTCCTTCGTATGTATAAATTGAAATTTCTGATAATAAACTTACATTACTTTTTAAGTTTACAGTAATTTTTTTTCCGTCTAATAATGATTCTGCCACAAAACCTGTACGAGTCTGTACTTTCAATACATATAAACCTGGTTTCCCAGAAATGGCTAAAATTTTGTCTAAATTCATGTTTATTAAAATTAGTATTAAGAATTTTATTATATTTTTTTATGTTCTAAATTATTCAGAACATTTATCTTCCTTTTTTAGCAGCAGCAAATTTCATTCTATATTCTTGAAATGTTTTACCTTCAGTAATGTTTTTCAATTTTTTCTGAATCAAACGTTTTTTCAAAGATGATATTTTATCTGTAAATAAAACACCTTCGATATGATCGTATTCATGCTGAATAACTCTGGCAATTAAACCATCAAAAACTTCTGTTTTCATTACAAAATCCTCTTCACAATATTCGATTGTAACAGTTGGTTTTCTATAAACGTCCTCGCGAACATCCGGAATACTTAAACATCCTTCATTAAAACTCCACTCTTCACCTTCTTCTTTAATGATTTTTGCATTGATAAAAGTCTTTTTAAAACCTTTCAAATCTTTCTGCTCATTTGATGATAAATCCTCATCGTCACTAAAAGGAGTTGTATCAATAACAAACACACGAATTGGCAGGCCAACTTGCGGTGCAGCAAGCCCAACTCCATATGCATTATACATGGTTTCATACATGTTTGCTAATGTCTCTTTTAAGTTTGGATAATCTGGCGTAATTGCTGTTCCCACTTTTCTTAAAACTGGGTCGCCATATCCTACAATTGGTAAAATCATTTGTTTTTGTTTAATGTTTTATCTAACAAAAACCCTATATTGGGTTCTTATATTTCAGCTGGCAAAAATAGTAAAAAATAGTCAATGAATAATTTTAAACCTATATTTATGATATATTTTGCATGCTTCTAAAAACTCAGCTATAATTATGCCAAAATAGTTCGTACAATTCTTACCTTTGCTAGTAAACCTCACTTTATGTTTGAACGTATCTCGAAATTCACAAATAGTACTTCTTTTTTAAATGCGTCAAAAGTAACCATCGCCTCAGTTGTACCCGTTTTAATTTTAAATTTTTTAGGACATTTCGAAATAGGTTTCACAATTGCATTAGGTGCATTTTATACGTATCCCAGTGATATTCCAAGCTCTTTAAGTCACAAAATAAAAGGTCTTATTGTTGCTTCTTTTATTGTTTCGGGCGTTAATTTATTAGTAAATCTTGCTTATCCGCATCCTTATTTGTTTTATCCCTTTTTAGGATTTTTATTGTTTATATGCTCCATGATTTCAGTATACGGTCAGAGAGCAACATTAGTTTCGTTTTCTGCTTTATTATCGATTTCATTATCCTTTGGTCATTTACATGAGGGCTGGGAAGCTTTTCAATATTCAGGTTTTATTTTTGTTGGCGGAATTTTATACTTAATTGTTTCACTAGTTTTTCACTTTGTACAACCTTATAAATATATTGAACTGCAAATTGCAGAAGGTATAAAGCTAACCTCTAAATACTTAAAACTTAGAGGCGATTTATGGAATCCCGAAGCAAATCGTGAAAAAATAATCGAAAAACAGCTGGCGATACAAGTTGATCTTAATTTGATTCATGAGGATTTACGAAAAATGCTGATTGGAAATCAAAATGCTTCAGGAACAACAAGCCAAAATCGAAAAATGCTGCTGGTTTTTATAACCTTAGTAGAAATTCAAGAACTTGCTTTGTATACTTCTTTTGACCATAATAAGATTCATGAAAAGTTCAATAAACATCCTGAAGTTTTACGTACTTATCAAAATGTAGCGTATAAGCTGGCATCAACCTTAAAGAAGCTTTCTAAAAACGTACAGCATATTGCTGTTTATGTTGACAAAAATGATTTAAAAAATGAACTTGATGCTCTTGAGTTTGCGATTTTTGATTATGAAAAGAGCTTGGGTAAAGAAGAAGCTGCAGAAGGCGTATTAATGCTTACTAATATGCTGAAATATGCCAAAAATCAGGTTGGAAAAATTAAAACTATTCAACGTGCTTTATCGCTGGCAATGCAGTCTTATAAATTAAAAGATAAAGACAAAGAATTAGAAAAATTCTTAACACCGCAATATTATCCGCTTCGAACTTTAATTGAAAACTTAAGTTATTCGTCGTCAATATTCAGACACTCGATTCGCTTAACGGTAACTATTTTGTGTGGTTTTGTCCTTGGTCAATTATTACATCTTCAAAATAATTACTGGATTCTGCTAACTATAGTTGTAATTATGCGCCCTGGATATGGTTTGACTAAAGAACGATCTTATAATAGAATTTTTGGAACTATTTTAGGAGGGCTTTTGGCATTTGGGATCGTATCTCTTATTCAAAATCATGTTGTTTTGAGTATTTTCTCGATTGTTTGTATGCTTCTCGGAATTTCGTTTACTCAAATTAACTATAAAATAAGCGCCACATTTGTAACGATGTATGTTGTGTTTATTTACGGAATTTTGACACCAAATGTTGTTGAAGTAATACAATTTAGAATACTTGATTCGCTTGCTGGTGCTACTTTGGCTTTTATCGCCAATCAATTTTTATGGCCGGCTTGGGAATTTTTAAATACACCTATTCATATTGAGAATTCGATTAGAGCAAATAGAAATTATCTTAAAGAAATTGCTGATTTCTATAATAAAAAAGGGGAAGTTCCGACTTCTTATAAATTAGCGAGAAAGAATGCATTTGTTGAGACTGGTAATTTAATGACTTCTTTTCAAAGGATGATGCAAGAGCCAAAATCTAAGCAAAAAACAATGCCTTTGGTAAACAAGTTAGTGGTTTTAAATCATTCTTTTTTATCGGCTTTAGCCTCTTTATCGACGTACATACAGTCACATCAAACAACATCGGCTTCAGAATCTTTCAATTACATCATAAAAACTATTCTTTCAAACTTAGAACATTCTATTTCAATTTTAAGAAATGAAGCTGTTATTACGGATACTTTTTTTGACAAAGAAGATGTTACACTGCAGTTTGAAGAGCTTAAACGTAAAAACTTTTCTCGTCTTGCTGCTGATGATGAACTGGACAAGGAAACGCGTCAAGCAAAAATGCAGGAAGCCCAAATGGTTATTGAGCAATTAATATGGATGAGCAATCTTGCAGAAAAAATCCTGAAAATCACAAAAGAACTAAAAACAACAAATCCAGATTAATTCATCTGGATTTGTTGTTTTTTTTTATTATAAAAAATGACTTTAATTATTCAATTTCAAAACTTCGGCAGTTTCTTTTCTAAGTTCTGCTAAAAGCTCTGGTTTGTCATTAAGCGTTTTTCCATAAGAAGGAATCATTTCTTTCATTTTTGCTTCCCATTCTGGCGTTTTAATTTGATTTGTAAAACATCTTCCAATCAAATCAATCATAATGGCAACTGCAGTAGATGCTCCAGGAGAAGCTCCTAATAAAACTGCTAAACTTCCGTCGTGCGTGCTTATCACTTCAGTACCAAACTCTAGAACTCCGCCTCCATCTTCTCCTTTTTTAATAACCTGAACACGTTGTCCTGCTTTTTCTAATTTCCAATCTTTAGAACGAGCGCTTGGCAAATATTCACGAAGTGCTTTCATTCTGTCTTTTGGAGATTGACGAACCTGCTCAATTAAATATTTTGTCAAAGGAATATTATGGTACCCTGCAGAAAGCATAGGAATTAAGTTATTTGCTTTTATCGATAATGGAAGATCTAAATACGACCCATTTTTCAAGAAGCGTGTTGAGAATCCTGCAAAAGGACCAAACAACAATGCTTTTTCGCCATCGATTACACGTGTATCAATATGCGGAACTGACATTGGCGGTGCTCCCACGCTTGCTTTTCCATAAACTTTAGCCTGATGTTTTGCAATAACGTCCGGATTTGTACATTTTAACCATTGTCCGCTTACTGGAAATCCTCCGTAACCTGCTCCTTCTGGAACATTTGCTTTTTCTAATAAAGGCAATGAACCTCCACCAGCTCCAATAAATACAAATTTAGTATATGCTTTTCGCTTTTGACCAGTAGACAAATCTGTGATTTTAATTCTCCAAGATTTATCCTCACGTTGTTTTAATTTTTTAACCTCGTGGTTAAAATATAAATTAACGCCATCTAATTTTTCAAGATAATTAAACATGCTTCTTGTCAGCGCACCAAAATTAACATCGGTACCAATTTCCATGTGAGTAGCTGCTAATTTTTCATCAGCCGCTCTGCCTTCCATTACTAAAGGCATCCATTCTTTTAACTGATTAAAGTCAGTACTGAATGTCATTTCAGAAAAAATAGGATTACTTTGAAGTGCTTTAAATCTCTTTTTAAGGTATTCTACATTTTTATCTCCCCAAACAAAACTCATATGAGGAACACTTTTTATAAAATTTTCTGGAGAAGGTACTTTATTTTGTTGTACCAAATAAGACCAAAACTGGCGGGAAATTTCAAAAGATTCAGCAATACTAATTGCTTTTTTTGGATCAATACTTCCGTCAGCCTTTTCTGGGGTATAATTTAATTCACAAAAGGCAGAGTGTCCGGTTCCTGCATTATTCCAAGCATCGGAACTTTCGGCAGCAGCCACATCTAATCTTTCATAAATTTCAATTTTAATATCTGGTTGCAGCTCTTTTAAAATTAATCCAAGAGTTGCACTCATAATTCCAGCTCCAATAAGCACTACTTCACTATTGGAACGTATTGTATTGTCAGGCATAACAGTAATTTGTTTTTAAAGTGCAAAGGTACCTTTTTCAATCGCAAAAAAAAACTAATTTTTACATGATAAAAGTTAGAAAATTATAAATTTTTCCAAAAATGTGAAATTAATCAGAAATAAACTTAAAAACGCTTCGAAGAAAGATAATCCTGAAGCATAATTGTTGCCGAAATCTCATCAATTAAACCTTTATTCTGCCTTTGTTTTTTGCTCAAACCACTGTCGATCATGGTCTGGAATGCCATTTTTGAAGTAAATCGTTCGTCAACACGAATTACCTTCATTTCGGGAAAAATATTTGAAAAATGAGTCGCAAAACCTTTAATTATTGATGCGCTTTGAGATGGCTCGCCATTCATTTGCTTTGGCTCGCCTATCAAAACTGCTTCTACTTTTTCTTTAGCGAAATAATCTTTTAGAAAATCAATTAAAGTATGAGTTGGAATCGTAGTTAATCCTGATGCAATAATCTGCATTTCGTCAGTAACAGCAATTCCTGTACGTTTTTGTCCGTAATCTAATGAGAGGATTCTAGGCATATTATCTAAATTTTATAAACGATAATTTAAAAAGAAACTTAAAAAAAATGCAAATATAACCTTTTACAAGCCTTTTAACTTTAACCCTCCTCTCAAAATTATTTACCAATAAAAAATCCGTTCTGAAAAACTCAGAACGGACCTCACCAAAAATATTTAAAACTAAAAAAATATATCTATCTATTAAACAGTCTTCTAAAAAAGCCTCTTTCTTCCTCTTCCTCCTCGTCTTCTTTTTCTTTCTCTTCGTAATTCGCAAACTTAGACTGTGTTTTTTCATGTTCGTATATCAACTCTTTTATATACTCTACATAAGTTCTCTTTTTCTCCTCTAGAAATCCAATTAAATATTTCTCGCTGTATTCAACACCGCTTGCAGCTTCTATTTGCAGCAGTTTTTTGTACAATGGTTCAATATGCAGTGAAATAACTTCTTGCGGAACGGCTTGTCTTCTTCCAAAATAGTTCATAATGACTCCGTTTTCATCTTTTGCAATCTCAAAATCGGTAATAACCCAGTAATAACGCCCAGATCTTGCTAAATTCTTTACAATTGCATGAAAGTTTTTTCCAGCTTTAAGATTTTCCCATAAAACTTTAAAAATGACTTTTGGCATATCTGGGTGACGAATAATATTATGCGGCTGTCCCATTAATTCGTAATCTTCATAACCAGAAACATCAACAAAAACTTCATTGGCATATTCAATAATACCAAACGCATTTGTTTTACTCATAATTACTTGTGTCTTGTCCCACGTAACCTCTTTATCTATAACTGGAATTCGATTTTGAAGTTGATTTTCTTGATTCATCATTTTTCTGCTTATATTATTTGTTTTGGATTGTATGCTTAATTTCCTTACAAAATTGCTCTGGAATTATGTCGCGAAATTAGACAGAAGAAAAAAAGCAAAATCTGATTTTTGTCATATTTTGATATTAAAAAAACTTTTAGCGGCTCTTAATTTCAATTTTTATATTATTGCTTCTTTATTATTTATCAAAATACAAACAAAAAGTTAAATATATAACATCTTCAAAAGGCTTTCTCTTTTTTGCATTTACTCAAATACCTTATCTTTGCCAAAAATTAAACACTATGAATTCTTTACAGACTATAATTGAACAAGCTTGGGAAAACAGAGCTTTATTACAAGAAACTACAACAACTGACGCTATTAGAGAGGTTATCGAATTAATTGATGCTGGAAAGTTACGTTGTGCTGAACCAGTTGGTGACAAATGGCAGGTAAACGAATGGGTAAAAAAGGCTGTTGTAATGTATTTCCCAATTCAAAAAATGGAAACATGGGAGTCTGGTATTTTTGAATACCACGACAAAATGTTACTAAAAAGAAATTATGCTGAAAAAGGAATTCGTGTAGTACCAAATGCTGTTGCACGTTACGGAGCTTACATTTCGAGCGGTGTAATCTTAATGCCAAGTTATGTAAATATTGGTGCTTATGTAGATGAAGGAACTATGGTAGATACTTGGGCAACTGTTGGAAGCTGTGCTCAAATTGGTAAAAACGTTCACTTAAGCGGTGGTGTTGGTATTGGCGGTGTTCTTGAGCCATTGCAAGCTGCTCCGGTTATTATTGAAGACGGTGCTTTTATTGGTTCTCGCTGTATTGTTGTAGAAGGAGTTCACGTAGGTAAAGAAGCTGTTCTTGGTGCTAATGTGTGTTTAACTGCTTCAACAAAAATTATCGACGTTACTGGTGATGAGCCTGTTGAAATGAAAGGTTTTGTTCCTGCGCGTTCAGTAGTAATTCCTGGAAGTTATACTAAAAAGTTTGCTGCTGGCGAGTTTCAAGTTCCATGTGCCTTAATCATTGGTACTCGTAAACCTTCTACAGATTTAAAAACTTCACTAAACAATGCACTTCGTGAATACGATGTTGCTGTTTAATTTATAGTTTTACAAATAAAAAAAAGGAATGATTTTCAAAAACTCATTCCTTTTTTTATACTTATTTCTGTTTTTTAGCCGCTTCCTGAAGCTTCAAAAGCTTAGCATATTTCATATAAGAAAAAAAGCTCTGAATCATTGCGAATGTAAGACCATCCAATCCATTCAAAAAGCCTTTTTTAAAAAAGTAGCATCTTACAAAAGCTACCAAACCGTTTAATATTGGTTTAAAACTATTAACTTTTTTATTCTGCTCAAAAAGCTGCTGTGCATGCCAAGTCGAATATAAATTTTTCTTCCTGATAAGCTGATCAAAATCCTCCCATGCATAATGGTGAACATGAACTTTTAAATGGGTTTTGTTGTTTCCTGAAACCTTTTGATGAACACTGTCTTTTGATGGAGATGCTGTTTTTTTATTAAAAAAACGCGACGTTTTATCAGGATACCAGCCAGAAAAATTTATTAACTTATTTCCTAAATAGTTATAAAGACTAAAGGCATAAACATCAAAATGCTGATCTTCATATTTTCTAGATAATATAAATTTCTCAGCATCTTCTGCCAAAATCTCATCAGCATCCAGATTTAAAATCCAATCGTTTTTACAATAAGGCAGTCCGTGAATTCTCTGGGGTCCGTCGCCTAAAAAAGCTTGCGAGATAACTTTAGCCCCTTTTTCTTCTGCAATTTTAACCGTATTATCAACACTTAATGAATCTATAACAATTACTTCATCACAAATTCTGAACAAAGCATCAATACATTTACCTATATACTTTTCTTCATTATAGGTAATTACTAACCCACTAATTTCCATATTTCCTAAAAAATCTTAAGCTTTCCTATTTTCAGTTTTAATCTAAATTTCAATAAACTATCTTCTCCTTTTATATCTATTCTTTTTACCAGATAGTTGTTCTTAAAAGGAAATTTATTCACCCTGTTCCCTATTCGTAAACCATATTTGATACCATTATCGCGCATTATTTTTTCAAAAACGGCAAATTCGGTATCTTTCTTAGCATAATTCCCAAAAGGATATGCCAAAACAGGCTTTATATCTAATTGATTTTCAAGTATAAAATTATTCGATTTAATAAAATCAACTTCCAGTTCTTCTTTAGATAATGAACTGTATTTTCTATGTTCAAAAGAATGATATCCCAATTCAATAAGATTACGGTCTAATCCTCTTAATTGTTCGGCACTCATTATCTTTTCTTTTCCTTCTATCCAATAATCAAAATTTCCAACGTAAGTAAAAGGAATAAAAAAAGAAGCTTTTAATTGGTATTTTTCAAGTAAAGGCACAGCATACAAGAGCTGACATTCGGTAACATCATCAAAAGTAATAATAATGCTTTTTGAAGGCAGTTTTTTTAAATTATCTAAATCTTTAAAATGAAATGTTGTGTAATTATTATCGCAAAGAAACTTAAACTGCTCCTCCAACTTTGACACAGAAATACACAAATCCAAAGATTTTGAGTCATCTTGGTCAACATTATGGTACATTAAAATGGGCAGCTTTGACATTTACTTTTGATTTTTTTCGCAAAGCTAACATTAATAGTATTATTATTCACAAAAA
>NZ_NRQU01000065.1 GCF_004119495.1 Flavobacterium sp. YO12
ACACAGCNCCGTTTTTTTATTTGCAAAGTTTTAAATTTAAGATTTGAAATTTAAAACTTTGTATGTTTTTCCGTCACCAGTTTCTTGAACAACTTTTGTTAAGTTTTCTTGATTTTGAACAGTTTTGTCAAAAGTAACAGTTGCCGTTTTTTTGTCAAAATCAACAGCAGCTTTTTCTACTCCTTCTAAATTAGATAATTCTTTCTCGATTGTTTTTGCACATCCCATAGCGCAAGTCATTCCTTCGATTTCAAAACTTGCAGTTTGTACATTCTCAGCCGCTATTGCTTTGTGTTCTTTTGGAGCCTCTTTTTCGGCTTGAGCCTTAATTAAGCTTAAGCTTTTATCTTCTTCTTTTTTGCAGCTTACAAATGCTAAACTTGCAATTGCTATAACAGCTATAGTTTTTGTAAATTTCATTATATATGATTTTAAAATGTTTAATATGTATGTTGCAAAATTAATAAAAACCAAGAGGTTAGTTCGTAAAATAATTACAAATTTGCAGTAAAATACTATTTATGGATACAAAACAGTTGAAATGGGGTTATTTGCTGGTGCTTTCTTTAATCTGGGGAAGTTCTTTTATTTTAATTAAAAGAGGTTTGGTTGGCTTAACCGCAGTTCAGGTAGGTTCATTCCGAATAATTTTTGCAGCTCTGTTTTTATTGATTATCGGGTTTAAGAGTTTGAAAAAAATTTCACGCCACCAGTGGAAATTTGTTGCCATAACTGCATTTTTTGGAACTTTTACTCCAGCATATCTTTTTGCAATTGCCGAAACCGAAGTTGATAGTTCGATAGTAGCAATTTTAAACTCTTTAACGCCTTTAAATACATTAGTTTTAGGAATAGTTATTTTCGGAATTCAATTTCAGAAACGTCAGGTTTTAGGTGTTTTTGTTGGATTAATTGGGTGTTTGTTGTTGGTTTTAAGCGGAGCTTCGTCGCACCCTGGACAAAATTATTATTACGTAATTTTAGTAGTATTAGCAACTATTTGTTATGCAGTAAATGTCAATTTAATCAAAAAGTATCTATCAGATTTAAATTCGGTCAGTATCACAACGGGAAATTTTACGGTCTTGCTTCTGCCTGCATTAATTATCTTAAGTACAACAGATATTTCTGAAAAGATAAATATTGACATCACGCAGCATTCAATATTGTTTGTGATGATTTTAGGAGTTTTAGGAACAGGAGTTGCAAATGTTTTATTTTTTAAATTAATTCAAATGTCATCACCTGTCTTTGCGACATCAGTGACGTATCTAATCCCTATAGTTGCTTTTTTCTGGGGCTTATTAGATAATGAAATGCTGACTCCGGTTCAGTTTTTTGGAGCATTTATTATTTTGATTGGGGTTTATTTGTCTGCTAAGAAATAAGAGATTGTTTTTGACGAATGTAGTCCTGAAAGAAGTTGAAAGACATGCCAATAGGAACGGGGCTTCGGCTCCGCTCAGCCTGACAAAAAAGTAAAAGAAAAGGTTCGTCAAAGTTTAAAACTTTGACGAACCTTTGAAAAAATCTTAGAGCCTTAGCGACTTAGTGGCTCAGAACCTTTCTAAAGAAAATCTGCATCAGAAACACCTTCATTGATCTTGATATCAGACATTTTTATGTCTAACTCAAAGCCTACATTTTGTATTAAGTTAAAAGGAACTTTTACACCTTTTACCTCTTTGTAGTCGTTAAAGTTTGTTATTTGTGTATTCGATTTTCCGTCTTGTTCACGAGTTTTAGCTTCTGCTGTTTTTAATCCTGATTTCACATCATAGAAGTAAGTCGTTTTACCATCTTTGATTGCGTAAGCATCACTTCCGTTAATTGGCTCAATGCCTTCAACTTTCAAATCTGCTCTTTTAATCAGCTGTAATTCTTCAAAAGGAGCTGCATTGGCTTTCATTTCAGCAAGATCGTTTCCTTCAAGATTTTTACGTTTTCCTTGTTGTTCGATATAAGCGCCTTTGTCGTTTACAACTTGTTTCATTAAATTCATTGGTCCCATTGCAAGAGACACCATCATTTTTCCTTTTGAATCTAATTTTGAAGTAAAAGTAAGTGGAGATGGAGCTTGCGGAACTGTTGTGGTTCCGTTCATATAAAGTGTTTTAACAGCTGTTACTGCTTTTTCTCCGCCAATTGCTTTAATGTAATTTTCGAAAACAGTTTTAGCAGTGATTCCAGTTGGAACCTCTTTTTTTGTTGCTGGTTTCTCAACTGGATTTCCATATTTGTCAAAATAATAAATAGGAATTTGAAGTTTTTCTAAGCCTGCAATTACATCAGAACCTTTTCCAGCAATTACAATTCTCATATTATCCACTAGGAAATATTTATTTGCTACACGGTAAATATCATCAGCAGTGACATTATTAATCGTTTGGATGTATTTTTCGTAGAAATCAGCAGGAAGCTTTTCTGTTTCGATGTTTAGAGCATATCGCGCTACGGCTTGCGGTTTTTCTACCTGCATTACAAAACGGCCAATGTATCCGGCTTTTACATTTTTAAGAACATCTTCAGAAACTTTTTCGGTTCTGATTCTTTTTATTTCTTTTATAAATTGAACAACTGCGCTGTCTGTAACGGTGTTTCTAACAGCAGATGAAGCTTTGAATTTAGTTACATATTTTCCGCTTCCAATACTTGAGCTCGCGCCGTAAGTCCAAGCGTGCTTCTCACGTAAATTCATATTTAAATAACTGTTGAAATCACCTCCCAGAATTTGATTTGCAATTGCGGCAGGGAAAAAATCAGGATCGCTCATTTTTAAATTTACAGTATTTACCAATGAAATTTCAGATTGAACGGCATTTGGTACATCTACAAAATCAATTTGAAGTTTAGAAACATTCTCTGGGTTTGGATAAGTGTTTTTTGGAGCAGCTTGTTTTTTCCAACCGTTAAAAAGTTTTTCGACTGCGGCTTTTGTTTCTTTAAATTTAATATCTCCAATAATTACCAAATAAGCATTTTCTGGAACAAAATAGGTGTTGTAATTCGCTTGAACATCAGCAAGTGTTACGTTTTTCACTGTTTGTTCAGATAAATATTCTCCAGAAGGATGGTTTTTTCCAAAAGCCAAAACGTCAACTACACGATTAGCAATTGCAGGAACACTTTTCTCGTCAGCTTTAAGACCTTCTAGTAGTTTTGCTTTTTCCTTATCAAATTCAGCTTGAGTAAAATTAGGTTGTAAAGCTCCTTCTGCTAAAAGTTCAAGAACTCGTCCTGAATATTTAGAAAGTGAACTGGCATAAGCTCCTGATGAAGAGAAATTAATGTTGGCGCCATAAAAATCTATTTCTTCATTAAAACTTTCTTTTGTAGTTTTTTTGGTTCCGTTACCAATCAAACTGCTGGTTAACTCGTCAACGCCTTTTTTGTTTCCTTCGGCAAAAGGTGCGTTGTCCAGCGTAAGATTGAAGCTTACTCTAGGTAATTTATGATTTTCAACTATCAAAACTTTCATTCCGTTTGCCAAAACAAAAGTTTGCGGTTTTTTGATGTTGACTACAGGCGGATTTCCTGGTTTTGGTTGTGGACGATCTTGTGCTTGCATAATTCCAGTTAGGAATAAAAGGATTAAAACTGTATGTATTTTTTTCATGATTCGAGGCTCTTAATTTTGAACTTTAGTTGAAGGGATGTAATCTAAAATTAAACGCTGATTTGGGTTTAAATACTTTTTGGCAACTTCTCTAATTTCTTCTCTTGTGATAGAGTGGTAAAGATCAATTTCAGTATTAATCAGGTTTACATCTCCATAAAGTAAGTAATATGAAGCTAGATTTTCAGCAATTCCTTCAACAGTTGCATTTGCGTTTACAAAATTGTTGTCGAATTTGTTTTGTAGTTTTTCGTAATCTTTCTCAGAAATCAGATCAGTTTGAATTTTTACAATCTCTTCGTCCATTTCTTTTAAAACATCTGCAGTTGTATGCGGTGCCATTGGTAGACCATATAAAATATATGTTCCATAATCTTCCTGACTAAAACCAACGGCTCCAATTTGAAGTGCCATTTTTTTGTCGTCAACTATTTTTTTGTAAAGCTTAGAACTTTTTCCGTCGCTTAGATATGAAGAAATTAAATCTAAAACCCTAGCATCTCTCGTTTTCATAGATGGCGTTCTGTATGAAGCAACAATCATAGGAATTTGAATGTTTGGATCTTCGTAAGTCGCTTTTATCGTTTTGGTAATTGGTTCTTCGACAAAAGTTTGTTTTTTTACCTCTTCCCCTCTTGGAATTGGAGCGAAATATTTTTGAATCCATTCTTTAGTTTTGGCTTTATCAAAATCTCCAGCTACTACTAAAACAGCGTTATTAGGAGTATAGAATTTTTTATTAAAAGCTTGGAATTCTTCAAGAGTTGCGGCATCTAGATCTTTCATAGAGCCAATTGTAGTCCAGCGGTAAGGGTGGTTTTTGAACATGTTTTTTTTAACCTCAGGTAAGATGTTCCCATACGGCTGGTTGTCATAACGCATTCTTTTTTCTTCCTTAACAACTTCATTCTGCGTTTCAACGCCAATTTTATTGATAATTGGATGCATTAAACGTTCTGACTCCATCCATAAACCCAATTCTAAACTGTTTGACGGAAATACTTCGTAATAATAGGTTCTATCGTCCGAAGTGTTGGCATTGTTAACACCGCCATTTGCAGTAACGATTTTCATCCATTCACCGCGTTTGATATTTTGAGTTCCTTCAAATAATAAATGTTCAAAGAAATGTGCAAAACCAGTACGATCTGGGCGCTCGTCTTTTGAACCAACATGGTACATTACAGAAGTGATGACAACAGGAGCAGAGGGATCATTGTGCAAAATTACATGCATGCCATTGTCTAAATTGTATTCTTCAAAAACTACTTTTTGAGCATGAGCAACTCCGCCAAGCATTAGTGCAGCACTTAACATCATTATTGAATTTTTCATAGGGATTAATAATTTTTATTTACCTATATAATAGGTAGTCCTGAATTAATTATAGTTACATCAAAAATAGTTTTTTTTGCGTACTTTTTTTAAATTTTAAGCGAGACATGATTAATTTAACAGTATTTTACATCTGTTTAAGATTTTAAACAGCAGTTGAAGTGCTTGAAAAAGAGACTTTAGGGTAATTTAAATATTTTTAGAATTAGGAATTGCACAGTAAATTAATAGTTGTATATTTGCAACCTTAAAAATCAATAAATCAATTTGGTATGTATGCAATCGTAGAGATAGCAGGGCAACAATTTAAAGTAAGCAAAGACTTAAAGGTTTATGTTCACCGTTTAGCTAACGAAGAAGGTTCAAAAGTTTCTTTTGACAAAGTTCTTTTATTAGATGATAACGGAAATGTAACTTTAGGCGCCCCAGCTATAGAAGGTGCTTCAGTAGAAGCTAAAGTGTTACAACACTTAAAAGGTGATAAAGTTATCGTTTTCAAAAAGAAAAGAAGAAAAGGATACAAAAAAAGAAATGGTCACAGACAATATCTTACACAAATTGTAATTGAAGGTATTACTGCAGCAGGAGGAACTAAAAAAGCAGCAGCTAAGAAAGCAGTTGTAGCAGAAGATGCTCCAGCTACTGAAGAAGCTCCAAAAGCTAAAAAAGCAGCAGCTCCAAAAGCAAAAAAAGAGACTACTAAAGAATAATAACAATATTTAAACTCATACGTCATGGCTCACAAGAAAGGTGTCGGTAGTTCGAAGAATGGTAGAGAATCAGAATCAAAACGTCTAGGCGTTAAGATTTTTGGTGGTCAAGCTGCTATTGCTGGAAACATCATCGTTAGACAAAGAGGTTCAAAACATAATCCAGGTGAAAACGTTTACATTAGTAAAGATCATACACTACACGCAAGAGTAGCTGGAGTTGTTAAGTTCCAAAAGAAAAAAGATAATAAATCTTATGTATCTATCCTTCCATTCGAAGCATAATCATTAGATTACTATTTATAAAAAACCCGTTCTGAAAAGATCGGGTTTTTTGTTTTATGCATTTTATTGCCAATGTCTTATTTGATGTTGTTTTCTTTTTTCCACTTTCGAATTCTTGCTCTGGCATTGTTATAAGGAGAAGAAGTATTAAACTGTATCATTCTACCTAATGTCCATTTTTCATACCAAGCAGTTTCGTATAATTCTGTATTTGTTTTTTGTTCAATTAAGAAAAGAATTCTACCTGTGATTTCATCTAGTTCAGTACATAAAGTATTAAAATCATCCTTTTCATAATCGTTATAGAATTTTTGTGCCAGTTTTCCAAGTTCATTCCATTTATACCCTGTTTCGGGAAAATCTACAATTTCATTCCGTTCTTTCTTCGTGTTCCACTTTAGTACTAGTTCTCCCCATCCATTTAAATACGAAATTAGATTATTGATGCTTATAGTAGTATTTTTCATGTGTCCTTCTAAGTTTGGAGCTGTAGTTAACTCCTGAGGAATGCTTAATAATTCTTTTTTAAGCTTATTGTAATTGATTTTGATTGCGTTTTGCAACTCTTCTTTGTTTGCTGGAACGGCCATAATTTAAAAGGGTATAACTTTGCTAAAGTTATAAAAAAAACCTTTGATAAAGTTTTGTACTTTTTCAAAGGTTTATGGTTAATAAGATTTGTGAATTTAGGTTTTAAAGAACTTAAAATTCAATTTTACTTATTCCGTATCTTTAGTTTCTTCTAAATCTTGAGATTTTCTTCCAACTTTTATTTTTGGATTATCTTGAGTTCCTGTAACTGTAAGTGGAATCCCGAATATTCCAAGCGGAGGCAAGCCTAGACGCATTTTTAAATTCAGTTTTCCGTCTAAACTTGTTGTGCCTTCAATTCTTGGTCTGAAGCCGGCAAATTTAAATTTAAAGCGTTCAATGGTCATGATATTATTTTTAATCGTGGTCTTAATATCGACTTTAGAAAGATCAGGATTTTTAATGGCTTCTGTACTTGTTTCCTTGCTTACAGCGGTGAACATTTTTAGCCCTCTTACTTTTACGTCTTTAACGGAAAGAATTCCGCCTCCAGAAAGTGATGGGTAAACAGGTTCCATTTTGCCATTTAAACGCCCTTTTAGTTGATAATCTAAAGACACAATACCTTGGGCTTTCTCAGCGGCACTTGCCATTTTTCTAAAAACCTCAATTTCATTATAAGCTCTTTTAATATCAAAATCAGCTGCTTTTATAGCGTAATCAAAATTGGCTTTTTGAGGCGTCACAGCTTGATAATTTGCATTCATAGAAACATTACAGCCAATTAGATTAAAGCCGGTATTCTGCATTGATAATTTTCCTTTGTTCATGCTTAAATTACCAACTGCATTTTGAAGTTTAAGTTTGTCAAAACTTACTTTCTGAGCAACGGCGCTAAATTGCAAATTCAAATTTGTTGGAATTATTATAACTCCAGTTTGTGTGTTTTCTGCTTGTTTTGTTTCTGTTTTTGGAGATGAATTTTGTGTTACAGAAGTTTCTGCGCTTGTATTCGACATGAATTCATCAACATTAATGTATCGCGAAGTGGCTTTAAATTTACCTTTTAAAACCCCTGTTTTGGTCGTTGCATAGTTAAAAACATTTTGCAAATATCCATTCATTTTAAAATCAGATTGGCCATAAGCTGCCAAAAAGTTGTTGAAAGACATTTTGTCCTGATTGATTTTGAAAATTCCTTCTTTAATAATGAATTTTTTAGGCAGGTATTCTGATGTGATTCCAATGTTTCTAAGCTCCAGTGTTCCTTTGTTGTATAGTTTGCTGTAATTTCCTTTTTCTGCATCGCTTTGTTTTCCTTTTAAGACAACATCAGCTTTTACGAAACCGTCAAGATCAAGACCTTCTTGCGAGAAAACTTTATATATTTTGTTCACATCAAGTTCGCCGTTTGCTTTAATATCATAGGCTAAATCGTCAAAATTGCTTAAGTCTGCTTCAACAAAAACAGGTTTTCCTTCAAAGGTAAATTGAGCTGGTTTTAGTTTAATTTTTAAGTCTCCAAAAGTTCCTTTCGGATTGTCGATTTTAGATTTTATCGTAATATTGGTAATTGGATTTGGATAATAAGGTGTTTTTAAATATCCGTTTTCCAAATCAATAGTTCCGTTGGTAACAGGCAGAATTTTGTTTTTTAAATCAAATTTACCATTTGCTTTTACATCACTCGTTAAAGCTCCCTTTAATTCTATTTTTGGAATTCCAAGTGCTTTTGTCAGCTTTTCAAGATCAATTTTAGACTTAAAATCAGCATTGATTTCGGGAGTTTTTATGCCTTCTACATAAAACTTAGATTTCAAATAATCTTTGTTCATGTTTAGCGATAAATTCTTTGCATCAACAGTTAAGAGATCAGGATTCAAAGATGGAACTTTTGTTTTTACATTTAAGTTTAAATTTGAAACAGGAAAAGGACTTTTGTTGTAATTTACAAATCCGCTGTCTATTTTTAGGTCAAGATTTAAATCAGGAGCTATATTTTTTGATGCAATATAATCTCCTTTTAAAGTTAGGAGCAGGTTAGTGTTTCCTTTTATTTCGGTTTTCGATAACCAAGTAATGTATTTAGGAGGAAAAGCAGTGAAAACATCGTGCAAATCGCTGTTGTCGGATTTTATTACAAAATCCATATTGTAGCCGTCTTTTAAGAAATCAAATTTCCCTTTAAAATCAATTAAAAGCTGGTTTATTTTTAAGTTATTTTGTTGAAAGAAAAACGATAAGGAGTTAATATTGACTTTTGTAATTAAATCAGCATTGACTTTTTTATTCATTAAATATGGCTCATTTTCATAAACGATATTTAATTTTTCAATTTTGGCTTTGGAGTATAAATCAAAAACAGCTTTATTTAAATCTCCTTTTCCTAAGTAATTGAATCCAAAAGCATCGAAGTGAATCTTTGTTGATTGATCGTCGTAAATAATCTTACTGTTTAAGATTTCAATTCTTTCCAATTTCAAGGCAGTTTCTGTACTGTCTTTATCTTCTGTGGCTGCGGCTTGAGATTTGTAAATGTTGTAATTTGCCTCTCCGCTTGGGTTTACTTTTACATTTATAAAGGAATCCGATAGGTAAATCTGATCAATTTTGACAGATTTACTAAAAATTAAACTGGCAACATTTATTCCAAAAGAAACTTCTTTGGCGGTAATGAATTTTTCGTTTTTATATGGAACTGAACCGTTAAGACTTAAATTGTCTAGGGTTAATGTAAGAGATGGGAAATGACGAAAAAACGAAACCGAAACATCAGAATAATTGAGTTCGGCGCTTAGTCTTTCGTTGGCAATCTTTTTGATTTGATCCTTAATTTGATCTTCAAAAACAATAGGTGTTAAAAATAACATTCCTAAAATAACAGCGAAAGTTATCCCTAAATACTTGGCAATTTTAAATACGATCGATCTGGATTTACTTTTTTGCATAGTAATTTGTGGTGTTTAGTAAAATAATAATGTCAAAAAAAGATGTAATTTATCCGTGTACAGTTTCTTTTTTACCATAATTGGTAATAATAGAGCCTTCATATTCAATCCATTCTTTCCATCGTTTATCGATGTCAATATTGTCTTGGTATTTTCTTGCAAATCCTAAAAAAGTAGTATAATGCCCAGCTTCAGAAATCATTAAATCGCGATAAAATTTGGCTAATTCTTCATCTTTAATATTTTCTGAAAGAACTTTAAAACGTTCACAGCTTCGGGCTTCAATCATGGCTGAAAATAATAAACGATCGCAGAGTGCATCGCGTCTGCTGCCGTCTTTTTTCATGAATTTAAACAGCTCATTTACATAGTGGTCTTTTCGCTCGCGTCCTAAAGTAAGTCCGCGTTTTTTTATTACGTCGTGAACCATCTGTAGATGTTCCAGCTCTTCGCGTGCAATAATAAGCATTTCGGTTACCAGTTCTTCTAATTCAGAATTATAAGTAACGATACTTATTGCATTCGAAGCGGCTTTTTGTTCGCACCAGGCGTGATCTGTCAAAATTTCTTCAATATTCGACTCCACAATATTTACCCAGCGCGGGTCTGTAGCTAATTTTAATCCCAACATAATTTCCTTGCATTTTTAGTTCTTGCAAAATTAGTGTTTTTTATGACGAAAAGTCAGCAAATATCGTTCAAATACGCTCAAAAAAGCATTATTTTGTAAGTTGAAAAAAAAATGATGAATCAGATAAAAAAACTTTTAATAATTGGATTTGTCTGGCCTGAGCCAAATTCTTCTGCAGCAGGAGGGAGGATGATGCAGTTGATTTCTGTTTTTATCGCAAACGGATATCAAATTACATTTGCCAGTCCTGCTTTAGACAGCGAATTTATGGTTGACTTGTCTGACTTTGGTGTCGAGAAAAAAAGTATCGAATTAAATAGTTCAACTTTTGATGATTTTATAATTGAATTAAATCCAGATGTAGTTTTGTTTGATCGTTTTATGATTGAAGAGCAGTTTGGCTGGCGCGTAACAGAAAACTGTCCTAATGCAATTCGATTGTTAGATACAGAAGATTTACATTGTTTAAGAACGGCAAGGCAAAAGGCATTTAAAGAAAATAGAATTTTTCAGCTTACTGATTTGTTGTCTGAAGAAGTTGCAAAACGCGAAATAGCTAGTATCTTAAGATGTGATTTTTCTTTGATGATCTCACAGTTTGAAATGGATCTTTTAAAAGATGTTTTTAAAATTAGTTCAAGTTTGTTGTTTTATCTGCCGTTTTTAGTTGATGAAATGAGCCAAGAAAGTTTGGCAGAATTACCTTCTTTTGAAGATCGAAAGCATTTTGTTTTTATCGGGAATTTTCTGCATGAGCCAAATTGGAATACGGTTCAATACTTAAAAGAATCAATTTGGCCCTTGATAAAAAAGGATTTTCCAGAAGCAGTTTTGGAAGTTTATGGAGCTTATCCGTCACAGAAAGTATTGCAATTGCATCAGCCTAAGAATGGTTTTTTATTATGGGAAGAGTGGTAGATGCTAATGAGGTTGTAAAAAAATCAAGAGTAGTTTTGGCGCCAATTCGTTTTGGAGCTGGTTTAAAAGGAAAGTTGTTGGAAGCGATGCAATGCGGAACTCCGAGTGTAACTACAACTATTGGTGCAGAAGCAATGAGCGGAGCTTTAAACTGGAATGGATTTATAGTGGATGATCCGCAGGAATTTGCAAAAAAAGCGATTGTCCTTTATCAAGAAGAAAATCTTTGGAAACAATCTCAAAAAAATGGTATTGAGATAATAAACAAATGTTATCAAAAGGATGATTATGCTGATGAATTAATGATGAAGGTAAATTCTTTATTGATGAATTCTGATGAGCATCGTCTGCATAATTTTATGGGGAATTTATTGCAGCATCATGCGTACAGAAGTACAATGTACATGTCGAAATGGATAGAGGCTAAGAATAAAAACTAAACATTAGTTTTAAAGAAAAAAATCCCAATTACAATTGTAATTGGGATTTTTGAGTTTTAATATAGGCTGAAAACTATTTTAAAGTGCCTTTGATATCTTGAATAGTTGTAGCGTGATAACCTGATTTTGCTTTGTCAAAAATTTGATTTGCCCAAACTTTTCCTTCTGGTGTTTTTACCATTTCTTTATAAAGCATCATTACAGATCCAGTTCTGCTGCTTCCAATTAAAAATTGTTCTATTGCAGGATTAGCTGCTTTATATTGATGGCGAATTGCCTGAACAAACCATTGACGTTTGATGATGAAATTTCCGCCTTTTGTAAAGTTGAATTCCTTGTCAAGTTCTTCCATTTCTTTTGATGTAATATCTGTTGGAAGATGATCTATAAAATGTTGTTTTTCTGTAGTTGTTGTGATTTTTTGGCTTAATCCTTTTACGCCGGTTTCTCTCCAGCTTTTTTGGATTTTATCTATAGCATCAAAATCAGGAGAGCTTACAGGTGTTATGTTTGATGGAATTCCAGGTTTGAAAATCCAGTCGTCTAATTTTATTTTATCAGCAAGAGCTTTGTCTCCTTTAATAAGATTCTCGTTAAAATATTTGATAAAATCATCAGTAGTGATCGATTTGAAAGCGTGCGCATCAAAATAATTTTTGATAAAAACATCGAATTTTTCACGGCCTACAGCGTTTTCAATTACTCTCAAAAAGGCATACCCTTTTACGTATGGAATCATGCTGATTCCTTCATCAGGGTTTCTTCCTGTAAGGCTTACTTTTAATCTAGTATCGGGATTTGTGTCGCCATATTCAGCTACATTATCAATTAATTCTTTACGAATAATAACGTTTTGCATTTCAAATTCTTTTTGACCAAATATTGCTTCGCCAATTCGATGTTCAACATAAGTAGTAAAACCTTCGTTTAACCAAATATCATCCCAAGTAGCGTTTGTAACTAGATTTCCGCTCCAGCTGTGACCTAATTCGTGTGCTAGTAAGCTGGTTAATGAACGATCTTCTGCAATAACTCCTGGAGTTAAGAATGTCAAGTTTGGATTTTCCATTCCGCCGTAAGGGAAACTTGGCGGTAAAACCAAAACATCGTAACGTCCCCAACGGTAAGGTCCATAAAGTTTTTCGGCTGCAACAACCATTTTTCCAAGCTCAGCAAATTCCCAAGCCGATTTTTTCAGCATTGAAGGTTCTGCATAAACTCCGGTTCTATTGTCGATAGATTGAAATTCAATATCACCAACTGCAATTGCCATTAAATAAGATGGAATTGCTTTGTCTTGTTTAAATGTGTAAACTCCGGTGTCATTTTTCTTCTGCGGATTTACGGCGCTCATTATGGCTAGTAAATCTTTAGGAACTGTAACTTTTGCATTATAAGTAAAACGAATTCCTGGTGAATCCTGACAAGGTATCCAAGTACGTGACCAAACACTCTCTCCTTGGGAGAAAAGAAAAGGTTTCTTTTTGTCAGCCGTTTGTTCTGGTTTTAACCATTGTAAAGCTACTGCATCTTTAGTGGTGTTGTAGTAGATGTTTACTTTTGTTGTATTTGGTTCTATTTTGATATGAAGTGGTTTTCCGTGAAATTCAGTATCCTTTCCAAGTTCAAATTTTGTTTCTTTTTCGTCATCACCTAAAGTTACTTTTGTAATGTTTAAGGTGTTTTCATCGAATATAATTTCATTTCCTTTGCTGATGTTGTCAATTAGCCAAGATGCTTTTCCAGAAATAGTCTGTGTATCAAAATCAACTTTTATGTCAAGATCTAGATGTTTAACTACAGCAAGTTCTGGTTTAGAATAGCTGTGTTCGTCTGTAACGACTGCTGATTTTTCTGTCTGCTCTTTTTTCTGACAGGCAATTGCTGCTAGGAATAAAGTTACAAGGATTAGTTTTTTCATTTTATCAAGTATTGAATTTGTGGGCGAAAATTAAACAAAAAATCCCGTTTTGAATAAACAAAACGGGATTTTATTAAATATAACCTTCGACTTGGCTCAGGGTAAACATTGAAATTATGCCAACATTGTAACTGGGCTTTCGATGTATTGTTTTAATGTTTGTAAGAACTGAGCGCCAGTTGCACCGTCAATTGTTCTGTGGTCACAAGCTAATGATAACATCATTGTGTTTCCAACTACGATTTGACCGTTTTTAACTACTGGTTTCTCAACAATTGCACCTACAGAAAGGATAGCAGAGTTTGGTTGGTTGATAATTGAATTGAATTCAGTAATACCAAACATTCCAAGGTTAGATACTGTAAAAGTACTTCCTTCCATTTCTTGTGGTCCAAGTTTTTTGTTTTTTGCTCTTCCTGCAAGATCTCTTACTGAAGCACCAATTTGAGATAAACTCATAGCGTCAGTAAATCTTAATACAGGAACTACTAATCCGTCTTCAACAGCTACAGCTACACCAATATTTACGTGGTGGTTGATGATGATAGCATCTTCTTTCCACTGAGAGTTGATTTTTGGGTGTTTTTTCAATGCTAAAGCACAAGCTTTAATTACCATATCGTTGAAAGATACTTTTGTATCAGGAACAGTATTGATAGTTGCTCTTGCACCCATTGCTTCGTCCATGCTTACTTCGATCACTAAGTTGTAGTGAGGAGCTGTAAATAAAGATTCTGCAAGACGTTTTGCAATAATTTTACGCATTTGAGAGTTTTTGATCTCTTCTGTGTAAACTTCTCCAGCGGGTACAAATACTTTTGGTGCAGCAGGAGCAGATGCTTCTTGTTTAGCAGCTGGTGCTGAAGCAGCAGGTTGTGCTTGTGCAGATGGAGTAAAGTTTTCGATATCGCTTTTTACGATACGTCCATTTTCTCCAGATCCTTTAACTTGGCTTAATTGAATTCCTTTGTCAGAAGCAATTTTCTTAGCTAAAGGTGAAGCTAAAATTCTTCCTCCGTTTGAAGTTTCAGCAACAGTTTCTGTTGCTTGAGCAGCAGCAGGAGCAGCTTTTGTTTCTTCTGCTGCAGGTGCACTTGCAGTTGCAGCGCCTCCAGCAGTATAATTGTCAGCAATTCCAGAAATATCAGTTCCTGCAGGTCCAATGATCGCTAGTAAGCTGTCAACAGGAGCAGTGTTTCCTTCTTGAATTCCGATGTATAATAATGTTCCAGCATTGAAAGACTCAAACTCCATAGTAGCTTTGTCTGTTTCAATTTCTGCTAAAATATCACCTTCCGCTACAGCATCACCAACTTTTTTCAACCAAGTTGCTACTGTACCTTCAGTCATAGTGTCGCTCAAGCGAGGCATAGTTACAACGATAACACCTTTTGGTAATTCAGTTGCAGCTTTTGCAGGAGCAGTTTCAGTTTTTGCTTCAGCAGCAGGAGCATCTGCTTTTGGAGCTTCGGCAGCAGGAGCGTCACCACCAGCTAAAAGAGCAGAAATATCTTCTCCTTCGTTACCAATGATTGCTAATAATGAATCAACAGGAGCAGTTTCTCCAGCTTGAATTCCGATATGTAAAAGAGTTCCTTCGTTAAAAGATTCGAACTCCATTGTTGCTTTGTCTGTTTCAATTTCAGCAAGGATATCTCCTTCGCTGATTTTGTCGCCTACTTTTTTAAGCCAAGTTGCTACCGTTCCTTCCGTCATAGTATCGCTCAAACGAGGCATAGTTACTTTAATCGCCATGATGTTATAGTTTATGAGGTGTAAATGGATAGTCTTCTTGTGCGTACACTACGTCGTATAATTGTTGTAAATCTGGGTATGGAGATTCTTCAGCAAATTTCTGACACTCTTCAACCAAGTCTTTAACTCTTTGGTCAATTACTTCGATTTCTTCTTCAGTAGCATATTTTTGATCCAAGATTACATCAAGAACTTGTGTAATTGGGTCGATTTTTTTGTACTCTTCAACCTCTTCTTTAGAACGGTATAATTGTGCATCAGACATAGAGTGTCCTCTGTAACGGTACGTTTTCATTTCAAGGAAAGTTGGTCCGTCTCCACGACGAGCTCTGTCAATTGCTTCAGTCATTGCTTCAGCAACTTTTACAGGATTCATTCCGTCAACAGGTCCGCATGGCATTTCGTAACCTAAACCAAGTTTCCAGATGTCAGTATGGTTTGCAGTTCTTTCAACAGAAGTTCCCATTGCATAACCGTTGTTTTCAACGATAAATACAACTGGTAATTTCCATAGCATAGCCATGTTGAAAGCTTCGTGTAATGAACCTTGTCTAGCAGCTCCATCACCAAAGTAAGTCATGGTAACACCGCCAGTGTTGAAATATTTATCTGCAAAAGCTAAACCAGCTCCTACAGGAATTTGTCCACCTACAATTCCGTGTCCTCCGTAAAAACGGTGCTCTTTAGAGAAAATGTGCATAGAACCTCCCATGCCTTTAGAGGTACCTGTTGCTTTTCCTAAAAGTTCTGCCATTACGTTTCTAGGATCAACTCCCATACCAATTGGCTGAACGTGGTTTCTGTATGCAGTAATCATTTTGTCTTTAGTCAAGTCCATAGCGTGCAATGCACCTGCTAATACAGCTTCTTGACCATTATATAGGTGTAAAAAACCTCTAACTTTTTGTTGAATGTATAATGCTGCAAGTTTGTCTTCAAACTTTCTCCAAAGCAGCATGTCTTCGTACCACTTTAAATATACTTCTTTTGTAACTTCTTTCATCTGAATTCTTTCTTTTGCTAAAGTTTGTTTGTGTTATCAATTGTTGCCTATAACGCAAAATAGTTTCCTCCCACAAATTTGCGCCCGAAAGGTCGGGATGCAAAAATAAGACATTCCTATTAAGAAGTAAAATTTAAAAGGCACTTTTTGGCTTTTTTTTACAAGAACTTTTTATCAAACATAAAAGGGAGTAAATTTTTTAGGGATGCTGATTTGTAAACTTCGCCAATTTCGCCCATAAAATAGATTTCAATAGGGGTGTCTTGTTTGATTTCGTATTCTGCAATAGATTGTCGGCATGATCCGCAAGGCGGAATCGGTGCTTTGGTTTGATTGGTGTCTGAAGCTGCTGTAATAGCTATTTTTAAAATTTTGGCTTCTGGATAAATACTTCCTGCATGAAAAATAGCAACTCTTTCGGCACATAATCCTGAAGGATAGGCAGCATTTTCTTGGTTTGAACCCAAAACTATTTTTCCGTTGTCTAAAAGTAAAGCGGCTCCAACTCTAAATTGAGAATAGGGTGCGTATGCTTTTTTGCGAATTTCTACTGCCTGTGTCATTAAATCCTGAATTTCTGCTGAAACTTCTTTTATAGATTCATAAACTGTAAATGATGATGTAATGCTAATTTCTTTCATTTCTTTTTATGGGAAAAAAAATCCAAATTTCTAAGTTTTTAGAAATTTGGATTTGTGATTGCTTTTTATTTGATTTTTTTAATATACTTCGTATTTGTCTCCAAAGTTAAAGGTTAAAGAAAAGCGAAGTGTATTTTCTAAAGGATTTTTAACATTTGATGATGAGAATAAATAAGACACGTCAACTTTCATGATGTTGTATTTAAATCCTGCTCCTAGAGAAAAGAACTGTTTTGCTCCTTTCATTGGGCTTTCATGATAATAACCTAAACGCATAGCAAAGGCATCTTGATACATATATTCTGCAGCAACGCTGTAGGTTATTTCTTTTATCTCTTCGCTGAAGCCTCCTGGTGCATCTCCAAATGATTTGAATATTCCTGAAACCCAGCCTGTGTCTTTGTAGTTTTTATAGTTTATAGAATTTGCTTTTTCTTGCGAGATGTCTTCGGGATCTGTAAAATCACCGTCGCCATTTGTGTCTACAGGTGTTCCTGGCCCAGGAGGTGTAGGAACTAAAAGTTTTGTCAACTCTACAGAAACTGCTAATTTGTTATAATCATCAAAAATAAAATCAAATCCACCACCGACTCTTAAATTTGCAGGCAAAAAGTTTGAGCTTAAATCGTCGTTGTCATAGCTTATTTTTTGACCTAAATTTTGAACATTAAAACCTGCTCTCCATCTTCCGTTAAAATCATGGTATGCAATTTCTTCTGATTGATAAAAACCTGCGATATCTACAGCAAATGATCTTGCAGCAGAAGCATCAACTTCTCCAGATGGGATTTTTAGGTTTGAGCTGATAAAACGAGCAGCAACTGCCATCGAGAATTTTTCGCTTAATTTTAATGAGTAAGAACCGTCTAATGCAAGTTCATTTGGACTTACTTCTCTGGTAGGTTCGCTTGGATCTCCAGTTTCTCTTAGTTCAATTCCTCCAAAACCAAAATATCTAAGACTTCCTGCAAAAGCACTTCGCTCATTAATTTTATTGTAATAAGTTAATTGTCCAAGTGAAATATCATTGGCTAAATCTGTTAAATAAGGTGTGTAGCTGATTGAGAAACCTTGTGCGTCTTCTGAAAAAGCATATTTAGCGGGATTCCATTGTTGAGAAAAAACATCTGAAGAAGTAGCAACACCTTGATCAGCAAGACCGGCAGCTCTCGCATCTGCAGCGACTAATAAAAAGGGTACTCCTGTTGTAATGGGGCGTTCAATATTTTGGGCTTTTGCGAATGAAATAATTAATAAAGAAATTAATAAAAACGATATTTTTTTCATTTGTGGGGATAAAGGTATTTATGTTACAAATATATATATTATTATAGAATTACAAGTTTTTCGTATTTTTCTGCTTTTTTATTTGTTAAATTAGATCGAACGGTAAGTTTATAAATGTAAACTCCTTTTCCAATTCGATCGCCAAAATCATCTTTACCATCCCATGATATTTCTCTAGATAAAAAGCCTTCTGTAGTAATAATTTGGTTTTTTGTCCAAACTACTTTTCCTGTTATTGTCATTACCTGAACCTGAACATCCAACGGCTCATAAGGTCTGTTGTGAGAAAACCAGAATTGAGTATAAGTTGAAAAAGGATTAGGGTAATTAAGAACGTGTGTTAATGTTAATGCATCGTCGCCAACAACTATAAACTGTATTTCACTTGTTACAGGATTGTTGTAAACATCCCAGGCGGTGAAACTAATTGTGTGCAGACCCGGAGCTAAATTTCGCAAAGGAAAACGTAGATTTCCGTTTGTATAGTCGTCTAATTTTGTTTGGTAGTAATCATTCAGAATATATTGATTGCTTACATCTCCATCCAAAATGGCAATTATATCGTGACCAATTCCGCCGGCAGTGTTGATGCCATTTTCGTCTTCTAGGAACGCTAAAAGAAAGGGTGAATCGTTTGTAATTCCGCCAGATACAAAAGTCTCATCGTTCATATATAACTTAACTTTTGGACTTATATTGTCTTGTGGTGCATTTTCGTTTATACCTCCAATTTTAATGATGGTTGTACTGCCGGTTTGGTTTTCGAGTGCTTGATTTTTCTTTGAATAAAAACTAATTCGACCATTGTCAACAGGTATTCTAATATCTCTAGGTACAACAAAACTAAATTCAAATTGACCGTTAGTTACAGATGCATTTCCTCTAAATATGGTTTCTCCAAGAGTTTTGAATGAAATTGCAGGACTATATCCATCATTGTTTAAAGTTGAGGCTGTAATCATTTTGTCAAAAATGGCAGTTGAAAGTTCTCCATTATAATTGTTTAAAACAATATTGTTTTCGTCTGTTACTTCACCTGTGATTTTGATTTTTGCTAATGATTTAAAATCAGGAATTGGCTGTGAAATCGCAATATCATTTACTTTGGTTAAATTAATTTTGGGTTTTGGGATAGCGAGCATTAATGCAGGATCGCCTATATAGACAATAACATTGCTGGAAGCGCTTGGGTTTTCGTTTTTTGAAATTCGCAGCGATTCGGCAATGCTATTATATTGATTGGAGCTGTAGGAAAGAAGGTTTTTGCTTAAATTGTCGTTGAAATTTTCGGCATTAAATTGACCTATCGCTCGCGTGGTTGTCAGCATTGAAATAGCTCCGCCTTTTGGGTTCCAGAAAGTATACTCGCCTGCGGTTGGTCTTGTTGGGTCATCAAATCTTGAAAATTCACAGGTTATTGTAATAAAAAGCGGGTATTTGTATTGATTGTTTAGGTTTTGTCCGTCTGACTTTTCCCAGATTCGCTCGCTTGCCAAGCCATCTTCTCCTCCGTGACCTAGATAATTAAAAACTAAAGCTCCTTTTTCAAAAGCATTAAAAAAATCAGTTCTAGCTTTTGGATAGCGCGATCCGCCGGCAGAAGCTTCTTGTGTGTAAGAATCTAAAATGATTTTGTCGATATTGAAAAAAGGTTTTTCTGCAGCAATTACATCTGCTAAATTATTTTGGCGAGTTTGTAAAGAAGCATCAGAACTTTGGTCGGAATCATCGCTTATTAAAACGAAGTTGTTTCTCCAGTTTCCGTAAGATTTTGTGTCGTGATATTCAAGTACCTTGTTGACCATTTCTTGTGCTTGAACATTATCGGAAACTAACATTCTGCCAACTGCAATGTCAATTCCTCCAAACGGATAGCCGACAATTCCTTCGTTGGAATCCATTAAGCCATAAAAATCATCAGAGGCAAATGATGCCTCGCCAGTTGTATTGCTTATTGATGATTGATAAATAGGTACAATATTGGTGTTGTTTGGAATTCTATTTTTGTAATCATAAGAAGCATCGCCAAATAGGTTTACGTATTTTATTCTTTTTTCGGGAGATGACGCGTTGTTGTAGATGTATTTAATGCAGTTTCTAATTGCTGTAATGTCTTGCTTGCCTGATGAAAATTCCTGATAGATATTTTCAAGCGTAATAACTTTTGCATTTAAGTTTGAATTAGTGCGATGAAAAATGGCTAATTTTTCTGCCTGTGTAGTTAATGATTTTGGGGTTATAATTACGTAATCAATGTCTTGAAAACTGTTTTGATTGTTTCTAAAAAGTGTTCCTTTTAAGTTTTGATTAGCAATTTTAGACTGATTTTCTTTTAAAGGAGTGTAGTAATCTGCGGCATCAAGTGCAATATATTTTCTAACTTCTCCAAGGTTTGCTTTGAAGCTGAAAACAGCTTGATTTGGGTTTTCAAATTTCGATACATTATATAGGTCTGTGATATCCCAAATTTGAGAAATTGTCGAAGCGTTTCCAATAGTGTAATTTACAATTCCAGTCGTTGAGCCGGCAGCGTTATATTGAAACTTGAATTGTTTGTTTGTGCCAATAAGTTTTCTTTTTGCTGTTAAATTAATGTAGTCAAGAAAGCCTTTTGAACCCGGTACACCATTGTTATTATAAGTAAGTTTTATTTTTATGTTTTCTGTGCCAGAAAATGTTGTGTTTGCAGGTAGTTTTTGTGTTAGGTATTTGATTTCGGAACTTGTCGAAAGGCTGCTGAAGTTTATAGTTTCAATGTTTTGACCATTTGCAGAAATAATAAAAGAAGTAGGAGTAAAGGCTGCCGAGGCTGCGTTTAGTTCAATTTTTACTGGAGATGATGTGTCAATGTTTGGAAAGTTAAAAGAAAACTCCTGTTCTTGATTGATGTCAAATGCTTCTCCAAGCCATTGCCTTCCTAAATGAACAAGATTGGTTTGGTCTACTTCGTGAAATTGATAGTCATCAAACGTATTGAGTTCTAAAGTGCTGATTCCTGATGGCTGACTTGCATTTGGAATTCTTTTGCCCTCTCCTCCAGAGCTGGTGATATAATAGTATGATTTTGTATCGTACAAATTTAAATTTGTTTGGCTTTCAGCACTCCAGTTCTCAGTGCCTTCTGCATAGAAAAGAATGTAATCTTCATTGTTGAAAATGCCGTCGTTTTCTCCAATAACTTGGATTGCATTTTCTGTTAGATCTTCGGGGTAATACATGTTGTTTGATAAAGGGAGCATTTGTCCGCCATTACCATAGATTTTTATCCTTTTCGGATCTTCTTTTCCGGGATCAAAACCTAAGCTTTGCAAAAAGGATTTTGAAATTTTGTAAATCCCTGATTTTTCAATATAAAAACGATACCAGTCACCCGAAGCGAGTACTGAATTTGTAATCGCGTTTGATTTTTGAAAAGCTGTAGAGCTGCTGTTTTTTGAAGCAGTATTTGTGATAAAATAAGAAAATGATCGCAGACGTTTGAAATTATTTCCTTCCTTTATAATAGGGTATAGAAACAGAAAGTTTTGTTTTGTGTCTCTAGCATTTGTGCTTTTTAATGATTCATTGAGTTTATCTGGGATGTTTTCAGGGTTTAAGTCGCCTAAATCGGTTCTTGAAATTGGTTCGTAAATGGTATTTGTAATTTGTACAGAAGAATTATTTGAAATGTTTGACTGATTTAGGTTGAGCAGGAACGTTAAGTTTTTTTAGTAATGTCGTAACGAAAAGTATTTCCTGAAAAGTACGGAATTATGGTTTTAAAGTCACCGTAATTCATCTCCTTTTTGGTCTGCCAATCAAGTGTCAGGCTCCCGTTTAACTGAGAGAATGAGAGAATTGGAAGCAACAGAAAGTATACTATTAGAAACTGTTTCATTATCTGAAAAAGCAAAATTTAATTAAAATAAAATTAGTAGGTAAAAATATAGTATTTCATGTTACAGTAAATAATAAAAAGTATATTTTTGCGTTCGTAACTATAGGTTATTTTCTGGTAAAAAACAGCTAAATAAAATTATTAGAACGGATGTTGCTAATTAAATGTTAATTATTATATTGCAGCACCTAAATTTATCACCTAAGAATGAGTATGAAAGTAAACAAAATTGTAGTCTTGCAATTAATGATGTCAATGGTATTGATGTTGGGCACGGCTAGTTGTAGCAAAAAATCGAGTTCCACTCACGCTTCGAGAGCAACTGGCTGGGATGTAGATAGTCAGAATGGAACTGCTGCTAGAAATGCAGGAAAAAAACAACAGGCAGGACCTGGTTTAGTTTTTGTTGAAGGAGGTACATTTACTATGGGTAAAGTACAAGATGATGTTATGCATGATTGGAATAACACACCTACTCAGCAACACGTTCAGTCTTTCTATATGGATGAAACTGAAGTTACAAATGGTATGTACTTAGAATACCTTGAGTGGTTGAAAAAAGTTTTCCCTCCAACAGAAGAAAATTACAAGAATATTTACGAAGGAGCTTCACCTGATACTTTAGTATGGAGAAATCGTTTGGGGTATAACGAAACGATGACAAATAACTATTTAAGACACCCATCTTATGCAAACTACCCAGTAGTTGGTGTAAACTGGATTCAAGCTGTTGAATTTAGTAAATGGAGAACTGACCGTGTAAACGAAGCTGTTTTAGAGAAAAATGGTTACCTTCAAAAAGGAGCTAAAACTAGTGATGTAACTGCTGAAAATGCATTTAATACTGAAGGATATTTAATGTCTCCTAGTACTTCACGTGGTGGAAGCGAAGAAATTGTTATCAAGAAAAATCCAAACGGAAAACGACCAAAAGCTGGAAAAGACGGCGTAGTTCCTGAAGAGAAAAATGTATACGCACAACGTTCTTCTGGTATTATTTTACCAGAATACAGACTTCCTACTGAAGCTGAGTGGGAATATGCTGCAGCTGCAGATGTTGGACAAAGAGAATATAACATTTACAAAGGACAAAAGAAATATCCTTGGTCTGGTGATTACACTCGTTCAGCGAAACGTAAAAATAGAGGTGATCAGTTAGCTAACTTTAAACAAGGAAACGGTGATTACGGTGGAATTGCAGGTTGGTCTGATGACGGTGCAGATATTACAAACTCTGTAAAAAGTTATGCTCCAAACGATTTCGGTTTATATGATATGGCAGGAAACGTTGCAGAATGGGTTGCCGATGTTTACAGACCAATTATTGATAATGAAGCAAATGATTTTAACTACTATAGAGGAAATCAATATGCTAAAAACAAAATTGGTAAAGATGGTAAAGTTGAAATCGTTACAACTGCTACTATTAAATATGACACATTAAGCAATGGAAAAGTAATAGCGAGAAATCTTCCAGGAGAAATCGCTCAGGTTCCAGTTGATGAGCAAGAAACATATTTAAGACAAAACTTCAGTACAAGTAATAATATCAATTACAGAGATGGTGATAAACAATCTTCAAGATATTTTGACTTTGGAGATTCTGAATCAGGATCAAAAGCTGATCAAGCAATGTACAATTCTCCTAAACATAACGTAACAACGGATAGTTTAGGTAAAATGATTAGAAAATATGATAACTCTAGTAAGCGTACTACTTTAATTGATGATAAAGTTAGAGTTTACAAAGGAGGTTCTTGGAGAGATAGAGCATATTGGTTAGATCCAGCTCAAAGAAGATATTTCCCTCAAGATATGGCAACAGATTACATCGGATTTAGATGTGCTATGTCGAGAGTAGGTGCAAAATCGGAAAGAAAAAAATCACCTAGAAACTAAGTTTTAGAAATTTCAACATAAAAAAATTCAATACTAAACGAACTACGAATATTACTA
>NZ_NRQU01000066.1 GCF_004119495.1 Flavobacterium sp. YO12
GGTCACAATATTAACATTATAAAAAAGATACGCCTATACATAAAATACTTTTTAGAAAATTTACTCCAAAATTATAGAACCTAAAAAGTAAGTATTATGGCTGATCTGCATATTCCAGACGCTCTATTAGTGAAAAATTATGTCGAAGGCAGCGAAAGTGCCCTTGCGACATTGATAAAAAGACACGAATCTAAGATATATGGTTTTATATATTCAAAGATTGCTGATAGAGATATTTCAAACGATATTTTTCAAGACACATTTATTAAAGTTATCAAAACTTTAAAAAGCAATTCATATAATGAAGAAGGTAAGTTTTTGCCTTGGGTTATGCGTATATCACACAACTTAATTGTGGATCATTTTCGCAAAACCAAGAAAATGCCAATGTATAGAGAAACCGAAGAGTTTTCGATTTTCTCAATTATGTCTGATGATTCGCTAAACATTGAAAGTAAAATGATTTTAGATCAAGTTGAAGTTGATTTAAAAAGATTAATCGAAGAGCTGCCAGACGATCAAAAAGAAGTTTTGGTAATGAGAATGTATCAGGATATGAGTTTTAAAGAAATCTCTGAGTTAACAGATGTAAGTATTAATACTGCATTAGGAAGAATGCGTTATGCATTGATGAATTTGAGAAAAATTATCGACAAACATCAAATTATTTTGACCAACTAATACTATTTTGAATATAAGCTCGTTATACTAGTATAAAACATTTTATTGGTATGGCGAAAATTTACTCAAAAAAAGCAGTAGCTGCTAAAGATTTAAAACCTAAAAAAGAAGTAGTTTCTTTTTTGTTGAATTATTCACAAGCTTTAACTGTTGTGAAAATTGAAAATAAAAGTTTTGAAATTATAGCAAATTAAACAGCCCGCTTGCCCAGTCGGATGTTTATTTCGAAAGAAAACCAAATGGTCGTTTTGGTTGAAAGCTCACTATTTGTATTTAAATACAGATAGTGAGTTTTTTATTTTACTAAACTCACTGGTAATTGACCGCATCAATCTGATGATTTTTAATTTTAAATGGCAAAAAAAGGAATCTCAGCCTTTTTTACTATACAAACAATATCAGATTTTTTGTATAGTTTTATTCTGTATTGTTAAATTTTCATATTTTAATCAGGTTTTCTTTATTTGTTCGAGATTTAATTTTAGTTTAGTTAAAAAGTATTATTTATTTCATTGATAGTATTAAAATATGAAGTTTTTATTATTAAAGTGTAGAAACTCATTTTTATCTAGAAATGTTAATATTTAAGAAAAACGTTTAACCCAAATCACCGATAATCTATGGAAAAAAATTACACTTCGTTGTTTTGTTTGTTGTAAGTCAGATAGATAATAGCAGGGATCATTGTTGGTTTCTACTATTCTTTTGATGGAAAAGAGTTTTTTGTTTTTTAATGTGCGTGCCAGAGCATATTAAATAAAAGTTTTAGCGTCTTTTTTTTTGATGCTCATTCTTTTACTAAACAGCCATTAAGTCTATTTAACAACCAACCAAAACTAACCAAAAATGAAAAGAAAACTAATTCTGTTATCAACTCTTCTATTGGTAACAATTGGAGCATTTGCTCAAAAAGATAAAATCAAAGAAGCACAGTCCTTGTATGACAAGGGAAAAAGTCCGGAAGCTTTGGCAATTTTAAATAAAACAGAATATCTTATACTTAATGCTTCTGATGAGGATAAATCTGATTATTACTTTTTAAAAGGAAATGTATTAAAAGATTTAGCAGGAAAAAACATTGATGCAGCCAATAATTTTACATTGGCATCACAAGCTTATCAGGATGTATTTTTATACGAAAATGAATCAGGTAAATTTAAATTTACTATTAAAGCAAATTTGGCGCTAAAAGAGATGAAATCTAATTTGGTCAATGGCGCAATGACCGATTTTAATGCAGGCAAATTTAAAGAAAGCGCAGAGAAAAGTTATAAAGTTTATTTGTTTGATAAAAAAGATACATTGAACTTGTTTAATGCCGCATCTTCATCTGTAAATGCAAGAGATTTTGATTCGGCAATACGATATTATGAGCAGCTCAAAAAAATCAATTTTTCCGGAAAAGGAGTTTTGTACTACGCAACAAACAAGAAAACAAAAGAAGAAGACATGTTTGTTTCACCTAAAGCCCGAGAAGCCGCTATTCAGCAAGGAGTATATGAAAAGCCAAGAACAGAATCAGTTCCTTCAAAAAAGATTGAGATTAATAATAATCTAGCTTATTCTTATCTAGAAAAGAAAGAGTATTCTAAAGCAGAAATGATTTATAATTATGTTCTAGAGTTGAACCCAAATTACATTGATGCTTATATAAATTTAGCGTACTTAAAATTACAGCAGAAAAAAGATTTAGCCGATGAAATTTCATCTTTAGGAACAACGCCTGCAGAAATGAAGAAATATGATAAATTGAGTGCTGTAAAAGATGATGTAACCCGCAGTGCGATTCCGTATCTAAAGAAAGTGCTTACTATTGAACCAAAAAATTCAGAAGCTACAAAAACACTTTTAGGAGTTTATAGATCGCTTGATATGACAAAAGAATATAATGCGTTAAAAGGCAGTATGTAGTTTTTAAGGTATAAAGAAATAAAAATATAAAAGGCACAAAGGTTTTAAACTTTGTGCCTTTTTTCTATTTTGTCACTTTTGTCATTTCTTCAATAATCGATTTTTTTCCAACCGTTCTCGTGATAATATCTTTCTCTAAACTCCAGCCTCGAGCAGGCGAATATTCACGTCCGTACCAAATAATCTGTAAGTGCAGATCATTCCATATTTCTTTAGGAAATAATCGTTTAGCGTCTTTTTCAGTCTGAGTTACATTCTTTCCATTCGAAAGATTCCATCTGTACATCAATCTATGTATATGTGTGTCTACAGGGAAAGCGGGAACTCCAAAAGCTTGAGACATTACAACACTTGCTGTTTTATGACCTACAGCTGGTAATTCTTCTAATGCTTCAAAACTTTGCGGAACCTCTCCATTGTGTTTTTCAATTAAAATTTCAGACAAACCATGAATTCCTTTAGATTTCATTGGAGATAAACCGCATGGTCGAATAATTTCTTTAATTTCCTCTACAGACATTTTCACCATGTCATAGGGATTATCAGCTTTTGCAAACAAAAGAGGAGTAATTTGATTAACGCGAACATCAGTACATTGTGCTGAAAGTAATACAGCAATGAGCAGTGTATAAGGATCTTTATGATCAAGCGGTACAGGTATGGTAGGGTAGAGTTCTTTTAAAGTGTTTATAACAAATTGCACACGAGCTTCTTTATTCATTTCCTTATTTTTAAGAACGTAAAAATAATGAATTATAAGTTATGAGTTAAGAGTTGTGATTATCTTTGTTTAATCAATAATCTGAAATCTAAAATTTAAAATAAAAAGATATGACAACATTAAAAGCCGGCGATAAGGCACCAAGTTTTTCAGGAATAGATCAAGATGGGAAGTCACATAAACTAGCAGATTATGCTGGAAAAAAAATAGTAGTTTTCTTTTATCCAAAAGCAAGTACACCTGGTTGTACGGCTGAAGCTTGTGATTTGAGAGATAATTTTGAACGCTTTAAAGCGAATAATTACGAACTTTTGGGCGTGAGTGCAGATAGTCAGAAAGCACAATTAAAATTTAAAGATAAATACGAATTTCCTTTTCCGTTGTTAGCAGATGAAGATAAATCAGTAATCAATGCATTTGGAGTTTGGGGACCAAAAAAGTTCATGGGAAGAGAATACGATGGAATTCACAGAACAACTTTTGTAATTAATGAAAAGGGAATTATTGAAGAAGTAATCGAAAAAGTAAAAACAAAAGAACACGCTGCGCAGATATTGAAGTAGTTTTTGTTTCAAGTATTATGTTCTTTCGAACAGAAGAAAAATTTACCGCAAAGCACGCTAAGTTTTTTATATGCAAGCTTAAAAAAAAACGCAAGGTTCGTAAAGCTTTATCAATAATCAGCTTTGCGAACCTTGCGTTTTTCAAAACCACACCGAGAAAAACTTAGCGTGCTTTGCGGTAAAATTTTACACGGTACAGAACCTGATGAAACAAAAAAAAAGTCCCAATAAGGGACTTTTTAATTAAGCATTTTGTTCTAATTCCGTTTGAGGATGATATCCAAACAAGTGATGTTCTTTTATAATTTCTGCAATACCCGGTGGAAGCATATGTTCCCATCCTTTTTTGCCTTGATTGATCATTTTTAAAATCTCGCGAGAAAAAACCTCTAAGTTGTGCGGGTCATAATCTGTAATATCAACCACTTTTCCGTTGAATTTGAAGAACTTGTAAAGTTCTTTCATTCTTGGATGTACTTTTAAATTAGTTGAATTCATTAATTCTCCATTTTCATCCAGCATTGGATAAAGGAAAACTTTCATGTCTCTGTAGAATAATTTTCCAAAAGCCTCTAGAATTCCACCGCTTAAGTGTCTGTAATACTTCTCGTCAAAAATATCGACAAGGTTATTTACACCCATTGCTAATCCCATACGAGCTTTAGTATAGTTAGCAAAATATTCAACTACTTTATAGTATTCTTGGAAATTCGAAATCATTACCGTTTGACCAAGTGAGCAAAGTAATTCAGCTCTGTCCATAAAGTCACGTTCGTCGATTTCACCGTCAGAACGTAAATTCGAAAGTGTAATTTCGAAAATAACTAATGTATTATCTTTTTCAACCTTGTTTTCTTCAAGAAACATCTTCAACGATTTCTCGTACATGTCCATGTTTACCTTTGTAACCGGGCGAAAACTTCCTCTTAAAGCTAAAAGATTCTTTTTGTACAAAATGGCAGCAGGCAAAATGTTTTTTCCTTCAGGATTAAACATAACCGCATCCGTCATTCCGTTTTTAACCAATTGTAAACTCATCAAACGATTGTCAACATCAGCAAAACGAGGTCCAGAGAAATTGATCGTATCGATTTCTAATTGATCTTTGTCTAAGTGATCGTATAGATATCTAAGTAAACGTTTTGGATCATTATATTTGTAAAAAGCACCGTAAATTAAGTTTACACCTAAAATTCCAAGTGTTTCTTGTTGTAGTCTAGCGTCAGTTTCTCTAAAACGAATGTGAAGAATAATTTCGTTATAAGCTTCGTCTGGTTCAATTTGGTATCTAATTCCTACCCAGCCGTGTCCTTTAAATTGTTTGGCAAAATCTATAGTTGCAACTGTATTGGCATAACTAAAGAAAAGTTTTGTGGGATGTTTTTCTCTGCTTAAACGCTCTTCGATGATTTGTCCTTCGAGAGTTAACATCTTTTTTAAACGTTCTTCGGTTACGTAACGGCCGTCAGTTTCAATTCCGTAAATAGCATCACTAAAATCTTTGTCATAGGCAGACATAGCTTTTGCAATAGTTCCTGAAGAACCTCCGGATCTGAAAAAATGTCTAACTGTCTCTTGTCCAGCGCCAATTTCTGCAAATGTTCCGTAAATGTTTTCGTTTAAATTAATGCGTAAAGCTTTGTCTTTTATAGAGGGAATCTGTTCGATGACCTTGTCACCTTTGAGTTTTATTTCTGTACCCATTTTATTTTAAATAGATTTGTTACAAAGTTAGTAAATTAGGCTTCTAATGAAAGAGAAATAATCCTATTTTTGTAAAAAAATTAAGTTCAATTGAAGGTCTATTTTTTAGGTACTGGTACTTCTCAAGGCATTCCGATTATCGGAGTGGATCATCCTGTTTGCAAAAGCACTGATGCTAAGGACAAAAGGCTCCGCGTATCCATTTGGATTACTTGGAACGAGCACTCATTTGTAATCGATTGCGGTCCTGATTTCAGACAGCAAATGCTTTCCTGCGGATGCCGTAAACTTGACGCTATTTTATTTACGCACGAACACGCAGATCATACTGCAGGTTTAGATGATATTCGTCCGTTTAATTTTAGACAGGGCGAAATTCCTATTTACGGACATGAGCGTGTATTAGGTAATTTAAGACGCCGTTTTGATTATGTTTTCGAAACGGTAAATAAATATCCAGGCGCTCCAAGCGTAAAAACGATCGAAGTCGAAAATGACAAACCTTTTGCGGTTGGTGATAAAATGGCGATTCCGATAAATGTAATGCACGGTGATTTGCAGGTTTTTGGATATAGAATCGATGATTTTGCCTATTTGACAGATGTAAAAACAATTGAAACTGCCGAAGTCGAAAAGCTTAAAGGATTGAAAGTTTTAGTTGTGAATGCTTTGCGTGTTGAACCTCACGATACACATTTTAACTTACAAGAAGCACTTGATTTTATTAATCTTGTAAAACCAGAAAAGGCTTATTTAACACATATCAGCCATGTTTTAGGTTTTCACGAAGAAGTGCAGAAACAACTTCCAGAAAATGTTTTTCTGGCTTACGATAACTTAGAAATTACAATTTAATTATTCCATAAAAATGAAAAAATCCCTAATGCTTTATCTTTTTATCCTTGCGATATTAATGAATGTTTTTACGTATATGTTTTATAGCAGCGAAGTGAAATTCGGGCAGGAAAGATATGATAAAACGACTAAAAAGCTAAGAGACAGTATTCAATTGGTAAAAACGCAATTGGCTGATGCAAATTATTTTTCTCTTGAACATAATGAAAATGCCCAAAATTACTTTGATAACAGTGCTTCTGGAGGAAAAGTAATTTTATTTGAAAAATTGATTCCAGTTGTAACTGAGAAATTATTAGATTTTAATGCAAACCCAAAAGGGAATCCATATACAGGGCAAGATCAAATAGGGCCAAACAAATTTATTATCAATAAAGTAAAGATTTTAAACCACCGTTGGATTATTGCTGATTACAGTAATGGCGAATTATGGGGGGAAGTCTTGTTAAAATACTTTGTTGATAATGATGATAATATTACCTTTGAAGTAAACCAAACTTGGTTGTATCAAAAATAGGATTGTGTTATCCAGTTTTTTTATCAATTTAAATTTAATAGGATTATGAAAAAAATATTTTTGTTTTTGATTATTGCCGGAACATTTTCTTGTGCAAAAAAAGGTTTCTCAGGATAAAGTAACTTCTAAAGAGACAGAAAAAGAAACAGTTGTAGGTGGAGATTCTGATTCTCACGGATGCAAAGCTTCTGCCGGCTACACTTGGTCAACATTAAAAAAAGAATGTATCCGAATTTTTGAAGGTACAAGATTAAATCATGCAGAAGATGGAAAAACATACACCACAGCTTCATATGTTATTTTTGATGGAAACAAAGCAGAACTTTTTCTTGATACTCAAAAAGAATCTATCATTTTAGAAAGAAAATCCGAAGGCGATTCTTGGAAGAAAGATGATCTAGAGCTAATTCCGTGGAAAGGTTACGTTCTGAAAAAAGCTGGAAAGATTGTTTATACAGGACAATAAGAAAAAAAATAAAGAGTAAAGAAAAAAGTGAGATGTATTTTGGTATTACCATTCTACATCTCACTTTTTTCTTTTATACCGAAAGCCAATTCTTAAAATCGAAGAAATTCTGTGGCGCAACACCATGACCAACAGGATATTCTTTATAAGTGACTGGAATATTTAGTTTGTCTAAAATCGCTGGAGTTTTTCTAGCCCATTCAATCGGAATAACTTGATCTACAGTTCCGTGTGAAGCGAATATTTTTAGGTTTTTAAAGTCGTTTTTCTCAAAACCATCTTTGATGATTTCTTCATTAAAATAACCGCTCATCGCCACAACTCTTTGAATTTTTTCAGGATAAGAAAGTGCCGTTGCATAACTTAAAATTGAACCTTGGCTAAAGCCAATTAAAGTCACATTATTAGGGTCAATAGGATAATTGGCAACTAATTCGTCAATAAAATTGGCAATTATATCTCTTGAAGTTTTAGCTTGTTCATTATCTGAAAATTTATTTTGGTCAGCATCAAAATTAATAGCGTACCAAGCGTAAGCACCATATTGTAAATCATAAGGCGCTCTTGCCGAAATGATATAATAATTATCAGGAAGTTCAGTTGCAAACGAAAATAAGTCGGCTTCGTTGCTGCCGTAACCATGTAATAAAAGTAAAAGAGGGTTTTTGTCTAAAATAACTTTTGGTTCTCTTATTTTATATTCTAAAGATAGATTCATTTTTTAATTGTGAATTGTTAGTTCTCAGTCTCAGTCTAGGTTTTCAGTTTTCAACTTTGACAAAGTTTGTTGGTGATGTTACTATAAAAAATCTGTTGAAATCAGCGTTTTTGCTTGCAAATCTGCGTCATCCGTGTTCAAATTTTATACGCTGATAAAACAGATTCGCTAAAGCGAAAACGCTGATTTCAACGGATTTTTTTTAAAAAAATTTAAGTTAACCGATAGATTTAAACCATTTTTGAAAAAGTTCTCCCACTAACGGAATAGGCTTTGTCTGTCCTTGTATCGCATTAAAAATGCCAAAAGTCCAAAGAATTGAAATGCAGATCCACATTGGAAAAGTGATAAAAAAGCTGTCAAAATTGCTGATAATTGCTCCGAAAGAAATAAAAGTAAGTGATAATCCTAAAGCTTGACGGATATGAAAAGAAGCAAAGCTGTTTTTGTTTTCAGAATTCATAGACATCGCTATCAAAACGCCAATAATTAAAATATAACTGGTAATAGCGATAGATTTTCCTTCTTCAATTGTATTGTTCATTGTATTATTTTGTAACAAGTTGATTTTGATTTAAAATTCCGTACACAGAACCTTTAATTTCAGTTCCTAAAAAGGCAGAATTTTTAGATTTTGAAAGGATATTTTCTTTAGTAAAAGTCGATTTTCCTTCTGGAGTAAAGAACGTTAAGTTTGCTTTAGAACCTTCGGCAATTGTATTATTTTTAAGTCCAAAAACAGTTCTTCCAGAAGTTAGTTTTGAAACTACAGTTTCTAAAGGTAAAACAGTCAATAAAGCTCCAAAAGCACTTTCTAAACCAATAGTTCCATTTTTTGCCGTATCAAATTCCATTTTCTTGAATTCGATATCAATCGGATTGTGGTCAGAAGTAATCATATCGATAGTTCCGTCAGCAATTCCGTTAAGTAAAGCCTGTCTGTCAACTTCAGTGCGTAAAGGCGGAGTAACTTTAAAACGAGTGTCAAAACCATCTAGTTTTTCATCTGTTAAAACCAAATGATGCACAGATGCACTTGCAGTTACATTCAAACCTTTTGCTTTAGCTTCTCTAATTAATTGAACTGACTTCGCTGTAGAAATTGTTGGAATATGAAGTTTTCCGCCTGCATATTCCAGCAAAAATAAGTTTCGAGATATTTGAAGTTCTTCAGCTAAATCAGGAATCCCTTTTAATCCTAAACGAGTCGAAACAATTCCTTCGTTTGCAACGCCGTTTCCTTTTATGTTTGGGTCTTGCGAATATGTAATTACTAAACCGTCAAAATCCTGAACGTATTGCAAAGCAATTTTTAATAGATTGGCATTATCAATGCTTTTGTTGTAATCTCCAAAAGCCACAGCACCGGCTTTTTTCATATCAAACAACTCTGCCATATCTTTTCCTTCACTGGCTTTTGTTAAAGCTCCAATTGGGAAAATTTCTGTTGCAAAACCATTTGCTTTATTTTTTACAAAATTTACCTGAGACTGATTGTCAATAATAGGGAAGGAGTTTGGTTGCAGAGCAATTGCTGTAAAACCGCTTTTTGCCGCAACGTTTAGTCCGTTTGCGATAGTTTCTCGATCTTCATAACCTGGTTCTCCAAGCGAAACACTGCTGTCAAACCATCCTTGAGAAACATGAAGATTATCGAATTTTACCTCTGTTGCATTATCATTTGGAAGTGAAACGCCTATTTTTTCTATTAAACCATCTGCAATTAAAAGATCAACAGTCTGGTTATGAAACGGACTTTTTGAGTCGATAATTTTGGCGCTTTTGATGATTATTTTCATATGTAGAGAAATTTATTTTTTTATTTACAGATTCAACTTTTGTCATTTCGACGAAGGAGAAATCGCATCCAATTTTCTGTGCAGTATGTTCGCAGCTTGTGTGATTTCTCCTTCGTCGAAATGACAAACATGCTAAAAAAATTACTTCACGAATTTTATAATCGCCATTTCTAATGCTAAAAATAACAGTGCAAAGATAACAAACCATTTCCAAATTTGGCTGTCTGTGCGCTCAGTTTGTAAGGTATTAAATATGGTCGAAATTGTATCTGCAGTTTTAAAGTTAGAAACGACATTGGTATTTACCTGGCTTAAATCACTTTCTGATCGTTTGTAATTAAAACTTAAATTTTCAACCCATTCTTTTTTGTCAAAAATGCTGTAATTTCCAGCTGTTTCAGGAAAATCATTAAAAGTAAGTTTTACTTTATTGTTTAGTATCTGCTGAATCGGAATGAAAGAATCGTCAGTTCCTTTTACTTCTAGAATTGCATCTTTACTTAATAAAACATCTACGAAATAAGGTTGATTGTTACCAATAGTCAAGGCGTTGACTCCTGTTTTCTGATTATTTTGTCCCATTTTATAAAATAACGGAACAATCAATGGTGATTGCTGAAAGTTTGAATTTGTTGTATTTATTGGTGCCGAAAAAACGGTAATTCCAGAAACTTGATTTTGAATTGCTGTTACAAATGCAGTTTGATCTTCATAAGATAAAACGGCTGGATAAGGACTTGAAATATCAAATGAATTGCTTGTTTTTGGATATTGAAAATTTGTGATTTTATTCTCAAAAACACCTGAAAACAAAGGATGATCAAAATTGATTTTGGTAATTAATTTATTTTGCGCTTTTAGCGTATTAAATTGAACTTTTCCAAAATTTCCTAAAAACGAATTTAAATTTGAAATTGAACTTTTTTCAGAAGGAATTACAACTAAATTCCCGCCTTTAGAAACAAAAGCCTTTAAAGTGGTTTGCAAGGCTTGCGGAATTTCAACTAATTCGTTTAAGATGATTGTATTTTGCTTTTCTAAACTATTATAGTCGAGAGAACCAATTGCATAATTATTATAATTGAATTCGGCAGAAGTGTAAATTCTTGATAAGAAATTACTTTTTTCAGGTTCTCCGATGCTGATTACGTTAGTTTTTTTGTTTTTAGAAATGCTGAAAAACAGTTTGTTGTCATACGTTAAACCATTGTCTTCAATAGAAGCATAACCATGAAAAGCTTCTTTTGGAATGGTAAAGTTGATTTTCTTTTTCTTCGCATCAAAATTGATAATTGTTTTAGCAATTAATTTGTTTTGATTGTATAAAGAAGTCGAAATAGGCTTAAAATCTTCTCCATAACCAGATAAGTCAACCGTTATTTCGTAAAAATTTTCTAATGTCTGATTGATGTAAACGCTGTCAATAGAAACATTATTTTTTTGTTCTGCTTCAGGAACAATGAAATAAGGTTTTTCTTCGGGATCAATGTTTTTTATGTCATTTTCCGTCAAGCCAACAGCATCAGAAATAATTACAATATCCTTTTTATGTGCTGATTTATGTGCTTTTATTTTTGCCATAATCGACGAAAGTTCAAATGGAGTTGCGCTGTATTTTAAATTTTGTAAAGCACTTTTAGCCGATTTAATATCGGTATTCCAATAATTTTCGGTGTTTGTCAGCAATGAAAATTGTGCAGTTTCAGGCGTATTTTCTAATAATTCCTGAACAGCACGTTTTAACAATTCTCCTTTTTTTCCTTTTGCCTGCATACTAAACGAATTATCTAGAATAATATACATTTCATTTGAAGCATTTTTACTGTCTTTGGCTTCAAAAAAAGGCTGCGCAAAGGCTGTAATAATACATGTAAGTAATAAAAGGCGAGTTGCCAGTAATAGTCGTTTTTTGATTTTCGAACTTTTACGAGTTTGAATGGCAAGTTCTTTTAAGAAACGAACATTGGTGAAATAAGAGGTTTTAAAACGTCGTAATTGAAATAAATGAACCAAAATTGGAACGATCAATAAAAAAAGGAAGTATAGAATTTCGGGATGTTTAAAATGCATTCTGGCTTCGATTTACTTCACTACGTTTTGTTTTTCGCGAAGATGCTGGTCAAAAATACAAATTTTTTAATTGAACCATATAAGTTCATATAGAGATTATAAGTAAAAAGTATTTAAAGCATTTTAAAATGAAGTTATATGACATATATAGTGGAAATCCTTTTTGAAAAATGTAACTTTTAAGGCTCTATTTGTAATGACAAAAATGATATAAATGCGTATTTTAGCGTATTCAAAAAATTAAGTATGAAAAAAATATATCTAGTGTTATTTTCAGCTTTAGTATTTACAGCTGCTAAGGCTCAAAATAAATTTAATTTATTAGTAGGAACTTATACGAATACCTGCCCAAGTAACGGAATTTACGTTTATGAATTTAATGCTGATTCGGGAGAGTTTAAATTAAAAGGCTCTTCAGAAAATGTAGTCAGCCCAAGCTATTTGTCAGTCTCAGCAGATAATAAGTTTATTTATGCTGTAAATGAAAACGGAGATCAAAGTGCTGTAAGTGCTTTTAGTTATGATTCAGCTTTAGGAAAGGTTACTTTTTTGAATAAAAATGATGCTTTAGGAGCAGATCCCTGTCATTTGATTAATGATGATAAAAATGTGATTATAGCAAATTATTCTGGTGGAAGCATCGCTGTTTTTAAGAAAAATGCTGATGGTAGTATTTCTGAGGGACAACAATTAGTTCAGCATCAAGGAAAAGGACCAAATGCAGCTCGTCAAGAAAAAGCACATGTGCATATGGTTTGTTTTTCGCCAGATAAAAAGTTTGTATTGGCGAATGATTTAGGTTTGGATAAAGTTTTTATTTATAAATACAATCCAATTGCTAAAAACGAAATATTAACATTAAAAGGAAGTGTAGATGTAAAACCTGCAAGCGGCCCAAGACATTTGACTTTTAGTAAAGATGGTAAATTTGTTTATCTGGTTCAGGAATTAGACGGAACATTGACAACGTTTAGTTATGACAGCAAAACAGGAAGTTTAAAAGTAATTACTGAAACTAGTATTTTGCCAAAAGGTTTTAAAGGAGGTACAGGTGCTGCAGCGATAAAGATTTCGCCTGATGGAAATTTTTTATACGTTTCTGATCGTGTAGATGTTAATGCAATTTCAGTTTATAAAATTCTAAAAAATGGAAGTATAGAATTAGTAGAACAGCAAAGTACTTTAGGAAAAGGACCGAGAGATTTTGCAATTGATCCAACTGGAAATTACTTGTTAGTAGGACATCAGTACACCAATGATATTGTTATTTTTAAAAGAGATATCGCAACTGGAAAAATTACGGATACAGGAAGAAGAATGCAATTGTGTTCGCCTGTTGGGCTGGTTTTTACTAAGATATAGTTTTTTTAAAGATTCAAAGAGACAAAGGTTCAGAGGTACAAAGCTTGAATTAATAAAAAAAGGTTTAAAAGTAAAATTTAATTTTCTTTAAACCTTTTTTGCTTTGCCACTTTGTTTCTTTGAACCTCTGTGACTAATAAAAAGCTATTTGTTACTATCTTTTCTCTTCTTATCTCTCGTTTTCAACATATTTCGATTGACAGAACCGTGCGTTTTCTTTTTGTTTTTGAAGGACCGCCAAGATTAACTTTTTTATTCTTTTTAGATTTTTCGTGAAAAGCTCCGTCACCTTCAAGTTTTACTTTTTTCATTAAAAACTTAATAGGCTGCTTGTCTTTTTCAGGTTCAATTAGTTTTGATGAAATTTCAACTTCTTCAGGGAAATCAGTGATTTCAAGTTCTTGGTTCATTAAAACTTCGACTTCAATTTTAAATTCTTCCTCTCTAGGAGTTACAAAACTAATTGCAGTTCCAGTTGCATCAGCACGACCTGTACGACCAATTCTGTGCATATATAATTCTGGTAATTCTGGAAGTTCAAAGTTAATAACGTGAGAAATATCAGAAATATCTAAACCTCTCGCCATAATATCTGTAGTAATCAAACCGCGAAGATTTCCTTCTTGAAATTCAGCCATTGTACTCAAACGGTAATTTTGAGATTTATTAGAGTGAATTACACCAAATTGTCCGTCAAAATCTTCTTCAATTCGGGTATGAAGCATATCCGAGATCTTTTTATTGTTTACGAAAACTAAAACACGATCCATGCTTTCATCAGTTTGAAGCAAATGTTTTAGAAGATTTACTTTTGTGTTGAAATTTGGAACGTTATAAGTAATTTGAGTAATTTTTTCAAGTGGTGTTCCAGATGCTGCAAGCGTAACCTCTTCTGGAAAATCAAAATAATCATTCAAAATATCATCTACTTCATCTGTCATTGTAGCAGAGAATAAGATGTTTTGGCGTTTTGCTTTCATCATTGCCAAAAGCGCAGTTAATTGCGTACGAAAACCTAAGTTAAGCATTTCGTCAAACTCATCAATTACTAATTTTTGAGTGTCATCAAAACGAACAACAGCGTCTAAAGCTAAATCCATTGTACGTCCAGGAGTTCCAACTAGAATATCAACACCTTCGTAAACAGCTTTTTTTTGTGTATTGATGTTTACACCTCCATAAATTCCCAGTGTTTTAACCGACATATATTTAGTCAGTTTTTCAACTTCTTCAACAACTTGAACGACTAATTCACGAGTTGGAACAAGTACAACAATTTTTGGAGTATTGGTATTTGTAAATTTGTATAATTTTAAAAGAGGCAGTAAATAGGCAAATGTTTTACCAGTACCGGTTTGTGCAATTCCCATCATATCGCGTCCAGACATGATTACAGAGAAAGATTTTTCCTGAATAGGAGTTGGCGTAACAAATCCCAGTTCGTCGATTGCTTTTTGTAAAGATTTTGGAAGATTGAATTTTTCGAAAGTGCTCATTTGCATTAAATTTTGTGCAAATGTACGTTAAAATGATGGTTTTTTGTCGATTTTGTAATTTTTGATTAAATATCAGTTATCCACTAATTTTTTATTTGCAGTGAAAGCTCCAGCGGAACTGAATATTTGTAGCGCAGTTTATTTCCATTCACAAAAAGCTCCAGAGGAGCGATATATTTTTAAACAATACATATTTCGCTCCTCTGGAGCTTGAAATCACGGTGTGTATAATTGCTATAGATATTTTGCTCCGCTGGAGCATTTTACAATTGCCTGAAGTTTCAGGATCACTCAGTTTGATAACGAATTTAAGGAACTTAAAACCCTTCAAAAACACCTAAGCCAAACAAAGCAAAATCGTATTTTACAGGATCTTGAGCATCCATTTCGCGTAATTTTTGATCTAATTGAGCAAGTGCTTTACCATCGTTTTGTTTTCGCTCTAAAATACCTAGTTTTCTGGCTACATTTCCTGAATGAACGTCAAGTGGACAAGATAATACGGATGGGGAAATAGATTTCCAGATTCCTAAATCGACACCTTTTGTGTCTTGGCGAACCATCCAGCGTAAATACATATTAATTCGTTTTGCTGCCGAATTATTCAGCGGATCTGAAATATGTTTTTGTGTTCGTGGTAAATGATCGATTTCGAAAAATATTTTTTTGAACTCGCTTATACTTTTTTGCAAACTGCCTTTTTCCTGATTTTTGGCAAATACAGCTTCAAGTCCGTTATGGTTTTTATAAATATGTTGTAAACCTTTAATGAATCCGCCAAAATCTTTTCCGTTGAAAGTGCGGTGCACAAAAGTTTCTAAATAGGCTAAATTATCTTCAGAATGTGACATGACGAAATCGTAAGGTGTGTTACCCATTAATTCCATCATTTTATGCGAATTTTTGATAATCATTTTGCGATTTCCCCAAGCAATTGAAGCGCTCAGAAAACCTGCAATCTCAATATCTTCTTTTTGAGTAAATAAATGGGGAATCTGAACGGGATCACTTTCAATAAAATCCTGATTGTTATATTGAATGACTTTTTCGTCAAGAAATTCTTTAAGTTCTTTTTGGTTCATGTTCAAATGAAATATTCAAATAATTAGGAAACCTAATTACTAATTTGGCCGTCGACCATAATTAATTTTCTATCAGCCATATTCGCTAATTCTTCGTTGTGAGTTACGATTACGAAAGTCTGCCCAAATTCGTCACGAAGTTGAAAAAACAATTGATGTAAATTTTCTGCCGAATGTGTGTCGAGATTTCCAGAAGGTTCATCGGCAAAAATAACATCTGGTTTATTGATTAAAGCTCTTGCAACCGCAACACGCTGTTGCTCTCCGCCCGAAAGTTCGTTTGGTTTGTGATTGATTCTGTGTGATAAACCAAGATATTCTAAGATTCTTTTAGCTTCCTTTTCTGTTTCAGCTTTTGGTTTGTTAGCCATAAAAGCGGGAATACAAACGTTTTCTAAAGCAGTGAATTCTGGTAATAATTGATGAAACTGAAAAATAAATCCAAGATTCAAATTTCTAAAATCGGATAGTATTTTGTCCTTTTTGCTTTTCTTTTTGAAATATCTTGTATAATAAACAAGCATTAAAACTATTGGTAAAAATAAAGCGCCAATTGTAATTAATCGTACTATTTCGTCGAAGATTTTAGTTCTGAAAAACAGTAAAAAAACAGCCAGGAGTATGATGTAAATCGAACTTGCCCAAGTAATGATCTTAAATTTTCTTTCTTCTTTTGAATTATCAGTTTCAACATCTTGCAGTTTCAAAACATTTTCGCCATTAATGGTTAATGATGAATCAGGATTACTGTCTGGTTTATCTAAAGTTCCTAAAATTTGTAATAAAGTTGTTTTTCCTGCACCAGAAGCTCCAACGATCGAAACAATTTCGCCTTTTTTAATATGTAAATCAACTCCCTTTAAAACTTCAAGTTTATCGTAGAATTTATGTATGTTTTTTGCGTGTATCATGTAGTGAAACTGTTTTTACAAAGAAACAAAGAATCTGTCGATATAAAAATGGGTTGTAACAGAATTTTATGAATAACATTTTTAATGCAGTAAATAGTTTGTTTGTGAGAAAAACAACATAAATTAGTGATGAAATTTTATATGGTTTTTATGAAGGTTTTATTGAACATGAAATTAAAGCTATTTCTGCTTACGGCGGCAATATTGATTATTTTTATAAGTGCAAAAGTTTATGATAAAAATTCTTTTGTAGTATATACATTCGATGCTAAAAAGCAAGATTTGAGATTATTTTGGAAAAATGAGAATGGCGAAAAATTTAAAAGCATTCAAAATTTAAAAGACTGGATTGAAAAACAAAATCTGGTTTTAGATTTTGCGATGAATGCGGGAATGTATAATAAAGAAAATTCGCCTCAAGGACTTTACATCGAGAAACAAAAAGTATTAGCAGCATTAGATACAACAAACGATGTTGGAAATTTTTATTTAAAACCTAACGGAGTATTTTACATAACAACAGGAAATGTACCTGTAATTTGTAAAACGGAGCAGTTTCAAAATAATGCAAAAGTAAAGTATGCCACGCAATCAGGTCCTATGCTGGTTATTGATGGAAAAATACATCCCGAATTTAAAGAAGGTTCTTCTAACTTGAATATTAGAAACGGTGTTGGAATTCTGCCAAATGGGAATGTAGTTTTTGTACTGTCTAAAAAGGAAATAAATTTTTATGATTTTGCATCGTATTTTAAAAGCCTGGGATGCAGGAATGCCTTGTATTTAGACGGTTTTGTATCTAGAGCTTATGTGCCTTCGGAAAAGTGGATTCAAACTGACGGAAATTTTGGTGCATTATTTGCAGTAGTTAGAAAAAAATAAAGGTGAATATGATGGAAATAGAAGAAACAACAGTTGTAGAAGACAACAGAATGTCAAAATTAATAATTGGTTTAATTTTGGATGGAATTGGTATGATTTCATTTTCAATTCCTCTAATCGGCGAGTTTTCAGATGTTATTTGGGCGCCAATTGCGGCTCTTATTATGAGCAGAATGTATAAAGGACGTATTGGAAAAGTAGCTGGAGTTTTGACTTTTATTGAAGAAATAATTCCGTTTACAGACATTATTCCTTCTTTTACACTTACTTGGATTTATACGTATTTCTTTTCGAAAGAACGTATGAAAATTTAGTCTTTAAACAAGAATCCTAGTCCCATGTTTTTAAGCATTTTCTTTTCGAAGTTCCAAAAGAATTTAAACTGCCCAAAAATGGTTCCAATACCAACCAATAAAACTTGATAAATTGGAAAAATAATAATAAGACGAATTAAGGTAAACCAAATACCAAAATCCTCTTTGGTAATGCCTAACCAAATACAAAAAGGTTTAGAGAGCCAAGCAGATGCCGATCCTGTAATGGCAAAAACTATAAGTATAATAATGGCTTGTAGATTTGAGGTTATTCCCCAACGTTTCTTTAATCTATTCATTGCTATTTGTAATGATTACAAATATACTATATTATCTTGATGGGACATAACCCCAAAGCTTTTGTTTGTAAGTATTTTGAAAATAAATCATATAATTGTAGATCAGGTAATTTACTTCGTAACCATAATGTATATCTCGTCGGTAATCGATCGTCATTTCGTATAAATTTGGATTGTAACGTTGTGGCTGCATAGCTCTGTTGTTCCATTCGGTTACATACAAATAATTCTTATTTTCTAGGTACGTTAAAGAATAATAATTTCGCGGATAAGCTCTAGAAGCAAGCCAAGTATTAAAACCGTTATCTATTATTATAACTTCATATTCTAACGAATCATTTGCAATTCTAACAGTATCGTTTCCTTTCTTAATAGGATTATCGGTAATAGCAACATTTTTTGAGGCTGTAGAACACGCAACTATAGTTAGAATAAAAACGAATATGGAAATATATTTTTTCATAGTATTTGAAATTCAAATCTAAATTTACGAATAAATCAGCAGAAGAGCTTGCTATTTAACTTTTGTATAAGAGGTTCAGAAGTTCAAAACTGTAAAAGTTTAGAGGTGTTTTTTATAAAAAAAGCTGTTTTACTTTTAGTAAAACAGCTTTTGCAATTTATATTTTAAGCCTGCGTTCCTTTATAAATTTGGAACTAAAAGACTTGTTTATTTTCCAAATAATTTTCCTAGTAAACCACCTAATCCGCCACTTTTGGTTAAAGCTGCAGCATCAGCAATATCAACTTTTCCGTCGTTATTTTGGTCTAAACCAAACTGCATTCCGTATTTAGAAATAGTGTCCATGATATTTGAAGCCTGTCCGCTGTTTCCAGAAATTGAATTGATAATATCTGTAATTTGAAAACTGCTGTCGTTTGGATCTTTTGCTTTATTAACCAGCGAATTTAAGATTTGTGGAATCATGTTTGAAGCTACACCAGAAGAATCTGCACTGCTTAAACCAAATTTTTCGCCCAAGCTTCCAGTTAATTGCTGCGAGATTTGCTGTACTACAGGATTCGAACTGTCTATTGGAGAACTTCCGTTAAATAAACCTGCTAGCTGCTCACCACCGCCTTCAGATGCAATTTTTTGAAGTCCTGCAAATATCGAAGTACTTGTTTCGCTTATTACTGCTTCATTGTGTTCGTTTGGGATAGCTGTATTGTTAACAACAGCGTTACCTCCGTATTGCTGTACTAATTGAGTTAATTGTTCAAACATGATTTAAAGAGTTTAGATTAGAACTCAAATTTAATCAAAAAAAGAAAGGGATCTATTAAACGATGTTAATAAATCCCTTCTAAATAATTTAGATATAATTAATTAGCTCAATAAAGTAATAATTTGCGAAGCTAATTCAGTACCAATTCTGTCTTGTGCTTCTCCTGTTGCAGCACCAATGTGCGGTGTAAGAGAAATTTTAGAATGCATTAAAATTGCCATTTCTGGTTTTGGTTCGCTTTCGAAAACATCTAAACCAGCAAAAGCAACTTTTCCTGAATCTAAAGCTTTTACTAAAGCTACTTCATCGATAACCCCGCCACGAGCACAGTTTACAATTCCAACGCCGTCTTTCATGATTTCAAGTTCTTTTTCTCCAATGATATAACCATTTTGAGCAGGAACGTGTAATGTAATGAAATCAGCTTCTTTGAATAAAGATTCTAATGATTGAGAAACGATTGTAGTTGTGATAGATTGTCCGTCAAAAAACTCCACTTTTACATCAACTTGCGGAATAAAGCTGTCAGCAGCGATAACTTTCATACCTAAACCAAGCGCCATTTTTGCAGTAGCTTGACCAATACGTCCAATACCAACAATACCAAGAGTTTTACCTCTTAATTCAGTTCCGTTAGCATAAGCTTTTTTCAAACCGTCAAAGTTTGAATCTCCTTCAAGAGGCATATTTCTGTTAGAATCATGTAAGAAACGAACACCAGAAAATAAGTGTCCAAATACCAATTCAGCAACAGATTCTGATGATGAAGCTGGAGTATTAATTACATGAATTCCTTTGCTTTTTGCATAGTCAACATCAATATTATCCATACCAACTCCGCCGCGTCCAATAATTTTTAGTCCAGGGCAAGCGTCGATAATATCTTTACGAACTTTAGTTGCAGAACGAACTAAAACTACGTCAACATTATTTTCGTTTACAAAATTTGCTACTTGTTCTTGTGCTACTTTTGTAGTTATAACTTCAAAACCACCTTTTTCTAAGGCTAGAATTCCACTTTTAGAAATTCCGTCGTTAGCTAATACTTTCATTGTGTGTTTATTGTTTATTTGGTTAATCGTTAAATTGTTTAATCGACAAACCAGCTATTTGATTTTTCTTTTTTGATATTTTAAAGGAAGTTTTTTTTGACGATTAAACAGTTAAACAAATTAACGATTAACCGAAAAAAAATTAAACCTTAGATTCTAATGCTTTCATTACATCAACTAAAACCTGAACGCTTTCAATTGGCATAGCATTGTAAATAGAAGCTCTGTAACCGCCAACAGAACGGTGTCCTGGCAATCCAGAAATTCCTGCTTCTTTCCATAAAGCATCAAATATTGCAGTATGATCAGCATTGTTCAATAAGAAAGTTACATTCATATTAGAACGATCCTCTACAGCAGCCGCACCTTTGAATAATGGGTTTCTGTCGATTTCAGCATAAAGTAAAGCCGCTTTTGCATCGTTTAATTTCTCAACAGCTGCAATTCCGCCTTTTTCTTTAATCCATTGTAAAGTTAATAACGAAACATATACTGCAAAAACAGGCGGAGTATTGTACATACTTTCTGCTTTAATATGTTTAGCGTAATCTAACATACTAGGAATTGTTCTTCCGTTTTTTTCTAAAATTTCTTCTTTAATTACTACCAATGTAGTTCCTGCAGGTCCCATGTTTTTTTGAGCTCCAGCATAAATTAAATCAAATTTTGAGAAATCTAATTGACGTGAAAAAATATCAGAACTCATATCGCAGACAACAGGAACATTAGTTGCTGGAAAGTCTTTCATTTGAGTTCCAAAAATGGTATTATTACTTGTGCAGTGAAAATAATCTGCATCAGATGGTATTTCGTATCCTTTTGGAATATGATTGTAATTTTCTTCTTTCGAAGATCCTACGATAACAGTTTCTCCAAAAAACTTAGCTTCTTTAATAGCTGCTGCCGCCCAAGTTCCTGAATCTAAATAAGCCGCTTTTCCATTTTCTTTCATCAAGTTGTAAGGAGCCATTAAGAATGCTGTACTTGCACCACCTTGCAAAAATAAGGCTTGATATCCTTTTCCTTGAAGTCCTAATAATTCTAAAGCAAGCGAACGAGCTTCATCCATTACAGCAACGAAATCTTTGCTTCGGTGTGAAATTTCAAGAATCGATAATCCTGAATCATTAAAATTTAAAACTGCTTTTGATGCCTTCTCAAAAACTTCCTGAGGTAAAATACTTGGTCCTGCGCTGTAGTTGTGTTTTTTCATGGTTGTTGTTAATAGTCGAAATTTTAAAGACGCAAATTTCGGCAATAGGAGCTGAAAAAGCGATAAATTATTCGAAATATTTGAACATTTTATTACTTTGTTGTTAACAAAAACGTTATAGTATCAACGTTATCTGCATAATCCCACAATTGCGGATTCTGACTTTGACCAAATGCAGTACTGTTTTTAATCAAATTATTGCTTACAATACATTGTATTTGCTCTTCGTCTGCTTCAAGACGAGTTTGTAAACTTTCAAGATCTTCATAATATTCATAAAAAACACTCGAAATAGGAGAGGCATAATTAGAATCTTCTTTAAGAGTCAAAAATCCATTGTCGAGCAGTTTAAAATTACTCATTAAAAAAACCGCTTTGTTGTAATCGTAATTGTTAGCGTATTTTTCGTAATGAATAACATCCTGATATTTAAAAACAGCTTGAAAGAAAGCATCAAATGAATAGCCTTTTGGTACAAAAAGCTTAGAAACATTGCGGCATCCTAAACCAAAATATCTAAAAATATCTTCACCAAGAGCTTCTAATTCTTCATGAGTTTCTTTTCCGTTTAGTATCGCAGCCGAATTTCTATTTTTTCTGATAATTGATGGTTTATCTTTAAAATAATATTCAAAATATCGTGCCGTATTGTTGCTTCCTGTAGCAATTACAGCATCAAAATTTTCTAATTTTCCTTCAACGAAAGTGATTTTATCTTTTAAATTTTCATCAACAGCAATTAAATATTTGGTCAAAAAAGGCAATAAATGCTGATCATTAGATGACGTTTTTATTAAAGCTCTGTTTCCAGTTATTATAACAGATAAAAAATCATGAAAACCAACTAACGGTATATTCCCGGCTAGAATTAAGGCAACAGTTTTTTCTTTTTTATCGTTTTGAGCAAACTCAGACGAGTAATTAGAAAGCCATTTTTCAATGTTTTCTTCCGTTAAAGCATCTGCCCATGATTTTATGGCAAAGAAAACCTGTTCAGGAGTATACCAGCCATTGTGAGATTGTGATAATGTTATTAGTTTTTCAAAATCATTAAAAAAAGTTTCATTGTGTAAAACGTCAGATTTTTTCACGGATTCCTTTTCAGAAAACTGACTTAAAAATTTTCCTAATTCAACAAAAACACTTTTTTTTGTTTCTAATGTCATAATGTTTGTATATGAAAGGTTTTGATTGTAATTTTGCACAAAAATAAGCTATATTAAGTTATAAGGCAAAGCCGAATAAAATGTTTGACATTTTTAATGGAAATCTGATAACTTTTAACTCGAAATCAAGAATAAAATGGCAATAATTATAACAGACGAATGTATTAATTGTGGGGCTTGCGAACCAGAATGCCCAAATACAGCAATTTATGAAGGAGCTGATGATTGGAGATACAAAGACGGAACTAGTCTTTCAGGAAAAGTAATTTTACCAGACGGAACTGAAGTTGATGCAGAAGATGCACAAACTCCAATTTCTGACGAGATCTATTATATTGTTCCAGGAAAATGTACAGAATGTAAAGGTTTTCATGATGAACCTCAATGTGCTGCTGTGTGTCCTGTTGATTGTTGTGTACCAGATGATAATCATGTAGAAGACGAAGAAACCTTGTTAAACAGACAAGCGTTTTTACATGGAGATGCATAATCTTTCTAAATAAATGATAAAAAA
>NZ_NRQU01000067.1 GCF_004119495.1 Flavobacterium sp. YO12
TTTACGATCCAAGTACTCCAAATTTTTACGATACTCAACATAGGGATATAAAATTCCTATTACAGCAACTATTGCAAAAGAAGGTATTACATGTTTTATCCAATATGTCTTTTCTGTTGAAGTGTTTGTTTTTAAATATAAAAAAAGAAAGGGACCGATAAGAACGCATGCCGAAAGACCAATCTGAATGAATATATTTGATAAGTTTGGATTGAAATAAAAAAAAACTGATTTAACAATTCTAATACTTAGAACTAATAGGAGCAGAGATAGAAAGTAGTTTGTATTGTTTTTTTTTGCATTTATTGCAAAATACAATGAAAGCACCAAGCCGTTAAAAGCCCCTAATGCACTAAAGAAAAAAAGCAACTGATTTGATTCTGTCATTGTTTATCTAAATAGCTGTTTATTTAATACAACACCAATTCTTAAAAATGGAGTGCTATTTATTGAGCTAATATAAGTAATATCTTTACTATAATTTACTTCTGAATTCAAATTAATACTATTCTTTTGTAGATTTTCCTTAGTTTATGTCTTTCTTCTTTAAACATCTGCCTCTTGGTTCATCTCCGCTATGGAGCACAATTTCAGAATGCAGGAATTCTGCAGCTTCTGCTGAATCTTTTACCTTGACTGCACTTCGTTTTAGCATTTCTGATTCATAATCTGTCAGCACACTTTGTCTGATGCCTTTTTTTCTCCATTGCGACAAAGGTTTACATCCTTTCAGTATTTTGCGAGCGAGCGAGAGTGCGTCTAAAATAGCTTGATTTGCTCCTTGTCCTTTAAACGGACTCATTGGGTGAGCGGCGTCTCCAATCAAGGTTGCATATGCTGCTTTTTCAAGCAATTCTGGTTTTAGCAATTCTCGGTCGTAAACAGGATAACCAGAAATTTGAGCTTCTAAAGTGGCGCCTACAATCTGAGGAACGGGATTGTGCCACTGCGTTCTGCGAAGGGCTTCTTCTTTAAGAGCTTTTGGTCCTAAAGCACTTAATGCCTTGGCTTCATTTTCAGACATCGGAAAACTAAGCTGCCACATGACTGAATCTGCTGTATAGGGCATAACGTAAATGCGTTCATTTCCATTGGCGGTTTGAAATACTGTTGCTGAGTCTAATAAAGGGCTTTCAAGATTTTCAAGAGCACTTAAAGGACAAATCCCTAATATTACAATACAGTCTAGATAACGCAGGGGAGTGCTGTTATCGCCAATTAAGAGTCTGCGTACAGAACTTCGAATACCATCTGCGCCAACGACAAGATCGGCTTTTGTTTCTATTGTATTTCCGTTTACCTGAAAACTTAGGCTTACACCTTCATTAGATTCTTTTAGATCTATTAATTGATGTCCCCATTGTATTTTATCTTGCCCGCCTAATTGCTCCAGCATTGCTAAACGCAGCGCTTGTCTGGCGATATGTATATTATTACGTTTTGGAGAAATTTTTTCGTGTGATTGTATCCATTTTCTAATTCCCCATTCTCCAATTACTTTACCATCGGTATTATGTACAATGTGTCTGGTCGAAACGACTCCTTCTTTTAAGGTAAAAATTCCTAGTCCCTCTATCGCTTTACTGGCTTGCTGTAAAGTAAGTCCGTAGCCTTGAGATCGGGCATCAAAATTATAATCTCGTTCATAAAGTGTAAAAGGGATTCCGCGGTGTAAACAAGCTGTCGCAAGAGCAACACCACCTATGCCGCCCCCAATAATGGCAACATGAGGATAGTTTTCAGTATCTGGTGTTGGGTGGTTTACAGAAGGAATTAAGCCTGAACCTGAACATTTTGCACAAGGATGCTGCGGAGCTTTGGGACGAGCGGGAGCGGTTCCTTCTTTATTTGTTTTTTCAAACTGATCTAAAGCTGCTTGGTAGCGCAGTCGTACCTTTTTGCCAAGTCTTTTGGTTATTTTGCCGCGTCCTTGACATTCCTGGCAGACAGCCCAGTTTGTTTTCTCGTTTTCAACGTTATTCACTTCTTCTTTGTTTTTCAACTTGCTGCCTAAATAAGTTAAGATTTATTCTATTTCTATAAATAGACATTCATTTTTTTAATCAAGAATGGTTTGCGTTATTGAGAATAACAATAACAATTTCAAGATTTATAGTTGTTGATTTTTTATTGTGCGAAGATAAGAAATATTCTTACTTTGATGTGGCGATCAGTTTTTCAAAACCTTCAAAGTCATTTGATATTGAAGGTTTTGTTGTTTTTCTTTATTTTATTAAGCCAACTCGCTTTCAACTCCGCTTGTAAGCCATAGAAATTTTTCGTTAAATTCAGATTTTTCGATTTCGTTTTTTAAGGATTTTACCGATTGTTTAAAGTGCCACCATCCTTCATAATGTATTGGAATTACAATATTTGGATTTAAAAGCTGGGTTGTTTTTAAAGCTTCTTCACCATTCATAGTTACTCGCAAGTTCTTTTTTAAATATGGAAATGCGCCTGCACCTAAGTGTAAAATGGCAATGTCTACTTTTTTCTTTTTTTCTAATTGTACTAAACCATCAAAAAATACTGTATCTCCAGAAATATAGATGCAGCCGTTTGTTTGTTCTGCCCATTCTATCGTAAAACCTAAAACTTTGCCCATGATTTTGTCTAATCTTTTAATGTTTGTATGCTGCGCAGGTATGGCAGTTATTTTCAGCTGTTTTACTTTTGGAGTTTCTACGTGATATTCTTCCCAGTTATCAAGACCAATTGTATTGTTGTTTTTTAGACGTCTAACGGCATCTTTTGTAGAAAGAACAACTGGAACGGTTTTGATGAAAATTCTACCTTGATGGTCTAGATTGTCTTTGTGATGATCGTGACTTAACAGCACTAAATCGACTTTGCCAATTTGTTCTATTGATAACGTTGGATCAATATATTTTTTTGAAAAGGCTAGGGGACTGCTGACATACTTAGGAAAAAAGACGTCTTTTTTGTCTAACGTCGGGTCTGTTAGAATTTTGAAACCATTAATGTTTATTAAAACACAGGCTGTGTCAATATGCGTAATTGTAACTTTCATTTTGTATTAAATTTTAGTTTTTAAAATAGTAATACAAAGCTCTGTTTATTAAAAGTTTTAAGAATTGACTTTGGTCAAGTAATGCGTTTTCTAATTCGGCTTAAGGTTTCTGGAACTACGCCTATATAAGACGCAAGATATTTTAATGGAATTTGTTGAATGTATTTTGGCTGTTCAAGAAGCAATTTGCTGTAACGTTCTTGTGGTGATTTCGTCAACAGATCTAATTCTCTTTTTACTTTTTTGTCTAATAAATACTCTGTTGCGATGCGACCTAGTTTTTTGGCTGTTTCACATTTTTTATAAAGCTTTTGTAAATTCTCGTATGAGATGGAGTGCAGTTGACAATCAGTTAAGGTTTGAATGTAAATTTTAGTTTTTGTTCTATTGTAAAAGGAATCGTATGCACAATAGAATGAATCCTTAAAGGCAAAATCAAATGTAATTTCCTTTTCGTTTGCAATCACATAATAGCGAACAATTCCTGTGTCTATAAATGATAAATAGTTCTCCAATTGCCCATCGGCTAAAATCAATTCGTTTGCTGAAAATTCACGAGTTTTTATACAATTTAAAAATTCGGACAAATCACTTTCTGAAAAGCCAAGTTTGGTAAAATATGCTATTAATGATGTCATTATAATTGGTTACACTATGTAATGTTTGTTATTTTTACATTCCAGGCCAGTACAAAACATTAAATTTATGTCCGTCCAAATCAGAAAAACCAAAAGTGTAGCCTAAATCATAGTTTGAGGGTTCAAGAAAAATTTTACCACCAGCTTTCCTGACTGTTTCTGCCCATTGATCGACTTCTTCTTTGCTTTTTGCTGAGAGCGAAAATAAAATTTCATTTCCTTTAGATAAATCGGCTATTTCAGGCATGAATTTTTCAAGCTGCTCTTTTAAATAGAAATGTATAATAAATTTGTTGTCTCCAACAAAAAAGCTGGTTATTTCTTTTGAACGTCCATTTGATTTAAATCCCAGATCAGAATAGAATTTAGTGGTTCGTTCGAGGTTTTTTACTGCTAAATTAGCCCATATTTGTTTCGTTTCCATAAGCTTAACTTTAAGAATGTAAAATTAAGCTTTTATTGATTTTATTTAGTTGAATAACAGTTAAAAAACAGATATAGACGTAAAATATTCTTTAATAAATAGGTTCCCAAAGCTCAATCTTGTTACCTTCTATATCCATAATGTGTACAAACTTTCCGTAGCTGTAGGTTTCAATTTCGTCAAGAATTGTTACGCCATTTTCTTTGAGCTTTTCTACAAATGCTTCAATATTTTGAACACGATAATTAATCATAAAATCTTTTTTGGATGGTGAAAAATATTCATCTCCTTTTTTAAAAGGACACCATTGTGTTGATTCTATTTGTTCAGGTTTATCAATATTTCTTGATTCAAAACCTGCAGAGCCCCATTCGTTGATTTCAAAGCCTAAATTTTTAGCGTACCAGTTTTTGGTTTCCTGAGGATTATCTAAAAAAAAGAAAACACCGCCAATTCCGGTAACTTTTGGTGTAGTATTATCTGATTGCTCTTTTGATGTTTCCATAGTATTTTTGGGTTTATAAGTACTAAAGTATGAACTTTTATCTTTTTGAATCTAATAAAATTAAAAAAAAGGAGGTCAAAAAATAAGATTGTCATCACTGCTTCTTAAAGATTTCTACATCCTTAACAGCAAGTCTAACGCTAAGCCAATCTTTAAATTTCTTTTGATCAGTTTCATTAAAAGTTCCCTTGCCATCATAGATTACAGCAGTAATGGCATAGGTGCTGTCTCTTTCGGTAACGAAATTTGTTTTTGTGACAGATAAAGAAGAAATAGTAGGAAATAAAGTTTTAGTCTCCTTTAAGATTTGTTCATTATCAAACTTATTCTTAGCAAGTTCCTTTTCGAGATGCAAAAGCTTTAAATCTTTCGCATCCATTTCGTTTTCACTGCTTTTAATTTTATTCAGAAGATCATTTTTCAAAGGATCCTGTTTATCATCGCTCTCTTGTCTGATAAGAAGTTCAGTTCCCTTTAAATATTTATTTCTGTTCAGTTTTGTTTTGAGTTCCTTTATTTCTTGTGCATCAAATTTTTTAGAAAGAAATGCCAATTCAATTTTTTTCTTCTGCGGATTAAACTCCGTTTTCTTATACACGACAGTATATCCCTTACTGCTAAATTCATCATCAAGAAAAAGATCTACATTTTTTTTAAACTGCTGTTCTACATATAATGAAAAGGCAAGGTAACTGCTAGGTATTAACATACTCGTAGTAACCACAACTATTATAAGTTTTACCCTTTTTTGCTGTTTTTCATCAATTTGTTTTACCGGCGGATAATTCAAGTATTTTATGATCAAAAAAGTAGCAATACCAATAAAAACGCAGTTTATGATATACAAATAAAATGCTCCTAGAAAAAATGTCCACTGCCCGGTTGCCAGTCCATAACCTGCAGTACACAAAGGAGGCATTAATGCTGTTGCGATTGCAACTCCCGGAACAGGATTTCCTTTTTCGGTTCGTGTAATTGCAATAACTCCCACAATACCTCCAAAAAAGGCAATAAGAATATCATAAATATTAGGAGAAGTTCGTGCTAACAATTCAGATTGAACATCTTTGAAAGGACTTAAGTAAAAATAAAGTGTTGAAACGGCTAAACTTACAAAGGTTGCATTTAGAAGATTTCGTAATGATTTTTTTAAAAGTGCAAAATCATAAATGCCCAATGCAAATCCAGCTCCAACAATAGGTCCCATTAATGGAGATATAAGCATGGCACCAATAATTACTGCGGTCGAATTTACATTTAACCCAACCGAAGCGACCATAATTGCACACGCCAAGATCCATAAATTTGCTCCTTTAAATTCAATGTCCTTTTTTACCTGTTCAAGAGTTAAAGCTCTGTCGTTTTCACCTTCACGTAAATTTAAAATATCTATAATCTGCTTCATATTTTCCCTGAGATTTAATTGAACCTAAAGTCACTTTAGTTACTAATTTAAAACAATTTAAGGGATAAAGCACTAGAAAAGGTGTTATTTATTCCCGATTCTCTTTTTAATGTTTAACAGCAAAGACATTAAAAACAATCTCAAATAAATCATAAAATTTCGTATTTATTTTTATTTATGTATTTAACTACGTAGTTTTGTATTATAAAATTTATACTATATGAAACTTGTTATTAAACCTGTCGATAATCAATATTCGAACGACATTGTAGATTTGATATTAAACATTCAGCAAAATGAGTTTAATGTTGCAATTACAATTGAAGATCAGCCTGATTTGCTAAACATAACTAATTTTTATCATGCAGGAGGCGGAAACTTTTGGGGGTGTTTTATTAATGATGAACTTGTAGGAACCATTGCTTTAATTAAGTTTGAATCGAATACAGGAGCCATTAGAAAAATGTTTGTTAAGAAAGAATTTAGAGGAAAAGAATTTTCAATTGCTCAAAAATTATTAGAAACTTTAATTGAATATTGTCAACAGAATAAAATTGATGATCTATATTTAGGAACAGTTTCGATATTAGAAGCGGCATTACGTTTTTATGAAAAGAATAATTTTGTACGAATTGAGAAAGGAGAGCTTCCAAAAACATTTCCATTAATGGCTCCAGACAATGTGTTCTGCCATTTAAACTTAAAGAAATAAAAGATGAATATTATAGACGAATCAGGAATTTTGGCGCTTTCAACACGATTGCAGCGATTAAGCGAACAATTGCGTAAAGACGGCGCATTGTTTTATAAAGCTTATGGAATTGATTTTGAGCCAAAATGGTTTCCAGTAATTTATACTTTGTATCATAAAGGTGTATTGAGTGTAGTGGAAGTGGCCAATGAAATTGGTTACACACATCCATCAACCATAAGTTTGCTTAAAGAACTGGAGAAACAAAAACTGATTCGCTCTAAAAAAGATAAAATTGACGAGCGTAAAAGGCTCATTCAGCTTACGTCAAAAGGGCAGGAGCTGATAGAACAGATGAAACCTGTTTGGGAGATTATGAAAAATGTACTTACAGAAATTACCGATAATCAGAACAATTTATTTAAGGCGATCAATGAAGCCGAAAATAAGATATTACATCAAAGCTTTCTTCAAAGAGCATTGCAGTTAAAAAGTGAAGAAGAAAAGTAATAAAAAAGCGATCTAAAAAAGATCGCTTTTTTGTTTCAAGCACTCAACTTGATAAACGATAATTTAAGAATGATAAAGCCAACATGCTCCAAAAACTACTTCATTTGAATTTACTGCATCCTTAAAATGTTATCTATTAAATGTACGATAAAAATTACATATTGGTTTTATATTCAATCATAAAATTTTGTAAAATTTTTAAGGCAATTTTGATTTTCGAAAAAAGTTAAGAAGTAATGAAAACAATTACGAGTTGATTTTTATAGATTTGTATAATCTGAATATTTTCAAGAGATCAATTGGAAAACAATTACAAAATCTAATAATGATAAAATCGGTTACTTCAATATATTTATTTTTAATGTTAGTATGCGCAAATGCTTACTCTCAATTGAGTTCAGATAAGATATTTGAAAGTTTTAAACAGGGCGAACGTACTAATTGTTCCTCAATTGCATTTATTAAAGCATCTTTAAATGTTTACGGATTAGATAATCTTTTTGTCAGCGAAAAGATAAACGACAGTTTGTATAAAATAACTTTAAAGAATAATGCATCATTCAATTTGAATCGTGATGAAATAAATAAAGCTAAAATTTCTGCTGGCTTTGTATATATAAAAGACAATTGCGAAAGTGAAAAAATTACAGATTATGCCATACTTACATATGCAGTAATGGCAAAGTATAAACAAATCATCGACAAAGACGCTGTATTTGATAAAGCATTAGAAGATTTGGAAGACGGGACCATTTATACTCCAACCATTTATAAGTATTTAGGATTTACGGTTGGTAAACAAATACAAAAATTAAAGCGGCAATCAGGAAGCGAATTCTGCGGAGTTGTTGCATGGTCAAAAGCACATGCCGTTTTTGTTTGCGAAGAATTTATGGACTATTATGGCACTAGAAAAAGCATTTGGATAAAATATCCAGGACGTTTTAGAATAATCAAAACGTAGAAGTTATGAAATTCTAGACATAAAAAAGAAATTATTAAGTTGTAATTTAAGTTAATTTATATATTTTTGTTTTTAAGAACAACACCCAAATCCTATTATTAAAATGAAGAGTAAGATTATTTTACTAAGTTTCCTTTTCTTCTTGACAACTGGCGCTGTATCAGCTCAGGCAAAAAACGCTCCAAGAAGTATTATCAGTACAACAGCTATCATTCGTAAATACCACGATCAAAAAGAATTGAGCGGTATGCAAAAAGGTGAACTTTTAGAATTGTACATTGAGCGTATTAAAGTATTAGTAAAAACACTTCCTTATATCGCTTTGGTAACTAAACCAGGTGTTACAATGGCTGACTTAGGTATTCCAGACGATGGAGATCATAAAAAAATTCTTGATGGTCAAGCAGTAGGAACTACAAACTTCTTAGACACTACAGTAGAGTTTCAAAGAAAAATGATGCCTTATTCAGATAAAGGAAATCTTGTTGCTGCAATCTTGTTTTACGAAAGCACATTAAAATCATTACACGAATTCAATGATTTGAACTAAATGTAATTAATAAAAATATAAAAGCTCCAAAGTCATTTGATTTTGGAGCTTTTTTGTATAAAGAATTTTGTTAATCGTAATTTGCGTTTAAAACGAATCTTTTTAATTCCCTTTCAATAAATTGATACTTACCGTGGCTATATCTGCTTCTGGAAATCGCTTAAAAGTAGATTGATCAGGAAACAATCCGGCTTCTGCTGCGATAGCATTAAAAACATCAATTTCAACAATATATTGATCCGAAAATCCATGCGTAGCATCATAAGCTGTGGCAGGAGTTTTTCCTAAATTGGCTGCTGCAAGTTCTGGATTTATAGTATGTAATTCAATTAAAAGCAAACCAAACTTGCGAACGTACGGAGACCATTTTTGTAAATGCTCTAAGAGATTATCTTCTACAAGATTGTTGCTGATTCTTTTTCCTCTATAAGCAAATGCTCCAGTAGAAGAGCTGACTCTGTCTTTTTTGATATATTCAGGATCTTTCCATATTCTATTGTGATCCAGAAAAGTTCTTACATTAAGTAAATCCTTTAAGTCAATATTGTAATTCTCCCTCAAATCATCCGAGAGCAAATCAGGACGTCCAATATCTCCCCAAATCACTTTTGCCCAAATATCGGCCTTTATTAGATTAGCTCTGGTAACTTTCAAAGCAGCTTGATTATAATCGGCTCCAACCAAAAACAACGGATAATCATCCAGCATTTTTCCTCGTAAAGTTTGTCTTTCAATTACTTCAAAAATATGCTGTAAAAATGCACCATTGCCGCAGCCCATATCCAAAATTCCTTTTGGCTGTTCTTCAATTGGCAGATTAAAAAGCTTAATAATAATTTCATCTACAACTTTAAAATAAGTATCATGAGCACCGCCGCTTCCCCAAACATTCATAACACGATCAACATGAATTTCATTTTCACCATCAGCTGCCATTCGTAGAACGTCGGGATTGCCAAAAATTAATTCTTCAATTTTAGCAAATGTTGGCAGGTAAGAAACTGTAACACCATACGCACTGGCTCTTTTGGCAAAAAATAAACCCTCTTCGGTAAATTGATAATTACCGTTTTTTTCTAAAAACCATCCAAGATGGACAAAAAAGTCAAGTATCTTTTTGAAATTTTCAGGCGATTTATGAAATTCTTCTGGTTTGAAAGAAGTTTCCATGAAATACTTATGAAACATCCCGTTCATTGCCAAACGAACTATTGTAGGACCTATCAAATGTCCTTCAATATGCTTTAAAATCTGATTCTGAATGCTGTTTGTCAAGAGATCATCAGATTGTTTTATGCCGTATTTTGTTTTATATTTTTCAAAAATTGTGTTCAGTTTTTCAAACGGAACATCTTCAAACAGACGTGGATGAAATTGAACAGACAACTGCAGTAAATCAACAACATCTTGATAGAGATAAAACATTGAAAAGGCAATTTCTGTTTTTTCGTTTACCGAAATGGTAATTTCTTGCTTATGATTATCGACAGCATAATTAAGAAACCCCTGAGAAGCCAAAATTCTCAAACCTACATTCAGATAACCTTCATTTGTTTTAAAAACTGCTGTAAGTTCTGATAATTGTACCTGTTTTTTGTTTAAGATAAATTCTAAAACGGCATTATTTTTAAGGGCTATAGCTGCTGGAGCAACAGCCAAACCATCTAGATGTCTAAAAATAGAACTACGAAGCTGAGATTTATCGGTCATAATAAAAGAATGAAAGTTTACTAAAAATAGTGATTTTTTTTTAAACTTAAGAATGGTATTTCTATAAATAATTGCCGCTTCAATGTTTAATGAAAAAGGTAAAGCAGTAGTTTTTTGCAGGATAAATATGAGAATAACATTAATTTGTTTTTATTTCAAAGGTTTATATAAAATGGTTTCATTTTATAATTTGAAACTTAATTAATTGTTTTATAGGTGTTTATGAATTTTGTCTGTTGTAAATTTATTCGTTCTTAAAACTTTTAAACTATGAAAAAAATCCTCCTCAGTTTTAGTTTTGCATTGCTGCTCCTCGCAGCTTGTAAAAAAGAAAATACAGCAAATAGCGAAACCAGTTTAACAGCATCAAATGACGGATTAGACAGAACGGTACTTCCAATCAAAGAACCCGACGCTCCAGAATATGATGAACTTGATGCACGAAATGCGAAACCTCCAAAAGCATTTAAAGTCGAAGCACCTAAAAATGCGCCAAATGTTTTGGTTATTTTAATTGATGATATGGGGTTTGGAATGCCAAGTGTTTTTGGCGGTCCTGTTCATATGCCAACTGCTGAAAAGCTTGCTTCGGAAGGGTTACGTTATAATCGTTTTCATACGACAGGATTATGTTCTCCAAGCCGAATTGCGCTGCTGACCGGGCGAAATCATCATTCTAACAATATGGGCACGATTGCCGAAACAGCAACCGCTTTTCCGGGTAATACAGGTTTGCGCCCGCAAAACATTACACCCCTTGCAGAAATATTAAAACTTAATGGTTACAATACCGCTCAATTTGGTAAATGCCATGAAACGGCGCCTTGGGAAATAAGTGAATCAGGACCTTTTGACCGTTGGCCGACAGGAGCAGGGTTTGAAAAATTTTATGGATTTATGGGAGCCGAAACCAATCAGTGGTATCCCGGACTTTTTGACGGAACTACTCGTATTGATCCTCCAAATGATCCAAACTACCATCTTATGCCGGATTTAGCAAATCATGCCATCGATTGGATGAAGGCTCAAAAAGCGCTAACGCCTGATAAACCTTTCTTTGTGTATTTTGCACCGGGCGCAACCCATACACCTCATCATGTTCCGAAAGAGTGGATCGAAAAATATAAGGGAAAATTTGATATGGGCTGGGACAAAATGAGAGAACTTACTCTTGAAAGGCAGAAAAAACTAGGTGTTGTTCCTCAAAACACAAAACTAGCAGCTAAACATCCAGATATTAGAGATTGGAATAAACTTTCGGACATGGAAAAGAAAGTCTATTCTAGACAAATGCAAATTTATGCTGCATTTGGTGAATATGCAGATTATTATATTGGTAAAGTGTATGAATCGCTGGAAGAAATGGGAATCGCAGATAATACCATTGTATATTACATTTTAGGAGATAATGGCGACAGTCCCGAAGGTGGTTTAGGCGGCGGCAGTGAGCTTGCATTTTTAAATGGAGCTCCTACAACTGTGCAAGAATATTATAATGATTTAGATAAACAGGGAAGTCCATATAGTGTACCTCATTATTCAGCAGCTTGGGCTGTTGCAGGTGATGCCCCTTTTGCATGGACAAAAGAGATTGCGGCCAATTTTGGAGGTACACGAAACGGAATGATTGTACGCTGGCCAAAAGGCATTAAAGAAAAAGGCGGTCTGCGAAGTCAATTTACACATATGATAGATATTGCGCCAACTATTTTGGAGGCAAGCGGTCTTCCGGAGCCAAAAACGGTAAATGGTATTACAGAACATCCTATAGAAGGAGTGAGTATGGTATATTCCTTTAACGATGCAAAAGCTAAAGAAAAACACACTACACAATATTTTGAATTAACTGGTTCAAGAGCGATTTATCACGACGGCTGGGTGGCTGGAGCACTTCATAAGGTGCCTTGGAGATATGACAAACCAGTTGCATTAAATCAGGATAAGTGGGAGCTTTATAACACAATAGATGATTTTAGCGAATCGACAGATCTTGCCGCAAAATATCCCGAAAAGCTAAAAGAACTTCAAGACTTGTTTATGTCTGAAGCAAAAAAATATCATGTGCTTCCTATAGACGATAGGTCTTTTGAAAGACTAAATGCTAAACTTGCAGGAAGACCTGATCTTATGGCTGGACGAACTTCATTAACGCTTTACAATGGTACACCGGGAATGGTTGAAAATGCTTTTATTAATGTAAAAAACACCTCTTTTACAATCACAGCAAATTTAGATAAATCTAATAATTCCAATGGTGTGATTATTTGTCAAGGTGGAAGATTTGGCGGATGGTCCTTGTATATGAAAGGGGGTAAGCCAATATTTCATTACAACTGGCTTGGTAAAGAAAGATTTACAGTTGCCTCAAAAGAAGCAGTTTCCTCAGGAAACGCTGTCATAAAACTTAAATTTGATTACAGCGGCGACGGCATGGGAAAAAGCGCTATAGCTTCAATTTATATAAATGACAAACAAGTTGCTCAAGGAAATATAAGTAAGACACATGCGGTGATTTTCTGTACAGATGAAACCGCAGATGTTGGTCGTGACGATGCAACTCCTGTTTCAGAAGATTACAAAGCTTGGGACAATAAATTTACAGGACAGCTGAAAAAAGTGACTATTGATTTACAGCAAAAAAATAAAACAGTAGCTTATAATTCTCGTAAATAGTTTTGAGATCGTCCTTTTGTATAATACAATAGTTTTTTAAAATGATGTTGCATATTATAACTTGCAACATCATTTTAAAATTTTGTTAGACAGCTAATTGTAAATTAGTGTTAACAAAATTGTAAACTATGAAAACACTTATCAGCCGAAATCTACTTTTGGTATTTGCAGCAGTTTTTTTATTCAGTTGTAATCAATCAAAGCAAAACGATGCAGTAACAGAAAAGTCAGAATCTGATGGATTAGATCGAACAAGTTTGCCAATTCCTGAGCCTCCGTTTGGAGGTAAAATAGGAGAAACTTATAAAGATTCAAAAGAAGAATGGCCAAAACTGGTGACACCTCCACAAGGTGCACCAAATATTGTTATTATCTTATTAGATGATGTTGGATTTGGGCAAGTAAGTACTTTTGGAGGTCCAGTTCCTACACCTGAACTAGACAAACTAGCAGCAAATGGTTTGAAATATAATCGTTTTCATACTACCGCAATTTGCGGGCCTTCAAGAGCCGCTTTGTTAACTGGACGAAATCATCATAACGCAGGATCGGGCTTTTTGGCAGAATGGGCAACAGGATACCCTAGTTACAATTGTATGATTCCGAAAACGACATCGACTTCTGGACGAATATTAAAAGGAAATGGATACAATACCAGTTGGTTTGGAAAAAACCATAATACTCCAGATTGGGAAAGCAGTGTAGTTGGACCGTTTGACCGCTGGCCTACAGGTTTGGGATTTGATTATTTTTATGGATTTATAAGTGGTGAAACGCATCAATATTATCCAGTACTTTTTGAAAATACAAAAGCCGTTGAGCCAGATAAAACTCCTGAGCAAGGTTATCACTTTATGACTGATATGACTGATAGAGCCATCAATTGGATGGAATACAGTAAGTCTGTTGCGCCTCAAAAACCTTTTATGATGTATTTTGCTCCCGGAGCTGCACACGCTCCGCATCATGCACCTAAGGAATGGCGTGAAAAGTTTAAAGGTAAATTTGATAAAGGCTGGGATGTTGTAAGACAAGAAACATATGAGCGTCAGTTAAAAATGGGAATTATTCCGCCGGGAACAAAACTAACTGAAAGACCAGACTGGGTTACGCCTTGGGATAAACTTTCTGCAGATCAGAAAAAGCTTTTTGCACGTTTAATGGAAAACTATGCAGGATATCTTTCATTTGCCGATCATGAAACTGGTCGACTTTTAGAAGCTATCAGTAAACTTCCTGATGCCGATAATACGTTAATATTTTACATTGTTGGAGATAATGGTGCCAGTTCTGAAGGTGGAATGGAAGGCACTATTAATGAAGTAAAAGCCTTAAGCGGTATTGCAACGCCTTTGGCAGATAACTTAAAACACCTAGATGAAATTGGTAATCCAAATACTGAACCTCATTATCCTGTAGGTTGGGCTTGGGCAGGAAATGCTCCTTTTCAATGGGTGAAACAAGTTGCGTCTCATTTTGGCGGAAGCCGAAATCCTATGGTAGTAAGCTGGCCTAAAGTTATTAAGGACAAAGGCGGTATGCGCAGTCAGTTTGTACATTTAATTGATGTATTACCAACCATTTTAGACGCATCGCATTTACCTGCTCCAAAATCGGTTGATGGTGTAGAACAGAAGCCTATGGATGGTGTTTCTTTCCTTTCGACATTTGCAGATAAAAATGCAAAACCTGTTAGAACAAGACAGTATTTTGAAATTTTCAGCAATAGAGCTATTTATGATAATGGATGGGTTGCTGCTGCTCAGCATACTTTTCCGTGGAGACAGGATTTTGCGCCTGGAAATTGGGATAATGACAAATGGGAGCTGTACAATATTGATGAAGATTATAGCGAATCTACAGATTTAGCTAAAAAATATCCAGAGAAATTAGAAGAATTAAAAGCGATTTTTAAAGAAGAAGCGAAAAAGAACAATGTGTATCCTTTGGACGATCGAGGTACAGGAAGATTAATTTCTCCAAAACCAACGCCGTCAGATCCAAAACGCAAACATTTTACTTTTTATGCTGGCGCAACAAGATTGGCAGAAACAGCTTCTCCAAATACTAAAAATAAATCGCACAGTATTACTGCCGTAATTGAAGTGCCTACAAAAGCAAGTAACGGAATTATTGTTGCATCAGGAGGAAGTTCTGCAGGATTTGCATTGTATGTACAAAACGGAAAATTAGTTTATCATTATAATTATTTCGATGAGTCGCGCTATGTAATTACTTCAAAAGAGGCAATACCGCTAGGAAAAAGTACAGTACGATTTGATTTTGCCTATGATGGCGGCGGTACAGGAAAAGGCGGTACAGGCAAACTTTATATCAATAATAAATTAGTAGGTGAAGGACGAATTGATAAAACTGTTGCAGCACGATTTGGTATTGACACTTTTGGTATTGGTGAAGATTCTGGTTCTCCAGTTACTACTTCCTATCAAGTGCCCTTTAAGTTCACTGGAAAAATTGATAAAGTAGATATTGATTTAAGATAATATATTGTCGTTTGACTCATGTTGAATTGTAGACAAAGATAATAGATCAATAAACGAAACACTTGCAATGACTTTTTTGCAGGTGTTTTTTATTTATAAGTATTTTGATCTGATTAGAAATGGACTTCTTAAAAAAAAGTTGATTTCTCTTTGAGTGCTACATTTTATTAACCTGAGCAAAAGTTTTTAAATCACAAGAATAATATGCCTCTGGTTGAAAATTAATAATAAAAGGCAGATACTAATTTAGTATCTGCCTTTTTTAATATAAAAAACGAACCTTTTTAATACTTTTCTACAACTGGCGGAGTCCAGCTTTCATCTATAATTGCTTTTTCTCCCCAGTAAGCTCTAATATATAATGAAAAATCTCCTTTAGGTGCAGGTATCCAGTTACTTTCTTTATCGGCACCAGGATTTTTATTTCCAACATATAATGTCAGTGAACCATCAGCATCTTTTTTAAGACCTTTGTTTTTTGTGCCAAGAGAATAGCGTTTTAAATCATTCGCAAAAAAGAAATGTTCTGCATTATATAAAGTCATTGACCAAAAACCTTTTACAGGAGGAAGTACTTTAAAAGTTACTTTATAATTGCTGCTGCCGTTTAATTTCTCGCCTTTAGTTGTATCGTCTGTGTAGAAATATTGTGTCTCAGTAGGTCTGTTATCAAATATATTACTTCTTCCAGAACTTGTACGATTGGTGTAATCAAATCCCCAAACAGCATTGTGAAAAGATCTGTTCCATCCATTACCTGCAGGTTTTCCGTTGTATTTCCATTTTAGATAATCTTTTATAAGAGTTTCATTTAAGGTAACAGCCTCCTGAACTATTATTTTTTTTATTGCAGGATCTTTTGCAGCTGTTGCAAGTAAAGCTTTAAACTGTGCATATAGAGCTTCTTCTCCTTTTAAAGGCGGTACTTTTTCTAAAATTTCAGGTAAAAGATCAAAGAATTTTTCAGGAACTACCCATTTAATTTCACCTCCGCCAGTATCACCTGTTGGAATATTAGGAACTTTATTCCATTCTTTAGTTTTCATTTTTCCATCAAATTCAGTAAGCGGATACGCTACAATTTGATTGATAACAGGTTGTAAGGCGGCTCTATCTTGTGGAGTATCATCTAAGAATACTCTCGGAATTGCATTTCCTAATTCTGTTTCAAATTTAATAACTCCAGCTATTCCATCAGGAACTTTTCCTTTCCAGTTAGGTCCATGAAGCAAATAGAATCCGGGTTTAGTATTGTACATTTTTCCCATATGACCCGTTTGTTCAGTTCTAGCATTATATAGTGCATAAACCCAAAAACGATCGCCAAAATCAGGAACTTGTATGACTACAGGAGTTTTATCGAGTTCAAAATAACCATAACCGTATGCAACATCTTGGTTTGGACAGGCTACACTGTTTTGCTGAGGCGCTATGTAATCTGACAACATACAGATTTGCCCTAAAGGCGCCCCGGGAAGTACGCCATTAAGTCTACCGGGCTCGGTTAACGGACGAAAAGCATTACGTCTATTAAATATATTAGCAAGCGGATAACCCCAAATATAGGCTGCACGTGCAATAGTTCGTACATATTCAGGATGAAGTAAAACATCTGATCCTGGCACTTTAATCGAATCAGAACTTAATGTATCAACGCCTTTTTCTGCTGTTACATTTTCAGGATTTACTGTTGATTTTTTTTTGCAGCTCACAAAAATTATAGAGAGCATGCAAATGGATAATAGCATTTTTTTCATCTTGACTTTATTTTAGGATTACACATTTTTAATAAAGGGAAATTGTTATAAGCTTTGGTAAAGTTTGACTTAACGATTATCAAATTTAAAGAATGATTGCTTTTAAGACTCAAATTTCATGTTGCAAATTAGAACTTGCAACATGTTTACTTAGATGTGCTTTATAGTTATTACTAATTTAGTATGAGTTATATAAGAGAATTTTTTTTGAATTAAAACCAATTGTAATTATGAAAAAATCATTTGCAGCTCTTACACTTTTAATATTGCTTTTTACAGCTTGTAAAGAGTCTTCAGGTAATAATACCGACACTAGCAATTCATCTGATAAAGCAACAGATGGAGAGATTGTTGGAGGTTATCCAACAGCCGAATCTTCTGAAAAGCTAAATGATGATTTGTATTTTCAAAGAGCTACACAAGTTTATTTATGGGCATTGCCAGCTGTAAATATGTATGCGATGAAAGAAGGTTTAGGCAAAATATCTGGTGAAGGATATAATGTAATTTCTGTTTTTGAAAAAAGACTGAAACCAAAAACCGTAATTACAACACCAAATTCTGATGTAATTTATGCTTTAGGATTTGCTGATCTTAGTAAAACAGGACCTTTGGTTTTAGAAGTTCCTCCAATGCTTCAGGGAATATTAGATGATTATTGGCACAGACCGCTTGCAGGTCCTGCAAAACCAGATGGAACTACTTACTTAGGTGATATTGGTCTTCCTGGACCTGATAAAGGAAAAGGAGGGAAGTATTTAGTAATTCCATCAGATTATAAAGGTACGGTTGACGAAAAAAACTATTTCGTTTTCAGATGTAAAACAAATGGACTTTTTATTTTTCAGCGTGGTTTCTTTAAATCTGTAGATGATTTATCGCCGGGAGTAAAATCTGTTGAAGGAATAAAAATCTATCCTCTCAACGGAGAAAGAAAACCGATGAATTTTAAACACGTTTCTGATATTGCTTCAAATGCCTTATTTGCGCACGATTTCAGTTATTATGAAATGCTGGACAGATTTATACAAAGTGATAAAGTCGACGATATAGATCCTTATATGCACGGTATGCTCGAAGCTATCGGAATCAAAAAAGGAGAAGCATTTAAACCTACAGAGAAACAAAAAGAATTGTTAGGCAAAGCGGCACAAACGGCATGGAAAATGGCTAAAAACGTTGCAGGAAATTATGATAAAGAAAAAGATGCACTTTGGTGGGCTGACAGAAAATGGATTGCTCACGCTAAAACCAAACAAGATGATTTCATGCGTACTTTGCTGGATGAAGAGTACCGTAATAGAATAACAAAACATACAGATGTAAACGCTAAAATACAAATGTATATTAACCACTATTCTATTAGTACAGGAATGATGTCTTCTATTCCTGGTTTAGGAGCGAAATATGGGAATGCTTATAAAGATAAAGATGGTAATTTTTTGATGGGAGAGAATACGTATAAAATTACTTTCCCTGCAAATCCGCCAGCAGGTTTATTCTGGTCGTTAACTTTGTATGATGCAGAAACGGCTTCAGGAGTTGATGCAAAAGATCAAATTTATCCATCATTAAACTCTATGAACAAACTTATTTACAACGCAGATAAATCAGTAACTTTTATTGTTGGGCCTGACAAGCCGTCTGGTGAAGCAAACTGGTTAAAAACAGTTCCGGGTAAAGGATGGTTTGCTTTATTTCGTTTCTATGGACCAAAACAAGAGTTTTTTGATCGAAAATACAAACCGGGCGATTTTGAAAAAGTAAAATAAAGGAGCCTTTTTCTAATAAGTAAACACAAATACTATGAATTTTAAATATAGTGTTTTAAGTATTTTATTTTTCTGTTTTTGTCTTCCCATTTTCAGCCAATCTAATGAAAGCGAGAAAACCTCAATAGAAGAAATGAGCAAAAAAAGACAAGATCCCGTAAGTGGTCTGCGCAGTGTTTTTCTGCAGGAAGTTTTATTGCCTGTAGCAGATGGTACCGCAAGTTCCTTTTCGATACAACCCGTTTATCCTTTTAAATTGGCAAGTAATTTAAAGTTGATAACCTATACGATTATTCCATTTCAAACTGTACCACCGCTTTTTGACGGTGGTACACATGAAGGAGGAATGGGGAATATTTTGTTTAACGGATATTTTTCGAGCATTCAAAAAAAAGGAAAGTTCAGCTGGGGTATTGGGCCTGCTATGCAAATTCCTACCAGAACAAATCCAGCATTAGGAAGTAATCGTTTAAGTTTAGGACCATCGGCTTTATTGTATATGGCGGGAGATAAATTTTCAGGAGGCATTGTTTTACAAAACTATTGGTCTCTTGGCGGTGATGATATAAATAAAGTTAATTCAGGAAGTATTCAGTACATTGCTTATTACAATTTTCCAAAAGGATGGTTTGTTGAAAGTAATGCAACTATCGTAGTAAACTGGCTGGCATCAAACGGAAATCAATGGTTGGTTCCCATTGGAGGAGGCCCTGGAAAAACATTCCAAATAGGTACAAAAAGCAAACTGTTTTACTCTGCTGCAGCTCAAGCCTTTTATAATGTAGAGCGTCCAGATTTAATTGGAAATTGGCAGGCGATACTTCAGTTTCAGGTTATTTTTTAATTCAAACAGTATTTAGACTTCTAAGGGACAACGTTTTAATTGTTCCTTAAAATTTAGAGCCTTCAAAATTATTTGATTTTGAAGGCTCTTTTGTATTTAGAAAAATCTGCTGTAAATCTTTTATAGCGGATTATTGCTAACTTTAGTATTAAAATGCCTGCGTAAAACTAACCGTCAAACGAGTACCATTTTCTTTGACATAATTCATATTGCTTGACTGCCATTGAGAGATAACAGAATAATAATCTTTGTTGAACAGGTTTTCGATACCTAAACGAATAGTACTTTTTTCTCTGAAAGTATAGCTTGAAGAAAGATTAAAAGCCGTGAACGATTTTATAGGCCCTGTTCCATAAGTATAAGCGCCGTTTACAGGTTCAAAACGATCTCTTCCTGGCGTATTTATCATTTGTAAATAGATTGACCAAGCTTCTAAAGGTCTGATAACGGTAAAGGCAGTAATTTTTGGCGGATTTATACGATCACCTCCTAAATATACTTTTTTGTCTGTAAGCTCTCTTTTTCCTTCAGTAAAAGAATAATTAGCGCCAATATCAACTTTAGAGTGAAGACGATATTTTGCCGATAGTTCAAAACCATAAATTTTCTCAGGCGAGCGCGAAATCTGCGGATTACCATCAATGTATACATATGAAGCTCCCAATTTTGAAGTACTGTAATACACCGCAGCTTCATAAGAAAGTTTAGCCCAAGCTCCAGAGAAACCAAATTCGTAATTGTTTGCCGTAACTGCTTTTATCGAAGTATTGTTTACTGTATTTTCTTTGGCAGCACGCAATACTAAACCTAAATCAGCAACACTAAAACTTTGAGAAAAACTTACAAAAGGTTTAAACAATGACCATTTTGTATAACGAAGTCCCGCATTAAACATAAGCGCATTAAAATCCAGTTCTCTGCCATTTACAGCAATTCCGCCGCCTACGTAAGTACCGTTTACATAATTACGAATACCTATAGTAGTATAATCTGGCACATCAATATTTACATTTTCAAGTCTTAAACCCGTTTTTAAAACCAAATTTGGTCCAAACATATTTTTAAGCTGGAAGTAAGGAGCTATGTTATTCATCTTCATTTCAGGAATTACCAATCGGCCATCAGTAAGATGAGTATCAGTTATATCCGATAGAATATCTAAACCATAAGTTAAATTACCTGATATAAGAGTACTGAATTCATAAGGTGTATTTAAATTTAAACGAAAACCAAGTTTTTTACTTTGAGTTGCAGGTTGTCCGTTGTTTTCAAAAAAATCACTGTAGTTAATTAACGTAAGATAATCTTGAAAATAAAGAGAAGCATTAACATCTGTTTTTCCAATGAAGTTTTTTCCAATATAACTTAAACTAGCATTATGGTTATACGGCGTTCCTTCAGGTTCTCCCGGACGCTGTCCTTTTATACCAATTGTTGGCGAATCAAAATTGCCATAAACACCAGCTTTAGCAACGTAATCTGTATGCTGTGTACTTTCGAAGTAATTGTACATTAACTCTAAACGATTATTGTCATTAAAATCATAGCCGACTTTTGCAAAAGCATTCCAATTTTTAAGATCATTCATTCCGTATTCAGGAGAAAGAACACGCCCTTTAGCATCACGATAAAGACCAGTTTCTTCATAACGTCCGCTTACCACATAATCGAACTTTTTTATTTTTCCAGTAAACAACTGTGATACAAAGAAACCAGCAGTTTCAGCAGGTTTAACTAGAGAAAAAGCTGTTCCAGCCTCTGTAGATCCACTTATTGCTTTGTCTGGATTTGATTTTTTAGTAATATAATTTATCAAACCGCCATCGGCACCATTACCATAAATAGCAGTTGCGCCTTTAATAACTTCTACACGATCTAGAACAGTAGGATCTAGTGAGCGCATATCTTTGGCACCATCTCTCAACGGTGTTGATTGCGGAATTCCATCAATCATAACCAAAACACGTCTACCACGTAATGTCTGACCCAAATTTTGAGTTCTATTAGTCGAAAATCCCAAACCCGGCACTGTTGCACCTAATATGTCACTAAGATTGGAGCTTATGCTTAATTGCTGTTGAATTTGTTTTTTTGATAATAATGTTACCGATGAGGGAACCTCATCTAGAATTTCAGCCTTTCTAGAGGCAGAAACGACAATTTCTTGTAATTCGTTATCCGCTTTCGATTTATCGTTTAAGATAGTATCTTGACTTTTTGTGGTTTTGTCTTTTTCGTTGTTTGTATTTGTTTTAGAAATTTGTTGTGCAGAGAGTGTACTTATCGAAAAGAACACTAGTAGTAGAGTAGAAAATTTTATCATTATTTATTTAGACTTAATTAAAACAAGTGCAAATATATGAAATGTAATAAAATATAAGGCTTACTATCAGTACTGTTTCTCTGAAAATTAGTGTGATTGACAGAAAAACTTTTAAAAACTACTTATTAAACAGATCCAGTTTTATTGGTGTATGGACTGTTTTTATTTTTTCTAAAACTTACCTTCTTTTCTAAGTGTTTTATTTAAGATATTTTCTAAGTTGAGGTTTTAATGTTAATATGTTAGTAAATAATGATTT
>NZ_NRQU01000068.1 GCF_004119495.1 Flavobacterium sp. YO12
CATTCTCTTAACCAACTAAAACCTACTCTACAAATTACCAGCACAATCTAAGAAAGAATTAACTGACAAAACACCACTATAAGTTAAATTAGCAGCATAAAAAGCCAATAATTTATAACTACTCCTTTTAGTTTAGCCTAAATCAAACATTCAAAACCCAAAACTGACACAACATGCTATAAATCAGAAAAAATAAACTATGTCATTCATTAAAAATAATCATAACAAAAAAAGAGCATTCATTATAAGATGAATGCTCTTTTTAAATTTATTTTGATTTTATAAATACTATTATCTAGTACCTCCAGCCCACCACACTTTTTCTGTGTAAACGTATGAACCGTCTCCGTATAGGTCTTTAATATTTGAATTTGAAGCAACATCAGATTGACCATACGCAAATCTTTGTGGAAATAATTCAGGTTTTGGATTTACCATAGGAATAAAACTTCCATTACCCATTGCTTGCAAACGTCTAATGTCATTGTAAGATTCAATACCTTCATTTTCGTAGAAAGAAATATGTTTTTCCAGCATTATTTTTTTCAATAAGGCATCACCTGTTAACGTTCCTATCGAAGCTATATAAGTATCTGCCTGAGCAGTTGTAAATGTTACAACTTGCTTTTTGGTGTATGCAGCCTTTATAGCATTATTCATCGTTGTTTGAGCCGTAGGCAGACCTAATCTAGCTTCAGCTTCAGCTTTTAAAAATAGTAATTCGTGGTAACTTAGTAAGTAAATCGGATTTTTTTCACTCATAAGTGCCGAAATAGAATACACACCTTGTCCTTCAACATCTTCTTTTGAATTATCAAAAGGAACGACCAAACCGTTCTTTTTTGTAAAAAATGAAGCAGTACGCGCATCAGAAGGCCCATTAGCTAACATTGTATCATAAAAACTTTTTGCGACACATATAAAACCTCGATCTAGTTGAACTCTGGCATAAGGATTCGGAACACCTGCATTTACAAGTTTTAGTTCATCGTCTGCATTAGCAAAAGAAGCATTTACGTAATTAATAACTTCTTGGTAATCGGCTTTTCTAAGTGATAATCGCATAGTGTATCTTGCTAATAAACCATTAGCTGCTTTTATCCATTTTGCTGAATTTCCCCCATAAATAACATCCTGATTTCCTAAACTTGCATAAGTTGTAGTTTTGTTTAGATTAGCAATACCATCATTTAATTTGGTAAAGATCTCCAAATAAATAGCTTCTTGTTTGTCTACTTTTGGTTGAAATATTATTCCTGCTTGTCCAGCTTCTGTGTAAGGTACATCTCCAAAAAGATCTGTAAGAACACTTAAATTATAAGCTAGTAATATCTGAGCTATACCTAATGTTTGATAGTTTCCTTTTTCTTCACCCGTTGAACATTTGTCGATAATTATACGTAATGTTTTTATTTGCTCATAACTATTGCCCCACCCATTATTATAAGTAGATGATAATTGCGGCTCAGCTCGTCTAACTTGTGCATTATACATTTGGTTATGGTTACCTGCATTTAATTCAGAGTATATTCCAGCATAAAATGAGGCATCAGAACCAGTTACTGAAAAAGCAGAGTTCACCATGACATCTGTAATCACTAATCGCGTAGCCATATCAGCTGGATTATTGACATTCTTATTTATATCATCCATCTTGTCCTCAGAACAAGCTTGAAATAAGAATAGAGCCATTATAGCACTTAATGTTATTTTTATATTCTTCATTTGTTTTTTTATTAAAATTTAAAGTTCATCCCAAAACCAATACTCTTCGTTTGCGGCATGGTCCATTGTTCAAATCCACCTGAAAAGTTGTTATTTCCTTGTGTTGCTTCTGGATCAAGATTTGGCATTTTTGACCATAACAAAATGTTCCTTGCAAAAATTGAAGCTCTAAGATCAACAGTATTGTTTAATAATTTAGGAAATTGGTACCCAAGAGTAACTTCTCTTAATTTTACAAAACTTGCATCGAAAACTGCAGATTCTGCAATACCATTTAAAGCTGCCGCTAATTGTTGTGCACCATTAGGATCTGAAGCACCTCCTCTAACAATGTCATTTGGAGTTCCGTCTGCTTTAACACCTGGATATATAAATTGAGATGTTCTGTCTGCAGTTCTTGCATCTACACCGTAAAAATTCATTAAGTTATTGGATCCGCTGTACATTTGTCCTCCATTTTTCCAATCCACTACTGCTCCAAGTGAAACTCTTTTGTACGTGATTTGAGTAGAACCTCCTAAAGTAAATTTAGGAGCAACTTCTCCCAGAACTTTTAATTCTCCATCTGCAACAGGAAGACCCTGAGCATTTACTATAATATTATTTTGTGCATCTCTTGCAAAGCCTGTACCGTAAATAACTGGAAAACGATCTCCTACACTAGCTCTAAGCTGCGGTGTTACAAATCCTCCTAAAAAGATGTTATCAACACCATTTGCCAATGCCTCTACGTACGAATCAATTTTAGAAAAGTTCACATTAAATGTCCAGTTAAAATCTGTAGTACGTATTGGATTTACCATTAATGATAATTCATGCACATCGTTACGCATTTTTCCGCCATTTGTCACAAGTGAACTTGCTCCTGTCGAACCTGCCAATGGAACACTAAAAATTTGATTTGTTGAATTCTGCTTAGAGAAAGTATAATCAATTCCAATTCTGTTATTGAAAAACTTTAAATCTGCCCCAACTTCATACGATTTTGTATTTTGTGGTTTTAAATTCGGGTCATATTGTATGTTATTAGGTATATACGAACTAACTCCTCCTAGTGGATATTGTATAGGCTGCCCTGACCAATATCCCCCACTATAAAGCGGATTTGTGTAATAATTTCCAACATAATCTCCTGCTTGTCCTACTTGAGCAATCGATCCTCTAAGTTTTGCATAAGAAAGAAACGAACCTCCTTTTAAACCTTCAAGCTCTGTTACTACGAAACCTAAAGATGCTGACGGATAAACAAAACTTCTGTTACCTCTTGGCATATTAGATGCAATATCTTTACGAATAGTTGCGCTTAAGAAAAGCATATTTCTGAATGATAATTCAGCATTACTAAAAAAACCAACAGTACGTTTTTGTCTACGATATTCTGCGGCGGTTATTGTTCTTGCATTAGCAATTGTTGCCCAGCCTCCAAAATTGAAAGCTGTTCCAAGATCATCATATTCTTTTGTGTTTTGATGATTGTACTCATTTCCAACCAAAACATTTAAATTAAGATCTTTAGTAATATTTATGTTGTAGTTTAATGTCAATAAAGAATTAATCACATCATTCGTTGTCCCATAAAGATGTGCACTGCTGCTTTGTCCTGATAAATCAAGTTTATTTCCAAATTCAAAAACATCTCTATAATTGGTTGTCCAAGAATCTACACCAGCTTGATACTTAACTGTTAATTTTTGACTTCCATCTGAACTTATAATTGGCGAGTACTGAATGTAAGCATTTCCATAAGCTCGATTCGTTTTTTCGCTAAATTCATTGTTTTTAGCAGCCCAGTAAGGATTATTGAAAACACTTGGTCTGTAATAGATTTGATCGTATGGATTAGCAGGATTAGCGTAACCAATTCCTTTTAAGTCATAACTTCTTGGAGCTGCAAATACTCCAACTATAGCGCCATCATTTGCTGATGTACTTTTACTTATTTTAGTTTCTACATAGTTAAATGAGAAACCAGTTTTCCACTCATTATTTAATTTTGTATCTACAACAGCTTTTGCAGTATATCGATTCATCCCTGTTTCAGGAATAATACCATCTTGCTTTGAAGTTCCTACACCAAATGAATAATTAGTTTTCTCTGTTGCCTGAGAAATGTTCAATGAATTATTAATTGTAAATCCTGTTTTAAAAAAATCATTAATATTATTATAAGCTTTAGGAACTACCCAAGGATCTAAGCCCGCTTTCGCTCTTTGAGGCACATAATATTTTCCAGGTTTAAGCACTCCGCCATTAAGCGTATTAGCTATATTTCCGCCATATACAGGATCATTAGGTAATTCTGAAATTTTTGGCCCCCAGTTCGTCGAAGCATTTGGGTTAAATATTCCATTTGAACCTTGAGCATATTCATTTTGAGTCTCAGGCTTTTTTGAAATTGTTTCAAAACTTGTAGAGGTATTAAAAGTAATAACCGGCTTACCACCTTGAGCTAAATTTCTTCCGCTTTTTGTAGTAATTACAATTACACCATTAGAAGCTCTTAGTCCGTATAGAGCAGACGCAGCTTGTCCTTTTAAAACATTTATCGACTCAATTTCATTTGGGTCAATATCCACCGCTCTGTTTGCAATATCCGCTCCTGTAACTCCATTTTTCGTACTGAAATCTGCTTGAGATGCTACAGGCATACCATCAATAACATACAAAGGAGTATTATTTCCTGTAAAAGAACGAGCTCCACGAATTATAATCTGTGAAGAAGCTCCAGGAGCACCACTTGATGGCGTAATAGACACACCTGCTAATTTTCCTTGCAGGGCACCAGCAAGACTATTATTATTCCCTCTAGTAATATCGGCCGCTTTTACTTCTTGCGTAGCATATCCAAGCGCACGTATACTTTTCTTAACCCCTAATGCTGTAATTACAACACTTTCCAATTCTTGTGCACCTCCATCTGCCATTTTTACATTAATAGTAGAAGAACTTGCTGCAATTTCTTGAGTCTTCATTCCCAAATAGCTAAATACTAATACTTGGTTTGATGATGCTTTGATAGAAAACTTACCGTCAAAGTCCGTTTGTGTTCCGTTTTTAGTTCCTTTAACCAGCACACTCACACCTGGCAGAACCATTCCTGCATTATCAGAAACCTTTCCGGAAACAGTTCTTTCTTGCGCAAATGTTAATTGCATGCTAAGAACAAAAAAGAAGATCACTAATCCTTTTAATTTTTGTTTCATTATTTTTTTGTTTAGAATTATTGGGGTCGAACTTATAAAATTAAAATAATTTTAACAAGTTTTATATGTCTTTTAACATTACATAATGAAATACTAATACTACAATAAATTTTCTATTTAGTTAAAAAATAAATAATAACTTACAAATAATATTAAACTGGACAGAAAAAAGAAAAGAATCTCGTCTATTAATAAAATAACTACATTTTTAATAATACACTTAACAAAATAGAAAACCACTGTATCAAACATGAAAAAACCGTCTAAAAATTTTAGACGGCTCTTAACTCCTTACCATTTCGCACTAATAGGGTACTAATTCAATATAGACCAAAATGAATATAAGGAAGATATTCTCATCCTACACTAGATAACAAAAAAGCGGATTTTTTTTTGTAGAGATAGTTGTTTCGCTGTAAAGAACAAAACATCATAATTGTAAGAAGGGAGTCTTACATTATCAAATAAGATTTGTTTCTTGATTTCTGAAGCAAACATAATTAAAATAAAAGTGTTTTCCTACAATATAAAAATTTAAACATAAAATAAAACTTATTTTATCCTTATTTACTCTTTTTACTGTAGTAACGAAATAAAAAAGCCAATAGTTTTTCAACTATTGGCTTTATACAATTTAAAGAATGCTGTTGTTAAATATTAACTTGGATCAACACACTCAGAATAAGTAACGATATGTTTAGTCAAATCTGTCCATTTTGGCTCAGGATTATCAGAAATTACTTTTTGACAGCTTCCCCATAATGGTTGAAATTCTTTTTTGTAATCTTTTTTCTTTAATAAAAATGCTGGAGAATCTTTTTTAGCAACATAGTATGATTTTGCATCTCCACCAACAAATTTAACTCCTCCTACTCCTAAAGATGTAGTTTCTTTTGCATAAGGATCGCAATATACTTTAACATCTTTACTAAATCCAGGATTTAAAAGCTGCATTAATAATTTTGAGTTTTTCTTTTTAACTTTTACGTCAGCAGTTTCAAAATAAGCGTAACCTTGGTTTAAGAAATCTTGATTTAATTTCTCATCATTCCACTTTTTGAAATCTTCAAGAAAATTTAGTTTTTTTCCTAAATTATCAAGTCCGCTTGGCGGCAAATACATAAACTTAATATCTTCTGGTTTTAGTTTGTGTTTTTTTCCAGCTCCATCTTGCAATTTGATGAATTCAATTAATCCTTTGTCTCTGTCAATATCTCTAATAGTTCCATTAATTTCAGTTCCGTCAGCTAAAGTTATATACGCTGTTTTACTGTGTGAAAACCCATAAGATGGGGAAATTAAATTTTGTGCTTTCACTGCAGTAAATGCAACAAAAAGCATCATAAAAAGTAACGGTTTTTTAATCATTGTTTTGGTTTTAGAATTGTGCCTACTCTTACGATTTTCGGCTTCCTCGCTTTATTTTGACAACACAAAAGGAAGATTAACTTCTTAAAAAATATTTGTATTTTTAATTATAATTGACAATCATTTTCCTAACTGTAAACATAATTATAAAAACGATATATACAAGCCATAATTTATTTTTTTTACACGAAAATTCAGGCATACAATTCATAACATTTCTCTAACAATAGCTTTAACTTTTCTACATTTTTCAAAACACCAGCTATCAAATTAACTCAAAAAAAAAGCTGATAATTGTTTCCAATTATCAGCTTTTTAATAGGTTTTATTCAACTACATTCTTTCAGGAACTTCAATTCCTAATAGCGCAAATGCAGATTTTATAACTTCGGCAACTTTTTGTGAAAGCTGCACTCTGAATATTTTTTTTATTAAATCTACTTCACCTAAAATATGAACTGATTGATAGAACGAATTATATTCTTTTACTAAATCATAGGTATAGTTTGCAATTAATGCCGGGCTGTGATTTTGTGCCGCATTTTGAATTATCTCAGGAAAAAGCTCGATTAGTTTTACGAGTTCTTTTTCTTTTTCATGCAGCTCTTCAATCTGTGATTTAGCCGAAAAATCAAAATCGGCTTTACGTATGATTGATTGGATTCTTGCATAAGTATATTGAATAAACGGACCAGTATTTCCAGCAAAATCAACAGATTCTTCAGGATTAAACAAAATACGTTTTTTAGGATCTACTTTTAAAATATAATACTTTAATGCTCCAAGACCAATTGTTTTATACAATTTCGCTTTCTCCTCATCAGAGTAACTATTTAACTTCCCTAGATCTTCAGAGATCTGTTTTGCGGTATCTGCCATATCCTGCATCAAATCATCAGCATCAACAACAGTTCCTTCACGGCTTTTCATTTTTCCAGAAGGCAAATCAACCATTCCGTATGATAAATGATATAAGCTTGACGCCCAATCAAATCCTAATTTTTTAAGGATTAAGAACAAAACTTTAAAATGATAATCTTGCTCGTTACCAACGGTATAAACCATTCCGCCTACATCCGGCATATCTTTTACACGCTGAATCGCTGTTCCAATATCTTGCGTCATATAAACAGCAGTTCCGTCAGAACGTAATACAATTTTACGATCTAAACCTTCATCTGTCAAATCAATCCAAACAGAACCGTCAGGATCTTTTTCAAAAACGCCTTTATCAAGACCAACTTGAACAACATCTTTCCCTAATAAATAAGTATTGCTTTCGTAATAGTATTTATCAAAGTCAACGCCAAGGTTAGAATATGTGACAGCAAAACCGTCATAAACCCATTGGTTCATTTTTTTCCAAAGTGCAATAACTTTCTCATCACCAGCTTCCCATTTTTTAAGCATTTCTTGCGCTTCAATAATAATTGACGCTTGTTTTTTTGCTTCTTCTTCGGTTTTACCTGTTTCTATTAAATGATTAATTTCTGCTTTGTAAACTTTATCAAATTCAACGTAATACTTACCAACTAGTTTGTCTCCTTTTAAATTTGAACTTTCGGGAGTTTCGCCGTTTCCAAATTTCTCCCAAGCCAGCATCGATTTACAGATATGAATTCCACGATCGTTAATGATTTGTGTTTTATATACTTTTTTTCCTGATGCTTTGATAATTTCAGCTACAGAATATCCTAACAAATTGTTACGTACGTGACCTAAGTGTAAAGGCTTATTTGTATTTGGCGAAGAATATTCGACCATAATTGCTTTATCTTCAGCATTTGGAGTTACATATCCAAATTTAGAATTGTCTTTTATATCATTAAAGAAATTCAAATAATAACTGTCTGCTATTACAATATTCAAGAAACCAGAAACCACATTGAAACGAGCAACTTCTGAAACATTTTCAACAAGATAATTTCCAATTTTATTACCTAATTCTGCAGGATTGCTTTTAATAACTTTTACCAAAGGAAAAATCACCATTGTAATATCGCCTTCAAACTCTTTTCTAGTAGTTTGAAATTCGATTTTATCAACTGTAACGTCAAATAATGCTTGTATTGCTTTTTGTATAGAAGGTGTAAGAATTTGTGATAATGACATGTAAACTTATTTTTAAAGTGAGCAAAGATACTGCTTATTCATCAATAACAGAAAATGAATAACATATAAAATACTATATAACTATTAGAATTTCTTAAAACCTTCTTGCTTTCAAGTGTTAAAATTATCAAAAAATAAAAACCTTAATCCCTTACAAAACAGAAGCATTCATAAAATCACATATTTTTTTAACTTTTTTTCTGTAACATATCGCTGACTAAAGAGTCTTAATAAGGGACTTCGAATTTATTATGAAAAACAAAAAAAGTAAAATAAACAAAAACAAGCACATCATCAATCAATCAAAATAATCATTATCACATTATGAAACTAAAATTCTTTCTGTTGTTATTACTAGGTGTAATCTCGACAGTACAAGCTCAAAATTCAGGAACGGTCTCTGGAAAAATTACTGAAAAATCTAATAACGCGCCTATCTCTTATGCTACAGTATCTATTAAAGATAACGGAAAAGTTGTATCGGGCGTAAACACAGATGACAACGGAGACTTTACTTTTAAAAACTTAGCTTTAAAAAGTTATACAATTGAAATTCAATATATCGGTTTTAGAAAATATATTGGTTCAATCATTTTAAGTGAAAACAAGAAATCTGCAACTGTAAATGTTTCTCTTGAAGAAGAAGCAACTCAATTAAAAGGGGTAAACATTGTTGCTGAGCGTTCTACAATCGAACAAAAAATCGACAGAAAAGTAGTTAATGTTGGTAAAGATTTAACAACTGCCGGCGCTTCTGCATCAGATATTATGAACAATATCCCGTCTGTAAATGTAGATCAGGATGGAAAACTTTCGCTGCGTGGAAATGATAATGTTCGTGTGTTAATTGACGGAAGACCTTCAAATATCGACCCAGCGCAATTGTTAAAACAAATTCCATCAACTTCAATCAAAAAAATTGAGTTAATTACAAACCCAAGTGCAAAATACAATCCAGAAGGAATGTCTGGAATCATCAATATCATTTTGCACAAAAATGCGAATACTGGTTTTAATGGAAGTTACAGTGGAGGTATTACTTTTGGAGAAACTGCAAAATACAACCAATCTTTAGACTTAAATTATAAAACTGGAAAAGTAAATTTCTTTGGAAATGTTGGACAGAACTTTGGTAAATATCAAAATGAAGGTTTTATGAGAAGATTAGATCAAGATATTGTACAAAATATCGACGTTCTAAATGACAACGACTCTTATTTGTATAAAATTGGTATGGATTATTTAATTGATGATCATAACACTTTGTCTATTTATACGAACCAAAATAAATCTAATGGTAAAGGTTTTGTAAATACTGACATTGATTATAATAATGTGGCGGATTCTGATATTTACAACATCTTTCAGAAATCATCATATTCAGGGCCTGATCAAGTTGGAACTTATAATTTAGCCTACAAACACATCTTTAAAAAAGAAGGACACACTTTAGATTTTGAAGGAAATTATAGTGATAATAAAGAAGATCAATATGCTTCTTTTGACACAAAAACGACTAAACTTGATAACACTTCAAGTGATATTATTTTCAATGATTACATAAAAGGTACACGAAAATTAACCACTTTGAACCTTGATTACGTAAATCCATTAAACGAAAAAACGACACTTGAAGCTGGTGCTGAAGCCAGACTTACTAGAACAGATAACGATTATACAACCGGAAATCCTTTAATGCCAATTGCTGATCGTGTTTCAAATTACACTTATGATACTGATATATACTCTGCATATGTAACTTTTGGGCAAAAATTTAAAAAATTCAGCTATCAAGTTGGGGCTCGTTTTGAAAGCTATAAAGTAGCGGCAAATTTGAACTATGGTAAAGATAAATTTGATGATGATTATATCACATTATATCCATCTGCTTATTTAACGTATAACTTAAATGAGAAAAACACTTTACAATTTAGTTACAGCCGTCGTGTTGACCGTCCGAGTTTAGAGCAGACAAAACCTATTCGTGAGTTTGCAACTCCATTAGTTACTTCTTTAGGAAATCCTGAACTAAGACCTCAATTTACCAATTCTGTAGAGGTAAATTATACAAAAACACTTGAAAAAGGAAGTTTTACTGCAGGTGTTTTCGTAAGAAGCATTAATGATCAAATTAGCAGAATTTTATATCCAGACCCAGCAGATGCAAGTGGTGAGAAACAAATTATGACTTTTACTAACTACGATAATAATACTGCTTACGGTTTTGAAGCTTCGTTTAATTATAAAATTACAAAATGGTGGGATATCCAACCATCTATCGACTTTTCGAGCATTAACCAAGAGGGAATCGTATTTTTATATGATCCTGTAACTAAAAAAAGTAATCCGCTTGAACGAAAAATTACGGTTGCAGCATTTAATGGTCGTATGAATTCAAACTTTAAAGTAAACAAACGTTTAAGCTTTTTACTATTTGGCTTCTATAGAGGTGCTACAGACGGACTTCAAAACAACAGCCACGAAATGTATAAAATGGACATAGGTTCTCGTTATACTTTATTAAACAACAAAATGAATATAAGTTTACGTTTTAATGACGTTTTCAATACAATGAAATATGCTTTTGATACAATGTATCCTTACCCGCAATTGGGACAATTTACATGGGAAAGCCAAACCGTTTATTTAGGCTTAACGTATAACTTTGGAGGTGCTAAGATTAAAAACTTACAACGTAAGCAAAGAGAAGATAACACTAATAAAGGCGGCGGCGGAATGTTCTAATCCCGCTTTTATTAGATCTATTTTAATATTTTTTAAATAATTTCTTGTAGAAAAAAAGCCTGAAGTTTGCCAACTTCAGGCTTTTTATTTAGCTACAAAAAGTACTTTAACTCTTTTACTTCTTCTGGATTTGCTATTTCCGTATTATCTGTAATTGCTGATGAATGATAAAAAGTCGGCGCTAATTTATCTTGAAGCAATTTAATATTCGAAGATCGCAATCCACCGCCGGGCATAATTTCAATTCGATCTTTTGCCTGCTTTTGTATCAATACCAAATCAAAAATACCTTCTTCAACATTTTTTCCTCGTCCAGAAGTTAGAATTGTATTAAAACCACAGGCAATAACATCTTCAAGCGATTGCTCAAAATCATTAACTACATCGAAAGCACGGTGAAAAGTACACGAAAGTGAACCTGCTAAATTAACCAGCTCTTGATTTTGTTTTTTATTTACACTTCCATCTTCATTCAATATTCCAAAAACAAAACCGTCAACTCCTAGTTTTTTAAACTGTTTTATGTCTTGTTTCATTTCGACAAACTCATCATCGGTATAAACAAAATTTCCTCCGCGTGGTCGTATAATTACGTGCATTTTTATATTCAGCTTTTCACGAACTCTTACTGCTGTTATAGTATTTGGAGTTGTTCCGCCAAGCTGCATATTATCACATAATTCAATTCGGTCAGCACCATTTTCTTGTGAAATTATTGCCGATTCATAATTGAAACAGGCTATTTCTAGTTGATTTTTTTTCATTTTATTTTAAATCTATTTTTCGTCAAAAGAAACCTAACAGGTTTAAATACGCAATTTATAAAAAAACCTGCTCCAAAATGAAGCAGGTTTTCAAAATATAATGCAAGATGAATTAATTTACCATTTGATGATTGCACTAGCCCAAGTAAATCCACTTCCAAAAGCAGCCAAAACTACAGTATCTCCAGATTTAATCTTACCTTGTTCCCAAGCTTCTGTCAAAGCAATTGGAATAGATGCTGCGGTTGTATTTCCGTACTTTTGAATGTTATTATGAACTTGATCGTCTGATAATTTGAATTTATTTTGAATAAATTGTGAAATTCTCAAATTTGCCTGATGTGGAATCAACATATCAATATCTGAAACCTGCAAACCATTTGCTTCTAAACCTTCATTTATTACTTCTGCAAAACGAACTACTGCATTCTTGAATACAAACTGTCCGTTCATATACGGATAGTAACTTTCGTCATTCGGATCGTTATCTGCAATAATATCTGTTACCCAACGCGCTCCCATTCCAGGCGCCTGCAAAGCCAATTCTTCGGCATGCTGTCCTTCTGAGTGCAAATGTGTTGATAAAATTCCTTTCGTCAAATCTTCTTCACGGCTTAAAACAGCTGCTCCCGCTCCATCTCCAAAAATAACCGAAACCCCGCGTCCGCGAGTTGTCATATCTAGTCCTGTCGAATGCACTTCAGAACCTATTACCAAAATATTTTTATACATTCCGGTTTTAATATACTGATCTGCAACAGAAAGAGCATACACAAATCCAGAACATTGATTTCTAACATCTAAAGCTCCTACCGTTCTTAATCCTAAATCACGTTGTACTAAAACTCCAGGTCCTGGAAAATAGTAATCTGGACTTAATGTCGCAAAAACCACAAAATCTATATCTTCTTTGGCTACACCAGAACGCTCAATTGCAATTTTAGCAGCTTTCACTCCCATTGAAGTTGTAGTATCTTCTCCACGAATGATATGTCTTCTTTCCTGAATTCCTGTACGTTCCTGAATCCATTCATCATTGGTATCTATAATCTTAGACAAATCATCATTTGTCACGACATTTGAAGGAACATAATATCCTAAGCCCGCTATTTTTGAATGATACATATTCTTTTATTATTTGTTAAAAATTTAGAATGCAAATTTAAGTATACTTTAAAAAATTAGCATACAAATTAGTCTTTTTTTTCGTAATTATCAGTTTAATATCTTTTAATTATAAGACTATTTAAAAACATTTAATTCTCAATTAAACATCATTTTGAACAAATAACTGAAAAGAATGAAAAATAACCTATAAAATGTAACAAGACTACTGTATCTTAGACAAACATTTTTATGTGTTCTTAATTCAAATCCAAAAAATCCAAATCATGAAATTAAAGGTTACTCTATTCTTACTTTTACACCTTGGTTTATTTTCTTTTGCACAAGAAAATTTAACGTATCAAAAACCCTCTAAATCTATTCTAGATTTAGCCGATTACCAAAGAGCTCCAACCGTATCTATGGATACAAAAAAAGAAAACATGCTCTTGCTATACCGAAATACATACAAAACGCTTGATGATTTAAATCAAGAAGAACTTCGTTTAGCTGGTTTAAGAATCAATCCTATTACTAATATTTCAAGTACGGTTACTTATGTAACTAATCTTAAAGTTAGAAAAATAAATGGAAAAGATGAAGTTCAGGTTTCAGGACTGCCAAGCAATCCTAAAATCAGTAATATACTTTGGTCGCCAAATGACAAAAAAGTCTTATTCTCTCACACCACAAACTCGGGTGTTGAACTTTGGGTACTAGATATTGCAACAGCTCAAGCGACAAAACTTACTGAAGCAACCGTAAATGCAAATCTTGGAAATCCTTTCAGCTGGTTTTTAGACAATGAAACTATTTTGGTAAAAATGCTTCCAAAAAACAGACAACCTCTATTAGACTCTAAAAAAGATTTACCAACCGGCCCAATTATCTCTAACACTTCTGGTGAAAAATCTCAAAATAGAACTTATCCTGATATGTTGAAAAACAAAAATGATGAGGCTAATTTTGAAAACATAATAACATCTGAATTATATAAAGTAAAACTAAATGGAGATACCACTTTATATAAAGAAGCAGCTATGTTTGCCGGTGAAAGAATTTCGCCAGATGGTAATTACATAATGCTGACCACTATTCAAAAACCTTTTTCGTACGTAGTTCCATTAAACAGATTTCCATCTAAAACAGTTGTTTATGACTTAAGAGGAAAAGAAATTAAAACGGTTAACGAAGTTCCTTTAAACGAAATCATGCCAAAAGGTTTTATGGCTGTTCGCAAAGGAAAAAGAGAAATGGCATGGAGAAATGACAAACCTGCAACTTTATCTTATGTAGAAGCTTTAGACGAAGGTAATCCAGCTAACAAAGTAGATTTTAGAGATGAAGTTTTTCTATGGGAAGCTCCATTTACAAATAATGCAACAACATTAGTAAAGCTTCCTCAACGCTATAGTTATATTACTTGGGGGAACGATAATATTGCTTTTATTACTGACGAATGGTATGACACTCGTAACACTAAAACATACCTAATCGATCCTTCAAATCCGGGACAGCAGCCAAAAGTAGTTACGGATAGAAACCAACAAGATGTTTATTCAGATCCAGGAGTTTTTGAAACTAAAAAGAATGAATACAACAAACAAGTTTTAGCGATCGAAAAAGACAATGCTTACCGAATTGGTGACGGATATACAAAAGAAGGACAGTTCCCTTTTATTGATGAATTCAATTTAAAAACTTTAAAATCAAAACGTATTTATACTTCTCCATACAAAGACAAAAAAGAAGATTTAATCGAAATTGAAGACTTCAAAACTGGAAAAGTTTTAGTTCAAATACAATCTAAGAGTGAATATCCAAATTACTATTTTAGAAACATCAAAAAACAAAATAGTATAACACCTATTACTGCTTTTAAAAATCCATTTGAAAGCATTAAAGATGTTAGTAAAGAAGTAATCAAATACAAACGTAAAGATGGATTAGAGCTTTCTGGAACTTTATACCTTCCTGTTGGTTATGATAAAGCTAAAAAAGAGAAAATGCCTTTATTAATCTGGGCTTATCCTGCTGAATATAAAGACAGAAACAGTGCAAGTCAATCAACTCAAAACTCTAACGAATTTACATTTCCATATTATGGATCATTTGTATATTGGGTTACAAAAGGATATGTAGTTCTTGATGATGCTGCTTTTCCAATTATTGGAGAAGGAAAAACAGAACCAAATGACAATTTTATCTCTCAGTTAGTAGACAACGCTGCAGCTGCAATTGATGCTGTTGATGCATTAGGTTATATCGATCGTAAAAAAGTGGCTGTTGGAGGACATTCTTACGGTGCATTTATGACAGCAAATTTACTAACGCATTCTAACTTATTTGCGTGCGGAATTGCGAGAAGCGGTGCTTACAACAGAACGCTTACTCCATTTGGATTTCAAACTGAACAAAGAAACTATTGGGAAGTTCCTGAAGTTTACAATACGATGTCACCGTTTATGAACGCTGATAAAATGAAAACTCCATTATTATTAGTTCACGGTGAAGCAGATAACAACCCTGGAACTTTTACTTTACAGACTGAGCGTTATTTTCAAGCTTTAAAAGGTTTGGCTGCTCCTGCAAGAATGGTAATTTTACCGAAAGAATCACACAGTTATGTTGCTAAAGAAAATATTCTACACTTACTTTGGGAACAAGATCAGTTTTTAGAAAAGTATTTAAAAAAATAAATCTCTATAATCGATTATAAAAATAAACCCGATAGATTTAAAATCTATCGGGTTTTGTATTTTACAAGTAATTTAAACCAAGAAATATTTCTTGCTCTAACGGAAGATCTATTTCACTTTCAAAAAACACCAGCTGCCTTTTATAAACCGTTTCAATCAAAAAATGACTTCCTCTAAAATAAGTTCTTCTAATCTTTACGGGAAGTTTTGATTCTGAAACCATTTTAAATTGATGTGGATAAACTAATGTTTTATGTGTTTCATCCTCGTAAGGAAGTAATAAATGCGTTGCAATTTCATTTACTTCACCAAACAATGAAGCCACATATTTTGTTTCAGGATCCTCATATATTTTTGTTGGATTATCCTTAACAATTACTTCTCCGTGACGCATAACAATTGCTTCGTCTGCAAATGACAAAGCATCTGTACTGTCATGTGTGGCAATAATGCAGGTAATTCCTTTTTGCTTTAAATAACGAAATAAATTACGACGCAAAGCATTTTTACGAAAAGCATCGATCTGACTAAAAGGCTCGTCTAACAAGATAACTTCGGGTTCTAGAGCCAAAACTCTTACCAAAGCCACTCGCTGCTGCTGGCCACCACTCAAAAATTTTGCTTTAACATTAGAGAACGATTCCATTTCTACCATCTCTAACAACTCCTGAACACGAAGTTTTTTCATATTAGCAAAACCATTCGACAGAAACTTACCCACATTTTCAGCAACCGTTTCATATGGAGATAAGTCAAAATCCTGCGCTAGATATTTCATAAATGGCATACCTGGAATCAAATTGTACTTTGGTCCTAAAATTGGTTTTTCACCATAAAACATTTTTCCCTCGTCTAGATTATATAAACCATATATAAGTTTAAGCAGCGTGCTTTTTCCGCAGCCGCTTTCTCCAATAATAGCAATATTCTCGCCTTTGTTTATAGTAAAAGAAACGTCTTTAATAACGGGTTTATCGGTATACGTAAAAGAGATATTCTGAATGTCAAGCATGGGTTGTATTTGAAAGTCCAAATTTACAATGTTTAATTTCTAATGTCAAAAAAAAAGCTGCATCAATTAAGAAACAGCTTTTTTTATATTTTATTTTATCTGAAATTACTTTCCAGCTTCTGCTTTTGCATCATTTACCATTTTGTCATTTGCAGTAATAGAAAATTCTACACGACGGTTTTGAGCTCTTCCTTCTGGAGTATCGTTTGTTGCAATAGGATCAACAATACCCAAACCTGAAGTTTTGAAACGGCTAGATTTTAATCCTTTAGAAACTAAATAAGCTTGCACAGAAGCAGCTCTTTGTCCTGAAAGTGTCAAGTTATATTCTGGTTTACCAGTATTATCTGTATAACCAAAAATTTGAATATCAGTATCACCATAGTCATTAAATACAGGAACTAATTTATCTAAGTTTGCTTTAGCTTGAGGAGTAAGCGTCGATTTATTAGTATCAAAACGAACCGCATTTTCGTTTAAAGTTAAGTGAATTCCTTCACCAACTCTTTCAACATCTGCACCTGGCAAAGCCTGATCGATTTCACGAGCCTGTTTGTCCATTTTGTTTCCAATAAGAGCACCAGTTCCACCACCAACAGCAGCACCAATAGCAGCGCCTAAAGCAGCATTCCCGCCATGTCCTAAATTATTTCCTAGAATACCACCAATAAGAGCTCCTGCAGCAACTCCTATCCCTGCTCCTTTTTGTGTATTATTTGCATTTTGCACTGAGTCGCAGCTTGTAAACAAACTAACTAATACTAGTAAGCTACTTAATCCTAAAACTGTTATCTTTTTCATTTTTTTTCCCTTTTTATTATAAATTAATTAGCTCTCTGAAATTGGTAAGTAACATCTTTTACTTGTCCGCCCACATTAATGTTGTCAATTAACTGAAATGAATTATCAGTAAGTCCTGCAACTTTAAGTAAATATCCTGATTTAACATTTTTTGATTTTGTTCCCGGATCAACAATTTTAAGTACAAAAAGTCCTTGATTGTTAATACTCCAAACAATTGGAGAAGTAAAACCAGTACAGCTTGGAGATGTTAAAGCCATCGTACCTTTATTATTATTTGAAATAAAACTCCAAGTACTGCCTATAAAACACTTAGAATCTGCAAGATCAAAAGAAGTTACTTTGATATAATCAGAGCCTGGATAAGACACATTAGTAAGTACCCAATTTCCTTTTAGTGCAACTTGAGTCGGTCGATCAAGTTTAGTCGAAAGCGTTGGTGCTTCATTAGAAGAAGCTGTTGTAGACGAAGCTGATTTACACGCAAAAAACGTAGCGGCAACCATGCAAATGAAAATAATTTTCTTCATTTTGTTACATTATTTAAGTTAATACTTACTCGTTTAACAATTATTATACCACAAATATACGATTCGTGCCGACAAAATTTGTTTTAGAATCCATTTATTTTCTTTCAAAATTAACACTTGCGACAATTTGTCATCTTAAAAGCAATTGGTATTTTATTTGACAGAATGAAAATCATCAAGTTAAACTCAAAAAATTAAAAAATATGACAACAGGTAAAATTAATGTTTCGGTAGAAAACATCTTTCCCTTAATCAAAAAGTTTTTATACAGCGACCACGAAATTTTTCTTCGTGAGCTGGTTTCAAACGGAACCGATGCCACTTTAAAATTAAAACATCTTATAAGCATCGGCGAAGCCAAAGTTGAATACGGAAATCCAGTTATTGAAATCAAAGTTGATAAAGAAGGAAAAAAAATCCACATTATCGACCAAGGTTTAGGTATGACTGCTGATGAAGTAGAAAAATACATTAATCAAGTTGCTTTTTCAGGAGCCGAAGAATTCTTAGATAAATACAAAGATTCTGCAAAAGATTCTGGAATTATTGGGCATTTTGGTCTTGGTTTTTATTCTGCATTTATGGTTGCAGAAAAAGTAGAAATCATTACTAAATCATATAAAGATGAACCTGCAGCTCACTGGACTTGCGACGGAAGCCCTGAATTTACTTTAGAACCGGCTGACAAAACTTCGCGTGGTACAGAAATCATTCTTCACGTTGCCGAAGATTCTTTAGAATTTTTAGAAGATTCTAAAATCAGCAGCTTATTGAATAAGTATAACAAGTTTATGCCTATTCCAATTAAATTTGGAACAAGAACTGAAACTCTTCCTAAACCGGAAAATGCTCCAGAAGATTATGTAAATGAAACTGTCGAAATTGACAACATCATTAATAACCCAAATCCAGCTTGGACAAAACAGCCATCTGAATTATCTGATGAAGATTATAAAAACTTCTACAGAGAATTGTATCCAATGCAGTTTGAAGAGCCGTTATTCAACATTCACTTAAATGTAGATTATCCGTTTAACCTAACTGGGATTTTATATTTCCCTAAATTAGGTTCTGACATGCAGATCCAAAAAGATAAAATTCAATTATACCAAAACCAAGTTTACGTTACTGATAACGTAGAAGGAATTGTACCTGAATTTTTAACGATGCTTAAAGGTGTTATTGATTCACCAGATATTCCGTTAAACGTTTCACGTTCAGGCTTACAAGCTGATGGTGCCGTTAAGAAAATTTCAAACTATATCACTCGTAAAGTAGCTGATAAATTGAAAGCTTTATTTAACGAAAACCGTGCTGATTTTGAAGCAAAATGGAACGATATTAAAATCGTTTTAGAGTACGGAATGCTTTCTGAAGATAAATTCTACGAAAAAGCGGGTGCATTTGTTTTGTATCCAACAGTAGATAATACTTATTTTACTTTAGAAGAATTAAAAGAAAAATTAAAAGAGAACCAAACTAACAAAGATGGTAAACTTGTAGTTCTTTATGCAGGAAACAAAGAAGAACAGCATTCTTATATTGAAACTGCAAAAGAAAAAGGCTACGAAGTATTACTTTTAGATTCGCCTATTATTTCGCATTTAATTCAGAAAATTGAAAACGACAATACAGATTTAACTTTTGTTCGTGTAGACTCTGATCATATTGATAATTTAATCAAAAAAGATGAAAACACAATTTCAAAATTATCTGATGAAGAAAAAGAAACTTTAAAAACATCATTAGAAGCTTATATTCCAAAAGCATATAGCGTACAACTTGAAGCTATGGACAGCCAAGCAGCACCATTCATCATTACGCAGCCAGAATTTATGCGTAGAATGAAAGAAATGAGTCAAAGCGGCGGCGGCGGAATGTTTGGAATGAACAATATGCCAGAAATGTACAACTTAGTTGTAAACACTAATTCTGACTTAGCTACAAGCATCTTAAACACTGAAGACAAAACACATCAGGAGCACTTGGTAAAACAAGCATTAGATTTAGCTAAATTATCGCAAAATCTATTAAAAGGTGAAGCTTTAACCGCTTTTGTAAAAAGAAGTTTCGAAATGATTAAATAATCTTTTCTAAAAAAAACTCACTCTAAAATCCTACAGCACAATGCTGTGGGATTTTTTTTTGTGATACATTTTTTTTATTACATTTGAATACCCTATTAATCTAACCTTAAACAAAACTACTATGAAAAAAACTTTTTTTCTCTTTGCAGTAATCTGCATTTCTACATTTTTCTACATTTCATGTTCAAGCAATGATGACATCTCAAATCAAACAGACACGAGTGCTGTTGGCGCATCAGTATTAATTGATGCTACCAACGACATAGACATAAAAACCGGATTAGCAGTAACTTCAAATAACAATTCAACAAGCAAAACCACCGAAAGTGTACCCGTGATTTGTGCCAATGTCGTAACCGAGGTTTCTAATAAAGATTCTTATCCAAAGATTTTTAATATTGATTATGGTACTTCAGGTTGTACAAGTAATCAAATACTTAGAAAAGGAAAATTAAAAATTACTCTTTCTGGCCCAGTAACAGCCACAGGAAGCAAAATGACTATTGAACGAATTGATTATTCCATAAATAACCTCAAACTAGAAGGAACAATTGAATACACAAATACTACCACGGTAGCTACTGTACCGCAATTTAGCCGAAAAGTAATTAATGGCAAACTAACTGATTTAACAGGAAGAGTTTATCCAAACTCAGGTATCGTTACAGTAAAACAAACAGCTGGTGTTGACACTCCATTTGTTCTCGAAGACAACGTTTATGAAATGCCAGAAGGAACACATACTATAACAACTGATAAAGGAGGATCTCTAACATTGACTGTTCAAGAAACTCTAATTAAAAAATACTCTTGCGAGTTTATTTCTAAGGGAAAATTAAAAATTACCGGCGGTTCCTTAAATGGTGTTATTGATTATGGAAATCTAGAGTGTGACACGAAATACACCTACACACATGAAAATGGAACAGCCTACATTTTATCAATGTAAATGATTCATTTTTAAAAATATATACAAATCTCAGTTTAGAAATAAATTGGGATTTTTTTTATTAAAATTTAATTCCCATTCATTACATTCAAACTATTTTCTTTATTTTGCACCAAAATCTAAAAACTAATGAAAAAATCAATTATTGCCTTTGTTACTCTTGCACTACTTGCATCATGCAGCAAAAAAGAATCTGCTGACAACTTACATATAACTGGAAATATAAAAGGTTTAAAAAGCGGAACCCTTTACATTCAACGATTTGCCGACACATCCCTTGTTGCAATTGACAGCATTAAAATTGATGGAAATTCAGCATTTGAAAGAGATCTAAAATTAGAATCACCAGAAGTATTGTATTTATTTCTAGATCGTGGTACATCAAATTCTTTAGACAATAATATTTTATTTTTTGCAGAACCAGGAAATATCAATATCGAAACTAATCTGGATAATTTTATTGCAAGTGCAAAAATCACTGGATCAAAAAATCAGGAATTATATGAGCAGTATCAAAAAATAAACTCTCGTTTTATAGATGAAAACCTTACTATGGTAGCGTCGAAATTCAAAGCGATAAAAAGACAAGATCAAAAAGCAATAGATAGTATAGATGCCAAACAACAAGCAAATATTAAAAGAAAATATTTGTATGCAACAAACTTCGCTATTAACAATAAAGATTATGAAGTAGCACCTTATATTGCTTTAGCCGAAATTTATGATATAAATGTTAAATTTCTTGATACGATTCAAAAAACAATGACTCCAAAAGTAGCAAAATCGCTTTACGGAAAAAAACTCACCAAATATGTAGCCGAAATCAAAAAGGCTGAACAAAAATAATTTTTGATATATTTCATAAAGGTCCTGAAATATTCAGGACCTTTTTTTATACACTAAATTTAAAAACTAAGAATCATTAGTTTCAATAGTACCAATTAAACTCCCTATTGAATCACCTTACAAAGTTACAGGCGCATATTACTTTGTTTCTTAAAATGCTCCTGCTAGAGACACTAACTACCTTTACATCAATTCCTATTAAGAAAAAGGAATACTTCATTAATACCCAAAAGAGATTACCAGTACCAATTAAAGTCTCTTTCTAGCCCAAGACTTCTGCATATCTCAACAAAATAAAAGCTTCTAAAGAACTTTATTCATTCGAAGGCATTCTGTATATAAAGAATAAAAAACAACTTTAAAACAGCTAAAAACTAAAACACAGCCGTCGCTTTCGACTGCTGAGATACTATATATTTCAGGATTGATTTCCAAAACCGCTATAAAA
>NZ_NRQU01000069.1 GCF_004119495.1 Flavobacterium sp. YO12
GAAACGGTGATTTAGAGATGACTCATGACAAATTATCAGTTGTCAGTTTGTTAACTATTAGATTTACAATAAAGAAATATGTAAACAGTAATATCTTTAATTAGATCCTGCTTATTTATCGGGCTAAAGAAAATATGTTTATAGCTGTATTAAACAACTTTCTGCTCTTGTTAAAAAATAAATAGGAAAAAGATTTAGTCGTTCTAAATAATATAGTTTCAAAAAAATGAATGCCCAGATGAAAAGAAAAAAGAAATTATTAAAAACAGGTAAAAAAAGAAAATAAAAGAAGAAAAACAAACCTTAATACTAAAACAAGCTTTAAAAAAATGAATATTTGAAATACACGATCTGATAGTTGTTCAAATAAAAAAAGATTATTTCGCTTCATCGTGAGACGGCCTTTTCTTCTTTTTGTTTGTATTTAAGGTATATATGATCCCAAAAAAAATCCTTCGAAATATATTCGAAGGATTTCTTTAAGTAGTTTTCGTAAATTATTATAAATACAAAAAATTAGTATTTAACGTACTCTTTAATTTCTAATCCGTATCCGATCATACCGACACGTTTGGTTTGCTCTGAATTCGACAATAATCTAATTTTGGAAATATCAATATCATGCAATATCTGTGCACCAATACCAAAATCTTTGGTATCCATCTTTATTTGTGGTGCTTTGAATTCGCCTTCAGCCTGTAAAACTTTCAATTCTAACAAACGGTTTATGAAGTCTGTTGGCGGAGCCTCCTGATTGATAAACAAAACAGCTCCTTTGCCTTCCTGATTGATCAATTGAAACATGCTATCCAGCTTTTTGTCAGCATCATTGGTAAGCGTACCCAATATATCATTATTTATTGTTGTAGAATTGATTCGCGTTAGAATTGGTTCTCCAGTATTCCAAGTTCCTTTGGTAAGTGCAATGTGGATTTGTTTGTTAGTTGTCTGCTGATAAGCCCTAAGTCTAAACGTTCCAAAACGGGTTTCAATATCAAAATCTTCTTTCTTCACAATCAGGCTGTCATGCTGCATTCTATAAGCAACAAGCGCTTCAATGGAAACGAGTTTCAAATTAAATTTTTTAGCAACTTCTGCCAATTGCGGTAATCTTGCCATAGTGCCATCGTCATTCATGACTTCGACAATCACTCCAGCAGATTTAAATCCGGCCAAGCGGGCAAAATCAATCGCAGCCTCAGTATGTCCTGTTCTTCTTAAAACACCACCTTGTTTGGCAATTAATGGAAATATATGCCCTGGACGTGCCAGATCATGAGGTTTAGTATCCTGACTCACTAATGAAAGTACCGTTTTAGCTCTGTCAGAAGCAGATATTCCTGTACTTACATCACTTCCTTTAAAATCTACTGAAACAGTAAAGGCTGTTTCCAACGGATCCGTATTGTTGGTTACCATCTTGTGTAATCCAAGCTCATTACAACGACTTTCTGCTAAAGGCACACATATTAAACCACGTCCATGTGTAGCCATAAAGTTGATCATTTCAGGTGTTGCTTTTTCTGCAGCCGCTAAAAAATCACCTTCGTTTTCACGATCTTCATCGTCAACTACAATGATTATTTTTCCTTGGCGAATATCTTCAATTGCTTCTTCTATTGTATTAAGCTGTATTTTTTCGGTGGACATGATGGTAGTGTTTGGTTTTGAGATGGATATTATGTTCGTATTGAATATTATCAATAAATCGTTAAGTCAATAAAATAAACCGCAGCACACGATTTATTCAGAACATCCAATCTCTAATTTGTTTTTTTCGAGGGTCAAAAATAACGATTAAAATTCTAAACTAAAAGAATTGTTTTTCTGGTAATTCGCATAACTTTTTCATTGGTAATACTCTACCAAATATTTGGGTAAGCCGCATTAATGCCTTTAAAAATGAAAAGGGACAGCAAAATGCTAATCCCTTTCTTATGTAAATTATTTAACTCCTACTTCTTTAAACCATTTTCTTATTCCTTCGTCAGATGGTCTTAGCGCATTTGGATCAACGATATTGCCTTGTGGATCAAGTAAAATAAATCTCGGAATACCACTTACTTCATAAGCTTTCTCGAAAGAGTCATCACCATTAGCAAATAACTGCACGCCGGTCAATTGAAGATCTGTTACCATTTTTTTCCATTTTTCACGATCTTTTACACGGTCGACAGAAATACTAACAAAGTTTATATTTTGATCGTGAAATTCTTTTTCCAAAACTTTAAGAAAAGGGATTTCTTTTTTACATGGCCCGCACCAAGTAGCCCATAAATCAATATAAACAAATTTCCCTTTCAGATCGTCTAAGGAAGTTTTACCTCCATTGAAGTTTTCAAAATTGACGAATTTTGGAGAAGCCATTCCTTTAGGCAGAATTTTATCCTGATGTTTTTTTAATCCAGTCGTTTTATTATATCTGTCTACACTGCTTTTTTTAAAATCTTCAAAATCCTTTTCTTCAAGAGCAATAAAAGATGCGTCTAATCCTTTGGTTTCTTTGAGTATTTTTTGATAACCAGCAACAATTTCATCTATTTTTTTGGTAAACTCATCGTTACCTAATTTAAATATAGATTTATCTGCAGTTGCTTTTTCAGAATACAAGGCTTTCCTGAATAGATATTTATTTGGTATTTCTCCGTTTCCTTTAAAATCCATTGTTTCATCCCATTGTTTGGTATCAAAAGTAATTTTCATATTATAACCATTTTTGAAGTAAAAAAAACCTTGTTCTCTACCGTCAAACATTCCATAAAAACCTTCCTTTACCTTCAATGTATCTGCAAAAGAACCATCTTTGTTAACATTGATTCTTTTTATTTTAGTTCTGCCCTTGAATACAATCAAAGAATCTGAGTTTTTCTCTGTTATTTTTCCAAAAAGACGTACATAATCATTTGTCGCTTTTTGCGCAAAAGTATGTAGATTAAAAACAAGGGCTATGATCCCTAAACAATACCATTTTTTCATTATGTTTTATAATTTATTTCGTTAATACGTTTTAGAACTATTTACTTTTTTTCAGTGTAAATAATCCCTGATTTAATGGTCATAAAACCATCTTGTATATTTTCAATCTGCTTTACAGGATCTGAATTTGTAATAAAAAGATCTGCTCGCTTCCCTATAGCTATAACACCTCTATCTTCTACCCCAATACTTTCTGCACCTATTATTGTGGCGCTTATTAGAGCATCCTTGTTGGTAAAACCACAGTCGTTTGTCAGAATCTTTATTTCTTTGAATAATGGAACAACATTATCTTTTTCAAACAAATAAGGCCAATCTGTTCCAGTAGATACCTTCACTCCAAGTTCGTGAGCTCTTTTAGTTACTGTTACACCAGCATAAAGCTTATTATTGTTTCCAATATAATTGGTAGCATCCAAAATAACGTTGTTAGCTTTCATCAGCAATAAAAGATTATCCAGTTTTTTATTATCAATAACTGGTCTTTTAGAGCGATTCATTTCTTTAACAGCAGAGTCATACGGAATATCAAACGCATGTGACATGCTGTTTACTTTTGCATTGGCAATATCTGTGGGAGTAGCAGGAAAAACTGCAGCATGGCTCCAGCTTTGCAATCCCTGAAGTTTTGCCTCTTTTACAATTTTTCTAACAAGATCCGAGGTCAAGTCAGAATATATTTTAATTCCGGTAACTCCTGCTCCTTTCGCTTCTGCAACAGCAATTTTGATATCTGTTTTCTCCGTAATCGTTTGTTCCCAAGGGGTATCATTTTTATCCTTGTTATGCTTTCTCATTAAATCGAAATAGGCTGATCCTCCAAACTGAGCTGCATAAAAAATAGACGGCGCCGGCAGTTGATTAAGGGTGCTGGCACGTTTATAGTCTGCAAGAATAATTGCATTTCCAGTCATATCTCTTACAGAGGTAATTCCGGCATAGATCATTTTAGAAAGTTGATCCTGCATATATTTACCGTTTTTTATCCTGTCCGGATCGGGTGCTGTGGCTAAATGAACGTGTGAATCGATTAGTCCGGGCATCACATATTTTCCAGTAATATCAATTATAGCAGCATCTGGATATTTGGCAAGATCATCGGTGTATAAAATGTCTTTGATCTTATCTCCTTCTATTATAATATTCCCTTTCTTGCTGTCAAATTTATTATCATAGATAAATCCATTTTTAAGAATAGTAATTTTTAGGTTTCCTTTAGTTTGCGAATACCCCATAAGTATTGTACAGACTAAAAACCAACAGATAAGAAGTTGTTTTTTATTCATTTTTTAAAGTATTTATATTTTTGAAAATGACATTATGAGCCCACTTATGTAAATAGAAATGTGGGCTCGATATGTCTCTTAGTATCCAGGGTTTTGTGGAATTCCTGAACGATCAATTTCTGTTTGCGGAATTGGTAAAGCAAATCGATCTGCTTTAGGTGCTAAACCGCCGCCGCCAGCTCTGGTAAAACCTAAACCAAGTCTCTTTAGTTCTGTAAATCTAAATCCTTCAAATGCAAGCTCTCTTCTGCGTTCGTTTAGGATTTCTTTATTCAAATCTGCTCCTAAAAAGTCACCTAAACCTCTTGCGTTTCTAAGTTTATTGAGATTCACCAACGCTGCTGCATTGTTATTTTCCTTTAAATTCGATTCTGCCAATATGAGATACATTTCTGGTACTCTTATTAATTTAATATCGATATTTCCGGGATCAAATGTTGCGGCGTTTGTTGTTCTTGTTCCAGCCTGTTTCTTTGGAAAATAACTTCCTTTGACTGTAGGATGCGTTTTAAAGTATACTGAGAATCGGAGATCTTTATTCTGATCGTAGAGACTTATCAAATCATTTGATACTAAATAAGGATAACTTGACATTACTGGAATAGCAAAGATTCCTGCGGTATACTGTGTTTCGTTATTTTCAAATCGAATTCTAAACATAATCTCGCCAGAATCATCTTTATCCCATTCTTTTTGGAGTGCCGCAAGCGTGGTATCTAATTTGTATCTCGTATCTGTCAGGGCTAAATTAGCATATACGATAGCATTTTTGTAATCGCCTGTTTCGTGAGACACGCGTGCCAGCAATGCATAAATAGCTGTTTTTGATATTCTATAAGAGTTAACTGTATTGGCAGCCAAAGGCGCGGCCTCATTCAAATCGGCTAGAATGTAATTTATAACTTCAGCTGATGTGTTGCGGGGCTTAATATCTAAAAGTGCATCATTTTCAAATCGATACGGTATTGCCAATGCTGTTTTATTGGTATTGTAAGCCGGGGCATAAAAGCGGTACAAATTATAATACAAAAGCGCTCTGATACCTAATGCTTCTCCTAAAAAAGCATTTTTATTGGCAAGTGTACTTTTTCTAGCTTGTCTAATTATAGTATTTACATTGTTGAGCGCTTGATACGATATTTTCCAAAATCCTTCGATATTTCCTGTCGTGCTGGTATAAGCGAGCGGATAAATGTTTTCTAAACTGCCATCAAAGGAATAGTCCTTTGAATTGGACGAACCTACCACATCATCGCTGATCGCTTCTGGAATACTGTAGATTCCATGAGAATAACCGAAAAAATCCTGTTTCATCACTCCGTAAACGCCATCTAGGGCACTTCTAAATCCTCCATCTGTCTGAAAAAGAGTTTCAGGCGATAATTCGTCTAAGGGTTCTTTATTTATAATATCATCAGTACATGCACTTAAAAAAGTAACCAGCACTGTGGCAAATAATAATTTTATATTTGTTTTCATCTATTCTATTGTGTTTATTTTATCTGTCCTGTAGAATTTGATTTTTCTATTGTCTAATACACCTTATTACGAAAATGCATATTTAAACCATCCGCTTTCTTAAAAATTAACATTCATCCCAAATGAGTATCCTCTAACAATAGAAGAAGAAAGTCCAATTCCCCCCGCTGCAGTAGCATATTCAGGATCAATATAATGAACAGCTGATTTAGTGAAAAGATTTTGCCCTTGAAGAAAAAATCTAAGACGCTCTACTCCTATTTTTTTTGCAACTTCTTTGTCAATGGAATATCCAATCATAATGTTTTTCAATTTTATATAGCTGGCATTTTCAAGAAATTGAGATGATGCTCTATAATCAGATACCATTGATGCTGTTGGTCTTACTAAGTACACTTGTCTTATCGCTAAATCAGACTGGTCACCTGGATTTTTCCATGCATTAGCCACATTAACATGCTGGTTAAATGCGGGATTATTGTATAAATTATAAACTCCATCATTTAACACATAATGTCCTGCAGCATATGAAATCAAGAACGACATATCTACATTTTTATACTTAAAAGTATTCGTTAAACCTCCATAGTACTTAGGAATAGAAGTTTTATTAATTACTTGTCTAAGGTTATTAATTTCGGCAGTGTTAGAATTGGTTCTGTTAGTATTAAAATCTACCAATTTTCCATCTGCTGCTCTATATTGATTAAAGCCGGTTACTGGATTTACTCCTGCCCAATCCACAATATAAAAAGATCTTATTGCACTTCCTGCCTTAAAAACAGTAGATCCAGAATTTGATAAAATATCTTTATCGTCTGATAAGGATAAAACCGTTCCTTTATTGTTTGCAAAATTAAAATCAGTTGTCCATGAAAAACTCTGATTTTTGATATTTACAATGTGAAGACTGATTTCAATACCTTCATTTCTAAAGTCTCCAATATTAGAAACAAGTTCTGCGAAACCTGAAGTAAGCGGTATTGGCTTATTGTTCAACAGGTCTTTTGTAGTTCTAACATAATAATCAACTGTTCCGGTAATTCGATTATTAAAGAAACCGAAATCGATACCACCGTTCACATTAAAGTTTTTCTCCCATGTCAAATCTTCATTTTCACCTCTGGTCAGGTATGGAGCTGTACTTCCCGCATAAGTAATCTGACTTCTGTAACCATACAATGATTGAGAAGCAAAATCACCAATAAAGTCGTTTCCAGAAGTTCCAACACTAGCTCTCAATTTTAAGGAACTTACTGTTTTATTTCTATTAAGTAAATCTTTATGCATATCCCATGAAGATCCTACGGACCAGAAATTGGCATATTTATTATTGTTTCCAAAACGAGAAGAACCATCTCTTCTGAATGAAAGTGAAAGGTTGTAAGTATTATTGAAGGTGTAATTTAATCGGGAAAAATAAGAAAGTGAACCTGCTTGAGATTTTCGCTCTGTGATCGCACCAACGGTTTTTGCAGCACTTACCGTCTGCACAGCGTCAGAGCTAAAATCCTTTGCTGTAACAGAAAAACTGTTGGTCTCACTCTCGTTAACTTCATACCCCATAACCATATCAAATGCATGTTTTTGAAATGTTTTCGCTAAAGTGGCTGTCAGTGTTCCTGTGTAATTATTGCTGTCACCCGTATTGTAAGTAAGCGCACCTCCATTGACAATTACATTTTCATAACTATTGTTTTTAGAGGTATTGAAATTAGCTCCCAAAATACCATTTAAGGTTAACCATTTTACTGGTATATAGGTAAGATTTGCGCTGCCGCCAATATTTTTTCGGTTGTTATTCACATTCGTATTATCTCTCACAAATATTGGGTTATAAGGAACTCCAGTAGAATTACCAACATCCAATAATCGCAATGAATTTCCAGCATCATCTTTAATTGCAAGCCAAGGATTTAAAAGAAATGCGTTTGAAAATGGTGATCCCACTATACGTTTGTCCTCTTCATTTACGTTTCCAAAATTTCCTGAAAATCCCACTTTTAATTTTCTGCTCAAATCATAGTCTACACGCATTGATACTGTATACCTCTTATATTCACCTCCAAAAATATTATTAACATTGTTGTAGGTAAGCGAAGTGTAATAATTAGCCTTGTCTGACCCGCCTGAAAAAGAAATATCATTTTCACGATTGATCTCGTTAGTTAATAATAAATCTGCCCAATTTACATCCTGACCAGAAGCTCTTCTTTTTTGAAGTAAGGCAGGGGTCGTTTTATAGAAGCCCAATGACTCTTCAAAATCCAACTTTTGAGACGCATTCATTAAGTCATTAGTAAAAGACTGATCTGCATATTTAACTCCTAAACGACTATTGAAAGCCACCTTTAGTTTTGTGTTTCTAGTACCTCTTTTCGTAGTAACAATAAGAACTCCATTTGTTCCTTTAGATCCATAAATAGAAGTCGCAGCGGCATCTTTCAGAATACTAATATCCTGTATATCGGCTGCATTTAGCATAAATGCATCTAAACCAGATCTTGGCATCTGCACGCCGTCTACCACAATCAATGGCTCTGTACTAGCACTTATAGAACCCACACCTCGCAACAGCATAGTTGGTGGTGAATCTGGAGAAGAAAAACTTTCCTGAACAAACAAACCAGGAACTACACCAATCAATGCATCGGCAAATGATACATTTTGAGTGTTCTGCAATACCTTTGTGTCCAGTTTTGTAACAGCTCCTGTAATTTTATCGCGGGTCATTTTTCCATATCCTACTAAAACGAGCTCATTTAATTCATTTGCAGTTGGTTCAAGAGTAACGTTGAGTATTACCTGATCTTTAATTTTTATTTTTTTTGCAGCAAAACCTAAAAAACTAAAGCTCACCACATCGCCTTCATTTGCCATTATTTGATATTTTCCTTCAAAATCAGTCACCGTTCCCAGCTTATTATCGTTTACCAAAATGGTTACTCCAATTATTGGCAGCCCCATATTATCTGTAACTATTCCTGAGATTTTTCTTTGATTGATAACCGGAGTGCCTCCATTAGCAGATGACGCAGCTGCTTTATGATTTAATGCAATAACAATCAATTTGTTATTTACAAATTCTGCTTTGTAATTATCACCAATCAATTCTTTTATAACTGCCATTACCTCAGCGTTATTTACTGTTATATTCACCATTCTATGTGAATCAAAAACGTCATCACTATAGAAAAATTCTATACTGGTTTTTTTGGTAATTGTTTTTAAAACAGATGCTATAGACTTGTTTCTTGCGTTTATAGTTACCTTTTGTGCAGAAGCAAAAGCAACTATATTAAAAAGAAATATTGATAATATTATGGATTTCCTCATGATGCTAAGAAAATTATCCCAAAGTGCGGATTTTACCCCACAATCTTTTGCGGATAGGTTTTTTTTCATACTTTTAAATGTTTTGGTTGGTTAATTGATTTCGAACTCTTTTTTTCGACTGAACAAATACTAGCCGGGAAATGGTGCAAACATTTTCCGGTTTTTTTTACTTACTAATGGTTACTTCATAGGTTTGGTTAATTTTGGTTATTTTATATTTAACATTTGACGTTTTTCTAATTATATCCAAAAATTGATCGATTGACTGGTCTTTTAAAACAATTCCTGTGAATTTTATCTGCTCTAATGATTTTTGTTCGAACCTCACATTAAAGTTGTACCATCTTTCCATTTTGTCTAAAATATTTTTCAGGTTTTCATTTTCAAAATAAAACTTACCATCTTTCCATGCACTATAACCGTAAGGATCAACTTCTGCCACCTTTATAGTTTCGTTACGAACACTAGCCTGCTGCCCGGGTTTTAAAATAACAGATTCGTTTTTTTCGGTTTTACTTATTTGAGAAATTTTTACTTTTCCTTCCGCCAGTGTAGTTTCAAATTTCTTGTCTTCCTGATAAGCGCTTACATTAAAATGTGTTCCTAAAACGGTAACATTTCCAGATTTGGTTTTAACTGTAAAAGGACTATGAGGATTTTTACTCACTTCAAAATAGGCTTCCCCTTCTAAGGTTACATCCCGAGTATTTCCGCTAAATTTCACAGGATATTTTAAAGATGATTTTGAATTAAGCCAGACTTTGGTTCCGTCTGAAAGTATAACGGCATAAATGCCGCCAACAGGTACAATCAAAGTATTTTCTCCATCTGAAGCCATTCCTTTGACCTCTTTTGCATCATAAACCAAAACCTGATTTAGATTTGAAATCACACCATTTTTAGAAACGATCTTTTCTTTTTTGGGTTCTAAGGAAATAACTGTTCCATCTGCAAGTACAAGAGTTGGATTGTTATATTTTGGTTCAATATCTTTTACAACTACTTCCTGATTTTGCATTTTAGCATCAGTATTCAGATAGTAGAAAACAGAAGAAATTGCCGCTAAAAAAACTAAAACTGCTGCATATTTCAATACCCTTTTATAATCAAAAAGTGAAATTACAGGTGCTTCTCCAAAATCAATTTTTTCTTTAATTCTTTCAAAAGCTAAATCTGTATTAACAGTTTTATAAAACCGTTCCTTAGATTTTAACGTTTCTATATCAATAACTTTTTGATAATATTCTTGATTTTCGGGGATGGAAAGCCATTCTTGCAAAAGAGCATTTTCTTCAATCGACAATTCTCCCTCAAGAAGTTCCTTTCTTATAAGAGCAGCGATTACAAATTCTTTCTTTCCTTGAGACATATTTTTTGATATTAAGTATCGGTTATTAACATTTTAAGTAATGTTATATAACTAAGAGTATTAAATATCAAAAATGGGTGGAAAGATTTTTTATTTTTTTTATAAAAATAATAAAAGGAATAAAAGTTCTGAGTGATTCTTGAGTTTAACCTTTAATAACTCTATCGCACGGGCGCGCTGAGATTTAACCGTATTTATAGAAATATTAAGTTTTTCTGCTACATCCTTGTATTTCAATCCTTCTATACAGGAGAGTTCAAAAACTTCTTTGCATTTTTCTGGTAAGGAATTCAAAGCTTGAGTTAAAGTCGCATATAATTCTTCTTCTAAGATATTAAAATCAAAATCTAAAGTTTCGTGAGATAATTCATTATTCAATTCGATACCTTTCTGTTCTTTTTTTAAGATCAAGAATGAACCATTGCGAACCATAGTGTAGAGATAAGACTTAACATCGATTATCTTTTCAAATTTTACACGGTTTTCCCAAAGCTGCAACATAACATTTCCAACTACTTCCTCGGCAAGAAAACTGTCTTTGACAAAACCATAACTGTAGCTCACAAGTCTTGGATACAAAGAATAAAACAGCTCTTTGTAATACGCTTCATCAATTTTAATATTTTCCTTTTCTGAGCTAATTTTTTGTCTTTGTTTGTTTGCGCAAATATAAATTTAATATCAACAAATCAACATTTTTGCAACATAATTATCATTCAATTCCTTAAAGAGATATAAAAAAGTAAGAATAAAACGCTTTTTTATGTTTTTTACAAATCTGATTTTAAATCAAATTCTTTTATGTTGATCGGGTATTTTTTTGATTTGAATAAAATATCCAGAAAACTATGATCTTAAACAAAAGAATGTCTAAATTTCTATTTCATTTCCCATTAATGGAACGTTACATTTAAAATGATACTGATTCTGAATTTTAATTCGCAGTTCATCTGCCGGAAGGTTTTCGCCGTGTACTAAATAGATGCATTTCGGAATGTTTTCAAGTGCAGAGAGCCAATTTAAAAGATCCTTTTGGTCTCCATGTGCAGAAAGCCCTTCTATCTGAAAAATTTTGGCTTTTACATTATAGTAATTCCCATATATTTTAATTTCATCTGCTCCCTCTAAAAGTTTTCTGCCGCGGGTTCCTTCTGCCTGATATCCAACAAAAATAACAGTTGTTTTTTCATTACCTATATAATGCTCAAAGTACGATAATACTCTCCCTCCTGTAACCATGCCGCTTGCTGCAATAACCACTTTGGGCTGAGGGTTTTCAATAATGCGCATGGTCTCCTTAAACTCGGAGACAATGGAGAACATTTTACTCATTTCATGACAGTCATCGGCAGAGAGTTTATGCCATTTCAAATTTTCTAGAAATACATGCAGTGCATTAGCTCCCATTGGGGTATCCAATATGTATGGGACATCAGGAATTCTTCCTTCTTTTTTAAGCTGCCACAATAAAAACATTACCGATTGTGCTCTCTCTACAGCAAAGCCGGGAATTATGACAGTTCCTTTTTGCTTAATAGCTGCATTGATTAATGTTTCCAGCTCTTCTTTTACATCTACATCAGGATGAAGCCGATCTCCGTAAGTACTTTCTAGAAATAAATAATCAGCCAATACGGGCTTTGTGGGCGCAAACATTAACACATCATCATCTCGTCCTATATCGCCTGAAAACACAAACGTTTTACCCTCAAGAGTTAATCTAATGCTGCAGGCACCAATGATATGACCTGCATTTTCAAAAATAGCGTCGATATCATTTGCAATAGGCACTAATGTATTTGGCTCTACGACTTCAAAAAAGGGAGTAACAGCCTGAGCTTGTTCTAATGTATAAAGTGGTTCTGGATTTGTATGTTTTGAATATTGTTTTTGGTTGGCTCTACTGGCTTCTTCTTCTTGAATTTTAGCGCTGTCTAAAAGAACTAATTTGGCTATAGATTTGGTTGGAGCAGTACAATATATTCGACCAGTAAATCCTTGAGATATTAGTCGAGGAAGCCAGCCGCAATGATCTAGGTGACCATGAGTAAGAAGAACACAATCTATGGTAGATGGTAAAATGGGTAAAGGATCCCAGTTGAGTTCTCGAAGTGATTTAAGACCTTGAAAAAGACCACAATCAATAAGTATTCTATATCCGTTAGTTTCTAAAAGGGTTTTCGATCCAGTTACAGTTCCTGCCCCTCCAATAAATTTTACTTTCATTTTAATGATGTTTACAAATTTGTGACGCTTCGTGCAATGTATTTTTAACTCGGTTTTCACTAAGTCCTATTTTATACAGACTTTGAGGATCATCAATAACATCTTTTACAAGTATCTGATCCAGAATAAGTAATTTTTCTTTTTCAACTATTGATAGTGTTGTGAGACAGGTAACAGGATAAAGGGTTCCTTTATCTATTTTATTTTTGAGATTATTATCTTGCGGATAATCCCAGCTTAAAAGAGAAATTCCGCTGCAATTAGCAAAATCCTGCGCATCTTTAGTAAAACGATTGTTAGTTACTATAATACAGGAATCGATAGCTTCACTATTAGAAAAAATAGTATGTTTTTTTGCTTTAAGGTCATTAAAACGAGAAAGTATGTACATAGGCACTTTTACATCTGAAGAACCTTCTTTACTGCCGTGAAATTTACATTCAATCATGCTTATCACGTTATTCTTCATGATGGCTATGTCTATTTCATGCGATACACATTTCCCCTGTAGTGTTAAATTTATTTTTGTCTTAAATCCTTCTGTAGCATATAATCTGGCAACGAATTTCTCAAAGAAAAAGCCCGCCGGACCAAGCATTTGCAAAGCCAGTCTGATATTGTAACGCGCTGCATGTCCGCTTGATGCTTTTTTTAAAATGGCAAAGGCTAATTTATAGATTTCTTTGGTGGTTAAGCCGTCATACATTTGCCTTTCTATTTCAGCTAAAGTTTCCTTTATGAGATCAGCACTAGCCCCAGACTTTTTGAGAGAAAGTTCTAATTTATCTTTATCAAAAGGTACTTTATATCCTGAGTGTTTTATTATTTTCATAACAGCTAAGGGATTTATTTACTTGAAAAGAAACTAGGTAACACCATTATTTTTCACGAAAAAGATTAAATCTTACTACTAGATTTAATAATCAATCTTTTACGTATTCAATTTAATATAAATATACCATAATTATATTGTAGTTCCTACTGGATAAGCAAACAAAAAGCACAGAAAAGATGAGATGATTTCTTTCTTAATCCTTTCTTCAATTTTTGTTTATTGGTCTACAATCTTATAGAATCAGTATGAGTATAAAGCGGTATCTGTTAAATACAAAATCCAACAAGATTAATACTTGTTGGATTTTAGATTTAAAACTTTATTACAGAATAATTACTTACTCTTTTTCTTTCTGCCAAGCCATATAAACAGACCGGTAAATGGAAGTGTAGCAGCAAAAAGGCAAACTAAAAATGCTAATACTTTCGTTGGATATCCATAAATACTTCCTGTATGAATTGGATAAATCAAACGTCTTATTTTATCACCATTACTAAATGTTTCGTATGGTTTTGTTTTTACAATTTCGCCAGTATATTTATCAAAATAAGCCATACTTGCAATATTTGGTATTTCTTCTTCAAGATTCATTTTGATGACCATAATACTATTTATGGTATCAGATGGTATTCTGATTTGTGTATCTCCCTTGTATTTATAAATACTATCTGTTTTTGAAAATATACTTTGATAAAAAAACGTTTTATCTGAGTTTGGATCAGTTTTAGTTGGGTTTTCAACTTTTGCCGATTCTTTTTTAGTAGTTCCATCAGCCAATAAATAAACGCCGCTCTCGAACCATTCATATGACCAAGTTAAACCTGTTAGTGAAATGATTAGAAGTACAAAAAAAGTATAAAAGCCAAAAGTCGAATGAAAATCCCAGTTTATTCTCTTAAATGATGCGTCCCATTTTACTGTTAATCTTTGCTTTAAGTTTTTAATTTTCTTTGGCCACCACAAAACAAGCCCCGACAAAAGCATAAAAACAAAAATAAGACAGCTGATTCCGGTGACTGCTTGTCCGAAATCGCCTAAAACCAAATGACGGTGCAAATCAAGAACAACTGAAAAAAAACGGTTTTTAGCAGGTACAGATCCTAAAACTTTACCACTATACGGATCAATAGAGAAAATTAGTTTTTTCTTGTCAAAATCAGTTGCTGTAATTATTAAGGTTCTTTCGGGGTCATAAAACGAATGAACACGATCAATTTTCTTTAGGTGAAATTCTTCTTGCACTTCAGAAATAATATCATCCACTGCCAATTTTTCTTTGCCTACACTGGCTACTTTATAAAATTCGGGATTAACGAACTCATCAAGTTCATCTTCAAAGACCAATATACTTCCTGTCAGGGCAACTATAAAAACAATTAACCCAGATGCAAGACCAAGCCAAAGGTGTAATAAACCAATATTTTTTTTTAGTGTTTTATTCATTTATTATATCGTTTCGCAAAATGGTTTTCAAATCGAACCAAAGTTTATGAGAATATTTTTTTTCTAAAAATTTTAAAATTTATAACGCAAATTTAAGCTGGTTGTCATACCATTCCCCATTACATAATCTGCATTTACAGCACGGTATTGGCTCAAAGTTGAATAATAACTGTTGTTTAATAAATTTTCTACTCCTAAGCTCACTGACCAATTTTTATTAAAGGAATAGTTTCCTGAAAAATTAACCACATTCACCGTTGAAATAGGTCCTTCGCTATTACTGTATCTCCCGTTAGTATTTGGTTCAAAACGATCTCGACAACCCGTATTTACCCAAGACAATTGTAAATACCAATCAGAAGTAGGCTTATAAGTAATATATGCTGTTGCTTTTGGCGGAGCAATGCGGGATCCGTTTAAGTAAACAGTTCTTCCATCATCAAATTCTGCTTCTCCTTCAACATACGAATAGCTTCCTCCAAGATTCAATTTATCAGAAAATCTATAATCCAATGTTACTTCATATCCGCGAATCTTTTCAGGCTCTCGTTGTGCAACCAAACGACCATCAATTTCAATTAAATTAGCACCTAATTTTGAAGTACTAACGTAATACGCTGCTGTTAAATTAAAGTTGTAAAACTTACTAGAAAAACCAGCTTCATAATTATTGGTAATAATTGGATCTGTTTCTAAATTTGCTATAGTGCTTTCCTCTGCACTTCGTAAAATTCTGCCCAATTCATTTATCGCAAATGCCTGAGAAAAACTTACAAATGGATTAAAGATTTCATACTTATTAAAACGAAGACCAGCATTGAACATTGTAGCGTTATATGGAATTTCGCCTCCCTCTACAAAAATACTGCCTTGGTTTCCTGGCCCAGAAGCTATTGTATTAAAATCTTTAACACGCACGGTTGCATTTTCATAACGCAATCCTCCTTTAAAAATTAAGTTTTCTAAAACGTCTACTTTTAATTGTGCATAAGGAGCAATATTTAGCATGTCCATTTTCGGGATATAAACACGCCCATCTACTAAATCCTGAAAAGTAACATCATTTAACACGTCAATACCATATGTAATTTCAGACGGCATCGAAGCTATAGTAAAAGGTGTATTCAAATTTATACGGGTTCCAATTTTATTGGAATTAATCATGGTTTGCCCTGGCCCATACCAAGCTGTGCCAGACGCAACATAACGGTTCATGGATTGAAAAGAATTTAAATAAGCTGACACATCTAATTGTGTATTACTAAATAAATTATTTTTCGAAAAAGTAAACATGAAATTGTGATTGAACGGGGTTCCTGCATTTTCCCCCGGTTCTGTACCTCTCACACCAATTGTAGGTGTCTGACCATATACGCCGGCCTGGCTAATATATTTAGCGTTTTGAGTACTGCTGAAAAAATTGTAGACCACATTAAAACTAGTGTGATCATCCATGTCATATCCTAATTTTACAAAAGCATTAGACTGAGATGAATTTGATAAACCATCCGTTTGTCCGAGTGGTTTCCCATCAGCATCTCTTTGAAGTCCTGTGTAATCAAAAGCTCCTCCAATAACATAACTAAACTTGTTCTTCCTGCCATTAAAAAACTGTGAAACACGATAGCCAAAAGTTTCTTTACTATGAAGGGGATTAAAAGTGGTACCTACTGTTGTTATTCCTTGAAAACTATCAACCAGCGGGCTTTTTTTTGTAATATAATTAATGATACCGCCTCCTGAACCGTTGCCATAAATTGAGGTCGCTCCCTTAATAACCTCAATACGTTCAATTGCATTGGCGTCAACGACACGTATATCACGTGCACCGTTCATCAAAGGTGTCGATTGCGGAATTCCATCAATTAAAACCAAAACTTGTCGACCTCTTAAAGTTTGCCCTGAGTTCGTAGCTTTATTTGTAGAGGTCCCTAAACCCGGAATAACATTTCCTAAAATAGAAGATAAATTAGTATTAATACTGCTTTGCACCTGTATTTCTTTTTGGCTCATGATAGTTATTGAGGAAGGAACTGTAGCAATATTTTCTTGCTTTCTACCAGCCGTAACAACAACTTCCTGCAGTTCATTATCACTTTTTAAAACAATCGAAATTACATTTTTTTCTTCCAGATTAGAAAAAATATACGAAAGCGGCTGATATTCAGGAACAGAAATTAAAACTGTTTTGTTTTGTATTTCATGAACTAAAATCGAAACTTCACCTGACTTATTTGTTGTTCCGATAATTTTATTACCTGAAGAAACTGAGGCACTTGCAATGGCGCTTTTGGATTCATTTTCAACTTTTAATCGAAGTGATTGCGCATTTAAATTAACGGTTAGAAAAACTAAAATAATGGAGAAAACGGAGAGCTTTAAATTCATTTTTAAGGTATTCAAAAAAATATTACTAGGTTATTTTTATTTAGATTAATTCTTTACAAAAATAAACATTCTTAAGTATTACGCAAATAGTTAAACATTGTTAAGCACATATTTTTCTGTTTTGCTCCATTATTCCAAGGTTTTATATCAAATAAAACACAAAAAATCAAACCGTTAAATATCAATCAAATTAAATTTTAACCTATTTAAGCAATTAATAGATAATTTTAATATTTTTGCATTTTTTATTTATTCTAAATAAATATAACGTATAATTATAAGTAAATTTCATGAAGCTCAAAATAGTATTGCTCTTTATTCTCTCGTCGACGTTTTTAATAGCACAAAACAAAATCTCTGGTACAGTAAATGATGAACAAGGAACCCCATTAGAGGGCGTTAACATTCAGCTTTTAGGTACAGAAATAAATGTAAAAACAAATACTGCTGGCTTTTATCAGATAGAAAATCTGGCAAATGGCAAGTATACAATTGAAGTTACTTTAGATGGGTATTTCTCAAAAAAACATACTATTAATCTAGAGAATTCACTAAATAATTCTATTACTCTAACATTAGAAAAAACAATCAAAAGAAGCAGAAAAATTAAATGATGTAGTCGTAAAGGGTAAATCTGAAAAGCAAAAAAAAGAGCAGACAGCACAAGCCGTTTCTGTAATAGAAATGAAGGAAGCTAAGTTCAAAACTACAGATTTAGGAGAAGTGCTCGCACAAACACAAGGTATCAGCGTTAGACGCAGTGGCGGTCTTGGGTCGAGAACAAGTTTTTCGATGAATGGACTAACCGGAAATCAAATCCGATTTTTCTTAGAAGGCATTCCGCTGGAATATCATGGTTATACTTTCGGAATTTCAACAGTTCCAGTTAATTTAATTGATCGTGTAGATGTTTATAAAGGCGTTGTTCCTATTGAATTCGGTGCTGATGCTCTTGGTGGTGCTGTCAATTTAATTACGCCAAAAATAAAGTCTGGTTTCAGCGGCTCTTTTTCAGCTCAGGCGGGATCTTTTGGAACTTATAGAACATCACTAATACTTACTAATTATAATAAGAAAACTGGCTTTTTTATAAAAGGAAGCGGGTTTTATGATACTTCTCAAAACGACTATAAAGTAGATGTTGATGTAGCTGATAATGCTGGTAAGATAAAAAAAGTAACGGTCCCTAGATTTCATGATGCGTACGATGGCTTTGGAGTGCAGTTAATAACAGGTGTAAAAGACAGAATCTGGGCAAAGGAATTGAGTATCGAAGGATTTTATACAGATTACACAAAAGAAATTCAGCATAATCAATTAATGGTTGGAGTTCCCTACGGAGAAGTTATGACTTATCGAAAATCGGCTGGATCTGTTCTTACCTATCGCAATGACTTTGGCGAAAATTTTAAACTCGATATTATTTCAGGATATAATTACAGGGAACGTCAATTTACGGATGTATCTGATTTTGTATACAATTGGTATGGTGAGCGTATTGAGGGTTCTGCAGGAAATGTGAGTGGCGAGATTTCAGAATCTACTGGTCCAAGTGATACTTATACTTGGAATAATGATGTTTTTTCACGTCTAAAAGCTTCATGGAAAATTAATAATAAATATGCTGTAAGTTTTACTTCGGCACCCACTTATTCGAAACAAACTGGAGACGACAGACTTATTAATGGTTATGATCCTGCCAGCGCTGTAAGAGAATTGTTTACATGGATCAATGGCGCAGATTTTAAAATAAATGCATTTGATGAAAAATTAGAGAATCTTTTGTTTGTTAAGAACTATTTACAGCAAGTTAATTCTGAAGAGAAAATACCTTCTAATAATTCAGTAATAAAAGAAAACAGAAGTGCAAACTATTTTGGTCTTGGAAATGGATTTCGTTTTAAATTCAATGAACAATTTTCTACCAGACTAACTTATGAATATGCTACTCGTCTGCCTCAGACAGATGAATTGTTTGGAGATGGTCAATTTATACAAGGCAACATGAATTTAAAACCTGAACGCAGTCATAACGCTAATTTTGAACTTTTTTTCAAGTCTAAAACAAATTATGAAAGAAGCAGCTGGCAAGTTCAAACCAATGTTTTTTTAAGAAAGATAGATAATCAAATTTTATTTGTTCCAAGTGTAGATCGCAATAATATTTATCAGAATGTATTTGCGGCAACTTCTAAAGGAATTGAAGTTTCGGGCAGCTGGACTTCTAAAAATGGGAACCTTTCGTTTCACGCAAATAGCACTTACCAACACTTTTATAATGACTCAAACGAAGGGATATTTGCTGCTTATAAAGGAGATAGAGTACCTAATCAGCCCTATTTTTTTGCTAACGGCGGCGCAAATTATTCTTTTAACAACATCATTGGCAAGTCAGATAAATTATCTCTTTTTCTTGATGCGAGATATGTATATGAATTTTTTAGAAGCTGGGAAAGCGCTTCAACAAATCCGTTTGTTATCCCAAGTCAGCAAATTTTTGATTTTGGAACGACCTATCACAATAGCTTAAATGGACTTAAATATGCCATAACAGCTGAAATACAAAATTTAAGTAATGAAAAAAACTATGATTTTTTTGGCGTGCAAAAACCGGGAAGATCATTTAATATCAAATTAGTAACTCAATTTTAATTAATTATACAACCAATAAGTATGAAAACAAATCGATTTTTTATAAAACATGCCGCATTAGCACTAATGTCTTTGACATTTGCATTAACATCATGCAGTTCAGATGAATCTAAAAAAGATGAAGGTCAAGGCAATAACCCTGCTGTTATTGCATCAGTTCGTGTAAATACTCCTGGAGGAAGAGTTTTTTATTTAGGAGCATACGATAAATTTCCTTCAACTCTTGATTATAAAACAATGACAGAGATTGGTCCGGGTGCTACAATTTACTCTTATGGTGAACATCCATATGTTTGGAATGGTACGGCTTCAACTTTAACCAAATACAATGTAAGTAATGATATGAAAATTTCTGCTTCAGATGCTTTAAGTCTTACAGGTACAGGTGTCAGCGGTACTTTTGGGCCTCCTGCTTTTGTATCTGAAACAGAAGCTTATTTTTTCGCCTTAAATGATGGAAAAATTATTAAATTCAACCCAACAACTATGGCTATAACAGAAACGATAGCGGTTACGCCATTACCTTTAAGCAACGATGCAGCTGTTAAAACATCTACTTACATGAGTTATGTTACTTCTGCAAAAAAAATCATTTTGCCAGTAGCCGCAACTCCTACTGATTTTAATAAGTTTCCACAATACGCTCAAATTGCAGTTTTTGATATCGCATCAAAAGCGGTTACTTATGTTAAGGACACACGTATGTCAATGGGATATGATACGTTTGCTAAAGGAAATGATGGTACTTTGTACTACAGACCTTCGCGTGCTACATCGCTGTCATTAGATTACAGTACTGTAAAAGGTGCTCCTCCAGCTGGTGGAATGTTAAAGGTAAATCCTAACGGGACTTTTGACCCTAACTTTTTTGTAGATTTAAAAGCGCCTCTAAATGCACATTCAGTAAATGTAGTAGCTTATGTTCACGGAGATAAAGCTCTTGCGCAATATCTAGACAATACGTTTACTCCTCCAGCAAAACCTGCTGACTGGTATAATGCTCCTACAAAGTTTGCGCTTGTAGATTTAAAAACATTAAAAGTTGAGCCTTTTACTTCTTTTGAAAAATATGGTACAGTTTATAGTGTAGGTACAATTGATGGTGCAGAATACTATGGTAATATTACTGCTCCTGATGGTAAATTCAGCCTTTTGAAGCAAAAAGGAGCTGCTGATTTTGAAGCAGTTTCTGAAGCTCTTGGCGGTAGTGTAATATTTGTTGGGAAATTAAGATAATCATTAGAGAAATTTCATTTTTAGGATATAAGTATTCTTCTAATTTTGAAATTTAAGTATCTGATTATTCCCAATAAAAAAG
>NZ_NRQU01000070.1 GCF_004119495.1 Flavobacterium sp. YO12
AGTATCTTTTCCTACTTTTCGTAATCAATTTCATACTAATTACTTAAACAATTCTAGTGTTTAACCTTAGGTGTTACTATCTTACTTTTCGAAGTCTTGACAAATGAATAAATCATTTGCTCATTATTCAAGGGTTTACTAATAAAAACCATAAAAAAATGAGCGACAAATTTTTTAAATTTTCTCAAAAAAATCATTTTTTAGGTTAATAAATCAGTGAAAGAAAATCAATCTTGTATCAACAAAATAAATCGTATCTCGTTGATTTCTAGGATGTAAAATTACTTATTATTTTTTATAACTAATGTTAAAAAATGTTATTTTTTGAGCAAAAAGCCTAATTGTTAACATTACTGCAATTTGTTAACCGCTATATAAACCAAAATCAGTGGGTGAAAATCTAAAAAATGGCTTATTTTTACACTATAAATTTTTAAAATAAAACAAACAGAAATGGATTGGATTACTGCCAGAGAATTTGAAGATATAACTTATAAAAAATGTAACGGAGTTGCTAGAATTGCTTTTAACAGACCAAATGTTAGAAATGCATTCAGACCTAAAACAACTTCAGAATTATACCAAGCTTTTTACGATGCACAGGAAGATACTTCGATTGGAGTAGTATTACTTTCTGCTGAAGGACCGTCGACAAAAGACGGAGTTTATTCATTTTGCAGCGGCGGTGATCAAAATGCACGCGGACATCAAGGTTATGTAGGCGAAGATGGTCAGCACCGTTTAAATATCCTAGAAGTACAACGTTTAATTCGTTTTATGCCAAAAGTGGTTATTGCAGTTGTTCCAGGCTGGGCAGTTGGCGGCGGACACAGTTTACATGTGGTTTGCGACATGACTTTGGCTAGTAAAGAACATGCTATTTTTAAACAAACTGATGCTGATGTTACCAGTTTCGACGGCGGATACGGATCTGCTTATCTGGCTAAAATGGTTGGACAGAAAAAAGCGAGAGAGATTTTCTTTTTAGGAAGAAACTATTCTGCCCAAGAAGCAATGGATATGGGAATGGTAAACGCTGTAATTCCTCATGATGAACTTGAAGCTACGGCTTATGAATGGGCTCAGGAAATTCTTCAAAAATCGCCAACATCTATCAAAATGCTGAAATTCGCTATGAACTTAACGGATGACGGAATGGTAGGACAACAGGTTTTTGCAGGAGAAGCAACTCGTTTAGCTTATATGACTGAAGAAGCAAAAGAGGGAAGAAACGCTTTCTTAGAAAAAAGAAAACCAAACTTTGGCGAAAATAAATGGTTACCGTAAGCTTAGGTTAAAAAATCGTTTCAAGTTCCAAGTTTCAAGTTCAAAGCGCGAAACCTGAAACTTGAAACCTGAAACTAAAAAAAACTAAAAATAAAATAATGAAACATTGGATTGAAGCGGCTAGACTGCGCACATTACCTTTATCGGTTTCTGGAATTATAGTTGGGAGTATTTATGCACTTTCAAACCCAACAGAAACTATCAATACACCAACTGACGTTTTTAGCTGGAAAATCTTTGGCTTTGCTCTTTTAACCACTTTGGGCTTACAGGTTTTATCCAATTTTGCAAATGATTACGGAGATGGTGTAAAAGGTACTGATAATGCTGATCGAGTAGGGCCGCAGCGTGCCATTCAGAGCGGAGTTATTACGCCTCAAGCGATGAAAAAGGCAATAATAATTACTTCGCTGTTAACTTTATTATCTGCCATTATCTTAATTTATTTTGCTTTTGGAGAATCAAATTTTGGTTATTCAATATTCTTTCTGCTTTTAGGAATTGCTGCAATTGTTTCAGCAATTCGTTATACAGTTGGTAATTCTGCTTACGGTTATAAAGGATTTGGTGATGTATTTGTTTTCATCTTTTTTGGACTTGTAAGTACATTGGGTGTTAACTTTCTGTATTCAAAAGAAGTTGATCCGCTTTTAATTCTTCCGGCAATTTCTATCGGTTTATTAAGCGTAGGTGTTTTAAACCTGAATAATATGCGTGATGAAGAATCTGATCGAAAATCAGGAAAAAATACAATCGTAGTTCAAATTGGCGGAGCAAAAGCAAAAATCTATCATTTCTCATTGATTATTACGGCAATGATTTTAGTTGTAGTTTTTGCCTTTTTAAGCAATTATAACTTTGATCAATATTTGTTTTTATTAGCTTATATTCCTTTAACTAAACATTTAATTACGGTTTATAAAAATCAAAACCCTAAGCTTTTAGATCCCGAATTAAAAAAACTAGCACTAAGCACATTTTTACTTTCTATATTATTAACAGTATGTATGATTTCATTGATTTCAGATATAATTGTTAACCTATTTTTAGGCGGAAGATAAAATTAAGTTCAACTATAAAACACTCATAAAATGAAAATCACTTTTTACGGACATGCTTCTTTAGGAATTGAAGTAGGAGGAAAGCACATTATTGTTGATCCATTTATTACAGGAAATCCGCAAGCTTCACACATCAATATCAACAGCTTAAAAGCAGACTATATTTTATTAACGCACGCTCACGGCGATCATGTTCTTGATGTTGAAAGTATTGCAAAACGAACTAATGCAGTCATTGTTTCAAATGCTGAAATTGCAGGTTATTATGCAAAAAATGGTCTTAATTCACATCCAATGAATCATGGCGGAAGCTGGAATTTTGATTTTGGAAAAGTAAAATATGTCAATGCAATTCACTCAAGTTCTTTCCCTGATGGTACTTACGGAGGAAATCCTGGCGGATTTGTAATCGAAGGAGAACATAAAAACATTTATATAGCTGGAGATACTGCACTTACTTACGACATGAAATTGATTCCGCTAAGAACTAAGCTTGATCTTGCTATTCTTCCAATCGGAAATAATTTTACAATGGATGTTGAAGATGCAATTATTGCTTCTGATTTTGTAGAATGCGATAAAATTCTAGGCTATCATTTTGATACTTTTGGCTATATCGAAATTAATCACGAAGAATCAATTCGTAAATTCTTTGATAAAGGAAAAGATTTAATGCTTTTAGAAATTGGCGCCTCAATTGAGCTATAACAGCACTTATTAAAATATGAGTGATACTAAATTTACGTGCGAATGCTGTGGCGAAGAGCACGAAAGCTGGCCCGCAATAACTTATAACGCCCCAAATAGCTACAGTAATCTATCTTCTCAGGAAAAGAAAGATATTGCTGTAATTGATGAAGATTTTTGCGTTATAAAACATTCCGATCAAGTAGATCGATTCATTAGATGTGTTCTAGTTCAAAAAGTTAATGATCATTGTGAAGATTTAGAATACGGTTTCTGGGTCTCATTAAGCGAAAAAAGTTTTGGAAACTACTTAGAAAATTTTGATGATCAAAAGGAAGAAAACCAGTATTTTGGCTGGCTTTCGAATTATATTCCACAATATGAATTTTCAAACAGTATTCCAACAACAGTTGTAACAAAAACTGGAAACGAAAGACCAGAAATATTTCCTCATAAAGATTTTGATCATCCTTTTGTAAAAGATTATTACGAAGGAATCACAAAAGCTGAAGCCGAAAAAAGAATAAACGCGATACTTAAAAAATAGGCTTGAAATTTGTATGAGATCTTTAACTAAATTTTCTAAAATGAATTTAAAAAAAATAGCTCTATTTATTTTAATTATAGCTTCATCTAACGTTTTTGCACAAAAAGACGGCTATTGGGATAAAGAAAGAGCTACAACTAAAGAACTTATTGTTTCTGCCGGAGACAGAGTAACTTTTAAAATTGAAGATTTGCCTCTTGGCACGACTGAAATTGTATACAGAATCACTCTTTTAGACGAAAACCAGCAAATGGCAAATAGTTTAGTTTCGGTACTAAAAGCAATTCCTGATCCCTATGGAATTGGTCAGGGATCTGCAGGAGCCGTTTTTTTGATGTCAAAAATTTCTGGAGATGATACTTGTACCTATGCCTTGTTTACTTCAAATGACGATGCAAAAAAATATATTATAGACGGTAAGACTGATAAAGCTTGTTACGCACAAACAGAACCGTTGAGCAAAGACGCCAAACGTTTATCTGTAGATAAATCGTCTTGTTTAAGCCAAAATTCAAATACAATTTGGTTTGCATTTCAGAGTAAAAACTGGTTTTTAAATCAAAAAGTGGTATTAGAAGTAGTTCCGTGGGTTAATACCGTTCTTAGTCGTGGTTGGGATAAAGACAATAAAAACGAAATTATCAGCTTATGTAAAACATCTACATTAGCACAAAAAATGGCAAATTCTGATGATTTTTGCGTTTGTATTCTAAACAAAATCATCAAACAATATCGTTATACAGAATTTCAGAAGTTATTAGCAGTTGAAAAAACCAAAGCATACAAAGATTTTGGAAACGCTTGTTATAAAGATGAAGATATTTCTAAAAATGTTTACAGCGATTTAAGAAAGCAGGCTTCTTTATTGATAAAACAGCAAAAATATAACGAAGCAATTCCTAAGTTAAATTCGATCATTAACGACGGAAAAGCCACTGCTTTAGATTACAGTTCTATTGGTTATTGTTTTATTTTAACTAAGCAATATGGAAAAGCGCTGAAATTTTTAAAAGAAGGTGAAAAGCTTGATGATACTGAATTGTTAGTTAAACTAAATCTCGCTCATGTTTATTTGATAAGCGATGATTACAGTGAAGCCAAAGCAATTTACAAAAAATACCAAACTCAAAATGTAACTGATAGTGTAAGCTGGAAAGAAAAAACAAAACAAGATTTTACTGTTTTTCAAAAAGCGGGTCTGCCATCAAAAGATTTTGAGAAAGTTTTAAAACTATACAATTAAAATCTCACCATATAAGTAATATAAGATATCTAAGTTTACTAACTAAGCCTAGTTTTTTAATGAACTTTTCTATCTTATATGGTTTAAAAAGAAAATGAAAGCGACTTACCATAAATACATGCTCGAGTTTAAACGCCCGTCTGGGACATCTCGCGGCATTATGACCGAAAAAGAAACCTGGTTTATCGTTCTAGAAGATAATAACAGGAAAGGAATAGGAGAATGCGGAATTCTTCGAGGCTTAAGCGCTGATGATCGCGATGATTATGAGGAAAAACTTAAATGGACTTGTGAAAATATTCATTTAGGAGAAACTGCACTTTGGGAAGCTTTGTTAGAGTTTCCTTCGATACAATTTGGAGTAGAAATGGCTTTTTTATCATTAAAAAGCGAAAATCCATATTTACTTTTTCCTTCAAACTTTACGTCGCATTCTAAATCAATACCTATAAATGGCTTAGTTTGGATGGGTGAAGCTTCATTTATGAAACAACAAATTGAAGAGAAATTAGCGGATGGTTTTAATTGTATCAAACTTAAAATTGGTGCTATAGATTTTCAAAAAGAGTTAGAATTACTTGAGTTTATCCGAAGTCATTTTTCGGCAGAACAAATCGAAATTAGAGTCGATGCAAATGGTGCTTTTTCTTTAAATGAAGCTTTAGATAAACTTAACCAACTTAATACATTTCAGCTTCATAGTATTGAACAGCCTATAAAAAAAGGAAATAGTACCGCAATGGCAGATTTATGTAATGCAACACCTTTTCCGATTGCTTTAGACGAAGAATTGATAGGTGTTTTTTCATTACAAGAAAAAGAAGAATTACTGCAAAAAATTAAACCGCAATACATTATTTTAAAACCAAGTTTTGTCGGCGGTTTTAGAGGAACACAAGAATGGATCACTTTAGCCGAAAAGTATAATATTGGCTGGTGGATTACTTCGGCATTAGAAAGTAATATTGGCTTAAATGCAATTGCTCAATGGACTTTTCTTTTAAATTCTAAAATGCCTCAAGGATTAGGAACCGGAGCACTTTACACCAACAATTTTGATTGTCCGCTTGAAGTAAAACAAGGACAGCTATGGTATAATATAGAAAAAAACTGGCTGGGAGCCAGTTTTTAGGTACAAAGGATCAGAGTTGCAAAGGTTCAAAGGTTTTTACTTTGCACTTCTAAACCTTTGAATCTTTGCAACTTTTTTTTACTCTTTTCCTCCACGTAAATTATCCTGCCAGTCTTTCAATTCCTGCCATTTACCTTGATAGGCTAATAAAGCTTGTTTAGCCCAAGTACTTGGATTGTGAATAGCATAATTTTCTCCGCCGGCATCTAGAATAGACTGCGATTTTTCTGTAGATGTTTCTGATAATTGATGCCAAGTTGATATTCCTGCTGCATGATATAGAGCTTCAATTTTAGGGCCTATTCCTTCAACAACTTTCAAATCATTTTCTTTTATTTTTTTACCAAAAACTGTGGCTGCCAGAGCTGCATCAAATACGATTGCGGCAGGTGTAGATACAAACGACTGCGCCGTAGACGCAGTATTTTTTGCTTTTGCAGCTAAATCTGCTTCTAATGCTGCAATTTTTGCATTTAAGCTTTTAGTATTTGCTTTGCAGGCATCTAAATCGGCTTGTAAAGATGCAGACAGTGAATCATCGCCTTTAGAATTCATTTTCCCTAGTAAGTAACCTAAAATTCCACAGATTAACCCCACTAAAATCGGTATTAAGATACATGGTATATTCATAATCGTATATTTTAATTAGTTATTTAATTGTAATTACAGTTCTTCTGTTATTTGCTTTACCTTCTGCAGTAGTATTTTCTCCAATTGGTTCATCAGGACCTTTTGACTGCGTTTCAATTCGTGTAGTCTCAATACCGTTTTTTACCAAATAGTTTTTAGAGAAATCGGCTCGTTTTTGTCCAAGTACAACATTCGAATCACGATTTCCTACATTGTCGCTGTGCCCAACAACCAATACAACAGCTTCTTTAACATGATCCATGTATTTGGCAATATCTGCCACTTTTTGCTTCTCGTCGGCACTTAAATCTTCACTAGATTTATTGGTGCTGAAATGAAGAACTAAAGCGTCACCATTAATTTTATTCTTTAAAATAACCCATTCATCAGTCGATACCGCTGGGGTATCAGCGCTCTCAAAATTATACTCAACAGGACCAAGAAGTGTATCAGAGCTCATTTTCCATTGATCGATAATTTTGCCTTTTGTATCAAAATTAGAAGCTGCTAATCCTTTAGAAACAAAATAGTTCTTAACTTCATTTGCCCTTGCTAAACCAAGATTCTCAAAAGCTGTGGTGTTCTTTTCATCAGAGGTGGCATAACCAGTAATCGTAATTTTTTGCTGTGGATTTTTAATTAAAAACCCTTTAAGATTTTCAATTCCTATAGCTACCGAATCATGAACAGGCATGATTACTGCAGCATTGTTTTTAAGGAACTTAAGATTGCCGTGTGTGCGATAATCAATTCCAGAACCGCTTAGAACAAAAGGAACAAAATTAGTGTCCTGAGCCACAACAACGCTTACTGTTTCAGTAGTAACGTCAGCTGTTTTCGTACAACAATTGCAACAGAATTTCAGGTATAAAAAAGTCCCCAAAATAATTGTTATTGCAATGCCCAATAGATAAAGTGCTTTTTTAGACATAGTAATGAAGTTAAGGTTTTATCAAATTTAGGAAAAATAAAAACACGTAACCTACTAACAATCAATCAACATGGTTGCATTTTCCACTTTTATTTGAATTTGATTCGTGAACAAATAAAAAGAGGTTTTATAAATGTAAATTCTCAAACTTAATTTAATTAAGTAACTTTGAGTAAAATTAATTTAGAAACAAAATGCTCGAAATAGAAAGAAAGTTTCTTGTAAAATCAAATGATTTTAAAGAACAAGCTTTTACTCATAATAAAATTGCCCAAGGCTATTTAAGCTCAATTCCCGAAAGAACTGTTAGAGTTAGAATTAAAGGCGAAAAAGCCTTTTTAACCATTAAAGGAATTGGTCAGCATGGCGGTATGTCGCGTTTTGAATGGGAAAATGAAATTCCGATTGACGAAGCGATAGAACTTTTAAAATTATGCGAAAAAGGCAAAATAGAAAAAATACGTTACGAGGTAAAACTTGGAAATCATATTTTTGAAGTTGATGAATTTTACGGCGAAAATGAAGGTTTAATAATGGCCGAAGTGGAACTGAAATCTGAAACAGAAACTTTTGAAAAACCAGAATGGCTAGGGGAAGAAGTAACAGATGACAAAAGATATTACAATGCTTATTTAAGTAAACATCCTTTTAAAAGCTGGGAAAAAGAATAATTTATGACGGATCAATATGATGTAATTATTGTGGGAGGCGGGCCAATAGGACTTGCCTGTGCAATTGAAGCTCAAAAGAACAATTTAAAATATTTAATAATTGAAAAAGGCGCTATTGTAAACAGTATTTTCAATTATCCGCTGTACATGACCTTTTTCTCTACTGCCGAAAGGTTAGAAATTGGCGACATTCCGTTTAATTGTCTTGCTCCAAAGCCCGGCAGACAGGAAGCTTTAGAATATTATCGAAATATTCATCGCTACTTTAAATTCAATATCAATTTATTTGAAAAAGTTACCGAAGTCAAAAAAATCGAAAATTCGACTTTTGTAGTTTCTACAGATAAAAAATTATACAAAGCAAAGAATGTAATTATTGCAACTGGCTTTTATGATATTCCAATTCAAATGAATGTAATAGGAGAGGAATTGCCTAAAGTACGTCATTATTACAAAGAAGCACACGAATATGCTTTTCGCAAAGTTTTAGTCGTTGGTGCCAATAACTCTTCTGTCGATGCCGCTTTAGAATGCTGGCGAAAAGGCGCTGATGTTACAATGGTTATTCGTAAAAACGAAATTAACAATAGAGTAAAATATTGGGTAAAACCCGATATTGAAAACCGAATTGCTGAGGGTAGTATTAAGGCTTATTTTGAATCTAACATTACGAAAATAAAAGGTAACGAAGTTGAAATTGAAACTCCAAACGGAAAAGTTACGATTGAAAATGATTTTGTTCTGGCTTTAACAGGCTATAAACCAGATTTAACTTTTCTAGAAAAAATGGGAATTGAACTCTCAAATGATGAACTTAAAATTCCTGTTTACAACGCCGAAACAATGGAAACAAATGTAAAAGGTTTATTCCTGGCTGGTGTTGTCTGCGGCGGAATGCAGACACACAAATGGTTTATCGAAAATTCAAGAATCCATGCTAATATGATTATGGATTATATTGTTTCGAAATAGTTTTTTTAGCCACAAATTTCACGAATTAGCACGAATTAGATTTTGTGAGTTCAAAAAAAATTAGTGTAATTAGTGAAATTTGTGGCTAAAAATAAAACTTAAGAACTGCAAGAAAGCATTGAACAACCAACTTTAGATCGTGCCCAATCTGGTCGTTTTGCAAACCATTTTTGATATTCAGGCTGCTCGTCGTAAGGTTTTTGCAAGAGCGTATAAAACTCATTTACCAACGAATAATCTTCTTTGTCTGCCGCATCAATGGCTAATTGTGCCATATAATTGCGAAGCACATATTTGGGATTAATGGAGTTCATTTTTTGCGAACGCTCCTGATCTGATAAACTTTCAGCTTTTACTCTTTCCAGGTATTGTGAAAACCATTTTTTCCAAGCTTCTAGAATTTCTCCTGAAACTTCTTCTATTTTATAAAACGAAAATTCAATTTTCTCAATTGCTTTTTCAACTGAATCTGATTTTTCAACAGTACTTAAATTTCTAAAAAAGATAGTCATATCCGTTTCTGTTAATTGTAAATTAGCTTCTAATTCATCAATTAGAGTATTATCAGTTTCACTTGAAGTAAATAATCCTAATTTACTTAAAAACATTACTTTGTAATCTTTAATAAAATCATCCATAAATGATTCTAAGATTTTTTCTAATTGCTCTGTTTCGTTTATTAATGGATAAATTGCATTAGCCAATTGGTATAAATTCCACTGTGCAATTTGAGGCTGATTTCCAAATCTGTATCTTCTGTATTGACTGTCGGTAGTGTTTGGTGTCCAGTTTGGATCGTAGTTTTCTAACCAGCCATATGGACCATAATCGATCGTAATTCCATGAATCGACATATTATCCGTATTCATTACGCCATGCACAAAACCCACACGCTGCCAATGCAGAATCATTTCGCGAGTAGAGTCGGCCACTTTTTTAAAGAATGCTAAATACTGTTCTTTTGGCTCGCCGGTAATTTCAGGAAAGTAATGTTTGATATTGTACTCTACAAATTGTTTCAAATTCTTAAGCTCATTTCTAGCTGTAAGCATTTCAAAACTCCCAAAACGGATAAAAGATGGAGCAACTCGACAAACAATTGCGCCTTTTTCGTAAGCCGGATTTCCATTATACAAAACATCTCTCAACACTTGATCACCAGAAAGCATTAAAGAAAGCGATCGAGTAGTGGGTACGCCTAAATAATGCATCGCTTCGGCGCATAAATACTCTCTAATAGAAGAACGTAAAACCGCCAAACCATCAGCCGTTCTAGAATACGGCGTTTTTCCAGCTCCTTTTAACTGAAGCATAAAAAACTTACCATTGTTTTCAACTTCTGTTAAATTAATAGCACGACCGTCGCCTAATTGCCCTGCCCAATTTCCAAACTGATGTCCAGCATAACTCATTGCAAACGGACGTGTTCCTGAAAGGATTTCTTTTCCTGAGAAAACATTCAAAAAAGTCTCAGAATGAATTTCGTCTTTTGAAATACCAACTAATTCTGCCACTTCCTCAGAAGCATGAATTAATTTTGGATTCGATGGTTTTGTTGGATCTACATACGAGAATACAGTATTCTTAACCTGACGCACTTCATTTGTAGTTTCAGGATCCGCAGGCAATTCCGCAGTAAATCGATTATTTATTTTTAAATTTTTCATTTGAGTTTTTATGTTTTGCCTCAGATTACACAGATTAAAAGGATTTTAAATCTATGTAGATTCTAATATTTTACACACATAAAAGAGAAATCCTTTTAATCTGTGTAATCTGTGGCTGGAAAAAAATATCAGCCAATTAATTTATCAGCATACATTTTTTAAGTTTTTGAACTTTTGGATCGATTACAAACTGGCAATAGCCGGCTTCTTGATTGTTGTTGTAATAGTTTTGATGATAATCTTCGGCTTCATAAAAGACTTCGAAAGGTTTTAACTGCGTTACAATTGGATCTGCGTAAACAGACTGTACTTCTTGAAACACTTTTTCAGCAATTTCTTTTTGTTCGTCGTTGTGATACAAAACAATCGAGCGATATTGTGTACCGCTGTCACCGCCTTGGCGATTTAAAGTTGTTGGATCATGACTCGTCATAAACACAGTTATCAAATCATGATATGAAATTATGTCAGGATTAAAGGTTACCTGAATCACTTCTGCGTGACCAGTGCGTCCCGTGCAAACTTCGCGATATGCAGGATTTTTTATAAAACCATCTGAATATCCCGATTTTATTGTTTCAACTCCTTTTAAACGCTGAATTACAGCTTCTACACACCAAAAACATCCACCACCAAAAGTGGCTGTTGATAAATTTTCCATAAATGTAAATAGTTTAAAGTTTACATGCCCTATTAATCCGATAGAATATTATGATAATTTATCTAAAAAATAGCTTTTTAACTAAAGATATTAAAAGTTTACTCACTGTTTGAAGTTTATAATTGATAAATTCTCAATTCTATAAAAAAACAATATATTTGCATTCAAACACAGGCACACTAATGAATACCAAAAATAATACCATCAGTCTAGAAACCTACTTTCAGGACTTTAGACAACATATTGTTGGCATAGATCAGGAATTTATGTCACCTTTTGGCAAAAAAAATATTGTTTATACAGATTGGACTGCCAGCGGAAGGCTTTACAGACCAATTGAAGAAAAACTTTTAAATCAATTTGGCCCTTTTGTAGCCAACACACATACTGAAACCACTGTATCTGGTACTGCCATGACTAAGGCTTATCATCATGCAAGACATATTATCAAACGTCATACAAACGCTAATAGCGATGATGTTTTGATTACGGACGGAACTGGTATGACGGGTGTTATTAATAAGTTTCAGCGTATTTTAGGTTTAAAAATTCCTGAAAATCTAAAAAGCTTTACAACAGTTCCTGCCGAGAAAAAACCTATTGTTTTTATTTCGCATATGGAGCATCATTCTAATCAAACTTCTTGGTTAGAAACTATTGCTGATGTTGAAATTATTCCGTCTTGCGAAAAAGGACTTTTTAGTTTGGATAATCTAGAGGTGTTGTTACAAAAATACAGCGACAGAACAATAAAAATTGCTTCGATTACTTCATGTTCGAATGTTACGGGTTTAAAAACACCTTTTCATGAAGCTGCCAAATTAATGCACCAATACAATGGTGTTTGCTTTGTCGATTTTGCGTGTTCAGGACCTTATGTAGAAATTGATATGCATCCGGCAGATGAAGAAGCGTATTTAGATGCCATCTTCTTTTCTCCGCATAAATTCTTAGGAGGACCTGGTACTTCTGGTGTTCTTATTTTTAATAAAAAATTATACAACAATATGATTCCCGATTGTCCGGGCGGTGGAACTGTAAGCTGGACAAATCCTTGGGGAGAGCATAAATATATTGATAATATTGAGGATCGTGAAGATGGCGGAACTCCAGGATTTCTTCAGGTTATTAAAACAGCTTTGGCAATTGAGTTAAAGGAAGAAATGGGAATTGAAAACATTTTACAGCGTGAGCATGAAATTGTTGATTATGTTTTTAGTCAATTAGAGCCTGTTGATAATATTAAAATTCTAGCGGGACAGCATAAAAATAGATTAGGAGTTGTTTCGTTTTTTATTGAAAACCTTCATTTTAATTTGGGTGTAAAAATACTAAATGACCGATTTGGAGTTCAAACTAGAGGAGGATGCAGCTGTGCAGGAACTTACGGGCATTTTTTACTGCATGTTGATCAAGAAACTTCAAATAAGCTGGTTAACGAAATTACAATTGGAGATTTAATCAAAAAACCGGGTTGGATTAGAATGTCAATTCATCCAACAACGACTGATGAAGAAATTGCTTTTGTTTGCGAAAGCATTAAAGAGTTAGCTAAAAACCACAAAGAATGGGCTTTAGACTATTCTTACAATAAAGATACAAATGAGTTTGTTCATAAAAATGCAACTTCTTTTGAAGATGAATTGGTTGAAGGCTGGTTTAAATCTTAAGAATTAATCTACTACAAGTTTCTTTCAACTTTACGCGAAAAACTTTGAAATACTAAAAACCCGATAGACTTTAAAAATCTATCGGGTTTCTTATTTAAATTGTTTACAGAATTACATAATCAAACGTACGCCGCCAAGATCAGAAACTCTATAAGAAAATTTATTACCTGGTGAACCAATAAACATGAAATTCTTAGGGATTTTCCACTTTTGAGATAATTCATCTATAATTTCTGGACCAAAAACGCCTTGAATTTCAAGATATTCAATATCAATATCATCATAAGCTCGATCTAAAACTTCGAGATCTTTTATTAAAGCTTCATTGTTTACAGAATCACTTTTAACATGTACGATTTTCAGTTTTTTGGTGGTTTCGTTGCCTTGAACATATTGCAAGACTTTATTTAAAATCGCAATATCATCACCCTTAGTGAAAAACACAAACTCTTGAGAGTTGATCTGAACACTCATTTTTTGTAAATATCGATTACTTAAAATCACCATTTTTCGTAATGGCTGATAAAAATATTCTAAAGCTTCAATTAAAAGTTTAATGAGTATAACTCGATTCAGCATTATTCCGATAAACAATAATGACGGAACCATGTATTTTAGAAAAGTATAGAATGCATTAATGTTTAGCTCCATATTGCCTATAAAAGCAATAATAACAAAAATTATCGCAGTTACAACCGCTATACCGCGAGCTCGAACAGGCCTTGGAAGTTTACTGCGTTTAAATTTAAGAAGCAGATTTCCTATTCCAAACAATGCCATTACCGCCAAAAACGAAAATGTATAAACTCCTGCTAAAGATTCTAAATGTCCGTTTGTAGCAAAAAGAACGGATATGCAAAGAATTAAAAAACTTATTGCAATACGATAATGTGATCCTCTTTTATTCTGCTTTAGAAAATAATTTGGCAGAATTCGATCTAAGGTCATTCGGTTTAAAAGTCCCGAAACACCAACAAATGAAGTTAATACAGCACCACAAAGTACTAAAACGGCATCAATAGAAATTAACCACGCAAGCCAAGAACCGCCGGTTGTTTGCCCTAAAAAAGCCAGTAACGATTCTTTGTTTTCGCCAACTTGTGTTAACGGAATTACTCCAATAATTAGAATTGCAATAACGGGATTAAAAAAGCTGACAATCGCCCACATATTACGGAGTGTTTTAGGAAATACTCCAGCTTCCTGCTCTTCGACAAAATTAGCAGAACTCTCAAATCCTGAAATTCCGAGCATTGCTGCCGAAAAACCTAAAAATAGAGCTGTTTTTAAATTACCAAACGCAATAGGAGCCTGCCAATTCAGATGAAAAACATCTAAACCATTCATGGCAATATATAAAAGCGACGCTAAAACGAGTAAACTTAAAGTGGTTAAATGGGTTACGAATATAATTACTGCCACAAAAGCAGATTCTCCGATTCCTAAAATAGCCAGAAAGGTAAAAAGAATTAAAACGACAACGGTAGCAATTGTAACATTAACACCCTCAAAAATTCCATGTAAATAATGCATTCCTTCTGAAGCAGAAATTACAGCGGTTGCCATATAGGATAAAACGGTAAGAGTTGCTGCCAGCGACGCGAGCTTTTTGGTAGATGTATTTAGTAATACATTGTAAGCGCCGCCATTTAAGGGAATTGCGCCAACAACTTCGCCATAAATTTTTCTAAAAAGATACAAAACTACGGCCACAATCAGCAATGAAATCCATGCGTATTGTCCTGCGTATAAAATGGTTAATGCTGATACATACAAGCAGGAAGAACTAATATCATTTCCGCATATTGCTGTAGCTTGTAATTGATTTAATCTCTTGTGTATAATTTCTTTCATTTTTAATAGAATTGAAAACAATTGACTTAAAAAATAATGAAGGGCAAAGTATTAGACTTTTGCAAGAGGCGTATAAATGCAGAGAACTACATCAGTTTTGGTACAAAAGAAAAAATTAAGTTAGGAAAATTATTTGGATTCCTCAAATTTATTAAGTGACAGCAAAGCTTGCTGCTGAATTTTTTTCTGAAAAAAGCCAGTCCATCCAAGTAAATAACCAGTAAGTCCGAAAGCTTGTTTTGACCATTTCCAAACATCAAAATCGTCAATATGTTTAATAATTAAGCCGTCTTGAAATATAAATTCAGCCCTAATTTTATTGACTACCTTACGATTTGTTTTGCTAAAGTTGTAGGTAGCAACCCATTTTGCAGAACCCGAAAAATCATCGGCTTTTACATCTGAAAATTCAATTTTGATGTTTCCTTTGCTTTTAAGTAACAGCATTTTCCACATTTTAGAAACCTGCTCATCTTTCAATAAACCAAATGCAGGATCAATAAAATGTACTTTTGGATGATAGCATTCAGACATTGTTTGAGCATCTGAATTAGCAAATGCGGTATAGAACTTTGTTATTACAGCTTCGTTAGGAGTCATATTAAATTGTAATTAGATTATAAATATAAGATTTATTCTAATAATCTAATATTTACAAAGCACTTATTTCTTTTGCTGTATCGTAACTCTTCTTAGATTTATCGTAAGCCGTTGAGAAATAATTCATTTTGTTATGCGCTGTAAAATATCCGTTTTCATTACCAAAAGCATTAGAACCTCCAGTTATAATAAAACGAACAGCATAAATATCATTTTTCTTCAGTTTTGCAAATTCGGCTGGAGTAAAATAATAATAGGCAGCTATTTTACCATCTACAGTTTCCTTAACGTTTTTATCTACACAAGCAATAACATCAGCATTTGCCAGATCGACATATAAACCGCCAGAAATTTTTGCTTTATCATTTGATGGTAAAATGGTAATTTTTAAAACGCCGCCTTTATCTGTTTTTGCAATTTGAATATCAGCTTCTCCTGTAAAAGCATATTTCTCGCAGATAAACGTATACGTTTTTGTTGCAGAAAGAGGAGCAGCGCCTTTAATACTCATAGTTTGCTGAGCATTTACAATAGTTGAGAATAACAGTAATAAAAACAGGGGCATTTTTAAATTCATAATTTTGCTTTATTGTTCGGTTAATTTTGCGTCAAACTTCTCGTCCCAATCCATTGACTTTATTGCTGAAACTAAATTATCATTGTTTACAAATACACGAAGTTCTTTGTTTGCAACCTTTTTAGTATACAAGGCGTGATAACGGTAAATTACTTCTTGCTTGGTTTTATAAACGCCATCTAATTTCAAATCAATAAAACTCCCGTAATACTGTCTAAACCTTGTACACGTTTTAGTCAATCGTTCTTCAGTTGTGTTTTCTCTCACAGACTGTGTCACTTCGGTTTCATTAAAAGGCTTGAATTTTGATGTGTTGCAAGTTTCTAATACTCTTTTGCCTAATTCATAAGCTTTTCGTTGCTGTTGTGAGTTAATCTCGGCACTTGAAACTTTTTTTATCTTTAAATCTTCAGTATCTCGACTTATCGTTTTCGTTTTACATCCAATTAATAACAACAAACATATAATCAATCCTGCTTTCTTCATAATCATTTAAGTAATTTTTAATAATAAGTTAGGGTCAGGACAGTTTTCAATATAAAAATTCAAATCATTTGTATTGCATACTCCCGGATAATCGCCCCAGTAATCTCCCAAATTTCGTATAATTTGAAAATGAACATGAGGAGCATAATCTCCGTTAATAGATGAATTTCCTAAAGATGCAATTTGCTCGCCTTTTGTAAAAACCGCCCCAACAGTAAGGTTTTCTATACTTTCTAACGATAAATGTCCGTATAAAGTATAAAATGTTTCATTTTCAATTTCATGCTCTAAAATAATAGTTGGACCATAATCGCCTAAACCCACATTATTTTTAAAACTGTGAACTTTTCCATCAAGAGGCGCCAAAACAGAAGTACCTTCTTTTGTCCATAGATCCAGTCCAATATGAATATTTCGTTCTGGAATTGAATCATTTCTAAAAATCGAACTGCGTTTGTACAAAGTGCGGCCTTCAATATATCCGCCATAAGCCACTTCGGCATTATTCCTTTTTAAATAATCAGTAATAAAGCGTTCAAAATCAGCCGCACTTTCGGGCTTACTTTCAACCAATTCGGTATTTGTTGACGATAAATCAAGCGGAAGATATTTTGAAGAATCAATAACATCATCAATTACTTTAGCAGGCGGCAAGGTTTTTAGAATAGAAATAAGGGTCTTCATGAATATTCGATTTTAGGGCAATTTCTCAATTATTATTATTTCATTGTGCACTTCTATACGAGGCAGCATTTTTACTGTAAATGATTCAGCGTTTATTTCGGCTTTGTATTTTCTATTACGAACATTATGTGCTTCATCAAGAATCATTGTGTTAAATAAAATGAAGCCTTTATCTTTTAATAAAAAACAAACTCTCTCACTGAAAAACTTTTCAAACAAAAAGTTTGGCATATTAGTATCCTCAAAAATATCGATTATAATCAAGTCATATTTATCTTTTGTTTTTAAAACAAACTCAAAAGCATCATCTATTACAATTTCAAGCTGCTTAATTTGATTGAGATTAAAATATTCATTGGCAATCTGAATCATATCTGAATCGATCTCGACACCAGTAATTTTTCCTTTGTATTCTATTTCGTCAACAAGAGTTTTAATTACACTTCCGCCGGCAACTCCCAGAACCAGAATATGATCCATTTTTAAAACTTTATCATATCCTATATTTCTAAGACCGTATCGTAATATTCGCTGTAAGCTTCCATAAGAATAATTTGTATTTTCAGAATCGATTACCAATTCTCCGTTTGTCCAGGTAACTTCGATTATTTTACTTCTTGCTGACTTTTTTTTGAATATATTTATAGGTATAAGATAACTGAACAGTTTTTGAATCATTTTATAATGGTTTTACTCAAAAATACCATTTTAAATCTTTTATTTTGTAGCAAAAATTAAATTTTAATGAAGAAACAATTATACAATTTTATCTTTTGCAAGCTAATGGGCTGGAAAATAACAGGGTTGAAGAACGCTGAAGTAAAAAAATGTATATTGATGGTTATGCCTCATACTAGTAATCACGATTTTTATATTGGGCTTTTTACCCGAGGAATCTCTGGCTTACAAATGAATTGGGTAGGAAAAAAGGAATTGTTTAGATTTCCTTTTGGATACTACTTTAAGAATGTTGGCGGAGAACCTATTGATCGCACAGGCGGATTAAATAAGGTCGATTCTATTGCAGCGATTTTTGATCGTAAAGAAATCTTTCGTTTGGCTGTTGCTCCAGAAGGAACCAGAAAAGGGGTTACCGAAATTAAAAGCGGTTTTTACTACATTGCTCTTAAAGCAAATGTTCCTATTGTTCCGGTCGCTTTTGATTGGGGAAAGAAAATAGTTGACCTAGGGAAAGCTTTTTTTCCAACTGGAAATTACGAAGCTGATCTCGAAATCTTAAAACAACACTATAAAGGCGTTTTAGGGAAAATTCCTGAAAATGGAATTCAAATCTAAATTTCCGATATTTTTTTAATTGCGTGAGAATCGCTTAAATCAAAAATAATTTTGAAATTTTTCAAATACGCGAAAATTTCAAATTTAAGGTGTATACACTTTAAAAGTTCCATTTTTATAGAAAAAGACTATTTTTTCTATTTCATCTTCCTGAACATTTAAAGTAGAGTTTTTGTTTAACTCTATTTTTTTTGTCTGAGGATTTTCCGCTTTATATTCAATTTGAGAAAATAAATCCTCACCAGCAAAATTTTCATTCGAAGGAGCAGGGGAGTTTATAATTTTATTTTCTACAAAATTCTCTGCTTTTGAAATTGCATCTCCATCGTCTGATTTTGGAAAATTTCCTTTCCCATTTAAAATCCAGTATAAATCTACATCTGGAAAAACATCCAAAATTTTCATGACAAAATCTAAACTTGGTTTGTTTCTTCCAGAGAGCAGGTGAGACATACTTGATCGCTGCACACCAATTTTATCTGCAAATGAGGAAGCATTTAAACCATAATAATCCAGTATACTCTCCAGTCTTTTTACAAAATCATCTATGTTTACCATTGTAAATTACAGTTTAAAATTAACTTGTTTACAAATGTAATTAAATTGATTTGATTTAGCAATTTTACAACTGTAAATACTTAAATAAACAACTTTATAATAACATAGATACTTTAAATAAAACATCATAACGTATTGAAAACAAGTAATTATATTAGTTAAATTAACTTTTGTAATTTTCAATCCAATATTCAACTTAAAAAGACCGTAAAGCTTTGAAATATCTGTTTACAATTCTAAATTTTATTACTTTTTACGAATTTACAATTGTAAAAATAAAGATGTTTACTTTTGTAAACTAATCAAAAGACAATGAATTTAGAAGAATTATTCATCCAAAATAAAGAAGAATCTATTTCAGGACGTTACCTGACATTAGATCATATCAAGCCGCTTTTAGAAAAATTAAACACCAATAATCAAGTTAAAATTATTGGTAAATCTGTTTTAGGAGAACCTATATATAGTTATGAAATAGGAACAGGAAAAACTCGTATTTACTTGTGGTCACAAATGCACGGTAACGAAAGCACAACAACCAAAGCGCTTTTTGATTTCATAAATGTTCTAAACAACAAATCTGAGTTTGCTGAGAAATTACTTAATACTTTTACGTTCTATAGTATTCCAATTCTAAATCCTGATGGAGCACGTCTTTATACACGTGAAAACGCCAATAAAGTAGATCTAAATAGAGATTCACAAAATCTAACACAGCCAGAAAGTAACGTTTTACGAGAAGTTTTTGAAGCTTTCAAACCAGATTACTGCTTTAACCTGCACGATCAACGCACTATCTTTGGTGTGGCTGATACAGGAAAACCTGCAACCGTCTCTTTTTTAGCACCTTCTTATAATGAAGAGCGCGAAATAAATGATAATAGATTAAAAGCAATCAACTTAATTGCCGGTATTAATGACGAATTACAAAAACATATTCCAGGTCAAATAGGCCGATTTGATGATTCGTTTAATATAAATTGTATTGGCGATACGTTTCAGTTTTTAGGAGTGCCGACTATTTTATTTGAGGCGGGACATTTTGCGGGAGATTATGAGCGCGAAATCACTAGAAAGTTCATATTTTTCTCACTTATTCAGAGTTTTAAACTGCTTAGCGAAAACGATTTAGTTTACAATAGAATTAATGATTATTTGAATATTTCACAAAATAAACCTGTTTTTTATGATTTTATGTATAAAAACATCAAAATAAATTATGATGGTATCGAAATTATTACGAATTTTGTCGCACAATACAAAGAAGAATTGATTGAAAATAAGATTCATTTTAATGCCTACATAGTTGAAGCAGGCGATTTGGAAAATTATTTTGGACATTACGAATATGATGGAAATGGTGCTGTTTATTCTGATGACTATAGTGGTTTTCCGAAATTGAATCAAAAAGCAGATTTTTATTTAAATAAAAATATTAAATTTGTTAACGGGTTGATAAAAAGTTAATTT
>NZ_NRQU01000071.1 GCF_004119495.1 Flavobacterium sp. YO12
CAGAGGTAAATAGTATTGATGCTCTTTTTAAACACTATTGGATTATTAATAATTTTAATCATTTGTATACTAATATTGGTAATAATTTTGAAAAGTCTAATTTTAAAACTTCCGAAAAACAAATTTTAACGGATGGTTCCATTAATGATTTTGCAACAGCTGGTTTTGGAAATAATATTAGTTATAAATTAAATGATGCGTATGTTGGTCTAGAGTATAAATTTAAGATAGGGAAATGGGTAAATAAGCCTGGGGTCTATTTACATTGGTATCTGTTAAATACAATTCAAAATGATGGCAATTATAATGTTTCAAAAGTATTGTTTCAGCCACAATGGAATAGTGATTATGAGTTTAATAAGTCAGAGACTTTAAGTTTTGTTTATAAATTAGAAAATAAATTTCCAGACGTAAATCAAGTAGCAAATAAGTATACTCTTGAATTTTACAATGCAGTCTATAAAGGTAATGCACTATTAGGAAACGAAAAGTATCATTCTGCGAGCTTGCGTTATTCAAAAATGAACACATACAGAGGGATTATTTGGAACGGAATGCTAAATTATTCCAAGAAAGTAAAAGTGATTCGAAATGAAACTCAATTGGATGGGATTGATCAATTCAATACTCCAATTTTAAGTGATAATCCAGAAACGAATATTGGTTTTAATGGTTTTGTCTCTAAAAGAATCTATCGATTTAATTTGAAATTAAATGCGCAGTTATCAAGGTTTGCTTACTCACAAACTTTAAATGATGTTACCACAAATAATAAAAGGAATAATCAAGATATTGGTTTGATTTTTAAAACTGCATATAAAAAATGGCCAGATTTTAGTATTGGTTATAACAAAGGCTTTAGTGATTTTTCAGGTTTAACAAAATCTAAATATGAAACAGATGCCATAACAACTACACTTGAAGTTACCTTTTTTAAATTTTGGAAGTATAAGATTGATTATGAGTGTTTAAAAAACACAAATAATGCCAAGCAGTCTAATTTTTACGATATCGCAAATACATCACTTTTTTATCAAAAGAAAAATAAACCATTAGGTTTTGAATTATCAGTTAATAATTTGTTCGATATTAAAAAGAAAAATAGCTACTCATTTTCGGACTATATGATTAGTGAACAAAATACATATATTCTGCCTCGAGCTATTTTGTTTTCGATAAACTATAAGCTTTAGTGAAAGCATTCCTGTGACAAATGTACTAGTCAAAATTAATTTAAAGTTTTCCATATTTAGTTCTTTACTAAGTTCTTCCATATTTAGTTCGTTTTATTTTAATTTCGGTATTCAGCTAAGTTAGGTTTTAATTTTAATTTTTAATAATTATTAAGGTATCCCGCACGATTGCCGATTTAGATAATTCAGAAAATATAATTTCGCAGCATATCGCCGAAGCAATTCAATATCGAAGTTTGGATCGTGAGGGATGGTTGGGGTAATTTTAGATTTCAGATTGTAATATTTTGTAGAGAAAATTTGATAAAGTTCTGCGCAATCTTGTCATTCCGAGGAACGAGGAATCTTCATAAGAAACTCGACAAAGATTGAGTCTTTTGATTGCGGAGCTACTGATGAAGATTCCTCGTTCCTCGGAATGACAAACTGAATTTTTAATTCAATTCAACTCTATAAAATCCTCAATATGTATTTCCTCCAAAAAAACAGCATCGTGCGAAACCACAATTAAAGTTCCTTTATATTCATTAATTGCGGCCGTCAAAATTTCGATATTTTGAATGTCAAGATTGTTTGTTGGTTCATCCAAAATAATAATATCTGGAGCATGATTATTAATTGTTAAACAACAAAGCATTAAGCGCATTTTTTCGCCTCCGCTTAAAACCGAGCTGGATTTATTCCAATCATTTTGTAAAAACAGAAACTTGTTGAGTTTCATTTTTATATCATGTTCCTGTAAACCCGAAATATTAAATTTTTGAGCCTGTTCGTAAACCGAAATTCCATTTTCGATAAGTGAATAATCCTGATCGATATAAATAATTTTCGAATCGGCTTTGTAGATTGTTCCTGTTTTAGGATGCAATTCACCCATGATTATTTTAATCAAAGTTGTTTTTCCAGAACCATTTAAACCTTTCAGGGCCACACGGTGACCACTTAGAATTTGGAAACTAAGCGGTTCTTTCCATAGTAAATGATCTTTGTAACTGTGGTTAATAGCAGTTGCTGAAAAAAGTGTTTTGCCTTTATGCAAATCTGTTTTGTCAAAACCAAATTTCATTTGATTAATATCAGGTAAAGAGGATCTCAATTCCTGTAATTCGGTTGATATTCCGCTAATTTTTTCAGCATGAACACCTTTCGTTTTAGCGGTACTGTTTTCGGCATTGTTGCGCAAAGTATTTATCATAATTCGAGAAACGCCAGCTTTCTTTTGCTTCTTTTCACCGCGGGAATCAAGTTTGTTTTGACGTTCGAGCGTTTCACGTTCTTTCTCTTTTGCTTTGCGTAAAGCCTTTTCTTTACCCTGAATATCTTGACTTAAAGCATTGTTTTCGATACGTTTTTGTTCAGTATAAAAATCGTAATTACCACCATAAATCGTAATTCCGTATTTTGATAATTCGTAAACCGAATTTAATACATTAAGCAGTTTTCGATCGTGACTTACAACAATCAAAGTTGAAGAAGTACTTTTTAGAAAATTGTATAGCAATTCTCTTCCCGAAACATCCAAATGATTACTTGGCTCATCAAGTAAAACCAGTTCAGGTTGATGAATTGAAATTCCAGCTAGAAAAACTTTTGTTTTTTGTCCGCCGCTCAGTGTTTCCAATTTCTGATTCCAATTTAAATCTTGCAATTGCCAATATTGTATTGCTTCATTACAGCGATCTTCAATTGTCCAGTCGTCGTTTAAAGTGCTGAGATTTTCTTCGGAAACATTTCCGTTTAGAATTTCCCGAAGCGCACTCAATTTATCTTCAACCTGCAAAGCCTGAGCAATACTAAGATGATTAAACTGTCCGAATATTTGTGGCAGATAATAAGGCTTAGAATCCGTTTTTAATATTCCGTCGGCAGGTTGTAATTCACCCGCAATAATTTTTAATAATGCTGATTTTCCAACGCCGTTGCTTCCTATTAAAGCAATTTTTTCGCGAGGATTAACTGTAAAAGTGATTTTATCAAACAGCAAATCTTTGTTTGAATGCAGATATGAGATATTTTGTAAAATAACCATAATTTCTTTCTTTAAGGAATAAACAAATGAGCAAGCCTTTTGCGGCTTACCTTAAAATTGTCCGAAAGAAATTTTTAATCACATAGAGTTTGTGCGGTTTATTTAGTGTGGCAAAGATATAAAAAATATTTTTTAAGATTTGAATTCCAGATTATTCAAATTTTAAATTGGCATTTTTAGACATTAAATAGGAAGTGAGTTTTTTTATTTTTCCATTTTCCATTTCAAAAACATCACAAAAAACGGCGTCCAGTTTGTTACCATTTTTCATATTTCCTTGAACAGCTCCTTCGGCAATTACAATGTCATTTTCTTCGATTAATTTTATAATTTGAATCGTTGGACTGCCAACAAAATTGTCATTTTCAATTTCTTTGTCAAAAGCTTCTTTACCCACATGTTGATATATTCCAGGCATTTCCCAAACTACATCATCAGTAAGACAGGCAAGAATTCTTTTATGATCGCTTACCATAAAAGCAGCCATATATTCGTTTACGGTTTGTTTATTTGGTGTCATGATTGGTTTGAGTTTTTAATAAGTGGTTGATTATTATTGGTTTATTGTCAATTGAGCTATAAAAAAATGAATTGTCTTTTTTATCATATAAGAAAGTTTGTTAAATATAGTGATTTTAAAATATGGAAACTTGTTCTAAAAATAGTTAAAGATATTATGCAGATGTTTAAGTAAGATGTTGTGTATAAATGTTGACATATTGAAAAAATAGAAGAAAAAAAGTATTTCAAATGTTAAAATTGAAAATTTAAGAAAAATAGTTTACTATCTGATATTTATCATGTTACAGAATTTAATTACCCTATAAATTTGATAGGAAATATTAAGGGAAAATATCATGAATAAATTTTTGAATTATTTATTGCCGCCACGTAAATGGGTACCCTTTGTTATAATGGCAGTTGGAATAGGAATGGGATTGTTTGCCTATTTATTATATGTTTCAAATGCGGTATCCTATCTATCCGATGAACCCAAAACATGTGTTAACTGTCATGTAATGACTCCTTTTTATGCTACTTGGCAACATAGTTCTCATGGTAAGGTTACTACCTGTAATGATTGCCACGTGCCGCAAGATAATCCTTTTAATAAATATTTTTTTAAGGCAAAAGACGGTATTTATCACGCTACAGTTTTTACATGGCGCGCAGAACCGCAAGTTATTCAAATTAAGGAAGCGGGAACAGATGTAGTTCAAAATAATTGCCAGCGTTGCCACAGCGATCTTAATGCAAACGTAAGCACAACAGGAGTGACTTTAGAAAGTAAACAGCATGGAGCGGGAAAATTGTGCTGGGATTGCCATCGTGAAGTGCCGCATGGAAGAGTAAATAGTTTGTCATCTGTTCCAAACGCAAGAGTTCCTTTGTTAGAATCGCCAATTCCAGAATGGCTGCAAAAACAAACGGATAGTACAGCTGTGTCTAAAAAGAAAACAAATCAAACCAAATAAATAATTAAAATACAAATATAATTATGGCACCACTAAAAGAAATTATAAAAAATAAACCATGGTTAGGCTGGGTAATGTTTGGCGTTACGATGCTGATTGTTTTTATGTTGGGTTTACTCGTAAACAGTGTTATGGAACGTCGCACAGAAGCTTTGTTTGTAAATAAAGTACTTACTCCTGTGGGCGAATTTGAGTCAAGAAATGAAGTTTGGGGAGAAAATTATCCTCGTGAATTTCAAACCTATTATGAAACCGCAGATACTACTTTTGTAAGTAAATACGGTGGCGGTAAAATGAGAGATATGCTGCATGAAGATCCACGCATGGTTGTACTTTGGGCAGGATATGGTTTTGCCAAAGACTACAATCAAGGACGAGGGCATTTTTATGCTTTAGAAGATATATATAATACTTTAAGAACTGGAGCACCAAAAGGTCCGCAAGATGGTCCGCAGCCTTCAAGCTGCTGGGTGTGTAAATCACCAGATGTGCCTCGTATGATGGATAAATTAGGAATTGACGAGTTTTACAAGCAGACTTGGGCGGCTTTAGGACCAGAAATTGTAAACCCAATAGGTTGTGCTGATTGTCATGATTCTAAAACCATGAATTTAAAAATTACACGTCCAGCCTTAATTGAAGCGTTTAAAGAGCAAGGAAAAGATATTACTAAGGCAACACAAAATGAAATGCGTTCGCTTGTTTGTGCTCAATGTCATGTTGAATATTACTTTGACAAAAAATCGGTAGAAGGTGCAACCAAAGTAAAATTTCCTTGGAAAAATGGTATGAAAGCTGAGGATATGGAAAAATATTATGATGATATTGAATTCTCAGACTTTACTCATGCATTAAGTAAAGCGCCAATTATAAAAGCACAGCATCCTGATTATGAAATTCATCAAATGGGAATTCATGGACAAAGAGGTGTTTCATGTGCTGATTGCCATATGCCTTATAAAAGCGAAGGCGGACAAAAGTTTACAGATCATAAAATACAATCACCGCTTAATAATGTAGCAAATTCTTGTCAGGTTTGTCATCGTGAGGAAGAAAAAACACTGATAGCAAATGTAAACGAGCGTCAGGAAAAAATTCACCAAATACGAATTGAGTTAGAGGATCAATTGGTAAAAGCTCATTTAGAGGCAAAACTTGCGTGGGATAAAGGAGCAACAGATGTACAGATGAAAAATATCCTCAAATTAATTCGTCAAGCACAATGGCGTTGGGATTTTGCGGCGGCATCACACGGAGGATCATTTCATGCTCCGTTAGAAACGGCAAGAATTATTACCAATGGTTTGAATAAAGCAGCCGAAGCAAGAATTGGTTTGAGTAAAGTACTAGCTGCATTAGGACAAACAGGACCAATACAATATCCTGATATTTCGACTAAAGAAAAAGCACAGCAGTTTATAGGCTTAGATATGAGCAAGGAAAGAGCTGACAAAGCTGAATTTAAAAAAACGGTTTTACCAAAATGGTTAGAAGAAGCAAAGAAAAAATAAAAAATATTACAGCTAAACAGTATTAAGTAACATTGAGAAAGGGTTGAGCAAATTTTGATTAATTGTGAAACCCTTTTCAAGTTACATTTTTCAAATTTCGGAGTAAAAAATGAGAATAGTTAATTTAGAAAAAGATAAAATTCCTAAAAAAAGACTCTGGCATTATCCGTGGGATTATAAGGAATCGTTTATAATAGCCGCTGGTTTATTAGTAACAGGTTATTTGCTGCAAATAACCACTAGAACTAATATAAAAGCTGTAAGTGCCCCCGTAAATTATATCATTGGAGCCTTATTTATTGTAATGTTATGTTTACTGCATTTTACTAGTAAAACACATCCTTGGGTAAAATGGCTGCGATCTGTGCCCGCCTCAGTTAGTGCGATTGGTTTAGTTTTAATTCAGGCAGTTATTATGGGAACATTGCCTCAACAAAATTTTGTCGAAGGTGTAAAACCAGATCTATTTGGTTTTTCGTTCGTGCTGAATAGCTGGCCTTTTATCATAGCACAATTGTATTTTTTGATCACTTTGGGACTTGCAACTCTTAACCGAATAGTACCGTGGCAATGGAAAAATTGGGGGTTTGTATTAAATCATTTAGGACTTTTTATTGCTATGACTGCAGGGATTTTAGGAAGTGGAGATCTGCAGCGTTATACCATGAATCTATATGAAAAACAATTAGTATGGGGTGCCGAAAATGAAAAAGGAAATAAGGTTCCGATGCCGATTGCATTTGAACTTACCAGTTTTAACATGGAAACTTTTGCTCCAAAACTGGCCTTTGCTGATATTACAAACAACAGTATTGAAACAAAAGGTATTAATGCTCTAAGAATGATTAGTAAAGGAGATGAATACAACTATAAAGGCTATAAAATTAAGATTGTTAATTACATTGAAGACAGCAAATTTACAGGGAATGGTTATTTTCATGTAAATGAAGAAGGAGCAGCACCGGCGGCTTTGATTGAAGTAAAATCGGCTGCAATTGATACTACTGCCTGGATTAGCTGCGGAAGTTTTGCAACAGAATATTCGTATTTGCAATTAACTAACAAGGAGGCAATTGTAATGTTGCAGCCTGAGGCAAAAAAATACAGTTCTTATGTTAATGTATTTGTAAAAGATGGAAAAAATGATAAAACAGTAATAGAAGTTAATAAACCTTATAAAGTTGACGGATGGAAAGTTTATCAATTAAGTTATGATGAAAAGTACGGAAAATGGTCTAAGTTAAGCGTTATCGAATTGGTTCGTGATCCTTGGCTGCCCATTGTTTATACAGGAATCTTTATGATGATAATTGGGGCTGTTTATTTAATTTTTAAAGGAAGAAGTATTGTTAAGTAATAGAAATCTTGTTTTAAGGAAAGTGTTGTATATAAATAAAAGTTTTTAAATGAATTATTGGATCTATTTTTCTCATTATGCTGTCGCAGCGACAATTTGCTGGCTGCTTTGTATGTTTTTTCAGCTGTTAAAAAGTACAAGGCAAAAAACATTTTTAATAATTACTATTGCCTCATTAGGCGGATTACTAATGTTGCTGTTTACTCTTAACTTGTGGCAGCATTTAGGACGTCCTCCAATGCGAACACTTGGAGAAACCAGACTTTGGTATGCTGTTTTTTTACCAATTATTGGAATAATAACTTATATAAGATGGCAGTATAAATGGTTATTAAATTATAGTTTGGTAATGGCTGCCATATTTTTAACCATTAATTATCTTAATCCAGATACTTACAATAAAGCTTTAATGCCAGCTTTGCAGAGTGTTTGGTTCGTACCTCATGTATTAGTGTATATTTTTTCATATGCTTTGCTTGCCGCTTCTTCTATTGCCGCTTGTTACGGTTTGTTTGAATATTATCGAGGCAATTACAAAAACACCATACTTGATCTAGCCAATAATCTTGTTTATGTAGGGTTTGGTTTTCTTTCCTTAGGGCTTCTATTTGGAGCGTTATGGGCAAAAGAAGCTTGGGGGCACTATTGGACATGGGATCCGAAAGAAACTTGGGCTATGCTGACTTGGCTAGGGTATTTAATTTATATACATATACGATATCGCTACCCAGACAGCGTTAAACCTATTTTAATAACTTTGGCGATGGCATTTATAGTTTTGCTTCTTTGCTGGTTTGGAGTTAATTATATGCCTTCAGCTGCACAAAGTGTACATACATACTCAAATACATAAATAAAGTAGAGTAGTTTATATTAATTACTGTTTTTTAGAAATATTCCAGAAACTCATTTTTCTTCGTGTAACAAAGCCTAGTTTTTCATAGAGTTTTATTGCTCGAAGATTAGTTTCAACAACGTGTAAAAACGGAATTTTGCCTTCATCAAAAATATTGTTTACAACGTGTGATGTCAATTGTTTGGCGTAACCTTTTCCAGTATGATCTGGATGTGTTATAATGGCGCTGACTTCGGTAAAGTTGTTCGTTTTCATTCGTTCGCCAGCAATGGATACCAACTTTCCACTGGAGAAAATTCCATAATAATTGCCTAATAAAAATGTATTGGTTTTAAAATATCCAGGTTGAACCAAATTTACCAATTCAAATAATTCTTCTTTATGTTTTTCGGTGAGTTTGATGATTTTATTATCAAATGTTATTTGAACTTTTTCACGAACAATCATTTGAAGACAAACGAGTTCTTTGGCAATTTTTAAAGTGTTGCCAATTTTAGGTTTTTCGCCAACAATAAAGAAATTGTCGCACAACGAAGCATATTTATCTGCTGATTCTAGAGTGCTCTCAAGTTCTAAAAATCCTCCAAACGGACAATAATCAGGATCATAAAACTTGGTTCCGTTATACTCTAAAGCAAATTTTTGATGACTTTCAGATAATGAATTCCAAACAGGATTGTCTAATTTGCTTTCTTCGTTAATTTTCATTTTTATTGTTTGCTTTGAGGATAAAAGAATTTAAAAGAATTTGAAACGGCAGGATGTAAAATTGTACCGTGATTCTCCTCTGGGAAATAATCAAAATAGACTTTTATATTTTTGCTTTGAGATGCTTTTATTTTTTCTGCCAAAAGATTAGCGTCAACTTCCATGACACGCGGAATTTCTGTAGGCGTAAGACCTTCTTTGCCTACTGCAATATAAATCTCTGTTTTTTGTTTGAAATTTTCCGAAAGAATTTCTGGATTCTGATTTAAAATAGAGCCATTATTCCACCATAAACTCGGACTTACAATTACGTATTTATTAAATAGTAATGGTTTTCTGAATAAGATTTCTGTTTCCAATAACCCGCCAAGAGATTGCCCGATAATAGTTTTTGAATTGTTGGTTTTGTATTTTTTGTCAATAAAAGGTTGTAATTCCTTTTCGATAAAAGCAATAAACTTATCCGAATGTCCTGTTGTTGGAAATCGGTTTTTATCATTTTGAACAGTTGTAGGAAAAGTAAAATCTCTTCTTCGATCTACGGTTGCAATACCTACTACAATTGATTTTGGAACTTGATTAATCCATTCAAAACTATTAAACTGTACTAAACCTGAGATATGTATAAAATCTTCATTTGCAGAACCATCCAATAAATAAATTACAGGATATTTTGTGGTGTCTTTTGCTGTGTAGCCTTCAGGAAGATAAATATTTAAAATTCGATTTTCGCCTAATTCTTTCGATTGTATTTCATCAATAACTCCAAGTACAAATGGTTTTCTGGTGTCTGTCGGTTTTGATTTGTTAGTTTGGCTAAAAAGTAAAGTGGTGCAAAATAGTAAAAAGGGAAGTGTAAAATATTTATTCATTAGTATGGTATTTTGAACTTGAAAAATACAAATTTAAATTAATACTGGGTAAGTGAAAGGAACAAGTAAATTCAAAAAATAGATCCTACTTCATTTGAAGTAGGATCTATATTATTGTGGAGCGACTTTTTTTTAGAAAAATGAATATCCTAATATTAGAGATGCCGTAGCGAATGAAGATTTCCAGGTAACGTAGTTTGAAAGAAGATTTCGACCAGTCAGATATCTAAACTCTAAACTGTATTTATCTTTAAGTTTACAACCCGCTCCAATTCCAAAACCAGTGCCAGATTTGATATCAAGAGAATTTGCTTCAGAACCATCATTTCGAGTAAATTTTATTTTGGATTGTGAGCTGAAATCAAAAACGAATGACGCATTAGCAAATATTTTGAATCCATCATTTAAGAAAAAGTAATGTCTAAGTCCTATTGGTAATTCAATTGATTTATAATCAACTTTTCCAATTACTTCTCCACCCAAATAAACGGAGCTTTCTTTTGTTTTTTCTGTTTTATAATATTGATAAGTTGGTTCAACTATTATTGACCATTTATTCTTATTGAAAGAAAAAATAAATTCAGTTTCAACGCCTAAACTTACATTTGTATTTGAATCAAATTTGATATCGAATGTGTCAGACATTGAATTGTTAGTAGAGAAAGAAGTACTGTTTAATCTCGGTCTGATAGTTAAATTAAATAAATCCTTTTTTTTCTTAGTTTCATTGCTTACAAAATTAGGATCATTGCATTTATTGTACTTGATGAAGAATTTTTCAAGAGCTTTTTTTTCGTAGGCTAAATTTTCATATTCTTTCTGAGAGATAGTTTCGCATTTAAAATCAATAAACAATTGTTCTCTAAAATAATTATTTTTGGCTATAGAATAATTACCAACTAAATACATTTTGTATACTAATTGTTTGATTTCGCTATCATTATTTTTGTAAAAAAAGCTTCTCAGATTTCCATCATCATATAAATAAAGCGTGGCGTTTCCTTCGATAAGTACTTTTAGAAATAGTTTTTCGTCATTAAATTCGGGATTTTTTTCTCTACTCATTGTTTCAATCTTTGTAGTAGAGCGATCTATTTTTACCAATGCTCTAACAAATTTTGATTGACCGTTTACTCCAAACTCTTTTATAGTTTTGATGTCGGCGGCAAGTATATTTTGGTTGCCGTCTAATTTATAGTTAAAACCAGTTGGGTTATTTTTCCAATCCTGATTTTCGATCAAACAGTTTATTTTTTGATTGTTTTCATTTATAAAATAACCATTTTCGAAAATTATTTGCGAATAAGACTGTAAGTTACATACAAGTAAGAAGATAAAAAGGATAAAAAGTTTTTTCATTTAAGTAGTAGGTTTTTAGGTTTTGATAGTTTAATTAATTGTATGAAGCAAATTTAGAATAAAAAAAAAGTTATACGATACGGGAAACCGTAAAGTACAACTTTTATATATTTGATTGAATCTGCTAGACTTTTGAAGCAAAAATTTCATCCAAGCCTTCAAGAGCAATTGTGAAACCTTCTTTGAAGCCCATTTCGATAATCTTTTCTAAATCAGATAGTTTTTCATGTTTAATGGCAATGTCAACGATTGTTGAATTTCCTTGCTCAGAAAAGTTAACGTTCCAGTCAGAACGCGGAAAATCTGCGTTTAAGTTTCCTTCGTTATCACTAAAAGCATCTAGATATTTAAAATTAGTTTTAGGCGTTATCGATGTAAAATCGGCTATTGCCCAGTGTTCTTCGCCTTCTGGTCCTACCATAGCATAAAGCCTGCGGCCGCCTTCTTTAAATTCCATGCTTTTTGTTCTGGCTTTCCAAGGAGCTGGCGCCCACCATTGATCTAGGATTTCTGGTTCTGTCCATGCCGACCACACATTTGCTAGAGAAGCATTAAATTCACGTTTTACATTTACGGTACTATTTTCTTTGTCTACAGTAAAATTCATTAAAAGATTCGATTTCATTTTCTTTAGATTTTAGATTTATTACTATTTTTATTGACTTTGTTTTTATTTTTGTGCTTCGAAGATTTTGTCCAAACTTTGCATAGTGGCCGTAATTCCTTCTTTGAAACCCATTTCGATTATTTTTTCTAATTCTTCCAGACTATCTCGTGTAATTGCAATATCAACAACCGTCAGATTCCCTTTTTCAGAAAACGTTAAATCCCAATATGAGCTTCCAAAAGCTGAATTTGAGTTTCCATCAGCATCACAAAAAGTAGAAGAATATTTAAAGTTTGTTTTTGGAGAAATAGAAGTATAATCAAAAGAACTCCATCGTTCTTCGCCTTCCAGACCAACCATAGCATACAGTCTTCGTCCGCCCTCTTTAAAATCCATACTTTTTGTTTTTGATTTAAAGGGAGCCGGCGCCCACCATTGATCTAGAATTTCGGGCTCGGTCCATGCCGACCAAACGTTTGATAAAGGAGCATTAAATTCACGTTTTATGTTTACCGTTTTATTCTCTTTATCTACAGTAAAGCTCATTGCTAAATTAGATTCCATTTTCTTTAGATTTTAAGTTCATTAATACTTGATCTAATTGACTGAAACGGCTTTCCCATATTTGTTTAAATTGCTCCAGCCATTGATCAATTTCTTTCATTTTGTCAATTTTGAGTTGATAATAGATTTCTCTTCCCATTTTGGTTTCATTCAACAATTCACATTCATTAAGAATTTTAATGTGTTTAGAAACTGCTTGTCTTGTTGTATTAAATTGTTCTGCAATTGTATTAGGCGTTAATGCATTAGAAGCAATTAAAACCAGAATTGCTCTTCGGGTTGGGTCAGCAATGGCTTGAAAAATATCTCGTTTCATTTTTTAATTATTTAAATAAGCAACTAATCACTTGTAAATATACGCAACTTTTTGGTTGCGCAAGGTGAAATTTGATTTTTTTTATATAATAACAGTGAAATGCAATAAAAAGAAGAGAAGAATGTGGAGAAAGATTATGCTGTAAAACAAGCAGAGGCTCACTGTATTAAGTGAGCCTCTGTTTAAATTTAGACGTAATGCTTTTATAAAACTATAAAATTATTCTTGCTGAATCCATTTGTATTTTCCGTTTTCCAAATAAATTATTCCACCGCCGCAGCTTTCTTCGGCGTGAATAAATATTCCGTCATTTTGCAGTTTTATTTTATCTTCTTCTTTGATTTCTTCATCTGCAAGTATATCTCCATTTTCGCCTACATTATCCCAGTATAATTCATTTTTGGGTGCTTTTTCAAATATTCCAGCCCAGTCGATCTCATCAAAACCTTGATCTAAAATGTCATTTCCCATACCAAAATAATCGGTTTTATTTCCGTTCCCGAAAATGATTCTCAAACCGCTTTTTCCATTTTTAGTACTCCTTACAATTTCAACAGTTTCATTTAATCCGTCTCCATCAAGATCACATAAAATTTTATTTGTCTTATGTTTTTTCGATAATACGATTGTATCTGCAGTATTTTTGGTTTCTGTTTTTTCCGTTTTTTGCAGTGTATCTTTTTTTGCAGTTACAATTGAATCAGCTGGTTGTTTATCTTCCTTTTTGCAAGCGATAAAAAGGAGTGTGGTGATAATTAAAATTCTAAATTTCATGTTTTGTTTATTAACTACTTCTATTTTAAGTTAAATGGGATTATTATCTGAATTTATTTCGAACAATAATATCTTTAATTTTTGCTTTCAAATCTTCGCCGGTATCATAAACCATTTGTTCGTTGTTAGGAAAAGGAACCGCGCGTTTTGTAAAATAACTAATGTAGTTATCGTCGCAGGCATTTCTGTCACCTTTGTAAGTCGAATAAATATTCTCAAAGAAATATTCGCTGGTTACAGGAAATGACTGAAGTAATTGATTTGTTCTTACATCAACATAATCTACAACTGCAGTAACTTGACAAGATTTAAATTGCCTAAATTCATAAACATTTGCGCGAAGCATTCTGTAATTATCGACTTTTATTTCCTTACCCAAACTGTCTTTTACAGGTCTTCCTCGACTGTCTAAAAGTGTTTTCATGCCATCTTTAATCTGTCTTTCTTTTATAAATTCTTTCTCCTTCATTTGTTCGGGCGAAATATTTATTTGTCTAAAATTGATTATTAAGCTGTAATCGTAAGTAACATTTTTTTGTCGGGCGCTGTGGTAAACCGTCCATTTATCATTTAATCCATAGGTTTTAAAATCCAATAAATCGTCTTGAAGCATTTTCGGAATCACCATATTGGTTTGATTTTTAGCATAAACATCTACAAAATCAGTTCCTTTAAACAGTGCGTCTTCCATTAGTTTTTTTGCATTCTTATAGTTTGGACTAATGTTTTCTAAATACGTTAAATCGTCATAGGCTTTTCTATAATCAAGTTTATTGTTTGATTTTAAAAGAGTCAAAGCATTTTCGTATAAATATCTGGTAAGAGCAATTTTACTGCTTATAATTTGGTTTGAATAATTGTCAAAAGTAAAAGAAGCATTTTTTCCCTGTTTTAATAGCGGCAGAGGCAATAATGGTCTTATTTTTTCCTGACGGTTATTCAATTGTAAATAGGTGTTGTAAACACGTTCAGCATTTGTAGGAGTAGCTTCTTTAATCATTAAATCAAGATCACGAAGATCTCTTTCTTTTGCTTTTGCAAAAGCTTCTTCAAGTAAATACACATAATCTTGTTTTCCTTTTGAATCTTTTTTAGTTCTTAAAGCTTCAACTGCGCGATCAATAGCACCGTCATAATTACCATCGCTTATTAAAGCCTGAGTTGTTTTTACGCCGCACGATGAGAGAATCAGAAAGAATATAGAGAATAATAAAGTAGTTTTTTGCATAGTAATTTTTTGAAGTTGCAAATATATTTCATTTAACTTTCAACAACTATGCCTTTTTTTAATTTATTTTAAGGAGTAGAAATTTATGTTTTCAAAAGAACCTTTAGTCCTGCTTTCGCCTTTATCTCTGCGAGGATATCGGCTTTATCGGGGCTGGACTAGAACGTTTAGTTTTTTATAAATCTTATTTTGTCAGCAGTTTTTTAATCAAAACAATCTGTCCTAAATGGTAATAACTATGTTCGATCATAGCATCAATATTTCTTCTGTACGTTCCGTATTTTTCATCAGCAAAAAACTGGTCTAATTTTTCATCAGACATTTGTTCGACAAAAGAGGCAAATTCTTCAGAAGAACTCCAAAATTTCTCTAGAAAAAATTCCCAGTCTTCAGGAGAAGAAATAGGAGGAAAGTCAAAGCTGAATTTATCTTTTATGTCTAGAGTTCCACCTTTAAAAACAGTATTAATTCCGTCAGTATAATAATGTATGTGCTGCGCCAGAATTGCTATTGTATTTAAGTTTTGAATAGGAGTAACGGCAGTTTTCCAATCTAGTTTTTCGAGTTGGTCTTTGTAATTGGTATTTGCAACCCAAGTTCCGTTAAGGATAATTTCTCTAAAACGATTGGCAATTTCTAATGCATTTTTCACATTTAAATAATTTAGAAGTTGATATTCTTTTATTGCATATTATTCTTATTGGAGCTATAGAAAATGTTTGTTGTTTGGCAAGAAATAAAGTTTTGTTCTAGCGGTTTTTATTTGCTTGCCATGTGAAGTGCAATTCGATTTCCTTCGCAGTCTTTAAATTCTGCAACCCAACCAAATTCTCCATTTGATGTTACAGGAAATAAAATTTCGGCACCATTTTTTACGGCTAAATCTAAAGTTTCATTGATATTATTTGTTGCAAAATATATCAGAGTTCCATTTATTGTAGGATTGTATATTTCGCCTTGCGCCAATGCTCCCGAAATTCCGCTTTCATTTTCTGAAATAGGAAAAAAAGCCATTTCGTTTCCATGAATGACATCTCGTTCAAAATCAAAATTAAATACAGCCGAATAAAATTGTATTGCTCTTTCGATATAGAGTACCGGAATTTCAAAATAAACAACTGGATTTGATTTGTTTATCATGATTTTCTAATTTTTATCTGATACACAATTTCCCAAAAAATAATAGATAAAAGAGCATTTGTAAATATGGCTGTTTTAACTAAGTAAGGATCGTAATTTGAAAGTAAATGCAAATTGGCAAACTGCACCGCCAAAAATAATGCTAAGGAAGCAATGGCAATAGAACAAATTATATTTAAAGTTGGTTTCCATTTTAATCCTAAAAAAGCATAAATAATATTTAAAACTGCAAAACCGCAGCCCATAGTTATATAAGGATCAGTTTTTAATATCTCGCCAAGTGATAGAAAAAAATGAGTTGAGGTAAGATATAAAAAGAATAAAATGGAATAAAGCAGGATTCGTATTTGTAGTTTCATTTTTGTTGTTTTTTAGCGAGTAAAATTAATCATTTAAAATGAAGCTTTGATTAGGATTTTATTGTAAAAGTGTTTCTACTTTAGTTTCAGATTTTTCTTTTGGCGGACTGTCTGAATGCAAACTCCAAATAACTAGAAATTTTCCTTTTGCGAGATATTCTTCTGGATGTTCTTTAGTTGGCTGGCCATCTTTTGTTTAGTTCTATTGAATTTTACTGCAGGAGTAAAATGGTTGTGTTATTCATCATCTTTGAGATACCTGCTGTCAAAATAAATCTTGTATTCCATTGTATTTTTTTCTTTGTAAGGTTCTCCAGTTTTTTTGTCTTTCATTTCAACAAAAAAATCTTCGCTTAAAAAATCGACACAGCCATAAATATGTTTACGATCAGATTTATTGTTGGGCAATCTGTTGAGAACAAGTTTTGAAGTCCTTGTATAAACGAGTATTTCGCTTTTAGCATCTACCTGGTCTCTACTTGTAAAATAAGAGGGATAACCCCAAAACTTGCGCAATTTTATTTCTGCAGTTTTATTTGGAAATACTTTTGCAACGAAACCGTAAACCTGAAATCTACTGCCAAAACCACCTTTAATAATAAGTGTGTCATTTTCGTAATAATGATTGCACATAAAATCTTTTTTTGTAAAATCATTTTTTAGATGATCATAAAATATAGTGTCTTCAACCATATTTTTTCCTCTATAAACTGTTCCATAAATCGAATCTATCGCATATTGTGATCCGTTGTTTGTTGTATTTATATTTTCAAGAGCCAACGCTTTTATTTTTGGGTCTAAAATTATTTTGATTGTTTTTTGAGAATAAATAAAACTTACTGATAAGACAAAAAATAATGTGAGTAGATTTAATTTCATAGGTTTAAAGTTTGGATTGAAATTTTGGTTGTGCACAAAAAAAGCACAAAATAAAAAGATATTTGTGCTTTCATAAAATGTATTGTTGAGGAATTATTTTCCTTTTAGTAATTTTTCTAAATATTCGTTTTTGTCTTTTTCAGCCTGAACCAAACGTTCGTAAAGCTTTTTGTTTTCTTCATAAGATTCAATCAATTTATCTATTGGATTGAATGTTGGATGATATTGAAAAAGAGCAGCATTATCATGATTATTAACTGTATTTCCAATAATATTAAATACAGCTTCGTCAGTATAATTTTTTATAGCTTCTGCCGAAACGCCTAAAATTTCTGCAATTGCATCTAGTTTTTCTTCGTCAATGGTTTCACTTCCTTCAATATTTGATACAGTTTGCTGAGTAACACCAATTGCAAAAGCGAGTGCCTCTTGTTTCATACCTCTAAGCTCTCTAATTCGGCTTATGTTTCTTCCAATATGTTTTGGTTTTGCTGTTGTAGTCATAGCTCAAAGATATTTAAAAATTATTAGATTTTTTTTGATCGTTGTAAAAAACAAAAATACTTTGTAAGATACAATTAGCATTTGTCAATTACCCGAAAATCTATTGATTACTTGCGAGGAGTAAAAATACAATTTTTCTTACTTTAAAATTATGGAATTATAAAATAAAATAATGCTTAAAAATACACACAAGAAATCAAATGTCAATGAAAAAAAATGAAATGGAAAATGAAGAGAAATTTAAAAAATTAATGCGTTATTATTTTGAAACTCTAAAATCGGCTAATAAAGAAAATGAGCAGTATGTTGCTAAAGTTACGTTTTCAAGTTACTATGAGCTTGGCTGCGCTATTAACGAAATGCTGAAACTTTGTATTTTAGGTGTGGATAACGACGTACATAAAATTTCAGAAACAGATATAAGAACAACTATAAATTTGTCTTTAATTTTAGAAGTTGTGCACCAGCTTTTTCCTCTCGATGCTTTTGAATTTCTAGATGAAATCGATGATATGTTTCTTAAAAAAGTTTAAAATATAAAAGAGTAATATCTGTTTTGTTCTGATACGGATTGCAAATCCGCGTTATCAGAAAAGACTTAATTAGCTGGATGAGAAAATGATAAAGAAGCTTAAGGCTTTAGCTAAATTGTAGATAATTTGGCTAAAGCCTTTTCTCATCTTGACATATTCCTCCAGTTAAAACTGGAGGCAACTTATAAAAAACGTTGTGTTCTTTTTGCTTGGTAGCGCGAGCGTCTCGCTCGTGCTCGTAACGTTTTATGCTACAGATTTTTTTAGCTTGTATTCACGAGCGAGACGCTCGCTCTAGCGGGGGAATATTATAAATATTTTCTATTTAAGATGTTCAAATAAGTTTAATTTCGTCTCCAATTTTGGACTATGGTCAAAAGAATTTTGCATAAATAAAAATTTAAACTCAGCTAGCTTTATTTGTGGGATTGTATCAAAAAGTGATTTAGACATTGACCAAAATTCTAATCTTAAGGTTACTAAATCGCTTAATTCTTTGAAAATTTTATTTTTGTCTTCTGATTTTAATTTGTTTATTAGATTAATTGTCCAATTACAAGGATAATTTTTATGATAACCTATTATAGCAAAACTTTCGTTCCCTTTTGGAAAAATATTAATGAAGGATGTAGACATGGTGGGTTTTTCACGTCTCCATTTTTCATAATCTAGATCATTAGGAATTTCTAATTCGCCAATGTTTAATGGAACAGAAATACATAATTCAATTTTTGGAATTTTTATTGTTTCAAAGTAAAATGAATCTGTATTTTGAGAATTTATAGTTTTTTCTAATTCAGTTTTAAATAAGTTGAGATTTTTGATTCCATCGCTATATCCATCAAGTAATGATTCTATTAATGGCAAAAAATGTGCTGGAAAATGAGACTTTAATTCTAACATCCATTCGGTTGCAATTTCTTTTCGTCTAATTTCTTGACATAACCCGCGATAACAAAAAAGAGCTTGTTGATTTTTATCATTAAAATCTAATGTCGATTCTGTTTCTATTTTTTTAAACATTTCTGAATCATGAGTGCTACAAAAGCCTTGAAAAGTATAAACATCGTTTATTCCAACTAATTTAAAATCTAATGGTCCTTTACTGGACATCTCAAATGGATTTACAGGAGCCATTTGAATTAAATGATTTTTATCAGATATCTCTCTAAGTATGCCGTTTTTTTGAAGAACATGGGATTTTATAGCAGTATTTGTACAATTATTGAACATACAATAGCGCATCTTCTTTTCAGATTTTTTTCGTGCTTCTAAAACGGCTTTTTTCATCAGTTTAAATATATTAATTAGATCTTAGTATATTATCCAGCCAACTTAAACATTCGTCTCCTGACCAATTAGTTTTTCTGATAGTGATTTACTAAATTGTATTTATGACTATAAATGCTTACACATACCGGCAGTTAAAAAGGTTAACCTAGTCCAATTTCATAAAGACTTAAACCAGACCATCTATTCTGATATATGTTGAAATTATTTCTTGTTTTAATTCTATAAATTTCACTTATAAATGCTGGTATAACTTCTTCATATAAAATTGTATTACTAAAAATAGATAAACTATTAAGACCGTAAAGTAAACTAGATTTCATTT
>NZ_NRQU01000072.1 GCF_004119495.1 Flavobacterium sp. YO12
AACAAGAAAAAACACAAAAAATGTGCTCGAACACACAATATTTGTGTTCTCGAGCACATAAAATTGTGCAAACTGTTTTTTTTGACTTAAATAGATACGATATTTTTAAGAAAATTGCTTTCAAGGTGAGTTCTTTATTTTAGTCAGATTTTCAGTCTGAATATTTAATATTTAAAAAATAAAAAATAGTTGTTTATATTTATGAGAATATCGCAATTATGGATCAAAAAGACTACTAATAAAATAAACTTTTTGAGAGTTTTAATTATACGATTTTTTGCATTATTAAGTTTTTTTTGATACAGGTAAAAAGAATCTGAAACTGAGGTTAATTCAAAAATAAAAGTTTGAATGTCAGCTGCTTTTTAGAAAGATAGAACAGCACGTATTTTCTAAATTTTAGAGTTTAAAAAATGACCAGATTTCTTTTTTATTTAGGGTTGAAATTTTACTGAAATCAGGCATGAATTTTTGAGTGTTTTCAGCCTGATTTTTCAGTCTTATAATTTGAAATAGGATAGTGTATTTTAGATCGGTCGATCCTAAAATAAATCGTTACGTGAAGTAATTAAAATAGAATAAGAAACAAGAAAGCTTGATTGAAAATTATGCGCGATAGAAATCAGCATTTTCAGAATTAATTATATCGATTGGCAATAATGTTACAGCCGGAGTTTCTTTACGGAACAGAAAATGCTCTATAAGGTATATAATGCCTAAATAAACTTGTCTTTTTTGATTTTGATGAATTAGGAAATCAATTACTCCTTGATTCAAATTAGTTACGTTTTCATCAACCAAATCATAGCCTATCATGCGTATTCTTTTGTCTTTAATTTTGCTGATAATCTTAGAAACTTGATAAGCTTTAGAAGTAGTTATAAAAACGCCTGATAAGTCAGGATTTTCGTTGATGAAGTTTTTTAAAGCAACTTCTAAATTGGGATTTTTTAGTTTTAAAGTAGTAATCTTATACTCTAAACTGTTTTTTTGACTGAAAAAGGATTTAAAGCCTCTTTCTTTTTCCTGCATGTGAATTGCATTTTTGTAGGTTTCGTCAATGTGTATAATAGCAATGTGTCCCTTGTCAAGAATTGTGCTTAACAATTTTGCAGCGACACGACCACTTCGATACAAATCCTGTCCGACAAAATTTTTGACAGCTGCCGATTCGACCTGATTGTTAAACGTATTTACAATAATATTTAAGGATTCATATTTTTTTATTGCATCAAGTGTTTCTTTATGGAAAAGCGGAGCCAGCAAAATGGCATCAGGCGATTTCTCGATAATAGTTTCATTGATGCTTAAAAAAGATTTTGTTTTTTCTGGATTAAAGTAAAAAGTCTCAATAAGTAAATTGTAGGCTTTAAATTCCTGTGCAGCTTCTTTAATTCCTTTTAGACAAGGAAGCCAATATGGATCTATTTTTGGATCGGGAAGGAGGATGCAAATATGATAAACTTTATTGTTTTTTAAATTTCGGGCAATAAGATTGGGTTCGTATTTAATTACACTTAAAACTTCGTTTACTTTTTCGAGGGCAAGCGGTGAAACTTTGCCTCGTTTGTGCAATACTCTGTCAACAGTTCCTTTTGAAACCCCTGCCATTTTAGCAATGTCCTTAATAGTATGTTTTCTATCCATAAAATTGTTGTATAAAAACGATACGTTTATTTGTCTATCAATTAATTTAAAAAGTGCATCATAATTTTGACGCATAGAAAATAGATAATTCTTTATTTTTCAGAATTTAAATTTATTTTCTATGTATCAAATTATAGTTAACCGAATGGTTTGTTTTTTAGAAATACGGATGATGAAATTTTAAATCGATTTTGCGATTTCAACACTCAATTCGGTATTTTTTAAGGTTAACTCTTCTCGTTTCATTCCTTTTAGAAGAATATTTTTTCCTAAAACCTCTTTTCCTATTTTGTTACCGCTGATTTCTACATTTTTACACGCCTCGATTCTAAAATTGTACTTTTCAGGATACCAAGGTGTAAATGCAAAACTGCGCTTAATAGTATTGTTTTTAAAGCTTAATCCATCTACAGATACAGCATACAGAATAGGGTAGTCTGACGGATTAAAACTATTGTTTTCTATTTTTATGTTTTTATGAAATGGCTGTGATGCATTTGGCTGTGGAATTTCAGGATAAATACTAATAACAGCTTCACAGAATTGATAATAAGAAGAATTACAAGGATATCTAAACTCATTGTTTTTGATTGTAATGTCTTTTACAGCGCCGCTTTCGTACCAATAGTTAGCATCTCCTGCAATAAGAATTGCTGAACCGCTGGTTTCAAAAATATTATTTTCGATAATTACTTTTCCTGGAGTTGAGATTAAATATCCTCGAGCTCGATTACTGCCAACAAAGCAATTGGTAATTGTTGCATTAGGCGTCCAGCTTAGATTTTCTAAAACAAAACCAGTATCGATATCAGTTGGGATTTTTTCTTTAAATCTAATAATGAAATGATCCACATCTAATGGTTCAAAACTTGAAACGGTGCCATAAGCCAAAGTTCCCATTTCTTTCTTCTGTATAAAACCTACTTTATCGCCTTTAACTGCCCATAATAATCCGTGCGACATATCCTGCCCAAATTTGCATTTTACAGCATAGTCATCAACTTTTTGTATCACTGGCACATAAGTTCCATGAATATTAATCGGATCGTCCATTAAACCCTGTGCATCACAATTATCAATTACGATTTCTCCTTTGCATCCCATAAAATGCAATCCATCATCGTGACCGCTTAAATAGCGATTTTTATGTGGGTTTGGAATCATGTTTACATTTCGCATTTCAATATTTTCGCAGTATTGCGATAAAATACCTAAACCAGAAGTGTGATACACATTGATATTCTCTAATTTGGTGTTTTTGCTGTGAAATAAAAACATTCCAGCGTGATCTCTCGTGCCATGTCTTAGTATAAGAAAATTTCCAACTGAGGGAGTTTTTGTAAATTTTCCCTGCATTAGTACCAATCCGGGTTTAATCTCGCTGTATTTTACATTTTTTAAATCCCCTTTCACACAACCATTATCGCCTGTATTTGCAGGAATTATATGGTTTTTATCAAATTCAATTAACCAGGAACCTCCAGACAATGCCCAATTTTCGTTGGCATTTTCGCCCACAAACGTTAATCCTTTATCATGGATTTTATATGGAGATTGCGTAATATCAATCTTCATAACAATATGTTTTTCATCGGCTTCTATAACTTCAGCTTCAGAGGTCAAAGGAACATCCCAATCTATATTTACATTTTTAATCGTAATATTTTCGGCATTGTCTAAAGTAAAAGGCTGCATATGTTCATGATAAACAAAATCGGATTGCTGTGCATTGATGATTATATTTTTTTTATCCTTTATCAGTATGGCTAATTTTCTAACAGCTGCGTCATAAGTATTACTTTCGTAATACGTTCTATAATAGTTGGCATCTGGGTAAAAGTCATATCTCCCTTTCGGGAAAATAATTTCTACGGGCTCGCTGCCTAATCCTTCAATAAGTTTGTTGACTTTTGAGGTTAGATTTTCTTTAGTGCCAGAAATAATACCGTAGTCTTTTACATTTATTTTTTTGACTTTATTTTGTGCTGTACAAATGGTTATTATAGAGAATAAGGCATATGTTAGAAAAAGTTTATGCATGTTTTTTTTACTTTATTTCAAAAACCGTGTTATTAAATGTCTCAATTGTATCTGCAATTGGAGTTAATTTAATAAAGGATTGAGGTCTATTTTTGGTTACTAAATTTCTTAATTATTGGTGTCACGTGTTTTTTTGTATCATCATCTAAAGTACTTAAAGCTTGATCTGATTCTTGAGTTGAGAATTTTGATAAGCCATAAATTCCAGCAGCAATTACATTATAAGATTGATTTTTTGTACTCTCAATCATCAGCGCTTTATAAGATGAATCTCCTGTTGAAGCCAATTTTACAATTGCCGCAGCTCTGGCGTTTGTTTTTAAATCATTTTTAGCAATGTCAAGTAAAGTTTTAATAGCCTCATCTTTTACATCGCGATCACCTAAATCAATTCCTTTGATACTTAATGTTCGTAAATCGTCTTGCTGATCTTTTAAACCTGCCAATAATACAAGCTGCGAATCATGACTTTTATCTTTTGATGCAAATTTTATAGCTTCAATTCGGTTGTAGTAAGAAGGGACATTTTTGTATTGATACAAATAATCAGAAGCATTTTTTTTATCTACATTAACTTCACCAACTAAGATTTTATCTGGATCTAAATCTATAAATTCAGGTTTTGAAGGAAGGTCAAAACTGAAACTTTGTTCTCTTTTATTAATTAAAATATCCTTTCTTATTTTAGTTCCGTTTGCATAAAAATCAACTTTTAAAGGCAATGTAAAGGTTTGCACAGCGCTATCCTGAGATTGAGTGATAGTAATGATGATTTTTCCGTTAACATATTTGTAATTCACATCCAGAATCGGACTTCCAGCATTATAATACCATTGATCAAAATAAGGCAGCCAATCTTTTCCAGTCACTTCTTCCATCGATAAACGCAGCTGATGCGGTTCGCCAGATTTATAAGCATTTGTTGTTAAATAATGATTTAATCCTTTAAAAAATGCTTCATCACCCATTTGGTTTTTCATGGCATACAAAATAATAGAACCTTTAGAATAGCTGATATTATCAAACATATCGTCGGCGTTTTTGTAATGAAAACGTGCTAAAATTGGACTGTTTCCATTTTTTTGAGAACGAAAATAATTTTGAAGTTTCTCATAACGTGATCTGTCTTCCGCATCTTGTCCAGCGTCGTGACCGTGCCAGAGTACTTCTCCAAAAGTGGCAAATGATTCATTCATGGTTAAGTTTGACCATGATTCAGCTGTTACATAATCTCCAAACCATTGATGAAAAAGTTCGTGAGCAATTGTACTTTCTTGATTATCATCTAATAATTCTCGTTCTGTTTTTTGTACATATTCGCCATGAACTGTTGCTGAAGTATTTTCCATAGCACCTCCAAAATAATCTTTCACAACAATTTGCGCATATTTTGCCCAAGGATATTCTACGCCAAGCATTTTACTGTAAAAATTCATCATATCTGGCGTTTTATAAAAAATCTGTTTGGCATAAGGCGCATATTTTGGTTCTAAATAATAGCTGACTTCTTTACCATTATAAGAATCTTTATAGATTTTAAAATCACCAACAGCCATCATAAACAAATAAGGTGCATTTGGCTGTTCCATTTTCCAAGTGTCCGTTCTTGTTCCGTCTTTATTTACTTTTTGTGAAGTTAATTTACCGTTTGACAAAGTGGTATATTTTGACTGAACTGTCATAGCGATTTCAGAAGTTGTTTTCTGATTTGGTTTGTCAATTGTCGGAAACCAGCAAGATGAAGCTTCAGTCTCGCCTTGAGTCCATATTTGTGTTGGTTTATCTCCCTTTCCGTCAGGATTAATAAAATACAATCCGTTTGAGTTTGTAATCGATTCGCCGTCTTTACTTTTCAGTTCTGCTGGTTTTGCCGTATAATCAATAAAAAGGGTATATTTTTCAGAACCTTTATACTTTCTGTCCAGTTTAATAAAAAGCTGTTCGTTGTCGTAAGTGTACCTTAAAGGTGTTTTTTTCTTTCCTTCGACGATCGAAATTTCTTTAAAATCCATCCCTTTCGCATCCAAAGTAAGCGAATCTGTTGCATAGAAATGTGGTTTTAAAGTAAGCCATTCTTTTCCGTACAAATGCCTTTTCCCATAATCAAAAGACACTTCCAATTTTGTGTGTACCAGATCGTGAACCTTTGTTGGAGTTGCTCTGTAAATCGCTAATTGCTCTTTATCTTTCTCAGCATTTTGAGCCTGAATGTTTTGGCATGCTAATAAAGCAATGCTAAAAAGAGTACATTTTAAAAATAGCTTGTTCATTTTGTTTAAGTTATATGTTTTTTTAAAGCTTTTCTATAATTCTAACTTCGCCGTCTTTTTCATCAGCCGTTAAAATATCAGATTGTTTTTGGGTGTACATTTGTAAACTCCATTGAACAATTTTGTTTTCAGGATATAATTTAGCTTGATTTCGAATCCATTCTTCCGCTTTTTTTGATGAAGAAGTTTTTTCTACAGCCCAAGCTGAAATAAGCTGATTGGCAGGTAAAAAGTTCATAACAGTATTGTCGATCTTTGGCGTAAAAGAAACGATTTTTTGTAACGATTCTTTAGCTTTATCTGTATTGCCTAAACTAGTATAACATTGATAATCCAGCCAGTTTTCAAGCCTTTCGTCAATATCTTCGTCATAAGGTTTTCCAACACCTAAATTTTCTGGAAACAGTTTGGCATCAGCAATTAGCTGTAGTGCTTTTTTGTACTGTTTGTTGTTCATTTCGGCTAAAGCCTGCATCAATTTAGCTTCGTGATACAATTGCCTTCCTGCAGTTGCGCCTTCAAACGGAAGAATTTCTAATTTGGTTAAAAAGGCATCTGCTTCGCTGTATTTTTTATTTAGAAGCAAGGTTTTAGCATACAACATTCCCATTAAATAATTCTCTTTATGCTTTTTATAAAAAGGTTCTGTTATCGCAAGTGCTTTGTCATATTGTTTTAAAGTGATGAAATGTTCTGCCAACAACTTATTATATCTCCATCCTTGATTGTCTAGTTTTAAAGCTTGCTGTAAACTTGCTGTCACGATTTCAGGATTGTCTTTCATTAAGGATGCTTTTGCAGCATAAAAAGCGGGATCAGCAGGTTTAGAACCGCATTGATTGAACAATTCTTTTGCTTTTGAAAGATTATTGCGATTCCATTCAATTAAAGCCAAATGATATTTTAACTGCCATTGGTCATTTTTTTGAATAAGATCTTCAAGTATAACAGCGGTTTCATGGCGAAATGGAAAACTAAGTCTAGGCTGAATCTTACTTAAATCAACGGCTTTGTTTTCTAAAAATGCTTTCCAATAGATAATTTCAGCACTTGGAGCCGCTGTCGAGAAAACTTTTAAGGCTTCGTCCTTGCGGCCCAGATGCTGATACCAGATTCCTAATTCAAGATAAGTTTGCTCTGGCATTTCGTTTCGTATCAATGAAGTAAATTGTTTTTTTGCGGCATCTGAATTTGCCCAAAGGAAATTTTCAAATCTTGCAAAATGATTTAACGGATCTACATTGTTTATTTTATTCAAGATTACAACAGCTTTATCTTTATTGTTTTGCAAACGATAGATAACGGCTAAAAGCTGTAATCCTTCTAGATTATTTTGATTATTCAGCAAACTTTTTTCTGCATATTCAGCAGCTTTTGTCAGCTCATTTTCACCAAAATAAATTTGAGATAAAGCCGTATAAGCAGCACTTCGGTATTCGGCACTTGCGGCAGCAATATCAAATCCGTCTTTTGCATCGATGTTGTTGCCTAAATGCATATTTGCTAAAGCATAATAATAGTTTGCGGCGGGATCGTAAGTATTTATGGCTAAAGCTTTACTGGCTGAAGCAATTGCATCTTTATACTGAAATTTACGAATTTGCAATAAAGCAAGATCAGAAAGGGCAGGAGCATAGTTAGGATCTTTTTTAAGACACTCGCTCAATTTTTCTTCAGCTTTTATATAATCTTTAAAACTGATATAGTTTTTACCTTGCAGATATAATCCGTAAATTGAATTGTTGTCAAAATCTTTTGGAACTTCTAAAGGACGGTTTAAATTGCCGTCTTCTGGTGCCGAATTCCAAATCAGTTTATTGTCTCCAATTATTACTCTTAATTTATTTTGATCAACTGCAACTTGAATAGAATCTTTGAATACTTGTAAGGTGTTAACTGAAATATCTTTGGAATAGACTTTTTTTCCATTGTCAAAAACTTCCAATTTTTCATTTAATTTTTGAAGCGGAGAGAAGTAGATTTTCAACCAGCCGTTTTCATTTTTTACGTTTACGGCGCCATAATTATTTGCTTTTACAAAACCTTTCGTCTGTTTTACAGGAAACCAATATTCTGTCCAAGAATCTGTTTGATACGGCGCAAAAGAGCGCTGTTTAAAAGGAGTTAAATTACTGCCTTCGCTTGCTTGATTGAATAATCGTCCGCTTTGTACTTCTACATATTGTCCATCAGTATCTGTAAGCAGTTTTTCCCAAATCATTCCCTGTTGCGACAGTCCCCAAATCCAGATTTTTTTGCCGGGTTTGTCATCATAATTACCATATCTTCCCATTCCAAAATCTTCATCATGGTAATAGCCTCCAAAGAAATCATTGTATTTCCCAAAAACATGATACGATTTGTAACCGCCAAAATCATTGTTTTTATAATACGATAAATCTTTGCCGTTTTGTTTATCGATTGGCCATTCGTTATGTTCCCCATTATGACCAATGTAGCTTTGACCTGGAAATATAAACTGTAAATTTCCTGCTGCTTTTATACCAGTATTCATCCAAGTATAGTAAGGCTGTTCTGACTCGGTCGAATTAAACCAAAACGAATTAGTGGTAAAATAAGCTTTGTCTCTAGGTAAGTTTATGTCTAATTTCCATGAGGTGCGGGTTAGTAAATCTAAAACACCTATAATACAGCTTACACTTCCGTCTTCTCTTGTTATAGTAGTGTAATCTACAGGAGTTGCACAATTTGGAGTGTGTCCGATGATCCCATAATTGCCTTCAACACCACCGCTTGTCCACGGACCGCGCATCGCAATATCTCTAAACTTGATAACATGGTTGTTGTAAACAATATCTTTTCCAGTCGATTTTTCTATTGCCGACCAAACTTTTCCGCCTACTTCCGGCAGAATCGTCAGTTTAATATAATCGTTTTCAAGTTCAACAACTTTCCATTCTTTTTGTACGGGCTTATCAGTAAAACCGTCAAAACGATAGTACGGATAAACTTTTGTATCTGGTTTAGGAATTGGATCTGGATCGGAAAAAGGATAGGTTGTAAACACCTTTTTGTATTCCTTTATAGTTGGTTTATTTTGTGCATTGACAAACAGGCTTCCAAAAAGTAAAATCGATAAAAATGGCCTTAGTTTCATATGGAGAGCTATTTATTATGGTTAGTTGTTTTAACATTAACGTTGTTGAGTTTTTTTGTCACAGATTACACAGATTTAAATGATTTTTTTGAAGAGATAAATATTAATTTATATTAATCAGTAAAATCTGAGGCATTAATTTTTATAGTAATTTGTCATTTCGACGTAAGGAGAAATCACACTAGAAACTCCGCCTAGAAAATTGCTAATCTTTGTTGATATACAAGTGTGATTTCTCCTTACGTCGAAATGACAGACTGGAAGTGGTATACTTACGGTCTTTAAATTACTTAACAATCAATAACCATCCTTTTCCTTTTGCTACTGGAATTTCATCTTTTGCAGTAAAAGTTTTTGAAGGCTGGAAATTGATAACTTCTGGAGCTGTAATTGTTGCTTTGGCAGGATTTATTCCTAGTTTTTTCCAATCGATGTTCAATTTTACATTTACGTCAGTATCAGCCCAGCTTGCAATAGAAATTAAAGCTGTTCCGTTCTTTTTGTAAACGGTTGCTAATACTTTATCATTATTTGTTTTTACTGGACAGTTTTCGCTCCAATATCCAATCATCTCAGAACCTTTGATTCCAAAAGAATCCCATAATTTCCAGATATTTCTTGGATCAGCATTATTGCTCCACGGAAGTCTGTTTGTCATTCCGTAAACCATTCCTCTCCACGGATTTCCTCCATCTTGTAACATTTCGCCCATTAATCCAAAAGGAATTCCGCTTACTTCAGTTAAGAAAAAGTCAGGTTGCCCTTTTTCATAATCAAAATATTCTCCAAACCATAGTTTGTTGATGTACGGAAAGTGCTCCATATATAAATTGGCGCTGTTATTAAAACCATCGCTTTTGTTGTACTGATTGGCACTGTGCAAATCGATAATTCCTGGGTGACCGTCTTTGGTTAAAACTCTTTTAATACGTTTCATTGTGATTCTGTCAAAAGCAACATCGTCCAAATAAATTCCGTCAATACCTACGTTTTGCGTTAACCAGTTCATTCCTTCTACATAATAGTTATGCCAACGATTCATACCGCTGTTTACAATTGCAGCATCTTTAATTTCAGGAACAAACCAAGCTGCGATATAATCATCGCCTACGTGTTCTTGCAGCCAAGAGAATCCGCCGCCTTTTCCTGGAGAATAAATTTCATGGCCTAAACTTTTTAAAGCAAAAGTCTCATAAGCTTTGTTTGAAACTTCTCTTACAGTATTATAAATTTTTACTTTTAAACCTTTTTGGTGTGCTTCATCAATGTAGTTTTTCATCTTTTTAAATTCGATAAAAGGATAATTGATGTAAGGATTAATAGCATTTGCGTGGTGAATATTGATTACCGTTGCACCAGTTTGAGCAATAGAATCGATTGGGCTGTATTTGTGATAAAATTTATTATCCCATTGAAAATCTGTATTGATAGTATGAAACGGAGTGATCAATAAAGTAAAGTTGTAATACAAAACATCTCCTTTTTTCATATTGCGAGCACCGCTGTAGGCATTTACCAAAACTGATTTTTGGTTTGGTGTAATGGTGATTCCGCCTTTGTTTTCGTTACCCCAAGAAGTGGGTAATAATAATGGTTTTTGTAAATAGAAATTGGTGTTTAACGGACGGCTGTATTTTTCGTCTCTTAATGAAAACTGCAATCCAGAATTTACAGCACCAATCCAAGCGCCGTCTTGATTTTTGTGTGCAACATCCCATTTCCAGTCAAAAGATGCAGGACGATCTCCACCTTTTTGACCAAGTCCCATCATATATTTTGCAGACGTTGGCTGCATTGGTAACTGAAAATTAATGTCGTTGAATGAAGCGTCTTCTAAAGCAGTAATTTTAACGGTATAATGTAAAAAACCATCAAACTCAACGGCAGCATTTACATCCATTTGAACTGATTTTGATGTAGATGTGCTTTCCCAAGCTACGGTTCCTGCCTCTTTTTTAGTGAATTTTAAGCCGTTATTTTTCCATTGTAATGATTCTTTTCCTGTTGCATCTACAAAGTGGAATGTTATTGGAGCACTTAAAATATCGTTTGCCTTTGTAGTAACAGTTGTCATTTCTGGCGTGAAAAAAGTTTGTATTTGAGTTGGGAAACCATTAGTTCCTAAAACCACTTTACGACCCAATAAAGAAATTTCAGCATCTTTTACTACAAGTGGAGTATAAGGTGCAATAACAGTATTTTCTTGAGCTAATGTAGAATTTAACCATTTTAAACGCGTCATTTTTTCAGGACTGTCAATACCTCCGTTTTTTGTAACTTCATTAGTTACTGTTATTTGAAGTGTGATTGCTGTAGACTTTCCGTCAGCGGTAACTGTTGCTTTTCCGGTATAATTTCCAGCCGCAGCAGTTTGCGGAACATCGATGCCGCACCACATAGCCTGAATTTTTCCTTTTGAAACAGAAACAGTATTGGTAAAAGGAGTGCCGTCATATTTTGTTCCGTCAGTGTTGATACAGCTGATGTCTTTGCCTTCTATTGTGGCTCCAGTTGTACTTACTAAATTCGTAAAAGATATTTTTACATTTTTTAAATCTGTAAGAGCGTATACTCCTAATTGAAAAGCCAAATATTCACCTTTCTTTGCTGTATCAGAAAAAGTATTTTGTACACCTTTTTCGATCCAGCGTTGTGGTAAATCATTTTTCATTCGAATAGAATGCAGTCTGTCTTCTGGGAAAACCAAAAAAGTACTGCCGCTATTTTTAGCAGTAATTGCAGATGTTTCGGCAGCTGTTGCGATTACTTCCATTGGATAAAAACTATTAAAAGCATTTACACTTTGAATTTCTGTAACGGTACAATTGTCTTTTAAACCCGTTTTTATTTTAGAAATCCATTGTGCATCAGCTTTGTTCTCCGCTTTCGCATAAATTCCTTTTGGATAATTGGCTGTACCTTCATCAATGTAAGGCATATAATAAACATAATAAGTTCCTTTGCCAGAAATTGGTTCAAAGTAAATTGTTCCGTTTTCTCGGTTGATGTTTTCCGTTTTTACATTAAGAACTTCTTTGCCTGCAGCATCTTGAACAATAATTTTTTTAAGTTCAGGTTTTTCATCTCTTCTGCGCCACTCAATCGTAGTTTTAGCGATATTTCCTGTACCCGAAAAGTTAACAAGAACGCGATGATTTCCTAGTAAATTAGGATTCCAACTGTCGTTGCCATCTGTGTATTTTATTTGTGCAGTCAATGGAATACTGAAAATGAAAAGACACATAATCAATATGCTGCTTAGTATTTCGTTGTTTTTTAGGTTTAGTTTCATTGTGTTTTTATGTTCAAGTTAAAAAGTGTGCTTTGATATTTAGTAAACGGCTTTCCATCCGTTTTTTTTCCAATACGCGATAATAGGTTTATATGGTCCGTATTTATGCTGTTCTTCAGAAAAATTATCACTAAAAGGGCTGTGTGCATAATCAATAGGTTTTCCCATTTTATTAGGATAATCTAACGTTTTAGGATTTGGTCTTTCATGAATGGCATCATTATTTACGTAGGCAGCAATATCGAGTGCTTCAGCATCAGTAAGATATGGTTTTCCTAAAGTTACTTTATCATACGGCATATTGCTTTTTAACCATTGCGCTTGTTTGATAACGCGGTGCATACTTGAGCCGGGCTGATAGGCATATTTTCCCCAAAGAGGCGGGTAGGTGTAGCCAGATTTGTCTGCATTATAAACTCCTTCGCCATTATTTCCGTGACAGCGAGCACAATTTTCAGCAAATAATGCTTTTCCTCTTTCGGGACTTGCCGCAACATCTGGAAACTCAATTTCTAGATTTTTTGCACCTTTAAATTGTCCGTCTTTTGGAACATATTTGCTGATCCATTTAAAATAAGATAAAAAAGCAACCATTTCTTTTCCGTCAAGCGGAAGCGGTTTTCCTGAATGTGGTCTCATTACACAATTGTTTACACGTTCAGCAAGTGTAAGCACTTTGTTTTCGCGCCCGCGATATTGCGGATAATTATCGTGCGACGACATTAAGTTGAAGGCATAAGGTTTTGTACCCGCATCTTGATGGCAGTTGGTACAATTCATTTTGTTTCCAAGATATTTTCCGTTAATACCATTTGGACCAATATAATAAGCCGTTTTAAGCATTAATTCTCTTCCGTAACGAACTGATTCTCCAAACTGATCGTCAGGAATTTCAGAAGTGTCAATTGTGATATAACCTTCGTCTTCTTCTCTGTCTTCGGTTGTTTTTGAAGCCAAAGTTTGAGAATTTGATTTGGTGCAGGAATTGAAAACAGCCAGTGACAGTGCTGAAAAGAGTCCAATAAGAATTATTTTTTTCATGACTAAAATTTTTAATTTAAAAGAAAAGGTTTTAAATTTTCTTCTGGAATAAATTGTACGCGATAAGGAGGTATTTCTGACTCTAAAGCCCAAAGTAATACTCCTTTTTTGTTGGTTAAAACCGTTATATGTCTTTTAGAGCAGCAAACCAATATGAGATCTTTATTGATCATATAAGCGCTTCCCATTCTATCGTTGTAAATATCTTTTGGCAGATTTACATGAAAATCCAGTTGTACTGCTTTGTTTTTTTCGTCTACTTTAAGAGCAAAAACTGATGATTGCTTTTTGTCTACGCCATTATCAAAAAACATTAAACTTCCGTCTTGATTGATGTGGGCAGCGTGTGCTTGTGAAAAATCGCTATCCTTAGCCATTTTCATATTGCCGTTTCGTCCTAATTTCCAGATTACTTTACCCGATTTAGCATCGACTTTCCAGATTTGTCCGTTGTTGTAAAAAGAGATTAAAAAATTACCATCTTTATCATAATTTAGACTGTTGGCATGCATCCAGTCTTTTTTAGTTTTCAATAAAGCTTTGTCTTTCATTGGATCGAGGTCATCGAAAACACTCCATTTCCAAATTTGTTTTCCTTTTCGGTCTAGAATCAGGATTCCGTCGCCGTTTATAGTGTCTTTCTTTTTTCCGCCAATTGCAGATAAGTCTGTTATTCTTGCATCTACAAATAAAGTAACAATTTCATTTGCTGATTTTTTTATGATTTCATGGTGGATAACTTGCTTAAGATCGCCTTGTCCTTTTTTAATATGTGTTAAAGTATCGCCCTGCAGATTAATTTCTAGAATTTCGCTGCCATAACTTGTAGGTTCATCATTGGTTCCTAGAATAGAAAGTATAGTTTGCTCTTTTGTGAAATGTGTTACTTTAAAACCAGTATTTTCTACTGTATGATACCATCTAATATTTCCTTTGTAATCAACAATAAATGCTGTTCCAGGCGTTTCTCTTTTTGCCATAAGCATAAAACCTTTTTTGAAGTTTTGCGGTAAAAGCTCTGGTTTTGGAGAATTTGCTTTGAACTTTTTTTGCAGCCATTCCGGCAGTTTTCGTGATTTAAAATTGTACACTTTACTGCTGTCTTTTTCATTTCCTTGTACTGTAATTAATTTAAAATTATAATCAGTTTCAGGAATTACATTAAGAAGCACTAAAGAATGCGAAAGCCCTTTTTTTGAAATTGGAGAAATTATTTTGTTTTTAGTTCCATTTTTTGCAGTCCAATATTCGGCATATACCTGTACATCGTCATTCGTAGTAACATCGATTTGAATTTTCAATTCGTTGTTACTATGAGTCCCAATATTAATTTTTGTGATATAATTACCTTGTTTTTTGGAACAGCTTGCAAATGCAAGTATTACCAAAATAAAGCTCCATTTTAAAATTAGTTTTTTGATCATTATAAAGGCTTTTTTGAATGAAACAGAAAAGTGCTTTTTTGTATAAAAAAATCAAGAATAGACAGACGATTGTGCTGCCTATTCCTGATTTAAAATTTATTTATTGCCTGTCAGCATTACTCAATTTTGGATTAAGATCAACTTGACTTTGTGGATAAGTATAATACTTGTTTTGCGGCATTTTGATTAACGCTGCTTCGCCAACTCTAAGATGATAAGCATTTACCAGAACATCATATTTGTTCATTCTAATCAAATCGGCACGACGTTTTCCTTCATAGAAAAGTTCCCATCCTCTTTCTTGTAAAATAGCATCTCTTAAAGAAGCTTGAGTATGTTCTGATAGAATTAATAGTTTTGCATGTGATCTTCCTTTTACTTGATTAATCAGATCTACAGCTTCAGCTGTTGGTCCGCTGATTTCGTTTAAGGCTTCAGCTCTGCTCAGTAGTACATCTGCATAACGTAAAATGTTCACGCTATGACCATCATAATAGGTTGTAGTTTCATCATCAGCATATTTTCTAGTCGCTACATCCGGCATATAAAGTACACCAGCAGGCGGCTGCGCGCCCAAAGTTGGTGCTTGCTTGTGCAATAAACCATCTGATCCCATAAACTCTGGAAAGAAACATTTTTTTCTATCATCTTCATTACCAAATGTATTGAAGAAATCCCAGTTTACCGTATAATACTGCCATCTGTTTTGTACAACTGGATGATCTGTTGGTCCAAAATGGTTCAATAATTCTGTTCCGTTTACATTTGCATCACTAAGCGAAGAAAAGATGTTTTCTGAGCACCATTTGTTACTTTCTTTAAATAATCCTAAATATGACGGATAAAGACTGTACTGGTTCAAGTTCATTACTTGCTGCGTAAGTGTTGCTACTTTTTGCCAATCATGACTGCGCAGGTATAACTTTGCCAATAAAGTAAGTGCGGCGCCTTTTGTAGCACGTGCTACATCATTAGTACCATAAATTGGATTATTCTGGTAATTTAAAGGCAGTACATCTGCAGCTTCATTTAATTCTTTGATCAGGAAAGCATCTATTTCTTCTACTGACGAGGGAGCTATTTGTTCTAAATAACCAGGGTTTCCTAAATTAGCTTCTGTAATTAAAACTACAGGTCCCCAAGCATCCGTTAAATCCATATACGAAGAAGCTCTCAAAAATTTGGCTTCAGCAATAAATTGAGCCTTTTCGGCAGCAGTTATCCCAGACATTTTGGCGATATTAAAAATCGCATTATTTGCATTGGCAATCAATTTATACATCGCATTCCAGTCTTCTTGAAGCAATCCGTTACTAGAATTCCAAGTTCCTAATGATAATTGTCCTGGATCTCCACCAAATTGGCAATGACCTAAATCTGTAGCAATATCTGTTAGAGCAAAGTGTCTCGTAGCCCAGTACGAAAAGTTATCGCCCACAGAAGGACCTTTTAGTCTGCCATAAACGGAATTAACTGCAGCAATAGCATCTGACTTTGTTTGATACCCATTGGTATTGGTCAAACTACTATATACCGTAGGTTCAAGATCCTGATTACAGGAAAATTGTACTCCAGCAGCTAGTAATAGTAATAATATTGTATGTTTTTTCATTTTAATAAATTTAAATGTTACTAAAAAAGCTTTTTAGACTAGTGAATAGTCACTTTTATGCCTAAAATAAACGTTCTAGAAGCTGGAAAAGAGTTAAAATCAATTCCTCCACCAATGTTTTGTGCAGTAGAGCTGCTTGTATGCCCATTTATTTCAGGATCGTTTCCAGAATAATTTGTAATAGTCAATAAATTCTGTCCTATGGCATACAATCTAATATTGTCTATAAATTTTACTTGTCTTAATGCACTTTCTGGAATAGAATATCCGATAGAAACATTTTTCAAACGAATGTAAGAGGCATCTTCAACAAATTTTGAATTTACATAACTGCCATAAGTACTTTTGTAGTAACCGTCTCTCGGAATATCTGTGTTTTCATTAGTTCCAGCTACCCAACGATTTAGAGCGTCGGTGCTTGTGCTGGATTCTCCTACCATTTTAGTCATGTTATAAACAGAATAATCAAAGGCTCCTTGGAAAAAGATGTTCATATCAAAATTTCCAAATCTAAAATCATTGTTGAAACCTGCAATATAATGCGGAGTAGAATTTCCTAAGTATGTTCTATCATCAGCAGTGATTTTTCCATCTCCTGTAAGATCTTCATATTTTGGATCTCCAGGTTTAGACAAAGGCTGCGGTGCATAAACTTCTCCAGTTTTGATTACGCCGGCATATTTAAATCCGTACAATACTCCCATTTCTTTTCCTGGCTCTAATCTTGTAAATTCTCTTCCAGAAACCGTTCCGCTTGGGTTAGAAGTATTAGTACTAATAATTTTAACATTATCAGCTAGAGATATAACTTCTTGTTTATTGTAAGCAACATTCAAGGAAGTTGTCCACAGGAATTTATCATTTCTATAGTTTGTAGTGGTAATTCCAAGTTCAATACCTTGGTTGTCAATAACTCCAGAGTTCATGGTTTGATTGTTAAAACCCCACCATCCGCCAACAGGCACTCTGATCAACGCATCAGTAGTTCTCTTTTTGTACACATCAATCGTTGCCGTTATTTTACTGTCTAAAAATCCCATGTCTAAACCTATGTTAGTTTGGGCTGTTTCTTCCCATTTTAAATTAGGATTTGGTAAGTTTTCAGGTTCATTGGCACCTACGAAACTATCAGGAGCAATTGTTGCACCCCAAGATTTTAATGTGTTCATGTACGCATAATCTCCAATACCGTCATTTCCTGTAATACCGTAACTTACTCTTAATTTAAGTTCTGAAACAGAATTTACTTTTTGCATAAAAGGTTCATTAGAGATTTTCCATGCAATAGCACCAGAAGGGAATGTTCCGTATTTATTATTTGGTCCAAAACGAGAAGAACCGTCTCTTCTCAGTGTAAATGAAGCTAAGTATTTATCGTTAAAGGCATAATTTAACCTTCCAAAATAAGAAGTTAATTTTGTCTCCAATTTTTGTGTTTCTGGTTTCAAATACACTTCAGCACCTTGCAGGTTATAGTAAGTCAATACATCACTAGAAAATCCAGATCCAGAAGCTTTCATTCTTTCGTAAGTATCTTTTTGATTAGAAGTACCAATCATTGCTGTTATAGCATGCTGTTCTTTAATATTAAACTTATAAGTCAAATATTGTTCAGTACTCCATCTAAAATAAGTTTTATTTTCTTCAGAACCAGTTCCTTTCAAAGCAGCTCCTGCTGTTAATGTTCTTGGTGTATATTTTCCTTCAATATTTTCCTGCCATTCAGCGCCTGCGCCAAAATGATACGTTAAGCCTTTGATGATTTCATAGTCTAAAAACATATTACCGTTAACCATTCTATTGATAATATGATCTGTAGGCTCTAATAAAAGGGCTAGTGCGTTATCCTTACCTAAGTACTTATTGTAAGTTCCGTCAGCATTATAAATCGGGAGATTAGGGTAGGCAGTTTGAATTGAAAACATTGGCGATAGAATATTATCTCCAAAGTCACTATTGTTTCCTTCTGTTGCGGCACCATAAAAATTGGTACCCATATTTAATTTGCTGTTAAATCTTTTTTCGCCTCCCATTCTCACACTGTATCTTTCGAAATCAGTATTTTCAATGGCTCCGGTTTGTTTGATGTAATTTCCAGAAAGAAAAAATTTAGATGTTTGATCGCTTCCGCTAAAAGTAAGAGATCTGTTTAGTACTTCACCTGGGCGTGTTGCAGCATCAAACCAATTCGTATTCGCTACAGGAAGACTCGCTGGAAAAAGAGGAGGTCTTCCGTTTTCAAGTTGAATTGCATTTTGAATATCAACAAATTGCTGACCGGTTAGTAATGTAGGTTTATTAATGATGTTTTGAAAACCATCAGAAATCTCTGCTTCAACCTGCATTTTACCTAATTTTCCTTTTTTAGTCGTAATCAAGATTACACCATTTGCTCCTCTTGAACCATAAATAGCAGTAGAAGAAGCGTCTTTTAATATCTGAATGTTTTCAATATCGTTTGGACTGATAGAACCTCCTGAACTTGTAATAAAACCATCAACAACATATAATGGCCCATTTGAATTGTTAATAGAGTTTCCTCCTCTAATGACAACATTTGGAGTAGTTCCTGGAGCATAACTGTTTTGCTGTACTTGAACTCCAGAGGCACGACCTTGAAGAGCTTGTCCAACATTAGCAATAGTTCCTCCTAAATTTAAATTGTCTTTTCCAACAGAACTCACAGAACCTGTAAGGTCTTTTTTTCTGGCTTTTCCATATCCAATAACAACTTCCTCTAATTTTTGACCAGCTTCTTTCATAACAATTTTAAGAGGTGCACTTCCTATTGTAACCTCTTGGTCTTCCATACCAATGTATGTTATAATAAGTTTAGTAGCACTATCTGGAACTGTAATAGCAAAACTTCCGTCAACATCAGTTTGAACGCCCGTTTTGGTGCCTTTTATGGTTACGTTTACACCTGGCAGGGGAAGTCCGTTTTGATCTGTTACTTTACCCTTTACCGTTTTTTCAAAAAACAACGAAGTATTGGTTTTAGAAGACACACTTACAGAAGTCGCTGCCGAAGCTTGAAATGTGAAAACTAACAACGAAAGAATCGTGAGTTTAATTTCTTTCCCGGATAAATTGTTAATCCGAAAGTCTCTTGGTTTTTTTTGGGTTAATAATTTCATACTCTTAATTGGTTTTTTTGGTTAATAAAAATTGTGTTTTTTGTTTTGTAGGTTTTCTTTTCTTTTTACTTGGTTTTAAATTTAGGTTTCCTCTTTTTTTGAATTATAATTGAGTCGTTTTTAGTCTATAAATACACCCTTTATTTTTGACCTAATTTTAGCGTTTTTACTCGTTTTTGGTCATTTTTATAAGAGTTAAAAATGCTTAAAAAAGACTTTAATTAACTTATTTTTAAGATTATTATATAACGAAACTATCGATTATATTTTTACT
>NZ_NRQU01000073.1 GCF_004119495.1 Flavobacterium sp. YO12
AATGGTTGTTTTTTGCAATAAAATACAATTCGTCATATAAAAAATACAGTTCAGTACATAAAAATTTATTATTTGTTCAGCTTAAAATACTTTTGAATCAAAATAATATAACTCTATAACCATGAAGAAAACTTTAAAATTTTTAAAAATCGCACTTATTTCTTTTTTAAGCATTTGTTTAATTTTCCTAGCCTATTTTTACATCAGCAGTAAAATATTTATAGGTTCTGCAAACCAAGAAAATATTGATTATTTAGCAAAAAATCAAGTTGAGACAACAAAGTCAATCAACGAGAAATTATTTGATGACGATTTTTATAAATCAAAAGTTTTTCTTTTAGGAGAAATTCACGGTTATGCAGATAATCAAACTCTAGATAAGGAGATGTTATTTTTCCTGAATAAAAAAGCGGGAATCAAGTATTATATTGCCGAAATGGATAGTTTAACAGCCAATAAACTAAATAGCTTTTTATTAAAAAACAGCAAAGATGAAGCAGTACTAAAAGATGTTGTTTTAAATATAGCTAAAAGAATTCCTCAGCAATCGAGCCAAGAGCTGTTTGATAAATGGAATGCTGTTTATGATTACAATCAAAAATTAGCTGATTCTGCAAAAATTACTGTGATCGGAATCGATAAGAATTTTGATGATACTTCAAAAGGTTCGAGAGATTTAGCGATGATCGCCAATTTTAAGAATTCAATTAAAAAAATGAATATAGAGAATGAAAAGTTTTACGGTCTTTTTGGATACTTTCATACTATACAAAAGAAATCTGAGGGAGGAAAAGATTCATTTGCGGCACAATTGAAAGAGGCTGGAATTAAAACAACAAGTATGGTTAGTTATACTATAGACAGCGAAATGTATCTTCCTAAAAACCCACAATTTCCAACACCAGAAAACGAAAGAATAGATTGGTTGAATGCAGATGGACCTTTAATGCTTGTAAAAGGAATTAATGACTTAAAAGAATTGAGCAAACCTAATGCGATTACTCTTTTCAAACTTAATTCTCAAAAGTCGCCTTATCTTAAATCACAAAATCTGATAAACATAAAATCAAGAGTTTTTGGAGAAAACATTATTCCTCAGGAAAGTTCATTTACAACAGATTATTTTCAATATGTTTTTCTTCTTAGAAACTCTAAAGCATTAAGTAAATTGAAATAATAAAGTACTAGAACTTTTTATTGCGATTTTAGATTTGATCTTAAATTGTTCGAATCAAAAAATCAGAAAGCAGTGAAAATAGTATACTTATTGAAACAGTCTTGAAATTACCTCCAGCTAAGTTTGGAGGTAATTTAAAAGAAAAAATATTGTTTTGAGAATTTTATTTTAAAAGCAAAGGTTCAAAAGTTTTCTTTTAAAACCTTTGAACCTCTGCATCTATGAACCTTTGAACCTCTTAAATAGAATTTCGATCAATAAAATTAAAAGGCACTTTTACCTGTCCTTTTTCTTTATTTAAAATCATTCGTGCAGCGGTTTCGCCCATTACATTAAAGTCTGTAGACATTACAGTAATACCCAGTAATTCTTTCAAAGGAGTATCGTTATAAGAGATAACGCCTATTTCTTTTCCTAGAATAAATTCTTCATCACGAATCTGCTTCATTAAGTTTACAAGATCAGATTCTTCAATGGTAATAAATAAATCTCCTTTTTTAAGAATCATATCATCGTAAACCTCACTTAGAATTTCAAAATTAATTTCGTGTTCTACGCAGAATTTTCTAAATCCGTGCAGGATTCTTCTTGGATAAGGATAAACAGCTTTGTCGGGATAAACTAGAATCAGCTTTTTGTATTTTGATATTTTTTCTAAACCTTCTTTTAAAGCATTGTAAATATCATTTTCAAAATCCTGATATATTTTAATAATTTCGCCTTCCATTCCTAGTTTAATGTTGTCCATTAAAACTAATTTTTCCTGCGGAATTCTCTGAATTGCTTTTGCAACTTCATCAGTAAAACTCAAATGTTTTAACTCATCAGTTTTAAAATGGGTCGTAATCACATAATAATCATATGCACCTTCAAACTTGTCTAACAAATTTAAAAACAGTGTTTCATCACAATGATAAATATGAAGGTCAGTATGAGCATTAGCGCCAAGTGTGTTAATAAACGAGCTGTACGTTTTCATTTTGTAGGCACTCAGTTTATTAAATAAAAACAGAATATTTACTTTAGATTCTAGTTTTGTTCTGGTAATATAATATCCTTTTCCTCTAATCGATGAAATAATTTTTCGCTCTTTCAGAATATTATATGCCTTTTCTACAGTATCGCGCGACATATAAAATTCTTCACTGAAACTATTTATAGAGGGGATTTTTTGATTTATTTTTAAATTTCCGTTAGCAATATTCTGTAAAATCGAGTCTACAATTTGTTTGTATTTTGGAACCCTCGAATCTTCATCTATTTTAATTAATTTAATCATGATTATGTTTTGCAAACTAGTTTCATATTTTGGCCATGAAACATAATTTTAAATTATAATATTAAAAAAATGGTTTTTAAAACCTGCTTTACATACTGATTTTATTACTTTCCTTACAAAAAAAGCGCAATTAAATACGGCTTGTTTTATATTTAAGTGTTTTTCACAATTTGGTAGTGAACTGAGGATATAATAATTACGAAATCAATCGCTAAAATAGCGTTTTTAAATTTACTTTTCCAATACTTAAGGATTGTTCTTTGCAAATAATAAGCAGTTTTAACATAATTACAAGATTCATAAAGGATAGTACAGGACAGTTTTCTTTCGAGCATTATATTATTTTACAAAACCAAATTAACTATCACAATTAACCAAAAAACAAAATTATTAAATGGAATCATTATTAGGAATTATTTTTCATTCTATCGGAGGATTTTCTTCGGGTAGTTTTTATATGCCTTTTAAAAAAGTTAAAGATTGGGCTTGGGAAAGCTACTGGCTTGTGGGCGGTTTCTTTTCTTGGTTAATTGTACCGCCGATTGCGGCTTATTTAACGATTCCAAATTTTACAGAAATCATCGTTGCAGCTTCTCCTTCTATCAAAGCCTTTACGTATTCGATGGGATTAGTTTGGGGAGTTGGAGGTTTAACATACGGTTTAGGTGTTCGCTATCTTGGAATGTCATTAGGAAATTCAATTACCTTAGGATTTTGTTCTGCTTTTGGAGCATTAGTTCCTTCTATTTATTACGATTTATACCCAACAGAAGGTAAAATTTCATTTTCGGATATGCTGGCAAGTTCTGGCGGACAATTGGTTTTATTGGGCGTTGCGGTTTGCCTTTTAGGAATCGCTATTTCTGGAAAAGCCGGAATGTTGAAAGAAAAGGATTTTGCAACAGGTCATGAAGATAAGGATAAAGATTTTAGTCTAGCAAAAGGTTTAACTGTAGCTGTTATTTCGGGTATCTTGAGTTCGTTTTTTAATTACGGAATCGAAGCTGGAAAACCAATGGCAGAAAAAGCAGTTGAATTTGGCTGTAATCCTTTATTTCAAAACAACGTAACTTATATTGTTTTGCTTTGGGGAGGTTTGACTACCAATTTTATTTGGTGTCTATATCTTAACTTCAAAAACAAAAGTATTGGTGATTACACCAACAAATCTACTCCAATTACTAAAAATGTGCTTTTCTCAGCACTTGCCGGAACAATGTGGTTTTTGCAGTTTTTCTTTTACGGAATGGGCGAAAGCAAACTAGGAAACGGTGCAAGTTCATGGATTCTGCACATGGCAACTATTATTCTAACGGCTAATTTCTGGGGATTCTATTTGAAAGAATGGACAGGAGTATCGAAAAAAACATTTAGAACATTCCTTTGGGGAATCGGATTAATTATGCTTTCGATTGTTTTAGTGGGAATTGGAAACTCTTTATAAATACTGAAAAAACATATGATAACAATGTCAAATACAAATACAAAAAATATGAATTTTAAGCATGTTAGCTATCTTTGGGATGAGGCAAAAGCTCAAGAACTAGCTGGTGATGAAGTAGCGCTTTTCATTTATCGCTCTAATTTATTAGGAGCCGATTTAAGATTGACAAACTACGGAGGAGGAAATACTTCTGTAAAAATTACGGATAAAGATCCATTAACTGGGGCAAGTTCTGAGGTTATGTGGATTAAAGGTTCTGGGGGAGATATTGGAACTTTAACAAAATCAGGTTGTGCGGCGTTATATTTAGACAGACTTCGCAATCTTGAAAATGTATACAGAGGAATTGAGTTTGAAGATGAAATGGTAGAATTGTTCAATCACTGTATTTTCGACTTAGCTTCAAAAGCGCCGTCTATCGACACACCTTTGCATGGTTTTTTACCATTCAAACACATCGATCACTTACATCCAGATGCTGCTATTGCAATTGCAGCAGCAAAAGACGGAGCAAAAATTACAGAAGAATTATTTAATGGAGAAATCGGCTGGGTAGGCTGGCAGCGTCCAGGCTTCGATTTAGGACTTCAATTAAGAAGTTGTTTAGAAGAAGCAGAAAAGAAAGGTAAAAAACTAAGAGGAATCATGTTAGGTTCTCACGGTTTATTTACTTGGGGTGATACTGCATACGAAAGTTACATCAACACATTAGAAGTAATCGAAAAATGTGCTGAATATCTTGAAAACAATTACGGTAAAAAACGTCCGGTTTTTGGAGGTCAAAAAATCGAAAGCCTTCCAGAAGCAGATCGTAAATTGAAAGCCGCAAAAGTTGCTCCAATTTTAAGAGGTTTCTGTTCATCAGAGCGTCAAATGATTGGTCATTATACAGATGATGCAAGAGTTTTGGAATTCATTAATTCAAATGATCTTTCAAAATTAGCTCCATTAGGAACTTCTTGTCCAGATCACTTTTTAAGAACTAAAATCAGTCCATTGGTTTTAGAATTAAATCCAAACGAGGATTTATCAGATATAAATGCGGTTAAAGCAAAACTAGCTCCGGCTTTTGAAGCTTACCGTGCAATGTACAAAGACTATTATAATGCCTGCAAGAAATCGAATTCTCCTGCAATGCGTGACCCAAATCCAGTTGTGATTTTATATCCAGGAGTAGGGATGTTCACTTTTGCAAAAGATAAAACGATGGCGCGTTTGGCATCAGAATATTATGTGAATGCAGTAAATGTAATGAAAGGCGCAGAAGCCGTTTCAGAATATACTTCGCTGCCACACCAAGAAGCTTTTGATATTGAATATTGGTTGTTAGAAGAAGCAAAACTACAGCGTATGCCAAAACCAAAAGCATTGTCTGGCAGAGTAGCTGTGATTACAGGTTCTGCGGGCGGAATTGGTAAAGCTATTGCTAAGAAGTTTGCTCAAGAAGGCGCTTGCGTAGTAATCAACGATATTAACCAAGAACGTTTAGAAGGTGCAACAGCTGAGTTTATTAAAGCTTTTGGAAAAGATGCAGTTGCAAGTACATTGCTTAATGTAACAGACGAAGCTAGTACAGCATTAGCTTTAGATCAAGCTTCTTTAGCTTTTGGAGGTGTAGATATTATTGTAAACAATGCTGGAATCAGTATTTCAAAATCTATTGCAGAACATACTCTTGAAGAATGGGATAGATTATACGATATCTTAGTAAAAGGACAGTTTATTGTTTCTAAAGCTGGAATCGAAGTAATGCGCAAACAAGGTTTTGGTGGAGACATCGTAAACATTGTTTCTAAAAATGCAGTTGTTGCTGGTCCAAATAATCCTGGATACGGTTCTGCTAAAGCTGCACAAGCACATTTAACACGTTTAATGGCTGCCGAATTAGGAGCTGATAAAATTCGTGTAAACACAGTAAATCCTGATGCTGTAATCTCAGATTCAAATATTTGGTCTGGCGGATGGGCAGAAGGTCGTGCAAAAGCATATGGAGTTACAGTTGAAGAACTTCCAGCTTATTATGCAAAACGTACGTTATTAAACGAAATCATATTGCCAGATGATATTGCAAACGCTTGTTTTGCTTTTGTTGGTGGTTTACTTGGTAAATCAACAGGAAATGCTTTAAACGTAGACGGTGGTGTTGCGATGGGCTTTTATAGATAAAGATTGTTTAGGTTTTTTTATAAGTTTGTTTAAGCAAAAGTGGTTTTTTGTGGTCTAACGTTCGATATTTCGGACGTTAGATTTTTTTAGACATAAGAGTTTTATAAAGAAGACTAAATAGCATAAAATAATAAAGTTAAACGCAGAGAACGATTATATAATTTTCGAGTTCAAAAAAATGCTTTAACCTGTAGAAATATAGTTTTTTCTTAAGTTTTAAGAATGAAAAATAGATTCATCATTAATGCATAATTAGGTGTTTTGATGTGAGAACTTTTAAGGTTATATTTTTATGTGTTAAAAACACACGAATAAAATTAAATTGTATATCTTGTATCTCTATTAAAATAATAAGTATTATGATAATCGGATCAAACAATATTGAATCTCATAACGAGGAATTATTAAAAAAACACCAAAATAAACTGGTTTTTACAGCATCAGAAATTGATAATACTGAGGCGATTATTCAAAAACTAATCGATTTTCAGATTGCAATTCCATCTTGGGCTTTAGGAACAGGAGGAACGCGATTTGGACGTTTTGCAGGTGGAGGAGAACCGCGTTCAATCGAAGAAAAAATCGAAGATGTTGGTTTGCTTCATAAATTAAATAATGCTTCAGGAGCTATTTCGCTGCATATTCCGTGGGATATTCCACAAGATTATAAAGCAATAAAAGCACTTGCAGCGCAGCATAATTTAAAGTTTGATGCCATGAACTCCAATACATTTCAAGATCAGGCAGATTCAGAACATACTTATAAATACGGTTCGTTGCAAAACGTAAATAAAGCAGTTCGTAAACAAGCGATTGCTCACAATATTGAAGTAATCAAACACGGGATTGAATTAGGATCAGAGTCATTAACAGTTTGGCTTGCTGATGGTTCCAATTTTCCTGGGCAGTTGAACTTTCGTAAAGCGTATCAAAATACATTAGAAAGTTTAGAAGAAATCTACGATGCATTGCCTTCGAACTGGAAATTATTTTTAGAATATAAATGTGCTGAGCCTAACTTTTACTCAACGACAGTAGCTGATTGGGGACAGTCTTATTCGTATGTTAAAAAGTTAGGCGATAAAGCGCAGACATTAGTCGATTTAGGACATCATTTACCAAATGCAAATATCGAGCAGATTGTTTCTTTATTATTAATGGAAAACAAACTGGGCGGATTCCACTTTAACGATTCAAAATACGGTGACGACGATTTAACTGCTGGAGCTTTAAAACCATATCAATTATTTTTAATTTTTAATGAATTAGTTGAAGGAATGGATGCAAGAGGAATGAATCATGCCAAAGATCTTGGCTGGATGATCGATGCATCACACAACATCAAAGATCCGTTAGAAGATTTATTGCAGTCTGTAGAAGCTATTATGATTGCTTATGCACAAGCACTTTCTGTAGACAGAAAAGCATTAGAAAAGGCACAGGAAGAAAATGATGTAGTAAAAGCACAGGAAATTCTTCAAAATGCTTTCCGTACAGATGTTCGTGCGTTAGTTGCTGAGGCACGTTTCCGCTCTGGAGCTGCTTTAAATCCAGTTGAATTGTACAGAAGCCTTTCTGTTAGAAAAAATCTTATTGGAGAAAGAGGATTAAAAACATTAGCGACAGGATTATAATTATAAATTATTAGTTGTTAATTATAAATTATGAGTTAATGCCAATGTTATTTTTATGTTGGTTCTTTTAAAAAAGACTTGGCAAAAATCATAACTCTGTAATTTGTAATTAACAGTTGATAATTAACAATTTACAATTAAAAAAATGAATGTAGTTGCAATTTTTGATATTGGTAAAACAAACAAAAAAGTATTCTTATTTGATGAAAACTATAGAATCGTTTGGGAGAAATCAGTCAATCTAGACGAAACAGTCGACGAAGACGGTTTTCCGTGTGAGAATATAGAAGTGCTTAAAAATTGGATTTTTGAGCGTTTAGAAGAAATAAAAGCTTTAACCAATTATGTATTAAAAGCGATCAATTTTAGTACCTATGGTGCTAGTTTTGTCTACATTGATAAAGAAGGAAAAATTTTAACTCCTCTGTATAACTATCTAAAAGATTATCCAGAGGATTTAAAAAACGATTTCTATCATAAGTATAAAGGTAAAGAACGATTTGCTGTAAAAACAGCTTCTCCGGTTTTGGGAAGCTTAAATTCAGGAATGCAGATTTACCGTTTAAAAGAAGAAAGACCAGAATTATTTGAAAAAGTAGAATACTGTTTGCATCTTCCGCAATTCTTAAGTTTTCTTTTAACCAATGAAGCTTACGCCGATATTACAAGCGTGGGTTGTCATACCAATCTTTGGAATTTCAAAAAAATGAAATACCATAAATGGTTAAAAAATGAAGGCATTTCATCTAAAATTCCTGAGTTTTATTCTGGAAAAGACGTTATCAAAACAAAAGATGGTTTATCAGTAGGTGCAGGACTTCACGATAGTTCATCAGCCATAATTCCGTATACCATAAATTTTACAGAACCTTTTGTTTTATTGTCAACAGGAACTTGGAGTATTTCCTTAAATCCGTTCAATAATAAACAATTGACTTTTGAAGAATTACAAAATGATTGTTTGTGTTATTTGCAATACACAGAAAAACCCGTAAAAGCCGCAAGACTTTTTGCAGGAAACGAACACGAAATACAAACCAAAAGATTAGCAGAGTATTTTAAAGTTCCAGTTGATACATACAAAGAGGTTTATTTTGATAAAAACATTGTATCTAATTTAAGAGCCTTAAATTTTCAGATTATTTACCCTAAAAAGTATAATTTTGATATACTGAAAGAATGCCCTTTTCAAAATAGAGAGCTTTCAACATTTAAAAGCTATGAAATCGCCTATCATCAATTGATGTTGGATTTGGTAGAACAACAAGTATTTTCAACTAACTTAGTCATTCATAACAGCCCTGTAAAGAAAATTTTTGTAGACGGAGGTTTTAGTAAAAATTCAATTTATATGAATTTATTAGCCGAAGCTTTTCCTGATATTGAAGTTTATGCCGCATCAATGGCGCAGGCAAGTGCTTTGGGAGCTGCATTAGCAATTCATCAAAACTGGAATCCTAAACCCATTCAGAATGACTTAATTGATTTGAAATTTTATAAGCATTAAAAAAAAATCAGCCACTCCCGATAGTTATCGGGATAAAAGATTAAGTAGATTTTTGTTTCACGCAAATTCTGCAGATTTAAGCAGATTTAGTTTTAGAAAATCTGCGTACATCTGCTTAAATCTTTTTAAAATCTGCGTGAAAAAATAATAATTACCAAGAATATGAAAATCGGGCTATTTATACCATGTTATGTCGATCAGTTTTACCCAAAAGTGGGTATTGCGACATACGAACTTTTACAGAAATTAGGCTGTGAAGTTCATTTTCCGATGGGACAAACCTGCTGTGGACAACCAATGGCAAACAGCGGTTATGCACACTTAACAAAAGGCTGTGATACTAATTTTATAGCCAATTTTTCAGGATTCGATTATATTGTATGCCCTTCTGGAAGTTGTGTTCTGCATGTAAAAGACCATTTGCATGATGATAAAAATGAAGCAGCAGCGACAGCAATTCGAAACACTGTTTACGAACTAACAGAATTCATAACTGATATTTTAAAAATTGATCATATCGATGGGCGTTTTCCTTTTAAAGTGGGAATGCATGTGAGCTGTCACGGACAACGCGGATTACATCTTTCGCAGATGTCAGAATTAAATGCTCCATTTTTCTCGAAACCCGAGCAATTACTTCACAATATCGAAGGACTTGATTTGGTTGCTTTAACTAGAAAAGATGAATGCTGCGGTTTTGGAGGTACATTTTGTGTTACTGAAGAAGCCGTTTCTGTAAAAATGGGACAAGACCGAATTAAAGATCACGAAAGTCATAATGTTGATTATATTACAGGTGGTGATATGTCTTGCTTAATGCATTTGGATGGAATTTTGAAAAGACAAAAAAGTAGAATCAAAACCATTCATATTGCAGAAATATTAAATTCACTCGAAAATTAAGAACAAATGTTGAGCATAAAATTTAACCGCGAAGTTAGCAAGGTTTTACACAAGGTTCGCAAAGTTAATTTTAATCTTTGCGCATTTTGCGTTTTTTTCTTTGCGCACTTTGCGGTTAAATAAAACATTATAAGCATTCCAAAATTGACTTTTAAATAATTAAAAATGTCATCAGAAAAAATAATACAGCACAGCGAAGCAGCAGCAAAATTCAACAAAGATGTAGAGCGTGTCAATTGGCATGATGAAACACTTTGGTTTGTTCGTGCGAAACGTGATAAATCGGCACATCAAATTGATGATTGGGAATTATTACGTGAAACGGCTTCAAAAATCAAAGCCAATGTACTTTCTAATATTCACGATTATTTAGTCGAATTTGAAGCCAATGCGCAAAGAAACGGAATCATTGTACATTGGGCAGCTGATGCGAAAGAACACAATGAAATAATACATTCGATTATGGCAAAACATGATGTAAAGCAAATGGTAAAATCCAAATCGATGCTTACAGAAGAATGTCATTTAAATGATTATTTAGCCGAAAAAGGCATAGAAGTTATCGATTCAGATTTAGGAGAATATATTGTACAGCTTCGTAAAGAACCGCCAAGTCATATTGTACTTCCAGCGATTCACCTTAAAAAAGAAGATGTAAGCGAAACTTTCCACGAACATCTGGGAACAGAAAAAGGAAATTATAATCCGCAGTATTTAACAGAATCGGCTCGTCATAGTTTAAGAAATACTTTCTTGACTAGAAAAGTGGCTTTAACAGGAGTAAATTTCGCTGTAGCCGAAACAGGTGAATTTGTAGTTTGTACCAACGAAGGAAATGCCGATATGGGCGCACATTTAGCCGATGTTCATATTGCTTGTATGGGATTTGAAAAGCTGATTCCACAACGTAAGCATTTAGGTGTTTTCTTGAGGTTATTAGCAAGAAGTGCAACAGGACAGCCTATAACAACTTTTTCAAGCCATTTTAAGAAACCAAGAGACGGAAAAGAACTTCATATTGTAATTGTCGACAACGGAAGAAGCAAACAGTTGGGGCGTGAAGATTTTAGAAATTCTTTAAAATGTATTCGCTGTGGTGCTTGTATGAATACCTGCCCAGTTTACAGACGAAGCGGCGGGCACAGTTATCACAATGCGGTAGCAGGACCAATAGGTTCTATTTTAGCACCGAATTTAGATATGAGCAAAAATGCCGATCTGCCTTTTGCCAGTACGCTTTGCGGCTCTTGTACCAATGTTTGTCCAGTAAAAATTGATATTCACGATCAACTGTACAAATGGCGTCAGGTTTTGGTAAAAGACGGTTATACACCAAAAGCCAAAACCATTGCAATGAAAACAATGGCAACAGTATTGGCAAATCCAACTATTTTTAACATTGCAGGAAAATCGGGAAGATTTGTAATGAAAAATATTCCAGCAATGGTTAATAATAAAATGAATAAATGGTACGATCAGCGCGAAATGCCAGACGTTCCTGAGGAATCTTTTAGAGAGTGGTACAAGAAAAATTCGAGAGAATCTAAAGCAAAAGACAATGAGCAGTAAAGCCGAAATTTTAAACAGAATAAAACTAAATCAGCCTGATTTGGTTACAGAACTGCCAGATTTAAGTCTTTTAGGTTCCGAAGATTTTGATACGCTAGAAACCTATAAAACGGTTTTAAAAGGAATTGGAGGTGATCCTGTTGAAGTATCTAGTTATGAAGAGATAATCGATTATATAAAGGCCAATTATAATCTTAAAAAGAGATTAATTACAACGCTTCCAGAGCTTTCAGAAATCGCTTCTTTAGACTGGAATAATGTAGATCCACATTTGCTTCACGATGTTGAATTGACGGTCGTAAAAGCACATTTTGGAGTTGCAGAGAACAGCGGACTTTGGGTTACAGATGATATTTTAGGACAGCGAGTAGCACCTTTTATTGCGCAGTATTTAGTGATAATTGTTCATAAAAAAGATATTATCCGAACTATGCAGCAGGCTTATGACAGAATTGGAAATCAGGAGTACGGTTTTGGGACTTTTATTGCTGGACCGTCTAAAACTGCCGATATTGAACAGTCATTAGTTTTAGGAGCGCATGGCGCAAGAGGTTTGATTGTATTCTTGTTAGATTAAGAGATGAATTATAGTATTAGTTTACATAATAATGAAAAAGCGGGGTATATGCCCCGCTTTTTTATGGTATAAATTTTTATGCTGTCTGATCATCAGTAACTGCATCTGGAGCGTTTTTCTTTACAGATTCAATTCCGTTTTCTCTCGCAGCTACACTTTCATACATTTCACTTGAACCAATTATTTGTCCATTGCTGGCTTTTAAATTAAAATACGGTTTTCCGTTACTTGATTCTTTTCTGTCATAACGACCATCATCTTGTGAGTTTGTTTTTACAGATTCGATTCCGTTTGTGCAGGCCGCTTTTGTTGTATAGCCTTCACTTGTTAAAATTGTCTGGCCGTTACCAGCTTTCAAATTAAATTGAAATTCACCATTGGTTCTTTTAGTAATTACAAATTTTCCCATTTAGTTTTTTATTTAAGTTAACTATAATATTTTGCTTTCTATAAAAATACAAAACTTAGTTATACAATCGCTAGTGTCAGAAAAAATAATTAATAGGATAATTATAACGGAATATTTTCTTTACAATTTATAGGTTTTGAAACAAGACAAAAGAGAATTCTTTATATTTGAGTTAAATATTAGCTATAATTATTATGAGAAAACTATGTATTGTATTAGTAATTGCAACGCTGATTTCATCTTGCAATTCTAAAAAGAAAGAAGATACAGTAGAAACTGCTGTGAAAGATTCGACAACAGTAAGTACTGAAAAAAGTACAGCCGCGAAGGTTGATGTTTATGAAGGATTATTACCATGTGCAGATTGCAGCGGTATAGAAACTGTTCTGAAAATTTATCAAGGTGATGGCACTATGGAAAGCCATAAGTTTGAATTATTTACCGTATACAAAGGAAAGTCGCCTGAAAAAGAGTTTGTAGAAAAAGGAACTTTTTAATACCGAAAGAGGTTTAGAAAACGATCCAAACGGGACAATCTATATATTGAATTGGGGCAAACCTGCAGAGAATCAGATTTATTACGGTTATTACAGCGCAGATCCTGAGAAAGTATATATGTTAGATCGAGAGAAAAAAATAATCAAGTCAGAGCTGAATTATGCTTTAACCTTGAAAAAGTAATAGCATACGAATGATTTAATTTTAAACAAATAAAGAGACTTTTTCAAGTCTCTTTATTGTTATATATTATGTTTGAATTATTTAACTGTAATAGGCAGTTCAACCGTTGTTTTATCCCATCCAATTACCAAATTTGCTGTGTGCCTTGTGATGTAAAAGCAATTGATAAAGCTTCGATAACTGTAGAAACAGGTTTTACAGGAACAGATACTCGAACAACATCTTTACTTTCGTCATATGCATAACCACCCCATAAATCAAGTTCCTTGTTGATAATAATTGTCCATTTGTCTTTTTCAGGAATTGCAAATAAACTGTAAGTTCCTGCAGGAACATTTTTACCGCCAATAGTTACTGCTTTGTAAAATTTGATTTCAGTATTTTCATTAGCACCAACTCTCCAAACTTCTCCATACTTAATCAAATCACCAAAAATAGTACGTCCTTTTACAGATGGTCTTGCATAGGTAACTTTTACAACAGGAGCTGGATTATCAGTTTTTTTGAACTTAACAGGTTTGTTAGGAAAATAAGAAATATCTACAGGACTTGCATCCAGTGGAGCAAATTTTACAACTTCCTGAGCTTGAACTGTAAATGCAGCAAATAAAGTAACTGCAAGTAAACTTAATTTTTTCATAGGATTACAATTTTTAGAATAAATACAAAGTAAGTTAATAGTGATTAAAAATCACATCATTACAGTTAGTTTTTTGTTAATGAATTGGTAACGACTCTTAAATTTAATCTAAAAAGATATCGAAAAATTTTAAAGCGATTTTTTAATTCCCATTTCAAGCCCTCTTAGTTCAGCTAGTCCACGTAAGCGGCCAATTGCAGAATAACCCGGATTTGTTTTCTTCTTCAAATCATCCAGCATTTGATGCCCGTGATCTGGACGCATCGGCAGTTTACTGTCGTTTCTTTTTTCAACCTCTAGAATTGCTTTTACCACTTCGTACATATCTACATCGCCTTCAAGATGGTTTGCTTCATAAAAACTGCCTTCTTCATCTCTTTGCGTGCTTCGTAAATGAATAAAATTCATTTTATCTCCATGACGTCTTATAATTCCAGGTAAATCATTATCTGCTCTAACACCATATGAACCTGTGCACATCGTAAACCCGTTTGATTTTGAAGGAGCAGCATTCATTAATTCGATCAAATCTTCTTCTGTACTTACCACTCTCGGTAAACCTAAAATGGGATAAGGAGGATCATCAGGATGAATTGCCATCAAAACACCCTTACTCTCTGCAACAGGGATAATCTGCTTTAAAAAGTAAAACAAATTGTCTTTTAAAGCCTGTCTGTCAATATGATTATAAGCACTTAATGTAATTAAAAAATCCTCAACAGTATAAGCTTCTTCAGCACCCGGAAGCCCAGCCAGAATGTTTTGCTGTAATTTTACTTTGTCTTCTGCAGTCATCGCTTCAAAATAACTTTTCGCTTTTTGAGTCTGCTCGGCAGAATATTCCTTTTCAGCACCAGGTCTTTTCAAAATAAACAATTCAAAAGCCGCAAAAGCATTAATATCAAAACGAAGTGCTTTTGAGCCGTCTTCAACCGTATAAGATAAATCAGTTCTAGACCAGTCTAAAACAGGCATAAAATTATAACATACACATTGAATACCGCATGAAGCAAGATTGAGAATACTTGCTTTATAGTTTTCAATATATTGAAGATAATTTCCAGTTTGTTTTTTTATGTCTTCATGTACTGGAATACTTTCTACAACCGACCAAGTCAATCCTGAAGCGCCTTTTTTAGGGTCGCCGTCTTGGTATTCAATTTCGTTTTTTCGTTTATTGATTTCCTCTATGCTCCAAACTTCTCCATTAGGAATATGATGTAAAGCAGTTACAATTCCAGTTGCTCCAGTTTGTGCAATATCTTGTAAAGAAACAGGGTCATTTGGTCCGAACCATCTTAATGTTTGTTCCATTTTGTATTATGTTGTTTTGTAATGTTAGATTATTAAATACTCGTAGCTGCAAATCCGCCGTCAACCTTTAAGATTGTTCCTGTTACGAATTTTGACATATCGCTGCATAAAAATAAAAGAGCACCATCAATATCTTCTGGCGTTCCAAATCTTCCCATCGGTGTATGATCGATAATCTTTTCGCCTCTTGGAGTTAGATTTCCTTCAGGAGTTAATAACAAAGCTCGGTTTTGTTCTCCAATAAAAAATCCAGGTGAAATAGCATTTACGCGAATTCCCTCGCCATATTTTTGAGCCAATTCAACGGCCATCCATTGTGTGAAATTATCAATTGCTGCTTTTGAAGCTGAATATCCCACAACTCGCGTTAAAGGTCTTTGTGCCGATGCTGATGAGATGTTTATGATATTCCCTGATTTCTGCTTCGCAAAAAGCTCAGAAAAAACCTGAGTTGGTAGCATAGTTCCAATAATATTCAAATCGACTACTTTTTGTAAATCATCACTTTTCATATCATAAACAGCTTGATCCGGTTGTACAGTTGCTCCCGGCATATTACCTCCCGCAGCATTAATTAGAATATCAAGACGACCATATTTTTCAACAATAAAGTCTTTCGCTTTTTCTAATTCTTCTTTATTCAAAACATTGGCTTGAATCGCAAAACCTTCTCCGCCATTTGATTTTATATGCTGTACTGTTTTTTCTGCTTTTTCAATAGATTGAGAAACGATCCCAACTATAACACCTTGTTTCGCTAAAACATTTGCGAAATTACTGCCTAACACACCCGCACCACCTGTAATAAGTGCAATTTTTCCTTTTAGATTAAATATAGAATCCATTTAGTTTTATTTAAAAATTCAATACTCTAAATTCCAATTTTTGAAAAATAAAGTAGATTATATATGTTTGATTTTAATGTTTACGTTTTTCAATTGGAATTTGAAATTTCCCCAACAAGTAATTAGATCTTTACCTTAAAAACCAGTTTTTTCAAAAAACCTTCGCCAATCATTGCTGCGTGAACATCATCAGGAAATAAAATGGCAAATTGTTTTTCCTGCAATTCAAAAAACATATCGGGTTTATCATAGAAAAAACGTACGTCTCTTTCGTCGTTGTAATCGCCATTTGGTTTTATACATTTTTCTCTTGGCTTCCAAGCAAAAGTTTCTGGTCCTTGAATCGAAATTTGAATATCAATATTTTTATCGTGACATTCAAAACCTTTGATGCTTTCTTCTCTAGTGCTTCCATCACCATGAATAACAATAAGTTTTAAACCTTCGCAGATTTCAAACGAACCCGTTTCAAGACTTGTAATATCAGTTTGATTTACGTACTCAAAAGCTTTTTTAAAATAGGGATGCAGACTGTAATATTTTGCTGCATTATGTAATGAATCTATTATCATGAGGTAAGATTTAATTTTTAGTTTTTGAAATAAATAGTATAAAAGGTTCCGCCGTTTATATATAATGTGTAATTTTACGTGTACGCACACGGTGTTTTACAAATGTATGTAAAATGTAAAGTATAACAACCTGTTTTTACTTAAAAAAATAGAATTTTATAATGGTGCTTTTATCATTTTAACTTAAAAAGAATCAATATCATAACAATAAAGAAAATTGCCGAATTAGCTAATGTTTCTCCAGGAACTGTTGATCGAATTATTCATAATCGTGGACAGGCGGCACAAGAAACTGTCGATAAAGTCAATGCTATAATCGAAGAATTTGGTTATAAGCGTAATATTTTGGCGAGTAATCTGGCTTTAAATAAGAAATTTCATTTTGCCGTTTTTCTTCCCAAACATGAAAATCTTGAATATTGGCGCAGTCAGGCTGAAGGAATTGAAAAAGCGGCTGCAGAGTTTAGTAAATTCGGAATTGTTTTGGATTATTTCTACTATGATTATAATACAGTTTCATTTAAAGAATCAGTAAAAAAAGTGATGGATTTTGAGTGCGACGGATTGCTTTTTGCACCCATTTTTCACGAAGATTCTATTCAGTTTTTAAATGAATACAAAAAAAAGAATATTCCAGTTGTGATGATCGATTCGAATATTTCAAACAATAATGAATATGCTTATGTAGGTCAAGATGCCTTTCAGAGTGGTTATTTGGCAGGAAGACTCATAAGTTTTGCAGTAAAAAAACAAAGGAATATTTTGATTTTTAAAATCACTCAAGAAATCGAAAGTACATCCGTTTATTTACAGCGAATAAAAGGTTTTTATTCTTTTTTTGAAGACAATAATGAACTTACAAATTTTAAATTTTCAGAAGTTACTCTAAAAGATTCCAAGATTGATGAACTAAATCTTGAAATGTTTTCAGAGATAAGCAGCATTTTCGTGCCCAATTCGAGAGCATATATTGCTGCCCAATTTTTAGAGCAAAATAATATAAAAGGCATCCGAATTATAGGCTACGATTTATTAAAAGAAAACATAGAATACTTAAACAAAGGTGTAATTGATTTTTTGATTAATCAAAAACCCGAAGATCAAGGTTATATGGCAATTCAGTATTTATATAAAAAATTAGTTTTAAAAGAAGATACCGAGCAAATACATTATATGCCGCTTGAAATTATTTTGAAAGAGAATTATTCTCTAATCAGAAAGTGATTTTTTATCATTTATAATAATGCGGCAGTTAAATGAATTATATTCTGTAATTTACAGGACTTCACTTTTGTGCGAGTTAAAATTGTAATTAAATGAAAATCAATAAAAATGGTTAAATGTATTATTTTCGATTGTGATGGTGTTTTAGTAGATACAGAGAAAATTGGTAATGGAGTATTACTTGAAATGGCATCTGAGCATGGATTTGAAATGAAAATTGAAGATGCATATCGTAATTTCAACGGTCGTAAGTTAAAAGACTGTTTCAAGTATATTGAAGAAACTATTGATAAAGAACTTCCAGAAACTTTTGAATCAGAATTCCGTCAAAGAAGTTTTGATGCTTTTAAAACGCAGGTCAAACCAATGGAAGGTGTTCTTGAGTTTATAAATAAACTTAAAATTCCGTATTGTGTTGCTTCAAGCGGGCCGGTTGAAAAGATTTGTTTAAATCTTGAAGTCGCTGGTTTATTGGATAAGTTTGAGAACAAGCTTTTTAGTTCTTATCAAATAGGGAGCTGGAAACCAGAACCAGGAATTTTTTTGCACGCAGCCAAAGAAATGGGTTTTGATGTAAAAGACTGTATTGTGATTGAAGACAGCGTCGCTGGTGTACGAGCCGGAATAGACGGCGGTTTTAAAGTTTATGGTTTTGCAAACGGATATAATGATAATGATTTAGAACGGGAGGGAGCGATGGTTTTTCGCACATACGAAGAGCTTTCTAAAGAACTATATTTATAGTGTTTTTAAGCTTTGTCAAAGTTACAATCTTTGACAGAGCTTAAATAATACAGCTGTTTATTATTTCAGTTTAAGATCGTATCTTTCCTCATTAAAAGTTTCTCCCCATTCTCTTACTTCTTTAGATTGAGTAAGTTGAAAACCCGTTTTTTTGTACATTTCAAGAGCTTTGTCCTGTAAGCTTGTAGTAAGCAAAAACACATTTTTAAACTCTTTTTCATTACAAAATTGTATCGCGTCGGTTAGAAGTTTTTTTCCAATTCCTAGTCCTCTAAAAGAGGGGTCTAATAAAAACCATCTCAGCTGCGCTTCTTCTTCTGTTTGATGTACTATTGCAATACATCCCACTATCTTATTATTGTATTCTGCCACCCAAATACGGTCATTGTCGGGAGAATGTTTTTCTAAAAAATCATAAAAGGTTTTTATTACATACTTCTCAAAGTCTTTTGAAAAAGCAGATTCATTTCCGTAAATAAAACCGTGTAAGTAAATGATATAACCAATATCTCCAGGAGTAATTTTATGACGGTAGACAATATCGGTGGAGATTGGTTTGATACCTGAAAGGAGATTTTTTACATTTTGGATTGAAGTTTGTAGATTTTCTTTTTCAAAGAAGTTTAATTTTTCAATTTTGGCTTCAATCTGTTTTTCAGATTTAATATTCAGGAAATCCAAAAGCCCAATTCCTGATGGAGTAAGTTTAATATTAAATATGCGTTTATCATTATCGCATGCAACTTTTTCTATTAGATTTTCTTTTGAAAAGCGTTTTAATATCCTACTTAAATAACCTTTGTCTAAATTTAGAATTTCAGTGATTTTTTGAGCTGCTATTATTTTATTTTCACTGATTTCATATAAAATTCGTACTTCAGTAAGAGAGTAATTACTATCAAGATAATGCTGATTTAAAAGGTTTAAATATGCGGTATAGAATCTGTTGAAACTTCTAA
>NZ_NRQU01000074.1 GCF_004119495.1 Flavobacterium sp. YO12
AAAAATGGGCGAATCAACGTTATGCTGATTGGCCCATTTTTTTATTGTGGTCACGCCCTAATACTAAATCTACTTCGGACTAGTAGCAATTACAAACTTCAAATTGTTCTTTACTCCTATTTGCAAAACATCAACTAAATCTTGAACCTGCAAATTAAAAGGAATACGAACTACAACCGTTTGCTCCTTGTCTGCCCCTATTTTTGTCATTAAACTTGTTTCTAGATTTTCAAAGTCCACGGGTTCTTTGTCTATGTAGAACTTTTTATCTTCGGTAACGGATAAACTGATTAATTGTTTATTTGTTTTTTCATTTGCCTTGGCTTTTGGCAAAGTCATCTTGATAACATTCGGGTTTGCAAGTGTTGAAATAATTAAGAAAAACAACAGCAGGAAAAACATAATATCACTCAGCGATGAAGTTGCAACCTCAGCATGAAATCTTCTTTTTCTCTTAATAGACATACCTTATGCTCTTTGAATTATGTTTACAAATTCTAATATTTGTTTCTGAATTTTCAAGGCAAAATCATCAATTTTTCCATTCAATAAATGATAAGCGCTATAGGCAATAATTCCAACAATTAATCCTGATCCCGAGCTGATCATTTTCTCATACAAACCTCCAGAAATATTTCCAATACTAATATTTTCTGTTACTGAGATACTGTAGAAAATTTTAATAACCCCCGAAATTGTTCCAATAAAACCTAGAGTTGGCGCAATACCAGCAATAAGCCCAAGATGTCCTAAACGGCGTTCCATTTCACCAATTTCAATATCGGCAGCACGATCCATATTTGATTCGATTTCGGCAATTGGCCTTCCAATAACCAGAACTCCTTCTTTCAAGATATTTCCTGCAGCGGTATTACTTCTTTCTACAATTGTTCTAGCCAATTCGATATTTCCTGCATTCAATTTATCACCAACATCCTGCATTAATCTATTATCAATTTTTGACGCTTTAGTGATATACATATAACGCTCAAAAATGATGTAAATAGTATAAAATAATAAAAGCGCGATTGGAATTAGGAAGAAACCTCCTTTTAAGATAAAACCTAAAACAGAAATTTCGGTATTGGGAGCAATTTTTTCGATAACTACGTTAGATGCGTTTGCAATGGTATCTGTTTGTAATTGAATGAGGCTAAACATATTTTAATTCTTGTTTTTAATAATTAATTCTAAAAAATATTTCAATTTTGCACTAAAGATAATTTTCATTGTAATATTAAACTAAAAAAACGAAAATTATTTCAATTACCAACTATTTTATCCAAATAAAATGAACTATCAAGAGACTACAAACTGGATGTTTAATCAATTACCAATGTATCAGCTTCAAGGTGCTTCGGCATACAAAGAAGATCTCACAAACATCAAATTACTGGCGGAACATCTTGGTAATCCAGAAACGCAGTTAAAGTGCATACATGTTGCTGGAACAAACGGAAAAGGGTCAACATCACATATGCTGGCTTCGGTTTTACATGAAGCTGGATATAATGTTGGTTTGTATACTTCGCCGCATTTAAAAGATTTTAGAGAACGTATTAAAATTAACGGTCAAGAAATCTCTGAAAATTTTGTGTGCGAGTTTATCGAAAAGCATAAAAGCTTTTTTGAGGCTAATGACATGAGTTTCTTCGAAATGTCTGTTGGTTTAGCTTTTGACTATTTTGCATCTGAAAAAGTTGATATTGCCATTATTGAAGTCGGCCTGGGCGGAAGACTTGATGCTACTAATATTATTACTCCATTAGTTTCTGTAATTACCAATATAGGTTTAGACCATACTCAGTTTTTAGGAAATACGCTAGAAGCGATTGCAGGTGAAAAAGCCGGCATTATAAAATCAAACATTCCTGTTGTTGTTGGTGAATATACTACTGAAACACAGCCGGTTTTTTTAGCTAAAGCCGAAGAAAAAAAAGCACCTATTTATTTTGCCTCTGATTTAATTAGCGATGTATTCCCGTCTGACTTAATTGGAGATTATCAGTTTCACAATAAAAAAACGGTACAGCAGACTATTAAAATTATAAACGAAACTACTGACTTTAAAGTTTCAGAAGAAAGTGTAAAATCTGGTTTATTGAATGTGGTCAAAAATACAGCATTGCAAGGAAGATGGCAGCAGCTTGGCGAGAATCCAAAAATTATTTGCGACACGGCACATAACAAACATGGATTAACGGTTGTAATGAACCAGATTAAAAAAGAAACTTTTGAAAATTTACATATTGTTTTAGGCGTTGTAAATGATAAAGATCTAGATTCTATTTTACCACTTTTTCCTCAAAGTGCACATTATTATTTCTGCAGTCCAAATTCTTCAAGAGGATTAAGCACCGAAATTTTGCAGAGCGAAGCAAAAAAGCATCAATTAATAGGAGAAAAATACGATTCTGTTGAAAGCGCTTTCGCGGAAGCGAAGAAAAATGCTTCGGAAAATGATTTTATTTACGTTGGCGGAAGCACTTTTGTTGTTGCCGAACTGCCTTTGGGTTAAAATATACTTTTGATCTACAAAAAACTTTAAAAAAATCATTTTAATAACAAATTCATAAACAGACAGATATAAATTATTTTAAAAAAAGTTTTATTTTTTCTTCAAAATCCTTTGCAGAACTCGAAAACTAGCGTATATTTGCACTCGCAATCACAAACGATAGCAACCTAGTAAAATAGGGCGATTAGCTCAGCTGGTTCAGAGCACCTCGTTTACACCGAGGGGGTCGGGGGTTCGAACCCCTCATCGCCCACCAAGAAACTCCTTAAGAAATTAAGGAGTTTTTTTTGTGATATACTTTCACAATTTGCTTATCAATATTTCACCATCAATCATTACTTTGCAATTTCTCACATACTTTTTCAAGAAGCTTCTTAGTTTGTTTGAAATATTTCATTTTATCATCAATCTCTTTTATTTTTGACTGAAAAAGTTCAAGTGTTTCAGGTTTCGAATCAGTGCTTTCAAACCAAGTGGTTAGTATTTTTTTTATTTCTGCTAATGTAAAGCCGACTTCTCTTGCTTCTATGATGATTTCTAAACGCTCTACGACATTATCATCGTAATTTTTATAATTATTAGACTTCACTTCTTCATTAGTTAATCCCTTGATCATTCCTAGATTTTCATAATATCTAATAGTATGAATTGATAATCCCGTTTTCTTTGATAATTCGTTTATAAGCATAGCTTCTTTTTTTTAATACAAAACAACAAAGCATAGAGTATAGTCTATACTTTTAAGTTGTAAATATACTACTTATTTTGTTTTTTAAATTTTTAAAACAAAAGAAATAAAGTAATTTTAATATTAACGAAAACAGATGTATAGCACAACAGTAATCACAAAATATTTGCATAAAAAAACTCCTTAAATTTCTTAAGGAGTTTTTCTATCGCTTTCATTTTCCTAAAAACTTAATTTATTTTAAAAAATCAAAAAGATCATTTCGCCAGCAGTTTTTTAATTTCGGCAGCGATGTTATCTAAATTGTCGGGAGTATTTCCTGTTGACATAAATCTCAAGACTCCATCTTGATCTAATAAAAAGTTTTTCGGGATTGAACCTTTTGCAAACTCATTCCATATTTTCCCATTTGGATCAATTCCATAATTAAAATCAATTCCGTCTTTTCTCAGTTTAACAACTTTTTTCGAAACAACTTCTTGAGTTTCTCCACTTGAAATTGCTAAAAATACAAAATCAGTGTTTTTATTGGGTTCAATAATTTTCGATGGTATCTCATAGAACTCCATTAAACAAGGCGCGCACCAAGTTGCCCAAAAATTTACTAGAACTACTTTTCCTTTTAAATCAGAAAGTTTTACTTCTTTACCATCTATTAGTTTTAAGGTAAAATCTTTTGCTTTCTCATTTAGTTTTAAAATGTACTCGTCTTCTTTTACCAATTTTTGGCTTTTTTCAGACTGAGCTGCATTTTTTTTATCGTTTTCAATTTTTTCTTGCTCGCTGAAAATCTCAATTAAAATTACGAACTCCTTATCTCCTATTTTATCCCCAAACTTTTTTGCCAGCTCATTTCTTTCATTTTCAGAAACTCCTTTAACCATAGATTTAACATAACCATCGGCACCATATTTCTCAACATCGGCCATTGTACCAATCTCATTGTTGATTATCAATACATATTCAGGCTTTTTTGCCACTTTATCTTGTCCGTAAAAAGATTGAGCAATTATTATAAAAACAAAGACGAATAGTTTTTTCATATTTTAATTGGTAATTAAGAAGATTATTGTTTTTTATAAACAGCAAACACATAGTCCTGAAGCTTCAAGACTATGTGCTAAAAAATTACTTTTTGCTAATATAAGAAATATCTCTGTTCGTAATAATTTAAAATTCAGAGTGATAAACAATATCGCGAAACGACTATTTCCCTGTATTGGTTAATTCAACTTTAGCACTAAGGTTATCTCTTGTTAAGGTCACAGAATTTACTTTTCCGTCGCTGAAACCAAATTTCAACAAGTTCGGATAATCTATAATTCTAAAATATCCATTTTTAAGATATACCAACTCATTATCATTTTTTCCTTTAAAGTGATCTAATAATGGAGATTCAACATAAAGGCGATTATTTTTTTCTACAATTTTTGTTTCTACACCTTGCGCGTAAAGAAAATCATCATAAGTCCCAACTAGTTTTTCTTTTAGACTTGAAGGCATTTCCTGAACTTCTTCATTAGAAGTATTTTTATTCCAGCCCATCACTCTTAAAAGTGTTCTTTGAGTATTTCCCATCACAGGAAAACGATTCTTTTTTTCGCCATTGGTTAAAAATGTAAAGCCGTTTCCATCTGTCATTGTTGCAAAAATACTTCCGCCAACTCCTGTATTTGAACCGTTACACATAAACCAATCATAGTTATTGTAACCAAAGGACTTTTGCCATCCATAACTCCAACCGCCAACGGCATCTTTTAAAGCGGTTACTTCTGTAACTTTTTGAGCAACATCATGAGAAATCACTTTATTATTTTTATTGCGTAATGCATTTTGCATTTCGATAGCAATCAGGGCTAAATCAGTTGGTGTAGACCACATTCCTGATGGTCCAACTTGCGGCGTGATTGGCAGACCTGTTCTAATAACTTTTTCATTTTCATCATGTACAAGAGCTACATTTGTTGGAAATCCTTTTTCATTTGGCTGTATCATTGTAGTATTTTTTAATCCAAGAGGAGTAAAAATATGCTCTTTTGCTAGTTCAGCTATAGATTTTTTAAAAGTATCTTCTAAAGCCATTTGAACAATTACATAACCACCGCCGCTATATGCCCAATCTGTTCCAGGTTCAAACAAGAATTCAATTTCTTTATCATATCTTGGAATTTTCCCTAAAAGACTTTCTTTTATGGTTGGAATTGTATCTCCTTCATAGTGATCTGCAAATCCGCTTTGACTTGTGCCAGCGGTATGATTTAAAAATTGTTTCCATGTTGGTCTATTGTTTTCGATAAACTTACTTTTTGGTAAATGCCAGCGTTTTAAATAACCATCAATTGGGTCGTCTAATTTAATTAATCCTTTTTCTTCAAGAATAAAACAAAGAAGTGCTGTAATTGGTTTTGAAATTGAAGCTGTAGAAAAAGCAGTGTTTTGATCTATTTTTTCTTTTAAATCTATTGATTTTACACCAAATTGGTTTGAGTACACAATCTTGTAGTTTTCGAAAACAACAAGACTAAATCCCGCAAGTTTATATTTTTCTAATTGTGGATCAATATTTAAACTGTCTGTTAGAAAGCTATAATCTTTACTTTTTGCAATTGCTTTTTTGTTTGTTTGAGCACTTGCGACTGTTACTATAAGAAGTAATAAATAAATAATGTTTTTCATGGTATCGTGATTTTTAAGGTTAGAAATTTATTTCGGTACAAAGATGTGGGAGAAATTAAACCTATGCGACCGAATAAAACTATTCGAACGCATTTGTCTCCAGCAATGCGTACGAGTAATTACAAAACATTAAAAAACAACACATTGAAACAATAAACAAATGCATTTTTGAAAGATCATTATTTTTTATTCGAACTAAAAAAACTTCAGTTTCTGAAAATTCGAACTCCAATATTATTTACACAACAGATAAAATTGCTTGATTTATTCTAAACCGAAAAGAGAAAACCAAGAAAGGAAAATACAATTTATTCTACTTTCCTATTTATTTATAAATACATCCGATAAAGTAACAGATAATTGAAATACAGATTTATCCAAACGTAAAAAACTCCTTAATTTCTTAAGGAGTTTTTGCATTCTATTTTAATGATATTATTTGTGTCTGTTACAAACTTGCATTATCCGGTTTCATATCTTTCAAAATTGTGTCATAAATTGAATTCAGAAGTGTTTGTCTCATTTTTGAGTTTCTATAATCTAACAGTATTATGATTCCCCAATTTTTAGCTCTGTCATAACATATTATTGAAGATTGTCCCATTGAGTCTCCAGATTTCATATAAATTGTGTTTTTATCATCTGTCATAATATTTAACCCCAATCCTAATTCTCTCTTTTCATCTTTATAAAATATTTTTTCAGTAATCACAGCTGCCTTACCTACTTTATTGTCTTTGTTTAAAACTGCTTTTAAATAGGTAACCATATCAGAAGCATTCGATTTAACTAATCCTGCTGGTGCAGTAACATTCCAATTAAAAAACTCCTGAATACCCCCTTCTGGATTGTGAACAGTTGTACGGTTTTTTACATTAAAATCTTTAGTTAAAGTACTAGTCATTTTTAATGGTTTTATCATTTTGCTTGTGATAATCTCATCATAACTCTTGTTATAAACTTTCTCTAATATTTGTCCAAGTAAAGTAAACCCAATCGTAGAATAACGGTATTTACCATAATCTTTTAATTCAGAACAGTTATTTACAATTGCAACCAATGATTCTTTCGTTACACTGCTCACAGGTTGTTGCGGATTTAACTCCATTAGTTTTCCAAAATCGATATCTGGCAAACCTGATTGATGAGAAGCTAAATCTGAAATTCTAATTTTGTTTTTAAGATTGCTTTGCAGTACATATTCTTTTGGAAGATAGCTGTCTATATAATCTTCCAATTTCAATTTTTTCTCAATAGCGGCTTGTGCTATTAAATTTGAAGTTAAAATTTTAGTAATTGATGCTATTTCAAATATAGAGTTCTTGTCAATTTTAGCTTGACTCTCTGCATTCAAATTCCCGTATGCAGTATAATATTCTTCATTGTTTAGAACAAAGCCTACACTAATGCCAACATTGGGATTTTTTTGGTGACTATCTTTTATTATCGAATCTATTCTTTGAGAAATTCCTTGTCCAAAAGAAAAGTTAGTTACTAATAAAAGTGCTGCTAAAAATTTTACTGAAGTTTTCATGGTATCGTATTTTTATGGTTATAAATTTATTTCGATACAAACTTGCGAAAGAAACTTATGATACGCGACCGAATAAAACTACTCGTACGCATTTGTTTAAAAAACCGCGTACGAATAATTACAAAACCATGAATTACAACGCCTTGCGAAAATCAGTAGGAGTAAAACCGGTATGCTTTTTAAAAGCAGTATTGAACGAAGATTTTGAATTAAAACCTACTTCGTACAGAATTTCTAAAATTGTTACTTTACTTTTTGTAACGTCTTTTAAAATATTCTTTGCATTTTCGATACGATAGGCATTAATAAAATCGTAAAAGTGCTGCTCTAATTTATGATTGATTAAAAGCGACAAATCTCGTACAGGAATTTGAATGTCGTTTGAGACATCTTGTATTGTCAAAGAAGGATTAAGAAACGGCTTTTCTTCACTCATATATTGCTGCAGTTTCAATAACTCTTCACTGTATATTTTTTCAGATACAGCTGTGGGAGCATTAATTCTTTCTTCAGAAACAATGTCTTTAACTAGTTTTAATTTTGAATCGATGTTCCTGAATAAATCTGGATTATTTAAAGCCTTAAATAAATACCAGCAAATAATGAAGGGCTGCATTAACATAATTCCAGCTTTTATCCATTCGGAGATATCTGGATATTCTGAAAACTTAAAAATATTTTTTACAATAGCAACTACATACAAGATTGAAAGAAGTGTCGCAAACTGAAATAACCAATTATAGGAATTGACATGAGTACCTGCATTATTTTCGAGATACAGTTTTTTGGCTCTTTTTAATAACATAAAAATGGCCGCAAAATAAACAATGATCTGAATGTGTATTAAAACATGAATAAACTGCAATTCGATCATACTTTGACGATTTATTATAAAATCCATTTTTGCAGCATCATCTACAGCATAGAAGCGCGGCACTAAAACAGCATTTACAATTAAAAACGGAATTGCATGCATAAGATATTTGGGCTTTAATTTAAAATCAGAATAAGAAACTGATAATACATACAAGTAAAAAACCGGGATTTGAAGAAACGCAATTGTAGATCTGAATATTCCCAAATTTGAAGGTCTGTCGAACATTAATCCGAACAAAGGCTCACTTGAATCGATTGCGTTTATTAATAGAAAAACAGCAAAAAGAATATTACTTGTTTTGTCTTTTGTTTTAACTGTGAGCAGAAAAAATATAAGTAATACTGAAATGAACAAAGTAATTATGGTTGCAACAATTAATAAATTAATCTTATCCATTTTTGTTTTTTAGTGGTATTATTGTTTATAATTATAACCTGCTTATTTAGATCTGCCTCCAAATATTAGTATATTTTTCTAACTGTACTTCAGCGGTAAACTTGTTCTTTTTCAAAGCGAATATATGAAATATTTTCACTTTTTATTATTTCCTTTTTCTTGAAAAAGAAATAATTTCTTACTGTTTTATTATTCTCTTTTTCTTAAAATCAAGCGAAAAAGCAAAACTCTGAAATCCTGCGTTTTATGTTCTCTATTCTTGTTTTACCGATTTAAAAAGAGTTTCAAGTGTCGATTTTTTCTGATTCACTAGTATCAATTGACTTTTATCGTTTAAGAAAATCATATCTATAAATTCCTTGTCTGGATTAAATTTGTATTTTTTCATCTCTGTAAAATTTCTTTGCACCAGCTTTAACTTCTCGGCACTATTTTTCGAAACAATTATAACCTTAGTAAGCGGTGTTTTTTTCATTTTGTCAATACTTACTTCTGTCAATTCAGAATCAAATTCGGTTCTCGAACGGTAACGAAACATTTTTCTTATTACATTTACGTCTTCTTCATTTTCAGAAATTACATATCTATAAGCCATAATATTATCAAGCTCATTTATCCAATTCGGGAAGTTAGTCTCATATTGTTTGATGTAATTATCTATAAAACTTCTATCAATTCCTTTCTTCTGATTAATGTATTCTATAACCAATGGATAAATTTGTTTCGCCATAAGACTGATATATTTTCTATTATACCAATCTCCATCATCAATTTTCCCGTCTAATTGTTCATAAACATATCCATTTCCTAATGCTGTTGCCAAAACTTCATTCATCAGCTGATAAGCATAATTACTGCACTTTGATTTATTTTCTTTAAAATAAGAATCTATATCTTTTTTTACTTCGAGCGATTCTTCGTCATAAATGATATGATAGGTTTCGTGCAGCATAACACTAAACAAATCTTTGTATGAATCTAAATCAGTCTGCACGGCACTAATAAAATTATTGCAGAAAGCCTGGGCAGTAAATCCTTTAGAATTAGGCAGCGGATAAAAAGCTATTTCGAATGGAATTGAAGTATCCCAGCCGGAATTATAAAATGTAAGTCCCGTTTGAAAATACTTTTCCATGTCATGTTCGTTCGAATATTTTGTAATTTCTACAATTTGTTTTTCGAATTTCTCTTTGTTTGGATTATAAATCAGCTCGTTGTAAATAGGTGTAAACTCTGAAATACTTTCTGCCAAATCATTCAACGTTTTATTAGGAATAAAACCAATTGAACGTATTTTGAAATCTTTTAAATTATCAGTTTCAATCAAGTTCTTTTTTAGTAAATCTTCTGTCTGCATCGACTTTTTTAAACCATAAGGATAATCCTCAAATGGAAAACTATAGTAAATATTTAAAAGGTCAAACTTTGAAGCTATACTTTTGTATTTCTCCGTATAATATTTTGATTTTTGAAATTCTGTTTTAAAAACATTCTCTGGAGAATTCTCAGAAAGATTTTGTAAAAAAACAAAAACAGCTAATTGTTCTGAATATTTAATTTTAAAAACTGCCTTTTGTCCAAATGCTAAAGTTGTCAAAAGTAAAAACAAGAGCCAAAGTTTATTTTTCATACAATCCTATTAGGGTTTAAAATAATTTGTAGAGTTACGTATTAAATTCTATTTGTTAAAAATCGAGCTAAAAAATATATCTTTTTAAATCCTTAAAGAACCGCGAAATGCTCTCGCTGCATAATACGAATCTGCTCCGTTATGATATACAAAAACGGTGTTATAACGAAAATCTGAAAAAACAGCGCCGCCAAGTTTTCTAATATCTGCAGGTGTTTTGATCCAACTTGAAGTTTTAGCATCAAACTTACCCAATTTCTGCAGCTCTCGATATTCTGATTCGTTCAAAATTTGAATCCCCATTTCGTCTGCCATATTTATGGCACTGTCTTTAGGTTTGTGTTCCTTTCTTTTTTCAAGTGCTTCATGATCGTAACAAATACTTCGACGTCCCTTTGGGCTTTCTGGCGAACAGTCATAAAAAATATATTCATCCGTTTTCGCATCATAACCTACAACATCTGGCTCGCCTTCTGTTCTTTCCATTTCATCAAGCGACCATAATTTCTCTGGATTTGCTTTTAGTTTTGCTTCGACTTTACTCCAATCAATTCCTTGATGTCTATTCAAATTTTTCAAAAAACGAGTTTCCAAAACCTTAAGCAGTTCTTCGGTTCCTTCTGGCGATAGTTTATTAGTAGTATTCATGATCTTGTATTTCTTGTTTTGAACATTCCCTTAAATAAATTAATCTTTCAGTCCTTTTCCTTCTAAAATCTGAGGAATATTTTTCTCGACTCTTGATTCTCTGGTTTTAGATTGTTTGGGTTGCGAAAAATGCAGTAAATAGCCTCTTTGTCTTCCTGGTGTTAATGCTTCAAAAGCTTTTTTTAAATTAGGCATTTCATCTAACTTCTTTTGAAATTCTGCCGAAACCTCAAAATCGGTTGTCTCTTTCAATTCGACTTTTAAACCCGCTTTTTCAATTTCGATTGCCTGATAAATGTAGGTTTTCAAAATCGTCTTTTGATCAATTATTTCTTTAAGATTCGTAAATCTAATTTGACGTGCTGCCTGGACATTCTCAGACTGGTGAATTAAAATGTCGTTCGTATCTTTTAATAAAGCGCCTTTAAAAAACAAAAAAGCACAATATTCTTTAAACTCATGAATTAAAACAATATTACTTTTTCCTAAAGTATAACAAGGGGTTCCCCACTTTAATTCTTCAGTAAGCTGACAATCGAGGGCAATTTCTCGAAGTTGTTCCAATTCCTTTTGCCACTTTTCAACTTTATCAAAATAAAAATCAACTTTAGGATTCTCGTTGCCTTTTGTCATGAAATTTCACTTTAGGTTAGTACCGTTTTAAACTTTATACTTTTGCTAATTTAGAAAAAATCCTATTAAAGAAATATGTTCTTCAATAATTTAAAAAAGCATAATAAACGAATAGACCATTAAAATTTGGATAAAATTCTATTCAACCAAACAAATCTCGAAAACAGTTTTTCCATTTTTGTTTTTATTTGCAATATAGCCGCCGTGCGCTTCAACAATGTTTTTAGATAATGTTAAACCAATTCCTGCACCTTCATCTCTTGTTGTAAAAAACGGCAGGAATATTTTGTTTTCTATTTCCTTTTCTACTCCAATTCCGGTATCAATTATTCTAATAAAAGTTCTGTTTTCTTTGGCTTCAGCCGAAATTATAATTCGCTTTTCGCCGCAGTTTTTTAAAGCATGAATCGAATTTGTGAGCAAATTAATTAATACTTGTTCCATTTGATGCGCATCAACATTAATCCTGTATTTAAACGAAATTGTATTTACTATATTTATTTGCTGCTCAACAAATAATGGATTCATAATTTGAATGCAATTATCAATTAAATACTGCAGTTCTGTTTTCTCTTTTTTGGGAGAAGGCAGCATGGCAAGTTTTCGATAACCTTCGACAAATTTTTGCAAATGATCGCTTCGTCTCAGCATAGTTTCGACACTATTTTTTACATCTTCTAAGTCTTCTGCTGACAGCGAATCTTGATCGACTAAATCTTGTAAATTTTGGCAAATAGATCGAATTGGCGTTATCGAATTTAAAAGTTCATGCGAAATGACTTTCATTAAATTTACCCACGCTTCTTTTTCTTTTTTCTCAACAACGTTCTGAATCGAATCGAGGAGTACAATACAATAATCACGTTCAAAAATTTCAGTTCGAGAAGCCTGCAAAACAAATGTCTGCTGATTTTGTTCGTTTACTCTAATTTCGATCGATGTTTTTATTTCCTGAAAATCATCCTTTTCAATGATTTCACATAAAGCAGGAAGCTGGTTTTTAAGATATTTCCATCTCGAAACTTTTGGAACATTAAAATAGGAAGAAAAATAATCGTTCATTAAAAAAACATTCCACTCCTTTTCTTGCTTTTGCAGAATAACAATTCCAGTTTCAATATTATTTAGAATCGAACGATAAATAATATCTTTTGAAACCTGTTCGTTTTGCCTGTTCTTCATCGTATCATACAATTGAAACAGTTCGGTATAATTTTTATCAATTTTATGTTTGGTAAAATCTGATGTGAAATCATTTTGCAAAATCGATGAAATGGTTTTGTCATAGAGCAAAATAAAATTGCGGACATAAAAATACATTTCACGAGCTATTAGGAAAACTATAAAAAGCCCGAAAATACCCGTAAACAACAATCCTATTTTAAAAAAATAAATAGAAAATTCGATTCCAATGACAATTAAAATCAATCGAAAAAACAACAATTTATAAGTTTGAAAAGTTTTAAACATATTAACTAATATTGATATTATACTTCTCTAAACGTCGGTACAACGATCCCCTTGACAATCCCAAATCATCAGCAGTTTTACTAATATTATTGCCGTTTTTAAAAAGTGCTTTTTCTATTGCCGTTTTTTCTACTGAAGAAAGCTGAATGTCATCTGCGCTTTCATCATAAGGCGTTATAATCTCTAAATCCAAATCAGAAACAGAAATGAGATTGTTTTCGCAGAGAATAACCGCACGTTCAATTTTATTTTCCATTTCACGAATATTTCCGTTCCAAGCATGTTTTTCAATCTGTTCTAAGACTTTTTTATCAAAAGTAATTTCACCCCGTCCATACTTTGCTGCCATTTTTTCTAAAAGATATTCAGCCAACGGAATTTTATCTTCGTTACGCTCTCTCAGCGGAGGCAGAACAATTTCCATGGTATTGATTCGATAATACAAATCTTCCCTGAAATTTTTATCGGCAGCTTCTAATTTTAAATTTAAATTAGTTGCCGTAATAATCCTGACATTTAATGGTCTTGCTTTTGTTTCGCCCAATCTTGTCACGGTTTTAGTTTGAATAACCTGCAATAATTTTGATTGCAGATGCAAAGGCACATTTCCTATTTCATCTAAAAAAATAGTTCCGTTTTGCGCCATTTCAAAACGTCCCGGCGTATCGATTTTGGCATCGGTAAAAGCACCTTTTGCATAACCAAACAATTCACTTTCAAAAATATTTGAGTTCAACGAACCTAAATCAACCGCAATAAAAGGATTGTTTTTTCTTTCAGATTTAGTGTAAATATGATGTGCGAGAACAAATTTTCCCGTTCCGTTTTCGCCAAGAATCAAAACATTAGCATCTGTTTTTGCCACTTTATCGGCCAATAAATATGCCTTTTTTATAATCTCTGAAGTTCCTATGAAAAAGTCATTTTCAATTTCGGCCGCTTTTTGTCTTTTCTGATCCTTTCTAGATTTATCAACGGCTAGCTTTACAGATTCTAATAGTTTTTTATTTTCCCAAGGTTTTAAAATATAATCAAAAGCTCCAGATTTTAATCCTTCAACAGCAGTTTCAACTTTACCAAAAGCCGTCATTAAAATCACAACAGTTTTTGGCGAAAGTGTTTTTATTTCTTTTAAAAGATACAAGCCCTCCCTTCCATCTTCAAAACCAATTCTGTAATTCATGTCTAGTAAAACAACATCAATACTTTTTTCTGATAATAATTCGACAATATTTTTTGGATTATTGAGTGTATAAATCTCTTCAAAGTACTTTTTTAAGTACACTTTTGATGCAAAAAGAATGTCTTCCTGATCGTCGATGATTAATATAGAAGCGTTTGTTTTTTTCATTTTTGTTCGGTTTTGGACGAAAGCTGTCCATTTTTGGACAGTTTAATTAGTATTGAAAAAATAAAAACGTAAAAATAAAGCAGTTACAGATTTTAAATTTTTGGCACGAAAATCACATTTAGACTAATAAATCATCAAATATGAGAATCTTTTTTGCTGGTAAAAGTAACAAAAATAGACATTTATCAATTATATTGTAAACATCTTAATTTTCGAACTGTTTCTTTTACTTCGGCACTAAAAGTAATCATCAAACATCAATCTTTAAAACAGCATTTATGATCAGTATTACAAAACTTTCAAAAACTTTTAGAACTGAAGAAGTAGAAACAAAAGCATTAAGCCAAATTTCCTTAACAATCAATGAAGGCGACTTTGTTTCGATTATGGGACCTTCTGGAAGTGGAAAATCAACTTTATTAAATATCATCGGGTTATTAGACAGCGCCTCAGATGGAAGCTATAAATTACTGGATCGAGAAATGATTGGTACTAATGAAAAAGTAAAAACGAAAGTTCGAAAAGAAAACATTGGTTTTATTTTTCAGAATTTTAATTTAATTGATGAGTTATCTGTTTATGATAATATTGAATTGCCGTTGCTTTACAATAAATTGCATTCTTTTGAAAGAAAGAAAAAAGTAGAAGATATTGCGGCCATATTAGGCATTTCACATCGCTTAAAACACTTTCCGCAGCAGCTGTCAGGTGGTCAGCAACAGCGTGTTGCCGTAGCAAGAGCTTTGATTAATGATCCTAAAATTATTCTTGCCGATGAGCCGACTGGAAATCTAGACAGTAAAAATGGAAATGAGGTAATGGAATTGCTAACTGATCTTCATGCAAGCGGAGCAACAATTTTAATGGTAACACATTCTGATTATGACGCTTCGTTTTCGCAAAAAACAATTTTAATGAAAGACGGAATCATTCTTTCAGAAAAATTAAATCATAAAAATGTTGATGTTTTCGCAACAACTTTAAACAACTAAGATCATGCTGAAAAACTGGATTAACATATTTATATATCACATCAAAAACAACAAATTCTTTACGGCTTTGAATGTTTTGGGTTTGAGCATTGGAATCGCGGGATTAATTTTTGCAATTTTATATTGGAACGACGAACAGAGTTATGATCAATGGAACCCTAATAAAGACAATGTCTTTTTGGTAGCAAATCAAATGGATCCTACTACATATTGGGCTTCAAGTTCTGCTCCGATAGGATCTACAATAAAAAACACAAATCCTGAAGTCGAATCTTATTGTTATGTAAATGGAAATTATGATAATGAAATCATTCATTTTGAAGGTAAAAAAATACAGTCTGATAAAATTCTTGTAGCACAAAAAAACTTTTTTGATTATTTCCCCTATCAATTTATAGAAGGAAATGCAAAAACAGGTTTACCAGATGGCAACAGCATTTGTTTATCTGAAGATTTGGCTGCACAGCTTTTTGGAAATAAAAGTGCATTTGGTAAAAAAGTAGTCTTGCAGAATCAGGTTTTGGTTGTTCGAGGAGTTTACAAACTAGACAAAAAGTCGATTTTTAATCCTTCTTGTGTAGTTAATTTTATGGATTTAAGAGTAAAAAACACCATTCAGCAATGGGGAAATTTTCAGTTCATTCTTTTATTAAAACTAAAAAATCCAACTGATATAGGTTTGGTCAGCAAAAATCTGGCTAAAGTTTATTATGATAACATGACGGTGCCTCAAGCCAAATTTCAAGGTATGGCTCCAGAAGAGTTTATTAAAAAATATGGACAAGTAAAACCTCATTTAGAGTCTTTAGCTTCTATTCGTTTGCATACCAAAACTGGCGGTCTAATAGAAACCAATGGAAATTATCAACTTTTATTAATCTTTGTTGGCTTATCAATTTTAATCTTGATATTATCTATTGTCAATTATGTTAATTCTGCTACTGCAAATGCTGTAAAAAGAGCAAAAGAAATTGGTGTCCGAAAAGTTATCGGAGCTTCTAAAGCGAATATAATACAACAGTTTATTTTTGAAACGGCTATAATTTTATTGTTCTCCATTTTAATATCTCTTGTAATTGTCGAGCTTTCAATTCCTTATTATAATGCTTTCTTAGAAAAAAACCTAGCATTGCAAGGCGGACAATTCTATCTGCAATTAGCTGTTATTTTTGTTGTAACTGTAATCGTCGCTGGAATATTTCCTGCAATTTATGTTTCGAATTTTGAAGTTTTAAAAGTTTTAAGAGGCAATTTTATTCGAAGCAAAAGCGGTGTCTGGCTTCGCAACGGAATGTTGATATTTCAATTTGCCGTAGCAGCCTTCTTTATTATTGGGTCTTATATTGTATATCAGCAAATTGATTATATGAATTCTAAAGATTTGGGGTTTAACGGGAACCAGATTCTTGACATCTCTTATCGAAACATCTATGGCGAAAAAATTACAGATAAAAATCAATTTAGCAAATACAATAATATCAAAAACCAATTGCTTCGCATAAAAGGAGTAAAACAAGTAGCAGGCGGCGGCTTTGTTATGGGAAGAGGTGCAAAATCTGTAATTTCCTATCATTACAAAGATGTAAATATAGACGGGAGTAATATTCCAATAGATTTTGGACTTCTTGAAATGATGAAAATAAAAATAGTTAAAGGGCGCTATTTAAATCCTGCATATTCTCAGGACACCATTAATTCGATGTTAATTAATGAAACCGCTTTAAAATTATTAAACGAGAAAGATCCTATAGGTAAAAAAATAAACTGGGACGGAAAAGAAGCTATTATCGTGGGAGTTGTAAAAGATTTCAATATTGGACATCCTGGCGAAGCTGTACCGCCAATGTCAATATTTCATTTTAAAAGTGTATCGTGGTTTAGCGGTCTTTTGAACAATATTTATATAACAGCAGATCCTAAAACTATGCAGCAGACTATTGCTGATATAGAAAGTTTATGGTTAAAGAAAGTTGACACTGAATATCCTTTTATATATGATTTTGTTGATAAGGAATACAAAAGATCTTATAGCGGTTATGTTAAACAAAAGAACCTTTTTTCGTTACTAAATGTGATTGTTATTGTAATTGCTCTTATTGGTTTATTTGCTTTAGCTTCGTACTCAATCGAAAGACGTATGAAAGAAATCGCTATTCGAAAAACCCTTGGCGCCGAAACTAATGTTTTATTGAAAGAGCTTTGCAAACAATATATCCTTTTTAGCATTATAGGATTTATGATCGCATTATTTCCCGCTTACTATTTATTAAACAAATGGTTGGAAAATTTTGCTTATCGAGTTACTATTTCTGTTTCACCCTTTTTAATTGGTTTTACCATTTTACTATTGCTTACTCTCGGAGTAGTACTTTCGAGAGCGTATCAAGCGACCAAAGTTGATGTTTTACAATATTTAAAATACGAATAATCTAAATAATTTTTAAACTGTTAACCATTATTCATCAAAAACTCCTTAATTTTTTTAAGGAGTTTTTTTAGTTTAGACAGTTGTAAATTCAGCTTACTGCTATACTCAATTATAATAATCCTTTTACAATTCCTCTTTTAGATTGTTTTATAAAATCAAGAATCAAATTTCTTTCTATACTTTCTTCAAATTTACTTTCAATTAATGCTAACGCTAAAGTTGTATTTCTTTTTTCTTGAAAAATAATTCGATAAATTTCTTTTAGTTCATTTATCTTCTCAATTTCAAATTTTCTTCTTTTCAGGCCAACGCTATTCAAACCAGCATAACTCAAAGGTTCATGTGCAGCCGTAATATATGGCGGAACATCCTTTACAACCCTGCTCATTCCAGAAATCATACTATGATCACCAATATTTGAAAATTGATGTATGGCTGATAAACCGCTGATAGTAGCCCAATCTCCAACAGTTACCTCGCCTGCCATTCCAACATTAAAACCAATGACACAATTATTTCCAATAAAACAATCATGTCCAATATGAGCATTAGCCATAATCAAATTATGATTGCCAATTTTTGTTTTACCTTTAGAAGCTGTTCCCTTATTTATCGTTACGAACTCGCGAATAATTGTTTCATTTCCAATCTCAAGTAATGAATATTCACCTTTAAACTTCAAGTCTTGCGGATTTCCAGCTATTACTGACCCCGAATGAATTTCGCAGTTTTCACCAATTCTCGCACCACTCAACAAAGTAACATTATTACCAATCCAAGTATTATCCCCAATAACAACATCATTTTCAATAGTGGAAAAATTTCCAATACGAACATTGTTTCCAATAACAGCAGCATTTCCAATTATAGTATTTTTCAATATTTACTAATTTAATAAGTATACAAATATTAAAAAAAAGAAAACGTCATTTTTTGACCTAATGTCAAGTAATTGAAGCACGTATTCTACTTAAAGTTTCCTGACTTATACCAATAAGTGAGGCAATATCTTTCAGTTTGGCTTTCTTAATAATTTCAGGAAATGATTTAAGAAGATACAAATACTTCTCCTGAGCACTCATTAATCTAAACTGATGATGAAATTCATTTATTTTAGAGAGATAAAGCCTAAGCAATTTTAAGTGAAAACTAGAAAATAATGGATAGCGTAACAAAATTTGCTCATCATCAAAAGATAAAGAATATACAGTAGTTTCATCTAGAAGTTTGAAAAAATCTCAAATGATGGTTTTTGCTCAAAAAAACTACTCATCGAAGTAACAAATTGATTGTCGGTATAAATCCATTTTGTAACCTCTACACTTTCTACTATAGAAAAACGTCGTATAGTACCTGATTTAATAAAATAGATTTTATCACATATTTTACCCTCCTCAATAATTAATTGATTTTTCTTAAACTTTTCTTCAACAAAATATTCTTTTATTGCGTCTTCAGTTTCTTGATCCAGCTTTTGAAAGTTATTAATTACATTTATTAGTTCCTTCATATCCCAAATTATCTTAAACAAATTTATCAATATAATTAACAAGCTTTAAAATTTCTTTCCAATCCACGACTTGTGCATATCTCAACAAAATAAAAGCTTCTAAAGAACTTTATTCATTCGAAGACAATTCTGCGTATAAAGAATAAAAAACAACTTTAAAACAGCTGAAAACTAAAAGCACAGCGATCCCTTTCTACTGCTGAGACATAGTATATATTTCAGGATTGATTTCCAAAACCGCTATAAAT